>CANMWJ010000004.1 GCA_947501565.1 uncultured Marinobacterium sp.
TCCCATTCGTCTAGTGGCCTAGGACACCGCCCTTTCACGGCGGTAACAGGGGTTCGAACCCCCTATGGGACGCCATTTCCTTACTTTTCCCTTTATCAGCCTCATACAAATTCTTTTAGAATAGACGCAGTCTTTTGTCGCTTTCTGCATTAAAATAGATCTGTGCAATCTTCCTGTATTTGTTATCGGTCATCCTGAGTGTACTTTCAACGCACCAGACAGGAAGGTGAGTGGGTTAACACAGCGGAAGTGATCTGGAAATGAGGATTCTCCGAACCTTAGTTTTTCTGACAATGCTGGCGTCTGCGCCTTTCACGGTGGCGGAGAGCGTTGTTGTTCATACCAGCGTAGCCGAGTCCTCGGTCAGTCGGCAGTTTCTGCTGTCGGCGTTTGCTATGCGCATTCATCGTTGGCCCGACGGTCAGCAGATCCGTGTTTTTGTGTTGCCCGACGATCATCCGCAACATATCCGTTTTGTGAAGTCTTCACTGCATATCTTCCCCTATCAGCTACGTAATATCTGGGATCGCGCAGTATTTTCCGGCGCCGGACAATCACCTTATGTGGTGCGTTCTGAGGAGGAGATGCTGGAAAAACTCCGTACTGTCGAGGGGGCAGTAGGTTATCTGTCCAAGGAACAGGAGAACGAAACGGGGGTGAAGCAGCTTGATGTCTACTAAATCACTCTTCGCCCTTTGCTGCGGAGCGCTGTGTTGCCATAGCGCGCTTGCTGAGCCTTTGCGTAATTGGGAGTGGAATGGATTTGTTACCCAAGGGTATTTCCATTCTGATCATAACAATGTGTATGGCAACAGCGCGTCAGGCAGTCCGGATTTTCGTGAGATTGCGCTGAACGCAACCTGGAATCCGGTGAATGACCTGGTCGTGAGTGGCCAGCTGATGTCGCGTCGTGCCGGTGAAGTACAGGATGGCGATCCCCGAATAGATTATGCGCTTCTGGATTATCGCTTTGGTGGTGGCGAAGATGGGCGTACGGGTGTTCGTGTCGGCCGGATCAAGAATCCGTTCGGTTTCTACAATGAAACCCGCGATGTCGCCTTTACGCGCCCGAGTATTATGCTGCCACAGGCGATCTATTTTGATATTGCCCGCGACATGATGCTGTCTTCGGACGGTATTGAGTTTTATGGCTCGCGACAGTTTTCCGGTGGTTGGCTGGATACGGACCTGTTATTGGGTAAGCCGAATACGGAACGATCCGTGGAATACGCCTACCTGAGCGACAACTGGCCCGGTGAGCTGGATGGCGACAAAGGGTTTATGTGGCGCACGATATATAATAGCAACACCCAGCGCTGGCGTGCGGGTGTCACTATGGGACGCTTCCGTCTGGATTTTGATGCCGACGAGGCGAGTGTGGCCGCATTGCCTGGGACGCTGCCATTTGTCGCACCACAGGATGGTCATATCGATATCGATGCTTATCTGGTGTCGCTGCAATATAACCTCGAGCGCTGGAGTTTTACCTCCGAGCTATCGCGACAGAAACTCTCCTGGGGTTCGCTACGGGGCATCTTTACCTCAGACCCGGTCAACCGCTATGAAGCCGGCTATGTGCAGGCAGAGTATCGGATTGATCGCGAGTGGAGCGCGGTCGTGCGCTATGAAGAGCTGTATTTTGATATCGATGACCGCAACGGCCTTAAAGCAGCCGCGCGTTTAGGTAAGCCTGCGCACACGCAGTTTGCTAAAGATTTTACGTTGGGAGTGGGCTGGCGCCCGAATCCTCAGTGGCTGGTGCGCTTTGAATGGCACCGTGTTACAGGCACCGCCTGGCTACCGGAGCAGGATAACCCAGTGCAGAACGACCTGGTTAAGAAATGGAACCTCTATGCCCTGCAGGCTACTTACAGGTTTTAGGACGCATGTCAGAATTTGGGAACTCATCACAAGGAAAGAAGAAACGCTTTGTCAGCTTGCACTGGAAGACGTTTGCGATGCTGGTGGCGGTTCTCTTTGCGGTACAAACTGCCTACTCGTTTCTTTCGTATCGGCAGCAGCAGGAGCAGTTCCAGCAGGAGCGTGAGCGCCTGAACAGCCGCGACCTGGATGTGGTTGAAGGGCTGGTGGCTACTTCCTACCAGCGTTTGCTGGAACTGGGCGAGATCCTGCCGCTGATGTCGCTTGAGCCAACGGACCAGGATTCCGATCCCCTGATCATCCTGAGTCAGAGCATCAACCTGAACTTTGACCGCTTTTCACTGAACGGCTCGCTGGATTCTATCTACCTTTATGATGACAAGGCCCGGATGGTTGAGGGGCGCGGGATGTCTATTCCGCTCTCCGCTGATGTGGTTCGCGACGTACTGCTGACCGAAAAGCCGGTACGTAACCTTTATTGTTCCGTCGACTGCCTGCGTTATGTCGCACTGCCGGTTCAACTGCGCGGTAACCGGACCGGGGTGATTGTCGTCGGTCGAACCCTTATTGATGTTGTGCTGTCCTTTAACCGTCAACGTGGGCGTGATATCGGGTTGGCGTTCCGCATGCCTGAGGGCAGCAGCGAACTGCCTGAATGGGGCCTTAGCCTTAAGTACCTCACCCAGAAAAGCCTCAATATACAGGTGCTGCAGGCCCTGGCGGCTCAGTACCCCTACTCGAAAGAGGGTGGTGTTTACGAGGTTGAGTATGAGGGCCGCAGTTACGAGGTGGTGCTGAAAGTACCTGCTGGGGTGCAGGACGATGTGGCGTTCTGGGTTCTGATTGATGACCTGACCGAAGATCACCAACTGATGTTCCGAAAGCTTCTCGGCAGTCTGGCATTGGTGGTGGGAGGGCTCCTGGCCGCAGCGGTTTTGCAGTTATCGGTGCTACGTAGCTCGATGAACCACCTTGGGCGCATCGCACGACAGCTGCCAAAACTGGCCGAAAGCAGTTTTGAAGAGGTGCGCAGAGAGCTGCAACCGATGCAAAAACGCGGTAAGCGCTCCTACGATGAACTTGATCTCCTGGCGTCCAGTACCTTAGAACTGACAGATCAGTTGCAACGCCTTGAAATCTCCATTTTGCAGCGCGCCCAGAAGTTGCAGGAACGTTCTGACGCCCTGGAACGTGAACGTGATTTTGTTCAGAACCTGCTGAACACAGCACAGGCGGTTGTGTTGACCCAGGATGAAGAGGGCAGGGTGAAAACCCTCAATCATTATGGCCGACGGCTGCTGCGTGTCTCCGAAGAGCAGTTGGGTCAGGTATTTTTCGCCGATCTGCATCACACGCCGGACAGCTGGCAGGAGCATACTGAGAAGCTGGAGCGTATCCGGCGAGGTGGCGTAACCCGGATCGAGGGTGAAACCTGTCTTGCATTTGATAATGGGGTTAACCGGGATATTACCTGGATGCACGCGCGGCTGAACTCGCTTTCCGGGGCGGGGCCCGCACTGCTCTCCATCGGTATCGATATCACCGGTCGCAAGGAGGCGGAGCGTCGTCTCTACTGGCTGGCCAATCATGACCCGCTGACTTCGCTGCCTAACCGTACGCTGTTTAATGATCGTCTGACCGAAGTACTGAACCGCGCGCGGACACAGCAGCGTAAAGTGGCGATCTTCTTCTGTGACCTGGACGGATTCAAAGATGTAAATGACTCCATGGGGCACCTGGTGGGCGATGAGTTGCTGAAGCAGGCCGCACGACGACTGCAGCAGGTGGTCGGTGCTGGCGGCAGTCGCTTATCGCGGATGGGCAGTGATGAGTTCATGGTGATCTGGGAGTACAGCGGCATTGGGGAGGAGTTAGAGTGCTACGCCGATCAGATCCTGCATGCCTTCCAGCGTCCGTTTCAGGTAGAAGGTTTTGAGGTCTACTGTACCCTCAGTATCGGTATCGCGATCTCGCCGGATCATGGTGTTAACTCAGAAACGCTGACCCGCAATGCGGATGTGGCGATCTATCAGGCGAAAGATGACGGTAAAAACCGCTGGCGCTTGTTTAACCAGGTCTTGGGCGATCAACGCGATGAACGTTTCTCACTGGTGAATGATCTGCACAAAGCGCTGGAGATGGGCGAGCTGCACCTGCACTACCAGCCGCAAATCGACAGCCTTAGCGGTCAGTTGGTGGGGGTTGAAGCGTTGTTGCGCTGGCAACACCCGGTGGCGGGTATGATTTCACCGGCCAAGTTCATTCCGTTGGCCGAAGAGCAGGGCCTGATCGTACCGATCGGTGAGTGGGTGATGCGTGAGGCTTGCCGCCAGATGAAAGAGTGGCAGGCGCAGGGGCTGGAAAATGTTCAGGTGGGCGTCAATCTGGCCGGACAGCAGCTGATGCATGAGCGCTTATTGGCGATGGTGGATGATGTACTGCAGACGACGGGGCTGGAACCTGCGTACCTGGACCTGGAGGTCACTGAAAACTTCCTGATCCGGCAGCCTGAACTGCTGGTGCCTAAGTTGCATAAGCTACGCGAAAAGGGTGTGTCCTTGTCGATGGATGACTTCGGTACCGGCTTCTCATCGCTGAGTTACCTGAAGAAGCTGCCGGTCAATACACTGAAGATCGACCAGAGTTTTGTCCGCGATATTGGCCGGGATAAAGATGATGAGTCGATCGTACGATCGATCATCGTGCTCTGTCAGAGTCTGGGTATTGAGGTGTTGGCAGAGGGTGTAGAAACCGAACCGCAGCTGCGTTTCCTGCAGGAACATCAATGCAGTCTGATCCAGGGGTACTACTACAGTAAGCCGCTACCCCCCGAGGAGCTGATCACCTTTGCGTTGGCGCTTAAGGAGCGTACACCCGAGGGGGAAACGCGGGAGCCGTTAGCCTAAACGCAGTCGGTTGCGCAGCCAGGCCAGTTGGCAGTCCTGTTGAGCGAAATTTCGAGAGGGTAAAAGGACGGGTGGGGCACTATGACGCCGCATTAAGCGGCGTCACAGATTAACAGATTAGTTAAGGCCAAAAACGTTGGCGCGCGCTTCCAGGTAATCAAACTCTTCGCCGTTCTCTTCCGCTTCAAAGCTCATCTCGTCTAAACGCTGGAACTTCTCGATCTCATCATCCGGCATGTTGTGCAGGCAGCTTCCGCCAAAGTACCAAAGCAGGTCGCGTGCGATCAGGTGGGCCAGATCGGGGTACATGCGAAATGCACGCACCAGCAGGTCTTCACCGTCGTGGCGCACGTCGCCGGTGCCGGATTCGAAATCTTCGATCAGGGTTTTAAAGCTGGCGATAAACTCGGCATCGTCGCTGGTGAGATCTTCGCGTGTGAACGGGTCGTTCTTGATGAAGTTGTTGTAAGCGATCTTGAGAAAATTCAGGTGGTGAATCTGATAAGGGGTCATGCGTGTCTCCATCGGTCGATACCCCTCATTCTATAGGGCCTTGGCGAGGGCGACCACTCTATCCTGTCCCCAAAAAGTCGTTGGGAAACGCTATAATACGCGCCTGCTGTTGGCCGCGGACCCAAATACCGCCACGCAAACTGCAACGCACTGTTGCAGGCGTTGAATTGTCTGGTGGCTGCCCACATCTATCAGCCACCGGTTTCACAGGATCAGTTTATGACCATCGCGCTATCGATTGAAAATCTCAGGAAAGTATACGGCAACGGCTTTGAAGCCCTGAAAGGGATCTCCCTGCAGGTGGAAGAGGGGGATTTCTTTGCTCTTTTGGGCCCCAACGGAGCGGGTAAATCCACCACGCTGGGCATTGTCTCCTCACTGGTCAACAAGACCGAGGGTAGAGTATCTATCTTCGGGCATGATCTGGAAAAGGATCTGGTCCGCGCCAAAATGTGCCTGGGTGTAGTGCCGCAGGAGTTCAACTTCAACATGTTTGAGAAGGTGATCGATATCATCGTGACTCAGGCAGGTTACTACGGCATTCCGCTGCAAACCGCGCATGAACGGGCGGAGTTTTATCTGCGCAAGCTCGGTTTGTGGGAGAAACGTAACGAGCGTGCACGCATGTTGTCTGGTGGTATGAAGCGACGTCTGATGATTGCCCGTGCGCTGGTCCACAATCCGCGTTTGCTGATTCTGGATGAGCCAACAGCAGGTGTGGATATTGAGCTGCGCCGTTCCATGTGGGAGTTCCTGCAGGAGATCAACGAAGCCGGTACCACCATCATCCTGACGACGCACTATCTGGAAGAAGCGGAAAGCTTGTGTCGCAACATCGCCATTATCGATCACGGCAGCATCGTTCAGGACACCAGCATGCGCGAGCTGTTGCTGCAGTTGAACACAGAGACCTTCCTGCTCGATATTACCCCGCCTCAGCAGCAGCTGCCGAAGGTGGATGGTTATAAGGCGGAACTGCTGGACGACCACACCCTGCAGATCGATGTGGAACGTTCTCAGGGGCTAAACAATATCTTTCAGGCGCTGGAAGCCCAGCAGATCAGCGTATCCAGCATGCGTAATAAAGCGAACCGACTGGAAGAGCTGTTCGTTTCTCTGGTAGACAAGAACCTGACACAGGAAAAGGCATGAGCGCTAAAGAACTATTTGTCGCCTTCTGGACCATCTTAACCAAAGAGGTTCGCCGTTTTACCCGCATCTGGGGGCAGACATTGCTGCCGCCTGCGATCACTATGACGCTTTATTTCATCATCTTCGGTAACCTGATCGGTTCCCGTATTGGTGAGATGGGCGGTTTCAACTATATGGAGTACATCGTACCAGGTCTGATCATGATGTCGGTGATCACCAACTCCTACGGTAACGTGGTGTCCTCCTTTTACAGCACCAAGTTCCAGCGCAACATAGAAGAGCTGCTGGTCTCGCCGATCCCCTACTGGGTGATCCTCTGCGGTTACGTGCTTGGCGGTGTTTCCCGTGGCCTGGCGGTGGGCTTTATCGTGACCCTGCTGTCCCTGTTCTTTACCGATCTGCAGATCCACAACATCGCGGTAACCGTGAGTGTGGTGTTCCTGACGGCGGTACTGTTCTCGTTGGGCGGATTTATCAACGCGGTATTTGCCAACTCCTTCGATGACATCTCTATCGTACCGACCTTTATTCTGACCCCGCTCACCTACCTGGGCGGTGTGTTTTACTCCATCTCCCTGCTGCCTGAGTTCTGGCAGGGGGTGTCGATGCTGAATCCGATCCT
This sequence comes from uncultured Marinobacterium sp., assembly GCA_947501565.1. Taxonomy (GTDB): domain Bacteria; phylum Pseudomonadota; class Gammaproteobacteria; order Pseudomonadales; family Balneatricaceae; genus Pontibacterium. The sequence continues at coordinate 7,075 of CANMWJ010000004.1, forward strand.
GTATATGGTGAACACCTTCCGCTACGGTATTCTGGGCGTGAGTGACATCAGTATCGGTTTCGCCTACGGCATGATCATCTTATTTATCGTGATACTGTTCAGCGTATCACTGCACCTGCTGAAAAGCGGGAAAGGAATCAGAAACTAATGAAACAAGACGAAGTACTGAACGATTCTCCACTTGGTCAGGATACCCAGTATGTAAACAGCTACGATCCGTCGTTGCTGTTCCCGATCCAGCGTGACCTGAAATGGGCAGAGCGTGGTGTTGAGCGTAATAGCCTGCCATTTAAAGGCGTGGATATCTGGAACGCCTATGAAGTCTCCTGGCTGAATACTAAAGGTAAGCCGAATGTGCGCCTGGCGGAGTTCCGTATCCCGGCCGATTCGAAGAACATTATCGAATCCAAATCCTTCAAGCTGTACCTGAACTCCTTCAACCTGAGCCGCTTTGAGTCCGATGAGCAGGTTATCCAGCAGATGCAGGACGATCTGAGCAAAGCCGCGGAAGGCGATGTGCAGGTGATCCTCTACCACCCGGATAAGGCACCGGCTTTTGGTCAGTTTACCGGTTTCTGCCTCGACGATATGGATGTGGAGATCGACAGCTACACACCTGATGCCAGTCTGCTGAGCAGCGATCATGAGGTGATCGAAGAGGTGCTCTACAGCCATCTGTTGAAATCCAACTGCCCGGTTACCGGTCAGCCGGATTGGGCAACCGTAGGTATCAGCTACAAAGGCCGTGAGATCGACCGCGAAGGGTTGTTGAAATACCTGATCTCCTACCGTGAGCACGGTGATTTCCACGAACAGTGTGTGGAGAACATCTTTATGGATATCTGGCAGCAGTGTCAGCCGGAAAGCCTGAGCGTGTATGCTCGGTATGTGCGCCGTGGCGGTCTGGATATCAACCCGTTCCGCAGTACCGAAATGGATGATATCGACAACCTGCGTCTTAGCCGACAATAACAACAAATTCGAAGTGGAGTCCGATTGACCGATGGATGCTCTGGAATTACTGCACAACCGTGTCTCTTGTCCGGTATTGCTGGAACCGGCGCCGAGCGCCGAGCAGATGGAAAACCTGTTTAAAGCGGCGATGCGTGCACCGGATCACGCTTCATTGCGCCCATGGCGTTTTCTGGTGGTGGAAAACGAACAGCGCGAAGCTCTGGGGGAGGTCTACCTGAAGGCTGGTCTTGAGGATGATCCTGAGCTGAGCGAAGCAAAACAGAAGAAGCTGCGCAACGCGGCCCTGCGTGCTCCAGTGGTTGTGGTGGCAATCGCTAACAAAACCGAGCACCCTAAAGTGCCGATGAGCGAGCAGATTATCACTGCAGGCTGTGCCACCCACGCGATGTTGTATGCGGCGCATGCGCAAGGTATCGGGGCCATGTGGCGTACCGGTCCGATGGCGTATCACCCAACGGTGATGAGCGAGCTCGGACTGACTGAGCAAGAAGAGATTGTTGGTTTCCTCTATCTGGGCACGCCTAAAGTGGTGCGTCAGGCACCGGAAGTGGATACCACGGAGTACGTAACACGCTGGGAGGCGAAATGAGCGATTATCAACAGACCGCCGATGAGTTTCTGAGTTGGCTGAAAGGGCAGATCCCGCTGATCAACCACATGGGATTTACGCCGTTGAAATACGACGGCAAAAGTCTGGCGATGGGCGCTGAGCTGGAGCCTAACGTTAACGATAAAGGCACCGGCTTTGGCGGCTCGTTGGCGACTGTCGCTACTCTGTGTGGTTGGAGCATAGTGACGTTGCATCTGCGCGAAACCGGGCGTGACGATGATGTGGTGATCCGCGATAGCCATCTGGAATACCTGTTGCCGGTAACCGGTGATTTTGAAGCCTACACCGAGCTTCCTGACGCAGAAACCGTGGCCGGATTTGATGAGCGTATGGCGGAAAAAGGCCGGGCACGCCTGGATCTGGTGATTGAGATCCGCCAGGGAGATAAAGTCGCGATGCGCCTCTCCGGCAGCTACACCGCACTGGAAAAACGTAACCGGGACTGATCGTCCCGGTTTTTTATTATGCGCAGGCACGACCTTTATCAAGGCGCAGTTGTACCGCTGGATTTAGTATATAAGGAAGATTTAATGTATCCTCAATAACTCAATTGTGGGATGCATTGGTAATGACTGAATATCGGGAGAATCTTATGGCTGACACACGTGTTTTTGATCTGAAGGGTGTGATGTGTGGTGGTTGCACCAGTGCAATTCAGGACGCTTTTGACGCAAGCGAATTCCAGATCAACGCCCAGTTTGATCTGGACAGTAAAACCGTCACCCTTACCGCTGAAGCAAGCGACGATGAGATCATGCTGCTGGTAGAAGCGGCAGGTTACGAAGCCACTCCCAAAGCCTGATAACGCCAGGCGTGTAGTTTTAAGGACCTCAATGAGCAGCGAAACTCAGATCCGCCATTTTGCCCTGCAGGGCGTGGCGTGTGCCGGTTGTGTGCGTACCATCGAAAAAGCGATGGGCGCGCAGGACACCATCGAAGCCTTCTCTATCAACTTTGCCGACCGCAGCGCTGCGGTACAGAGTGCCGAATCCCCGGAAAAAATCATCAGCCTGATCGAAGCCGCCGGCTACGGTGCCGTGTTGCTCGAAGATGAGCAGGACCAGCAGCGGGTGGAAGAGGCGGAAAAAGCGCATTTCCGGCAACGTGTACGCCAAAGCAGTGTAGCGCTGGCGGTTGGTGCGGTTATGCTGGCGCTTGGTCTGGCCGGCATGATGCCGGATTTGAGCCGTCCAACCGGACTGTTTTACGGTACGGCGATGGGTGTGATCACCCTGTTTGTGATGTTTTATAGCGGCCGTGAGATCTATAAAGGGGCCTGGAAGAGTGTTCGCTTAAAAAGCCTGAATATGGACACCCTGATCGGCTTGGGAACAGGTGCAGCCTGGATCTACTCGACGGGGCTGCTCTGGTTGGCAGCACTGAATCCCGACGCGATCGTCGGGGCCGCCAGCCACCTCTATTACGAAGCCGCTGTGATGATTCTCGGTTTTATCCTGCTTGGGCAGGCACTGGAATCCCGCGCGCGTGGGCAGACCGCCGATGCCCTGCGTCAGCTGATGAAACTGCAGCCTGCCGAAGCTTTGCGCATCCGTGAGAGTGAAGAAAAACTGGTACCGGTGGCGTTGCTGGTGCCGGGCGATCAGGTACGTATACGCCCGGGCGAAAGCGTACCGGTTGATGGTCGGGTACTCGATGGCCACAGTCATGTGGATGAATCGATGTTGACCGGTGAGTCCCTGGCGGTTGAAAAACAGGTCGGTGATGAACTGGTGGGGGGAACCCTGAACGGCAGCGGCACCCTGCTGATGAAGGTCAGTCAGGTCGGTAAGCAGACGGTGCTGGCGCAGATTGTTGAATCGGTGCGTCAGGCGCAGAACAGTAAACCGGCACTCGGTCGTCTGGCGGATCGGGTAGCGGCGGTGTTTGTGCCGATCGTGATAGGTATTGCCCTGATCACTGCGCTGATCTGGTGGTTATGGGGCCCTGAGCCACAACTGACCTATGCCATTGTCACCATGATGACCGTACTGATTGTGGCATGTCCCTGTGCGCTGGGGCTGGCTACGCCGATGTCGGTGATGGTGGGTGTGGGGCGTGCTGCCCGACAGGGCGTACTGATCCGAAATGGCGATGCATTGCAACGCGCGCAGGACATTACGGCGGTGGTGCTGGATAAGACCGGTACCATCACCGAAGGTAAACCCAGCGTCACCGATCAGCTTTATCTATCTGAAAACTACCCGGTCGATCAGCTGAACCAGTGGATCAGCGCGGTGGAAGCTCGCTCAGAACATCCGCTGGCGGAAGCTATCGTTCAGCATTTGGGCAGTGCGACACAGACGGTAGAGGCTTTTAATGCGGAATCCGGCAAAGGGGTGAGCGCGCAGGTGGCGGGCCATCAGCTACGCATCGGTAACGCGGTGTATATGCATGAACTAGGCGTGGATGTTTCATTGGCTACCAATGCGGCGCACGCGTTTAGTGATGACGCTAAATCGCTGGTGTATGTCGCTGTCGAGAGCGAACTGGCGGCCCTGTTTGCGGTGGCGGATACCGTACGGTCCGATTCAGCGGCGGCGATCCGAGATCTTAAAGCACAGGGTTTACAGGTGATTATGTTATCTGGCGACAACCAGGCGACCGCCAATGCTGTGGCGCGTCAGGTCGGTATCGACAGGGTGATCGCTGAGGTACGTCCCGAGCATAAATTAGCCGAGGTTGAGAAACTGCAGCGTTCGGGGCACGTGGTAGCGATGGTCGGTGATGGTGTGAATGATGCGCCGGCGCTGGCCCAGGCGGATATCGGTTATGCTATTGGTAGCGGCACCGATATCGCTATGGCAACAGCGGACGTAACCCTGATGGCAGCCTCTCTTCAGGGATTGGTGCGTGCCATTGCGATATCCCGTGCAACGGTGAGCAATATTAAGCAGAACCTGTTCGGTGCCTTCATCTACAATAGTTTGGCGATTCCGGTAGCGGCTGGGGTACTGTTTCCAGCAACCGGTCTTTTGCTCAACCCGATGATTGCCGGTGCCGCAATGGCACTGTCATCGGTGACGGTAGTGTCCAACGCCAACCGGTTGCGTTGGCAGAAACTTTCCTGATCCTGACAACACAAAAAAGGCCGCATCGGTCACCCGATGCGGCCTTTTTTATGCGTGATCGTCTTAATGCGCTGCGCGGTAGGCGCGCACAATAATGATCGGATCTTTAGGAACGTTTTGATGCTGGAAGTGTGAAGTGGTGGGTACGCGGCTGATCTTCAGTACCACATCCATCCCTTTGGTGACTTTACCGAAGACCGCATAACCGGGACGGCCTGGACGGTTATTCAGAAAACTGTTGTTAACGGTGTTGATAAAGAACTGTGCAGTGGCGCTGTGCGGATCTCGGGTGCGGGCCATGGCGATGGTTCCCGTCTTATTTGGCAGGCCGTTATCAGACTCGTTTTTGATCGGTTCGTCCGTGTCCTTCTGGTCCATCTCAGGGGTAAAACCACCGCCCTGAATCATAAAGCCCGCCATCACGCGGTGGAAAATAGTGCCGTCATAAAAACCGTCGTCAACGTAACTAAGAAAGTTTGCCACCGTAACAGGCGCTTTGTCGTCGTTCAGTTCCAGCTCAATCTGCCCCTGATTGGTTTCCAGTATTACCTGTGTTGCGGCAAAGCTTGTGGAGGAAAGCCCTAGCAGCAGTACGCAGGTCAGCGCAGAGATAAAGGATCGGAACATGGTGATCTCCTGAAATGTATTACCCGGGCTAACGGGCATAGATGGGTCGATGAATACACATAGCGTATTCGCTCTTCAGATAAATTCCCAGTACTACGGATGGACTATAAAGATCTTTGGCAAACCGCCGTTACAATTAGATGAGTTACTTTTTCACGCAGGTGAGGCTATTCCAATGCCAGAGATCCCTTTTGAAGTTGTTGCACTGGATCACGTGGTATTGCGTGTACAGGATATGGAGCGCTCATTACAGTTCTATACCCAGGTTCTGGGTTGTAATGAGGAGCGCCGGGTTAGTGAGATCGGGTTGGTGCAGCTACGCGCAGGAAGCGCGCTGATCGACCTGATTCCCGCCACAGAGGATCCACAATCCGTCCCGAACATGGATCATTTTTGCATTAGAGTCCGACCTTTTGATCCAGCTCGTTTGAAAAACTATCTACAGGCGTATGCTTCTGGAGAAGTAGAGCAGCGTTATGGTGCCCAGGGCATGGGACAGTCACTTTATATCAACGATCCTGACGGCAATGTTGTAGAGCTAAAGGAGGACTGCAACACCTAACGATCTTCTATATAAACCCGAGCGCAATGAATCTGCGGATGCGCGGGAACTACCTCTTCGCAGGTTCCATATAACTATACAAGCAGGGATATGCTGTTGCTGGAGTGCAGAGCATGGGAAACATGTCTTTAAAAAACAAAATACTTTTATTAACCCTGGTGCCGTTGTTGATTGCCATCCTGGTGGTGATGCTGGTCACGCGGATGCAATTAAAAGAGTTGGGCGAACGCGAGATTGAGCAGACGCGTTCACAGCTGATGGAAAACAAACGTCTGGCCCTGAAAGAGTATATGGACCTGGCGACCAGCGCGGTGAAACCGATTTACGATGCCGCCGGCTCTAATGATGAAGCTGCCAAGCAGGAAGCGCTGGATGTTCTGCGCAGCCTGGCCTACGGCGAGAAAAACGACGGTTATGTATTCGTCTATAACTACGACGGTACAGCACTGGCGATGCGTGCAAAACGCAGTTTGGAAGGTAAAAACCTGATGGACCTGCGCGATCAGAACGGCGTAAGAATTATCTACGATCTGATTCAGCGCGCGAAGCAGGGTGGCGGTTTTGTCTCCTACCAGTGGGAGAAGCCCTCCAAGAAGATGGCGGTGGAGAAACTGTCTTACTCCGTTGGATTCCCGAAATGGAACTGGATGCTGGGTACCGGGTTCTACGTGGATGATGTGGAAGATCACATCGGCGAGATGATTCGTGAGGTCGAGGAAGAGATCGCCAAAACCATGTGGTTTATTACCGGCATCGGACTGGCGTTGCTGGTGGTGTTTGGCATTGTGGCAACCGTATTCAGCTCGACCCTGATTCAACCGCTGCAACAGATCAGCGATGCGTTGCAGGATATGAGTAAGGGCAACGGTGACCTGACCCAGCGCCTGCAGGTTAATTCTAAGGATGAGGTGGGACAACTGGCCCATGGCTTCAACGGCTTTATAGACAAGATCCATGGCCTGGTGGGTGATGTGAAACGTTCGGTGGACGAGTTGTCCTCTGCGTCGCATCGCATGACCGATGTGGTGCAGAGTACCCACAACGAAGTGAGCGGTCAGCGTGGCGAAACCGAGCAGGTAGCCGCAGCGATTCACGAGATGGCGATGGCGGTGCAACAGGTTGCCGAAAGTGCGGCACAGGCAGCGGAAGCGGCGGCAGAAGCGGATGGTGCAGCTAACGAAGGTTTGACCATCGTATCCGGTACTATCGAATCGATCGGGGATCTGGCGGAAGGTGTAAACAGCTCGGCCGATGTGATCGAGCAGTTGCACAGCGACGCCGACCAGATCGGCAATGTGGTGAATGTGATCAAGGATATCGCTGACCAGACCAACCTGCTGGCCCTGAACGCAGCGATCGAAGCGGCCCGTGCCGGTGAGCAGGGACGTGGATTCTCGGTGGTTGCAGATGAGGTCCGTTCGCTGGCGAACCGTACTCAGCAGAGCACGGAAGAGATTCAGCGTATGATCGAAAAACTGCAGAGTGGGGCGCGTCAGGCGGTGAATGTGATGAACAGCAGCCGCGACAATACCGCCGAAACGATCGACCGTGCACAGCGCACCAGCGATTCGTTGGGCAGTATCACCTCATCGGTAGGTACCATCAGCGAGATGAACACCCACATCGCAACGGCGGCTGAACAGCAGACCGGCGTGGCGGATGAGGTGAGTCGCAGTATCCATCAGATCGCGGATATTGCAGAGCAGTCCCACAGCAATGCTGAGAAACTCTCTACAACCGCACTGGAGCTGGCTCAGCTGGAGCAACGACTGGCGGGGCTGGTGAACCAGTTCCGAATCTAAGCCCGTCAAAAGGTCAGTGTACGGCCGGTATCTGCATGACCAGCTCCTCAGGGGGCAGGCAGGTCCGGTCGCTACAGGCTTGAAAGCGGAAATGCAGCCGGGGAGGTAATTCCTCTCCAGCTATCTCCCCTGAAGACTGTAATCGGCCGGTCACGCTAAACTGGCCGGAATACACCGCGATCGGTTGCTCACTGAAGTTGACCGGAAGTGGTGATGCGGTTGGAAACTGAATTCTCTCTACATATTTTCCGTACACCTTTGCGCCGATCAGGCGTTTATCCCCCGGTTTCTGGGCGTTAATATGCCAGCCCTCTGCCAGCTGGATCTTTAATCGGAATCCCTCCTCCAGCGCAACCACTTCCGCTTTAAGCGCCCCCGCAGCTCCGTATTGCAGAGGATCAAACCGTCCCGCCATCTGTTCCGCATATTGGCTCAACAGGTAACTGAAGCGCAGCGGGGATTGATCGATAGCACCCGCCAGCCGTTGGACCAGCTCTTTCGCTTTGTGTTCGTAGCGTTGGTCGCCCGTGCGTGCTGCTAGTTCACGCAACGGGGCAAAAGCGATCGCGTTCCCGGAGGGGGTAGCGCCGTCGTCGAGTGATCGGGTTCGCAAAGGTGTCAGGCTGTCACTGTTTGAGAGAAATAAGCCGCCCTGGTTTTCATCCCAGAACAGCTCCAGCATCTGATCGGTGAGCTGCTGTGCCCGCTGCAACCAGAGTGGATCGCCGCTGGTATCGTAAAGCGTCAGGTAGGCGCGGGCCAGATAGGCGTAATCCTCCTGAGTACCCGGCGCTCCTTTCGCCTTGCGCCGGGTGTCGCGCCACAGCAGTCCCTCATTTGTACGCTGCTGTTGCCACAGATGTTCACCTGCTTGCCAGGCTGCAGCAAGGTAGCGGGGGTGACGCAGCTGGTGCCCGGACAGGGCCAGGGTTCGGATCATCATACCGTTCCACGCGGTGACCACTTTGTCATCCAGCCCGGGTTTGATACGTTGCGCCCGTACTTTGTAGAGTCGTTCGCGGATCTGATCCAGTTGTGCCAGGAAGTGCTGGGATGGGAGCAGGTTTTCGATCGCAAAATCGGGCAGCGCGTGTGGCAGGTGCAGAATGTTGCTGCCCTCAAAGTTACCGCCTTCGGTAACGCCAAACAGTTTCTCCACGAGCAGATAGTCCTGCTCGCTTAGCACATCTTTCAACTCCTCTTGGGACCAGATAAAGAAACGCCCCTCTTCCCCCTCGCTGTCGGCGTCGGTCGCGGAGAAAAATGCGCCATGGCTGGTGGTCATCTCTTTTAATACGTAATCCAGCGTGTGTTCCAGCGTACGGCGATAGAGTGGATTGTTGGTGAGTTGCCAGGTTTTCAGATAGAGCTCGCCCAGCTGTGCCTGGTTGTAGAGCATTTTTTCGAAATGGGGCACCAGCCACTCGGGATCGGTGGCGTAGCGGTGAAAACCTCCGCCAACCTGATCGTGAATGCCGCCTTGCTGCATGGCGTCGAGGGTCTGGATAACGGTGCCGAGCAGGGCGCTATCTCGCTGCTGAACGGCTTGGTTAAGTAGCAGGAATAGCACCGTCTCCTGTGGGAATTTGGGTGCTGTGCCAAAGCCGCCGTTAAACTCGTCAAAGTTATTCAGGTAATGCTGGACTGTCTGGTCGATCAGCGACTGATTGGGAAGCTCCCCTTCAGACTGAGGTGCCATCAGCGTTGCGATGGTGGTGTGCACCCGCTGCGCACTGCTGATCAAGGTATCTGGATCTGTATGCCAGTGTTGCTGAACTTCATTTAAAAGCTGACTGAAGCGCTGGGGCGGAAAATAGGTGGCGGCGAAGAACGGTTTACCCTCTGGCGTGAGGAATGCGGTCAGTGGCCAACCGCCGTGGCCGCTGATGACGTTGGATGCCGCCATATAGATATCGTCCAGGTCGGGGCGCTGTTCGCGATCCACCTTGATGCTGATGAAGTGTTCATTTAGTTGTTTGGCTATCGTCAGGTTTTCGAAACTCTCCCGCTCCATCACGTGGCACCAGTGACAGGTTGAGTAACCGATCGACAGGAAGATCGGCTTGTTCTCTCGTTTGGCCGTCTGCAGTGCCTCTTCATTCCAGCTATACCAGTTAACCGGGTTGTGGGCATGTTGCTGCAGGTAGGGGGAGCTCTCAATGATCAGGCGATTGGTGAAGCGGGGCGATCCATCTGTATTCAGGTGCTCGGTGCGTGGCCGGTATTCTGGTTCGCTGCGCTGTTTCTCCGCCAGCACTTGCGCCAGCCGGGTGCGTGTTTTTTTATCGATAGGAAGTGAATAACTATCCACGGCGATTCCCTCCGTACTCTCCGGATGGGGTGGATTTATCGGTGTCGCTGCCAGACTTGTGGCGGCCAGCAGAAGGTGGGCAAAGATGATCAGGCGGTTGAGCAGGGTGGGGATGATCGGGCCATAGAACTGCATCTTTAACAAAACCTTCCTGTCTGGTTTGTGCTAGACGGTGATCGCTATCAGCATAGGTAAGCGGCATATCGCAACGCTCAGTAGAGGCAGTATACACAGTCATGCCGCACTGCTCAGTGAGGTTGATCTTCATCCAGGGTAAAGCAATCGAGCCAGTGTTTTTTCACGAGGAGCGGTAGATAACGGTTCAGGTCCACTCCAAGCTTCGCCAGTTCTGACAGTTTATATCCTTTGAGTATCGCACCTAGAAGTTCCGCCATGGGATCGGTCAGGGGTTCGACCATCACACCACTGGCATCATTCTCATAGGGGCGATAGATCACCAGCCACTGCTCGCCGCCTTCGAGGGGGATCTGCTCCATTTTGCCAGAATGAAATGCCAGCCAAACGTTCAGAAGCGGCCAGCGACTGTACATCATGCGCAGGCTGGGACAGGCGTGAAAACAGATGTCCGCTTGCTGCTGTGCCTCCAGCGCAGCCAACGCGTGTATATCCAGATGTTCATGATCTTCACTCAGGGCGGAGTCGTGCAGTAGCCACTCCAGTCGTGCCAGCTCTGGCAGGATCGCCAGTTTATCGAGCTCGGGATGGGTCAGGTATTGTTGCAGAAGAAGGTGGCCGAAGCGGTCGCCAAACTGCTCCGGATCGACCGGGTATTCGATGAACTCTGTACAGTAGCGCTCGCTGAGCACATCGAAAAACGGGTCACCAATCAGTTGATGAACCATCGGGTAGATCGTATCCAGAATCTGTTGTGGAGAGGGGGCATGACAGAATTGGCTGCTTTGGTACGAGTCCATGGGTAGGTCTCCGGAATTTGTGTCTGTTTAGCTGACTCCTTTCAAGTACAACTTGAATCTGTATTCCGTTTTTGGGCCTATAGCTTAAAGCATAGTTAGGACGTGGCGGCTTGCAATGTTGAGCGTTGCGCTGAAGAATGAGGGAAGTGATTCATATTTCAGGGATTGGTCATCTTCACCCTGTATCGTCGGATTGAAGCGATGAATCATCCTGCAAGGAGGATCGGAATGTCGATGCATTGGGATCAACTGCTCACCTCGCAACGCTATGGTCACCAGGCGCTTTCTGCACAGGAGATCGGGCGCAGCCACTTTCACAAAGACCACGACCGCATCGTGTTCTCCAGCGCATTTCGGCGTCTGGGGCGCAAGACCCAGGTACACCCGCTAGTACTCAACGACCACATTCATACCCGCCTGACTCACTCGATCGAAGTAGGCAGCGTAGGGCGCAGTTTAGGTATTCGTGTTGGCGAGTTGATCGAAGAGCAGTTGCCCGCCTGGGTATCACCGCACGATCTGGGGGTGATTGTCCAGGCCGCCTGTCTGGCCCACGATATCGGTAATCCGCCCTTCGGCCATGCTGGTGAATATGCGATTCGCGACTGGTTTCGACGCCATGCCGATAACGCCATCCTCAAAGACCTGGCTCCCAACGAGCGACTCGATCTGCAGACATTCGAAGGTAACGCTCAGGGCTTTCGTGTTGTTACCCGCATCGAAAATCACCTGTTTGATGGTGGTTTACGCCTGACCTATCCAACCCTGGGTACCCTGTTGAAATACCCCTGGGGTGTGGATAAGGCTGATGAACGTGGCAAGTTCAGCAGCTTTCAGACCGAGCTGGAGATACTCAACAGCCTCGGAAAAGAGCTGGGGCTGGTGTCACTGGGGACAAACCACTGGTGCCGTCATCCGCTGACCTGGCTGATGGAAGCGGCTGATGACATCTGTTACGCCATCCTTGATCTGGAGGACGCGATTGAACTGGGTATCCTCCGTTTTGATCAGATCAAACCGATCCTGCTGGAGATGTGTGGTGATCTGGAGTTTGATGATCAGATCTTTGCCACCGAAGCCTCGGCACGACGCAAAATCTCGGCGCTGCGTGGCAAGGCGATGGAGAATATGATCGATTCAGCGGTGAATGCATTTATCACCCATTACCCTCAGATCATGGCGGGCACCTATCAGGGCGAGTTACTTGCCGATGGCGATCCTGGGGTGAAGAGTGGTTTGCTGAAGGCGAAAAAACTGGCTCGCGACCGGGTATTCCCAGATACCCGTAAAACAGAGCTCGAAGTGGGCGCATACAAAACACTGGGTGTATTGCTGGATGCGTTCTGCCAGGCGGTGCATGATAATCATGTACAGGGCGGCCAGAAGCTGACCTACCAGACTGAAAAGATCCTCAGCCTGATGGGGATTCATGCGCCATCGCCGCAGACATCGCTCTACCGTTCTTATATGCGGGCACTCGATTTCATCGGAGGAATGACGGACAATTACGCGTCTTATCTGGCGCGGCAGATTGGTGGCCTCGCTTAAGTTTATTTGGGAGCCCAGCATGTCTTCAATGCGCGACCAGCTTCAGGGGCTGGTTTATTCCACCGAACACGGCGCTATGTGCCCGGATTGCGGTAAACCTCAGGATAACTGCATCTGCGATGAGCTTGCCGACCAGCAGCGAATCGATAATCTGGACGGCGTTGTGCGTATCCGTCGTGAAACATCCGGCCGTAAAGGCAAAGGTGTTACCACCATCAGTGGTGTACCACTCGCTGCACCGGAGTTGAAAGCATTGGCTAAGAAGCTGAAAAAGGTGTGTGGAACCGGCGGCGCGCTCAAAGATGGCGTGATTGAAATTCAGGGTGACCACCGCGATAAACTGAAGGTGGCACTGGAGAAGGAAGGGTTCACCGTCAAGCTGGCAGGGGGTTAAGGTGCAACCGGGTGGAGCAGGACAGGGCACAGGTAAGGTCGGTAAAAAACCGAAGAAAATCTGTCGCTTCTGTTTGATGATGCGTTTGCTGGCAGTTTTTATGCTGGTGGTGGCGATCTTTGTATTTAATGGCCTCAGTGGCTTCTTTGGATAGGAAAAACGGTCATTCAGCAACTATGCTAGTTTTTAAGCCTAAGGGAGAAAACATGCATGCTGCTAATGTTGGCTGGGTTGTTCCTGTTTTTTTTCGTCCATCTGATTCCCGAAATTCGCGGTTTACGACGTTATCTGTTTAAACGTTACGGTGCGGAGTCTTATCGCACCTGGATTTCGGTTCTGAGTATTGTGGCGATGGTGCAGATCATCTGGGGGAAAGCGACCTCCTCCGAGATCATTTTGTGGCAGCCAACGGAGCTGTTCCGCTATTTCACGCTGGCCCTGATGCCGGTGTCGATTATTATGATCACCGCCTCGGTGATTCACTGCAATATTCGCCGCTATGTGCTGCATCCGTTGTTATCGGGTGTGGCCATCTGGGCCGGATTACATCTGTTCAGCAGTGGTGATCTGGCCTCGATCATTCTGTTCAGCTTTTTCCTGATATTTTCGCTCTATAAACAGTGGGTATTGCGTGTCCGCTGGCCCAATCTCTACCACCCGCCTCTGAGACGCTGGACCGATCTGCTGGTGGTGGTGCTTGGTATTGGTCTCTCCTACGGTATCTATCAGTTACATCCTATCGTACAGAGCATGACACTCTTTGCTGGTTAATTTAAACTGGGCAGATTGTCAGAACGGAATAAGACGCTAAAAAGGGAATTTAATCCGTGCGTATTCTTGTTGCCCTGTTACTTACAATCAGTTTCTGCATACCGGCGTCCGCCGGTATCTATCATTACGTCAACGAAGATGGCCGTCGGGTCTACGTCGATAATATCGGTCGTGTGCCGCACCGTTATCGTGATCAGCTCGACGTGCTCAAAGAGACTTCCCGTCCGGTCAAACGTGATGAAGTGCAGGTGATGCAGGATCGTATCCTGCGCGCCAACCGTTCCACCCTGAAGCGTAACAGGCGTCGCGTCGAGACCGAGATCAAGCGTCTTGAGATGCCGATCAACATCGTGAACAACCGCATTATCGCCCCTGTAAAAATGGTGTACGGAAGCCGCTCCGTGAATCTGGACCTGGTGATGGATACCGGGGCTTCTTCCACGGTGGTGCACCGTAACGCGGTGGATTCCTTGGGTGGGCAGTATGAAAAAGCGGGTGTGGCGCGGGTTGCAGATGGACGTACGGTGCCGACCGACCGCATCAAGCTGGACAGCGTTGTGATCGGGCCCTATGAAGTACCCCGTGCCAGCTCGTTAGTGATCGACAATCAGAACAGTGGCGGTACATCCGGCCTCTTGGGCATGGATTTCCTGCTGAACGCCAAATACGAGATCGATATCGAGCGCCAGATGGTGATCTGGGAACCTAAGTTATACGGTGAGTTGCGTACGTTGATGGGGGAGATTGAGGGGCAGCTCCAGAAGCTGGAAACCGCTCAGATCCAGTAACAGCGCTTCGTTGCTGCAAAACGGTTAGCAAGGCCGTCGGAGAGTGGGAAGCTACCGCTGTCCGGTAACTTCCCTGCAATAGATTGATCTGATCAGATCTGTTTTTCCGCCAGACGCAGATCCAGCGTTGCTTTCAACAGTTTATACAGACGGATCGAAGCGTCGATCTCATCTTTACGGTTGGTCAGACTCTCGATATTCAGACCGATCGGCAGATCCAGGTCGATCACCGCATCCAGAATCTGTTCCAGGTTGCTGCGGCAGATGCGGATCGATTCCATCAGCGGGTTGGTGGAATCCAGAATACGCCAGCGGGTTGCATCCGGTACAGAGATGCCCAGCCACTCCATAAACTCCAGCGTTTTCGCGCTGCCACAAGGGGTGAAGGTCAGGATTACGCGTTTTGGTTGCTCGCCACGGTTACGGCACTCACGTGCGTAACTGCTCAGCATGTCGATAGTGGCCTGTGCGTTATACACCGCCTGCGAGACAAAAAACTCACAACCGTTGGTGGTTTTATCCAGTAGGCGCAGGTGTTCGTCGCCTTTTTTAGCGTGACGCTCGGCGATGGTGACGCCACCCAGCTGGAAGTCCAGCTCGTGTTCACCCAATGCCTGGTATGCTTCGCTCAGCGGCAGTTTGATATCGCCATCAGCGGACGGGCTGCCGACCATCACGATATCTTTCACACCGTAGTTGTACCAGGCTTCTTCCAGCCAATTTTCGAAGTCGGCTCGATCTCGCTGGCTGACACTTTTATAGGTCACCACCGGTTGTTCGGACTTCTCGCGCAGTAGTTTGGAATACATTCGTGGATCAAGAGTGCGCATAAATGGGAACGGACGCGGTGCATCGGTGCGGCTGCTCTCATCCTGAATGTCGTAGACAATCAGGCCGTCAAAGTCGATCTGGCCCAGACGTGCCAGCAACTTATCTGCAATCTCGTTTGCCTGTCCCAGTGTCGTACCCTCTTTCGGTGGGCAGGTACCGATCAGGTATACGCCACGGTCCGGGTCGGCAAACTTCTCTCTTAGATCCTGTTTCATCGTTCTACTGTCTAAATGCTCATGTTTTAAGTGCTGAGTATTCTAACAATTAATCTTTTTCATGTGATTGAGTTATATGATGAAAGTTTTTATACCTTAGATGAGTGATTTTAATGTGGCCTCCGGGTGACGGAAAAACTACAGTGGGAAGTGGAGTCGCAGTGAACGCAAGTTAAGGAGTAAAACAGGTGAGTAAACAGGGGTTTGATCTGACCGCAGCCAGCAAAGAGATCGAAAAAAACGGTGCGCAGCTGCCACCACTGGAGAAATGGAATCCCGAGTTTTGTGGTGATATCGACATGCGTATCGCCCGTGACGGCACCTGGTTCTACAACGGTACGCCGATCGGGCGTGAACGTATGGTGAAACTGTTCTCCCGCGTACTTTGGCAGGAAGATGGCAACTTTTTCCTGAAAACCCCGGTGGAAAAGGTGGGTATCCAGGTGGATGACGCGCCGTTTCTGTTTGTGCATCTGGAACGTCGCGAGGGTGAGCAGGGCCCGGAGTTGGTGTTTACCAGCAAAACAGACGATGTGATTGTGGCGGGTGCCCAGCAGCCTATCCGGGTCGAGTACAGTGAGGGGAGCGATGAACCTTCCCCCTATCTGGCGGTGCGCTTTGGTATGGAGGGGCTGATTGCTCGCAACGTATTTTATGAGCTGGTGGAGCTGGCACAGGAGGTCGAGATCGATGGTGACCTCCATCTGGTGGTTGAAAGCCAGGGTGAACAGTTCAGCCTGGGCTCTTTAGCCAGTGCCTGACGAATAGCCTGGAAAGGCATCCAGACGCCGCTTCAACTTGCGGCGTCGTATCCGACAAAATCCGCCCAATCATCTAGCAGGGCGGTAAAATCCTCCAGTCCACAACGGGCGATCGATTCCGCATCGTAGAAATCGAGATCTTCCTCCCTGACCTCTGAATCGGCAGACAGACTGTGGGCCCGTACGGTAGCGTCATCACGGGTCAATAACAGATCAAATTCAAATCCGTCGAGTTGAAACTCCCAGACCCTTTTTTTATTCAGGTCTTGTAGCGCCTTGAAGAGAGAAGCGAGTTTATCCCGACGTTCACCGATCTCGTGAGTCAGCCAGCTGCCCAATGCTTCATGTCCCATCGAAAAGCGGGCTTCCGGGCCGGTAAGATCCTGACTGAATTCATATTCCATCGGCGTGGGTCTCGTACTGATGTGGAAAAGGGGCGCACTATAACACCGGATGGCAACGCTATCGATCCCACGGCCGGGAAGCTGTTCAGCTGCCTGTTATCAGGATCGTGTTACACTCGGCGGCAACACTTCAGGTATTCTGCAACGGATTTAGTGCCTATGAGTTACCTCATCCCCGATCTACTGGAAAGCGAACGCCTGATTCTTCGTATCCCCAACATATCCGACTGGAAACCGTTGCACCGTTATTATGCGGATGCCGGGCAAACCCGCTATACAACGGGGAAAGCGCTGACTGAGGGGGAGAGCTGGCGAACCCTTGCGGCGATGATCGGTCACTGGCAGATCCATAATTACGGTCCTTATACAGTTGTAGAGAAACATACTGGAGAGGTGATCGGCGTTGTGGGATTGTGGTATCCGGGCGATTGGCCCGCACCCGAGATCAAGTGGGCGTTGCTGGCATCGAAGCAAGGGCAGGGGTATGCCCGTGAAGCTGCCAATGCCGTTTGGCAGATGGCCGCGCAGCAACTGCCCGATCTGCATCTGATCAGCCTGATCCATGAGGATAATCGGGCATCGATCAATCTGGCGCTGGCGTTGGGCGCGGTTCTGGAAGAGGTGATTCCGTTTCGGGGAAGCCGGTTTAATATCTACCGGCATAGAGATCCGAAGCTCATCGCGCAAGACAGCGGTGAGTAACTAATGATTAATAATTGATCGCTTGTTGGGTGGTTAATGAGCGATTGATTAGCATTTCACCTCAGATTGTTTAGAAATAGAAAACAATCAGGGAATGAGGTGGATAAAAAATAAGCAGGGAGTGCTTTTTACGATGAGGATTCTTCGTGATTTTTCGCGTTCTACTCTCTGTTTTACTGCTGATCAATGTGGCGCAGGCCGCCCAGCCATCCTTCTCCAAGTCCAAACGGATACTGGCGGATATCTACCGCGAGCAGCCGGTCAGCTTCTACTGCAACTGTGACTACATTAAAAAGGGCAAGAAACTGGTCCCGGATCTGGACAGCTGCGGTTATGAACCGCGTAAGAATGCTAAAAGGGCATCGCGCATCGAATGGGAACATGTGATGCCTGCATGGGCGTTCGGGCATCAGCTGCAGTGCTGGCAGGACGGTGGGCGTAAAAACTGCCGTAAGAACAATAAATTCCGCCAGATGGAGGCGGATATGCACAACCTGGTGCCTGCGGTGGGTGAGGTAAACGGCGACCGCTCCAACTACAGCTTTGCGATGATTCCGGGTGAGGGACGGCGTTACGGCTCCTGCGATGTGGAGGTGGATTTTAAGGCACGTGCGGCCGAGCCAGCGCCTCACCGCCGCGGTGATGTAGCGCGCAGTTACTTTTATATGCGTGATACCTACGGTATCCGTATCAGTAAGAAACAGCGCAAGTTGCTGGAGGCCTGGGCGAAGCAAGATCCTGTGGATGATTGGGAACGTCGACGCAACGACCTGATTGAACTTCGCCAGGGTAACCGCAATCCATATGTGAAATAAGCGCACAGGAGGGCTGGACCTGTTGAGCGATAAGTTACGCGTAAACAGGTCCGTAACACGATGGCAGCCCAATCCGCTCGTACTCTGCTGATATTCAGTGCTCTGGCGACGGTGTTAGCCGTCGCCGTCTTTCTGTTTCTGCCGCCGATCCAACAACCCCCGGACTACCACCTCTTTGCCGATCACCAGCCCTGGTTCGGTCTGCCCAACGCCGCCAATATTCTCAGCAATGTACCTTTTCTCTGGATTGCCTGGCTGGGTTGGCGGGAGACATGTAACCCGATTCTGGCCGCACCCGAAGTCTGGCAGCTGCGCGTTTTTTTCGCTGGACTGGCGATAACCGGTTTCGGCTCGGCCTATTACCACTGGGCCCCGGATATGGTGGGGCTGGCCTGGGATCGGGCGGGTATGAGTCTCTGTTTTATGGCATTGATGAGCTGGTTGATCAGCCGCTGTATCCAGCCACGTATTGGCGAGCGTCTGCTGCCGCCACTGCTGATTATTGGCTTATTCTCTGTGGGTTATTGGTTGTTCAGTGAGCTGGAGGGAAGGGGCGATCTGCGTCTCTATCTGCTGGTGCAGTTTCTCCCGGTGTTACTGTTGCCCGTACTGCTTCACCGTAACCCCCGGGTAGCAGCGATAGCGGCCTATCTCTGGAGTTTGTTGGGTTGCTACCTGCTGGCGAAGTTTTTCGAAATGCTGGATAAGCCGGTAGCGGATCTACTGGGCGTAGTGGGAGGCCACCCGATCAAACACTTGCTGGCGGCGATGGGGGCCTATCTGGTTGTTCTGGCGGTCAGACGGGAGCTGGAGAATCGTGCCGTTTAGCTATCTGCTTAATAGGCCCGAATCGCGGTCCGGTAGCGTTGTTGCGGACGTGCCGCCAGCTGTGGTTGTTTCGGCGGTGCCAGCATCAGTTGCCAGCGGTGTGGTACGTGGATATGGCCGAAATAAGCGCCGCAACGTTTGCAGTGATACAGCGTGTGGTTATAGATCCGATCTACCCGTGCAAACTGCGTAGGCACATCGTGGGGACGTTTGCTCAGTAACTGTTGACAGTGTGAACAGAGAGTATGGTGATTCATGGCCGTGGTTTCGCTTGTTTTATTATTGTGTGGATACTACTGCCTAGGAATTAATCAATATAGCAGTGGGTGTAGACAACGGTTATAGGAAAAATTCCTAATTCTGGAATGAGCGTTTGATCTGGATCAGGTTTGTGGGGCAGTTTGCGGCGGGGCTGGCAAGCCGGAAAAGCCGGTTTTGGCATGTTGTAAAGCTGGCTTTACAGGTGTCACCTTGCTGAAAACAGAGATCCGCAGCCCAGCGTGAGACCGGGCTGCGGATTGCAGAATGTATGCAGATCTATAGTTCGGATAAATAGTTCAGATCAATGGTTCAGATCTTTATCCGCTGGGCAGGTTTATTGAGCTGCCAACCACTGTTGCAGTTCATCTGCGCCGCCGATGTGAGCGCCGTCGATGAACACCTGCGGTGTAGTCCCCTGACCTGAGATTGCGGTCAGGCTGGAGTAGCTCACACCGTGGCTGCCCAACTCGATCACTTCAAATTTGTAACCGCCTTCGGTCAGTGCATTCTTAGCGCGAGTGCAGTGGCCACAACCTGGTTTGGTGATCATGCTGATGCGCTTCGGTTGCTGTGCTTCCGGATTAATGTAGTTCAGCATGGTGTCTGCATCGGATACCTCAAATGGGTCGCCTGGCAGATCGGGTTCGATAAACATCTTCTCGATGACACCGTCCTTCACCAGCATGGAGTAACGCCAGCTGCGTTTGCCGAAGCCCAGATCGTTCTTGTCGACCAGCAAACCCATGCCTTCGCTGAACTCGCCATTACCGTCCGGCAGGAAGGTGATGTTGTCCGCGTTCTGGTCTTCCGCCCAAGCGTTCATCACGAAAGTATCGTTTACTGACAGGCAGATGATGTCATCGACACCATTTGCGCTGAATACCGGTGCCAGCTCGTTGTAACGTGGCAGGTGAGTACTGGAACAGGTCGGGGTAAAGGCGCCAGGCAGCGCGAATACAATGACCGTTTTTCCTTTGAACAGGTCGTCGCTGGTTACGGTTTTCCAGTCGTTGCCTACGCGGGTTGGGAAGCTGACCTGTGGTACGGATTGACCTTCGCGGTTCTGGAACATGGGGTGAATCTCCTGAATAAGTGTCTGTCGTTTCGATAGGTAAATATTAGTCCGGAGATGATTTTTGATAAAATTAATCTATCAAATGGCTTTGATTGGAAAAAGCTATATGTCTGAGATTAGGGATATCGCCACTCGCCCATACCCAGCAGCCACGCGGTAAGCGCCAGTGCGGCAACATAGGCAGAGATACGGCGAATATGGCGCCAGATCTCCCGTTCCTCGCGCAGTTCGATCGCGATATGGCTGGGATCGATATCGGGTACCGTGCTGCGGGCTTCGTTTACCTCCCGATCAATACGGTAATCGAGGTAGAGCATCATCAGTTGGCTACCCAGCGCTGTCAGCAGACTGAGTCCAAGCAGCCAGAGGGCCGGTACCGCGACCAATAAAAGATGGATCTGAGAACTGAAGTCGGTCATACCGGTTTGACCACAGGAACGAGTGCAAGGTCTCCCTGAGTGATCGCCCGGATAACCGGCAGGTGCAGTAAGGGCCGGATTATCCGGGAACAGGTCTTATTTCTGCCAAAGGTAGGGCGCAAACATCTCATCCACCGGGGTGTTGAAGAGGTGATTGCTGAAGTTACTCAGGGTTTTGATGGCGATCGCCAATACGATCTCCAGGGCGTGGCGTTGGCTGTAACCAGCAGCCAGGAATGCCTCAATATTATTAGCTGTTGGGTTACCCCGGCTCTCTACCATCTGTTGTGTAAAGGTGCTTAGCGCGGCAAGTTTGGGGTCATCGATCGGCGCATTATCGCGGATCGCCTGAGTCACTTCATTGGGTACGCCCGACATTTTATCCGCAAGCATACTGTGTGCGGTGACGCAGTAATGGCAACTGTTCTCCCGGCTGATCGTCAGGAATATTACCTCCTGCTCGACGGGTGTCAGTTCGCTGTTGTCACGGAAATGGCTGTAGCCGTACAAGTAGGTATCCAGTAATCCCGGCGAGTGCACCATATGGGCGTACATGTTGGGGATAAAACCAACCTGGTCGAGCGCCTTCTGCAGCACTGCTTGCTGGCTGGTATTGGCGCTGTTCATATCTAAAGCGGGAAGGTTCAGGAGGGCGGGTGTCTGAGTGCTCATGCTGGAACTCCTCTTTATCGATCGCTTAAGAGAAGTTTAGGACTGATTGGTCCTTAAGGGGGCAAAAAAACTCAGGGCAGCGCCCCAAGCATGATATTCACGGTACTTTTCACCAGTTTGTCGTCCGCGCCCGCTTTTACCATGGTACGCAGACCGCCCATACAGGTCACCAGATAAGCCGCTAATTCAGCAGCATCGCGTTCGGGCGGGATCTCGCCTTCGCGTTGAGCCTGTTCCACCGCGGCCTGAAAGACGCTACGGAAGCGAGTCAGGCTGTCGTTCACTACCTTGGCGATCTCCGGGTCGGTTTGTCCCATTTCGCTGGCGGTGTTCATCATGAAGCAGCCGCGGGGTACCGCGTTATCGATCCGGTCGTTCAGTACCGCATTCATAATGTTGCGCAGGAAGTCCATGCCAGACGGGGCTTCTTCCAGCAGGTTTGTCATGCGGTTCGCTGAACGTTGCTGATAAAGGTGAAGGCAGCGGGTGAAGAGGGCGTGTTTACCGCCAAAGGTCTGGTAGATACTGCTTTTCGACAAACCGGTGGCCTGAAGCAGTTTCTGCATTGAGCAGGCTTCATAACCATCGCTCCAGAAGGCGTGCATCGCAGCTTCCAGTGCTGTTTCGGGGTCAAATGCAAGCGGTCTACCAACAGTCATAAAGTTGATTATGGACCAGTGGGTTAATTAATCAACAAAAGCCTTCTTAAACTTAAGTGTATTTTTGGCACTCCTGTTGCTCTTACTCCTATCGGTTCGTAAAGAACCCGGATGATTTCATCATTTGAACAATCGACTTTGCTGAACATTCGATGATCAGGTTGCCAATTGATCAAATGCTGCAAGGGTCGCTATATCAGCATCTTTGCATGTAGTGCTCAGTGTCGGTGAAGGGTTGGAACAAATAGACCAGGTCGCGCAAATAGAAGAGCCGTGCCGAACATGGCCAAACGCACCTGAGCAAGATGGTTTGTGGATCAAGGAACGTGGGGTGAGTGGTGATTCCAGCGCAGGCAACCGCTGGGATGACCGAGTGCAAAGCACAGGTGCTGCGCGTGGGCGTGCGGTATCTGCTGATTGTGCCCGATGGCTTACGCCCGTTCCCTACGATAAGAACGAGTCTCGTGAGCGAGGAGGCATCAATGGAAATACCTAAGCCGACCGGCTGTATGACGGTAGACGACCTGCACGTGGGCATGTCCGCCGAGAAACAGTACTGCATCGATTATGAGGATGCAGTGAAATTTTCAGAGATTTCAGGCGACTGGAATCCTGCCCACCATGATGAGGCGTACGCCGCCGCCAGCATTTTCCGCGAACGTGTCGCCCACGGCATGTTTTCCGTTTCTCAGTTTTCCGGGTTGTTAGGTATGGATATGCCCGGCATGGGCGCGCTCTGGTTGAAGCAGAGTGCGGAGTTCCTACGTCCGGCGTTTTTTGGTCGTAACTACCGTGCGGTGGTCACCGTGAAAGCGATCGATCGCGATAGCAACACAGTCACCCTGTCGACCGAATGTTTTGATGAGCAGGGAGAGAAGATCATCACCGGTGAAGGTGTGGTGAAGCCCATTCCGCTGAAGGTAAAAGCCAAGATGGCATAACCCGGCAGCTGCCTGAAGTAAGCCATCAGTGTGATGTCGTTGGCTGTACATAGTTTAAGGAAAGTGATTATGTCTGCACCAAAAAAACTTCCGGAACAACCTTACATTCAGCAGGAAGGCCCGGTCTTTATGTCCGGCAACCAGGCGTACCTGCGTCTTACCTTTGAACAACACCGCCGTGATCGGGAAGCAGGTCTTAACACCGCAGGTTTTATCTCCGGTTACCGTGGTTCACCTTTCGGTCATTTTGACCAGAACGCCAAAGGCGTGGAAAAAGCGCTGGGCGAGCGCAGTATCAAATTTAATCCTGGCGTAAACGAAGCGATGGCTGCCACCTCCGTTTGGGGTTCTCAGCAGGTCGATTTCTTCGGTTCCAGTAAATACGACGGCGTTTTCGGCCTCTGGTACGGCAAGGGACCGGGTGTCGATCAGGCGGCTGACGCGCTGCACCACGGCAACCTCTGGGGTACACATCCGAACGGTGGTGTGGTGATGGCGGTGGGTGACGACCCGATGAGCCGCTCCTCCAGTATCCAGCAGCAGAGTGAATACGTGCTCTCCGGTTTGTGTATCCCGGTGATGCAGTGCTCCTCCGTACAGGATATCTACGATTACGGCCTGATCGCTTACCAGCTCTCTCGTTACGCGGGTGTCTGGGTGGCGGTGAAGTCGGTGTCTGATATTGCCGAATCCTGGTACATGGTGGATGTGGACCCGGAACGTACACAGACTGTACTGCCGACCGACTTTGAGATGCCTGAGTGTGGCGTACATATCCGCTGGCCCGATCAGTCTGTCGATCAGGACCACCGTATGGCGGTGGCGCGTATTCCGGCTGCCAAAGCGTTTATCCGCGCAAACAAACTCAACCGGGTTACCAAGGATGTGAACCAGCGTCGCTTGGGTATCGTCACGGCCGGTAAGAGTTATATCGATACGCTGGAAGCGCTGGAAGACTTGGGTATCAGCGAAGAGCAGCGCGAAGCTCTGGGTCTGGCGGTATTTAAAGTGGCTGTGACCTGGCCGCTGGAGGAGAGCTTGCTGCGTGAGTTTGCCGAATCGGTAGACGAACTGATCGTAATCGAGGAGTCACGTCCGTTCCTGGAAACCCAGGTCAAAGACGTGCTCTACGATATGCCGGAAACCCTGCGTCCACGCGTCATGGGTAAACGTGACTTTAACGGTGCAGAGCAGCTGCCGACCAACGGCGAACTGACCCCGGCACTGATCGCACGTGTCTTGGTGAACTGGTTCAAGGGGTATCACACCTCCGATTCCATGACCAACTGGATCGCCATGCTCGACCAGACCGACCGCGAACTGGCGGTACCGCGTGAGCATGTGGATCGTACCCCGTATTTCTGTTCCGGTTGTCCGCACAACAGCTCCACGAAAACCCCGGATGGCGCTAACCAGCTGGTGGGGATCGGCTGTCACTATCTGGTACGTTTGATGGACCGCGATGGCATCAGCTTCACCCAGATGGGCGGTGAAGGTGCGACCTGGGCGGGTGCTGCGCACTTTGTCGATCAGGATCACGCCTTTGTGAACCTGGGTGACGGTACCTACTACCACTCCGGCTCTAACGCCATTCGTCAGGCGATCGCGTCGGGTGTGAACATCACCTACAAGATCCTCTTTAACGATGCCGTGGCGATGACAGGGGGCCAGGCTCACGATGGCCCGCTGACCGTACAGGCGATCACCCATGAGATGAAAGCGGAAGGGGCGACCCGCGTTGTAGTGGTAAGCGCCGATCCGGATAAGCTTGACAAGAATCAGTTTGCGGCGGGTACCGATCTTTACCACCGCGACGAGCTGATCACCGTGCAGAAAGAGCTGCAGGCGATGCCGGGTGTCACCGTGCTGATCTATGAGCAGACCTGTGCCACCGAACTGCGTCGTCGTCGCAAGCGTGGTCTGGCGGACGATCCGTCCAAACGCGCTTACATCAACTACCGCCTCTGTGAAGGTTGTGGTGATTGCGGTCAGGCCTCCAACTGTCTCTCCGTTCAGCCACTGGAAACCGAGCTGGGCCGTAAGCGTATTATCGACCAGTCCGCCTGTAACAAGGACTTCTCCTGTGTAAACGGCTTCTGCCCAAGTTTCGTCACCATCGAAGGTGGCGAGCTGGCAAAAGGCAAAGGGGTGGAGATCTCCGAAGCGATCTTTGAACAACTGCCGCAACCTGCTGTCGCACAGGCCGACGGTGTCTACGGTGCACTGGTATGTGGTATCGGTGGTACCGGCGTGGTGACCATCTCCTCCCTGCTGGGTGACGCAGCGCAATCCGAAGGTAAGGCATCGCAGGTGCTGGATCTGACCGGTATGGCGCAGAAGTTTGGTGCGGTCTACTGTCACCTGAAGATCGGCCAGTCCGTGGAAGATCTGAACGCGACCCGTCTCTCCACCGGCAAGGCCAACCTGCTGATCGGCGCGGACATCGTGACCAGCGCCAGTGATGAAGGTCTGTCGCGCTTGCGTCAGGGTGTCACTCAGGCGGTGGTGAATGACCACGAAACCGTAACCGGTGCGTTCACCCGCGACGGTGATTTCCATATCCCGGTTTCTGACATGCGTCAGGCGCTGGAACGTTTTACCGGCAACGGTAACGCACATTTCTTCGACTCCACCGATGTCGCAATGCGCCTGACTGGCGACACCATCGGTGCCAACATCATGCTGCTGGGTTACGCCTGCCAGATGGGTTGGCTGCCGGTGCAGCTCAGCTCCATTGAAGCGGCGATCGAGAAGAACGGTGTAGCTGTGGCCTACAACCTGCGTGCGTTCAAGCTGGGCCGTCTGATGGCGTATGATCCGGCGCAGATCGAAAAACTGATGGAACAGGGCTTCCCGACACCGGAATGGCGCGTACTGTCAGAAACTGTCGGTGAGATGATCAAACGCCGCACTAAGGATCTGGTGGCGTATCAGAACAACAAGTACGCCGAGCAGTACCGTAGCTTTGTTGAGAAGGTACAGGTGGCGGAAGAGAGCGTACGTCCGGGCAGCACCACGCTGACCGAAGCGGTGGCGCGTAGCCTCTATAAAGTGATGGCATATAAGGATGAGTACGAAGTAGCCCGTCTCTACACCGACGGTGCCTGGTTGGCGAACATCAAACGTCAGTTCACCGGTGACTTCCAGCTCAAGTTCCATATGGCGCCGCCGCTGATCTCGAAGCGTGATCCGGAAACCGGCAACCTGAAGAAACGCGAGTTTGGTCCATGGATGTATAAAGCGCTGGAGATCGTCAGCCGCTTTAAACACCTGCGTGGCAGTGCGCTGGACCCGTTCGGTTACTCGGCTGAACGTCGTCAGGAGCGTGCGCTGATCGATGACTACCGTAAACGTATCGAGAAGGTGATCGCCCTGTTACGGGTGGAAAACCTCAATACGGCGGTTGAGATCGCGTCCGTACCGCTGGAGATCAAAGGGTTTGGTCATGTGAAGGAGACAAATCTGGAGCTGGCGCAGCAGCGCTGGCAGCTGCTTGAAGAGCGTTTCAACAACCCGGCGAAACATATTCAGTCAGTTCAGATCATGGAACCGGAAACTATAGACTAAACTTAGGATCCAGTGCGCCCGGTTTACCGGGCAATCGTTCTAGTATCCCTCCCAACCCCGTGCCTGCACCCTCAGGTCACGGGGTTTTTATTTGGTTCATCGTCGAGATGTGATGATGGGCTATCAAGGAAACGGCCTGATTTTATAACCAGATCTATCTGCGATTCGGCTGTCTTGTTGGGAGTCGCTTGCGCTCGTCACCAACCAACGGGTTTCAGTTCTCGTGTAGGTTGGCCATTGCAACGCAATGCCCAACGTACTGACCAAGTGGGCAAAGGGTATGGTTAAATCCCATGTCTCAAAACCGCAGATACCGACTTGAATAGCTTCGCTGCAAAGTAGCGTGTTGTTGAGAGTTGTTCATAAAGTGAACGTCAGTTTTCTACTTCCAACACATTTCGACTAGATTGTAGGAAGTGACCGTGCTGTTAATCAGGGAGCTTCGGTCACCACAAAACAGGAGTCGCCATGGACGCCAAGACGGACATCGACGCCCTGCTTGAGTGTTTGCTGGTGTTGAGTGCGTTTCATGGTAAGAGTATCAACCGTGACTCTCTGTTGGCCGGCTTGCCACTTGAGCATGAGCACCTTACGCCTTCGTTGTTTGGGCGGGCAGCTGCGCGTGCCGGTCTGGTCACCCGGGTGTTGTCTAAACCCCTCGCCAAATTGAAACAGCGGGCACTGCCGGCTGTACTGCTGCTGAAAAACAACGATGCTTGTCTGCTGATGGAGTGGAGCAGCGATGGCAAGCAGGCGAAAGTTATATTCCCTGAATGTTCCGAAAGCGCCGAAGCGATACCCGCCAGCCAGCTGCAGGAACTCTACATCGGTGTTGTAATCTACGTACGTCCCCGATTTCTCTTTGACAACCGTACACCGGAGTTGGGTAAAAGCCAGCAGCGGCATTGGTTCTGGGGCGCGATGCGCGAGAACCTGTCGCTCTATCGGGATGTGCTGCTGGCCGCCTTCTTTATCAACCTGTTTGCCCTCGCACTGCCGTTGTTCACCATGAACGTGTACGACCGGGTGGTGCCCAATCACGCTTTTGAAACCCTCTGGATGCTGGCGATCGGTATGGGGATCGTACTGCTGGCCGATGCCGTATTACGCACCATGCGTGGATATCTGCTCGATCTGGCGGGGAAAAAGGTTGATCTGCTGCTATCGATGCGAATCATGGAGCGGGTGCTGGGTTTGCGTATGGAGCAGCGACCGCTCTCCGTGGGGGCCTTTGCAGCGAATCTGCGCTCCTTTGAAACCGTACGGGACTTTATCACCTCCGCTTCCCTCACTGCGCTGATCGATCTGCCCTTTACCCTGATCTTTATTCTGGTGCTGGGCTGGATAGCCCAGAGCATGGTGCTGCCGCTGATCGTCGGTATTCTGGTGATCCTGCTCTATGCGATCTCCATCCAGCGCAAGATGCGCAAACTCACCGAAAGTACCTATCGCGCCAGCTCCATGCGCAACTCCATCCTGATCGAAACGCTGGTGGGGCTGGATACGCTGAAATCGATGGGGGCTGAGGGCATGATGCAACGGCGCTGGGAGCGGGCGGCGGCATTTCTCGATCAGGTCGGGGTGGAGCTGAGGCTGCTGGCGACCAGCAACATCAACGTCGCGCTCTGGGCGCAGCAGCTGGTGAGCGTCAGCATCATCGTGACCGGTGTCTACCTGATCTCTCAGGGTGAACTCAGCCTGGGTGGACTGATCGCCTGTACCATGCTGGCCAATCGGGCGATGGTGCCGCTGGCGCAGGTGGCGGGTTTGCTCACCCAATATCACAACGCACGTACCGCACTCACCGCACTGAACGAGATTATGCAGCTGCCAGTGGAACGTCCCGAAGAGCAGCAGTTTTTCTCCCGCGGCAGCCTGCGCGGCGAGATCGAGTTCAGGCATGTGAATTTCACCTATCCCGGCGCCGAAATGGCAACCCTGCGGGGTGTCTCCTTTCATATCAAACAGGGAGAGCGGGTTGCTGTGCTGGGCCGGGTAGGGTCCGGTAAGACCACCCTGCAGCGGTTGATCATGGGCTTGTATCAGCCTACCGAAGGCACAGTGCTGGTGGATGGCATCGATATGCGCCAGCTTGATCCGGCTGAGCTGCGCCGACAGGTCGGTTACGTACCCCAGGATGTGACCCTGTTCTACGGCTCTCTGCGCGAGAACCTGACGCTGGGCCATCCGCTGGTGGATCAGCAGGCGCTGGAGCGCGCGGTTGAAGTGGCGGATCTGGGCGAGTTTATCAACACCCATCCGCAAGGCTTTGATATGAACGTGGGCGAGCGGGGCGAGTTCCTCTCCGGTGGCCAGCGCAAGGCGGTGGGGCTGGCGCGGGCGCTGATTCAGGATCCGCCGTTGTTGCTGTTCGATGAGGTGACAGGCTCGATGGACCACGCCTCGGAATCGGCCATCCTGGCTCAGCTGCACGGATATTGCACGGGCAAAACCATGCTGATGATCACCCATCGGACCTCGTTGCTGGAGCTGGTCGACCGGATTCTGGTAATCGACGCAGGCAAGATCGTCGCTGATGGCCCGCGAGATCAGGTGGTGGAGGCGCTACGCAAAGGGCGGATCGGGAGGGCGGTATGAGCGAACGACCAGATCCCCAACCGAATACCCCAAAGGACAGCGAACCCGTTTCACTGGGGCGCTCGCTGGATAACTGGTTGCCGGTGGCTGACGCTGAGGAGCTGAACTGGCTGGAGGATGCGGACCGCGCCATCTCCCAACAGAACCCGGTCCGTACACGGGCGCTGCTGTACGTGATCGCGCTGGTGGTGATTGCGTTGGTGACCTGGGCAGCCTATGCCGAGATCGATGAAGTTACCCGTGGTGAAGGCAAGGTGATCCCATCGCGTCAGGTGCAGGTGGTGCAATCGCAGGATGGCGGAGTGGTCACCGAACTGGCGGTGGCGGAAGGCGACGCCGTTGAAGCGGGTCAGCTGCTGGTAAAACTGGACGCGACCCGTTCTGCCGCATCGTTCCGTGAGAGCCGGGCCGAGCTGTTATCGCTGGAGGTTAAAGCGATCCGTTTGCAGGCGGTGGCGGAGGAGCGTGACTTTGAGGTCAATGCAGAGCTGCAGCAGGCCGCTGCCGATGTAGTGGCGCAGGAACAAACACTCTACCGCTCCAGCATGGATGAGCTGAAAGCGGCCAAGACCATCGCCCGTAAACAGATTCGCCAGCGCGAGCAGGAGTTGCAGGAGGTAAAAGCCCATAAAGCGCAGCTGGATCGGGGGTACAGTTTTGCCCTGAAAGAGTTACGGGTCAGTGAGCCGCTGCTCTCCTCGGGGGCTGTCTCCGAAATCGATCTCTTACGTCTGCGGCGTGAGGTATCGCGGTTGAGGGGAGAGCGGGCGCAGGCCAACGCCAAGATCAAACGGATCACGGCAGCGATCGATGAGGCGCAGGGCAAGCTGGACGAGGTGGAGCTGGATTTCAAAAACACCGTACGCGAAGAGCTGTCACGCACCACTGCCCGCATCAATGCCCTGCGGGAGAGCAGTCGTGGGTTGTCAGACCGGGTGGAGCAGACGGCCGTGCGCTCACCGGTGCGCGGTACCGTCAAACGGCTCTACTACAACACCATCGGCGGGGTTGTGCTGCCGGGGCGTGAGGTGATCGAAGTGGTGCCGCTGGATGATGCGTTGCTACTGGAAGCGCGTATCAACCCGCGCGATATCGCATTTTTACGGCCGGGGCAGGACGCACTGGTGAAGTTCACCGCCTACGACTTCGTGGTCTACGGTGGGCTGGACGCCACGGTGGAACATATCAGCGCCGATACGGTGATAGATGAGGAGGGTAACCCGTTTTATCTGGTACGGGTACGGACCTTCAAACCGGATCTTGGCGAAGGGCGGCCGATCATTCCCGGCATGGTCGCGGAAGTGGACATTCTGACCGGTAAAAAAAGCATCCTCAGTTACCTGCTGAAACCGGTACTCAGGGCCAAACAGTACGCCCTGTCGGAGCGTTAAACATGCATGTATTTGTCAGCAAGAAACCATTGTCGCCGGTGCGCTGGCATCAGGCGTTTGCCGACTCGGTTACGGTACGCCAGCCCTCTGAGGTAGCGGCGATCTGTCATGGCGATGGCGTGATCTGGCTCGATTTTACCCGTCTGTCGGTACCCGAACGGATCGAGTGGCTGGCGCAGGTGAAACAGCTCGGACAGCCGGTGGTGGTGTTATCCAACGTACCCAATGACAACGAGGCGCTGCAGGTCTTCCGTGCCGGTGCGGCGGGTTATTGTCACGTGCTGGCAGTGCCGGATCAGTTGCGTGAAATTGCCTTAGTGGTCGAGCATGGTGGCCACTGGGTAGGGGCACGGTTTATCGAAAAGTTGATCAGCGTAACTGTTGATAAACTCAATCCGGATGCGGCGGGCACAGGTGGGTTGTACGATCAGCTGACCGAGCGTGAACAGATGGTCGCCAGCGAGGTCGCCCGTGGCGCAACCAACCGTGAGATCGCCGACGCGTTGGGTATTACCGAACGTACGGTAAAAGCACACCTCTCCTCAATCTTTGCCAAATCCGGCGCCCGCGACCGTATTCAACTGGTGCTGATGTTGAAGGAAAGTGAAACTTCAGTGGTTTGAATACTGCTGTGTGAAAAATAATCATATTGTACCTTGGGTACAGGTCTGATCTTCCCGCCGAACACTACCCTCAGGATATGGTGAACTTAACCCTGAGGGCGACTCCATGGCTACAGATACCCTAATTGCAACGGTTGAAGCTGTTACCGGCGAAGTTTACGTGCGTAACAGCGAAGGACAGATGCGCCTGCTGAAATCAGGTGATCAGTTATTTCAGGGCGATGTGGTGATCCCTGCCAACGGCGGTTCGGTTGATCTGGACCTGGCCGACGGCAACCCGATGAAGCTGGATCAGCCCGTCGAAGTGACCATGACCCAGGAGATGCTGTCGGATGAGTACCTGGCAGCCCAGCAAAGCGCTATCTCTGACGATTCAGTTGCCACGGTACTGGCAGCACTCGAGACCGGCCAGGATCTGAGCGCGGTACTGCCGGAACCCGCCGGTGGTGAGTCTCAGGATGAGGGGCATAACTTCGTGCGGTTGCTGCGTATCGTGGAAGAACTCTCTCCCAACCTGTTCCCGCCCACCGCTGCTGCCGGTGACGTTGAGCAGCTTGCCGATCCAGAGTTACTTGATCAGGCGGAAAGTAATCCACCGGTTGCGGCTGACGACAACGCCGAGGTCAATGAAAACGATTCAGTTGTAATCGATGTGTTGGCTAACGACACCGATCCCGACGGCGACCTGTTGCCCAGCACACTGACCATCGTATCTGAACCGCAGTTTGGAGATCTGTCGATTGATCCGGATACCGGTGCTATCACATACAGCCCGAATGACGATTATGTTGGAGAAGACTCCTTCAGTTATGAAGTATCTGATGCGGCTGGCAATACCTCTGGGCCCGCGACTGTTTCGATCTTGGTTAATCCGGTCAACGAAGCGCCACTGGCTCAGGACGACACCTACGATGTGGATGAAGACCTGTCGCTGGTTGCCGATGGTCAGCCGATAGAGGGGGTATTGTTTAACGATACAGATCCCGATGGTGATCAGCTCACGGTAAACACCACACCGGTGTCAGACGTGAGCAACGGTACCCTGGTACTTAACAGCGACGGCACCTTTACCTACACGCCTGATGAAGATTTTTACGGCGAGGACAGTTTTACCTATGAGGTAAGTGACGGCGATAAAACCGATACGGCCACTGTCACCATCACGGTTAATCCGGTTAACGATGCACCGGTAGCGGCGGACGATCAGTACAGCATTCTGGAAGACACCACCCTGACTGTGGATGGTGATCCGCTGAACGGCGTGCTGTTTAACGATACCGACGTTGAGGGTGATAACCTGATGGTTAATACCACACCGGTAAGTGATGTGAGCCACGGTACCCTGACCCTCAACAACGACGGTACCTTCACCTATATCCCAGATGCGAATTTCTTCGGCGAAGACAGCTTCATCTACGAAGTGAGCGACGGCGATAAAACTGATACCGCTACGGTGACCATCACCGTCACACCGGACAACGATGCACCGCTGGCAGCCGACGATCAGTACAGCATCCTGGAAGACACCACCCTGACCGTGGATGGCGACCCACTGAACGGTGTGCTGTTTAACGATACCGATGTGGAGGGTGATAGCCTCACGGTGAACACCACCCCGGTCTCCGATGTCAGCCACGGCACCCTGACCCTCAACAGCGACGGTACCTTCACCTATGTGCCTGATCAGGACTTCTTCGGTGAAGACAGTTTCGTATACGAAGTGAGTGACGGCGATAAGACTGATACCGCTACGGTCACCATCACGGTAACGCCGGACAACGATGCACCGGAAGCCTTGGACGATCAGTACAGCATTCTGGAAGACACCACCCTGACCGTGGACGGTGATCCGCTGAACGGTGTGCTGTTTAACGATACCGATGTGGAGGGTGATAGCCTCACGGTGAACACCACCCCGATATCTGATGTCAGCCACGGCACCCTGACCCTCAACAGTGACGGTACCTTCACTTATGTGCCTGACCCGGACTTCTTCGGCGAAGACAGCTTCGTCTACGAAGTGAGCGACGGCGATAAAACCGATACCGCGACGGTGACCATCACCGTCACACCGGACAACGATGCGCCGCTGGCAGCCGACGATCAGTACAGCATTCTGGAAGACACCACCCTGACCGTAGATGGCGACCCATTGAACGGCGTGTTGTTTAACGATACCGATGTGGAGGGCGACAGCCTGACGGTGAATACCACCCCGGTATCCGATGTCAGCCACGGTACCCTGACCCTCAACAGCGACGGCACCTTCACCTACGTACCTGATCAGGATTTCTTCGGTGAAGACAGCTTCGTCTACGAGGTCAGCGACGGTGATAAAACTGATACCGCTACGGTCTCCATCACCGTAACGCCGGACAACGATGCGCCGCTGGCAGCCGACGATCAGTACAGCATTCTGGAAGACACCACCCTGACCGTGGATGGTGATCCGCTGAACGGCGTGCTGTTTAACGATACCGATGTGGAGGGTGATAGCCTCACGGTGAATACCACTCCGATATCCGATGTCAGCCACGGCACCCTGACCCTCAACAGCGACGGTACCTTCACTTACGTGCCTGATCAGGACTTCTTCGGCGAAGACAGTTTTGTCTACGAAGTGAGCGATGGCGATAAAACCGATACCGCGACGGTGACCATCACCGTCACACCGGACAACGATGCGCCGCTGGCAGCCGACGATCAGTACAGCATTCTGGAAGACACCACCCTGACCGTGGACGGTGATCCGCTGGAAGGCGTGCTGTTTAACGATAGTGATGTCGAAGGCGACAGCCTCACGGTAAACACCACACCGGTGAGTGATGTGAGCAACGGTACCCTGACCCTCAACAGTGACGGCACCTTTACCTATATCCCTGACCCAGACTTCTTCGGCGAGGACAGTTTTGTCTATGAGGTGAGTGACGGGGATAAAACCGATACCGCCACAGTGACCATCACCGTAACGCCGGACAACGATGCACCGCTGGCAGCCGACGATCAGTACAGCATTCTGGAAGACACCACCTTAACTGTGGACGGTGATCCGTTGGAAGGCGTGCTGTTTAACGATACCGATGTGGATGGCGACAGCCTCACGGTGAATACCACACCGGTGAGTGATGTCAGCCACGGTACCTTAACCCTGAACAGTGACGGCACCTTTACCTATATCCCGGATGAGAACTTCTTCGGCGAAGACAGCTTCGTTTATGAGGTAAGCGACGGCGATAAAACCGATACAGCCACAGTGACTATTACCGTCGAACCCGATGACGAGGGCGTCACTCTGAATATGAATGGCAGCGAGGGAGACGTATTCGATCTAGGCCTGCTATCCCCAGCCGATGACAGTGAAACCACCAATGGCTCGTTCAAAGTCACAGCGCCGGATGGTCTGGCTTCCATCACCTTCAGCGTGACCATCGGCGGGGTATTGATCATCAATACGCTGGAGATCGATGACCTGAACGGTGCGACTGCGATTTCACCGATCGAAGTGTTCAGTGATGAGGACCAGGAGATGGTGATTACCGGTTACAACCCGGACGATGGCACCGTGAGTTACAGCTACACGCTGCTGGATACGGTCGACCATCAGCCTCAGGACGACAGTCAGGAACTCCATATCGGGGTTGTGGCTACCGATACCGATGGTGATGACTCGCTGCCGGGCACTATCGTGATCAACCAGATCGATGATCAGCCGGAGATCCTCTCTGTATCCCACGGTATTGGTCTTAATGGCGAAACCAAAATTGTCGGTAGCCTGAGTGTTGATCCTTCCGCAGATGATCCACAGACGTTCGATTGGGGTGAGATCACAACAAGCACCGATCTTTACGCGGGCAATGAGCCTGTCCTGATCAACTCTGATCCTGACAGCCAAACCGTAACGGGTACCCTCGAAGATGGAACGCTGGTGTTTACCCTGACGCTGAACGAAGACCTCAGCAGCTACACCTATGAGCAGTATATGCCGCTGCAAACGTTGTCGAGTGACGTTGCCATCGGCGGCGATCTCAGTGGCGGTAACACGGCCGAATTTATGCTGCAGACCACCTCAGGGCCGGTAACTGCAGAGATCTCCACAACCTTCTTTGGTTTTGAGTGGGACCCGGATGCGAATGGAGGCACCGGCGCCTTTGCTGCCAGTACCGTGAACACCAGCTCCAATACCATGGGGGTGGGGACTGGTCAGAATGTGGATGGCCTAGCCGATGAAGAAGATCATCTGTTTATGTACTTTGAAGGTGGTACGGTGACCGAATTCAGCTTCTCTGTCAGCGATCCGGGTAACAAAGCGGAAGATCTCTGGTACATCGCCTATACCGAAGCCCCGTTCGATCTGATGACCGATCCTGAATCACTGACCTACACCGATCTGCCGGGCACCAAGATCTATATCAGCGATATCGCGGATCAGGGCACGGTTATGCTGGACTTCGATGAACCGATCGAGTTTATCGTTTTCGGCTCCTCTGACGGCGCAAGTTACAAATTGGTGCCAGGCGATCTGAGCGTCACCTACTTCAGCGAATCCTCAGATATTACCCTGACAGCACCGTTCACAGTCGAGGATTCGGACGGTGACAGTGCCGGTGACAGCATCAATATCGAGATTAAAGGTGATGCGGATACCATTGCGGGGGATGAGTTTGATAATGCCCTCGGTGGTAATGAAGCGTCCAATACCATCAGCGGCTTGGGTGGAAACGATACCCTGACCGGCGGTGATGGCAGCGATGTATTCGCCTGGCACCTCAACGATGGTGGCAGTGCCGGAGATCCTGCGCTGGATGTGGTCACCGATTTCAACGCTCAGCCACAAGCTAATGGTGGTGACGTGCTTGATCTGAGCCAGCTACTGGTGGATGAAGAGAACGGGGACCTGACCGATTACCTCCACTTCGGTCTGAATGAATCGGGTGACACCGTCCTTAACATCAGTACCACTGCCGGTTTCAGCGGCGGCTACGATGAGGCAGCGGTGGATCAGAGTATCCAGCTTAACGGCGTGAATCTGGTATCCGATTACATCGATGTTAATAACGTTGTTGATCAGTCATCACTGATCGATGACCTGAAGGATAGCGGTAACCTGATTACTGACTAAACTGAGGTAATCAGCGGATGTATACCGAGGCCTGAGATGCCCTACGTAAAGAAGGATGATGGCGGCAAAATCGTTGCCGTGAGCGAGATTGAGCTGGAGGGGTTTGAACCTCTCCAGCTTTCTTATGATCCGGAGATCGAGAAACGTGAAGGGCTGGAGGGCGTGGCTGAACTGATCGCCAGTACCATGGGATCAGAACAGGTACTGGCCGCCACCGACATGGAGCTCGTGCGTGTTATTGAAGACCTGGTGATGGTTCTGGTGGATAAGAACCAGATCCGCTTTACCGATCTGCCCGACGCGGCACAACGCAAGATGCTGGAGCGCCGCAGAATCCGCGACAGCATGCATACCCACCTGAATCTGTTACCCGATGATGATAACGACGGGCTGATCTGAGAGCACCTGCTTTAGGTTTCCGTTAGTTGTTGTGTCTGTCTGTACAATCCACAACGTTCTTTGGGGCCTATTGCGCGATGAATCCGGAAACCGGAATGCTGATAGTGGGATGATCAGGATCGTTGGTGGTCAGTATTATGCTGCCGGAGATAGGACCCGGTGAGAGTCGTGCCAGATCCAATCCTGCATTGAGCGCAAAGCTGCTTACATCCTGCATAGGCCCACTGTCGATCAACAGCGACGGGATATCCGAGCTGATTGATCTGATTGTCATACGGCCCGCCCGCCGTTTAATAACAAACTGCTGTTGCAGGAGTTTCGCCAGCTGGGGATGCTTGCGGGCCTTCGACAACTGAACGTGCCCGAAATCCGCTTTGGCGGGTTGGATGTGAAGATCTGGCTTCACCAGTATATTAACCTCCACGCTGATGCGGGGGTGTTTGGGGTCGTCTGTGTGCAGGACCAGGGATTCACGGTATTTACCCACCGAAACCTGGTTGGGGACCTCTGCTGTTAGCGCATAGCGTTTCCCTGAATCCAGTGTTTTCAGGCTGGGTATAAAGTGCGCACCACGGGCTTCCAGTCGGGTAATGTTCACCGGGTGTGGCTGGTGGTTTTCGATGATCAGTTTGCGGTTGCGGTTCTCGCCCTGAAACTGGCTCAGGTAGAACGCAGGTCTGGGTTTGATATCGATTGGGGGTTGCAGATGTCCCTTGAGGGTGAGCTGCAGTTTGGGACGATTCGGATCGCTCAGGTGGATAATTGCGCGCTCTTCTACAGAACCTGTATAGCGGCGGGTATCCCAGTTGAGCTTGATCAAACCCGATTCGCCCGGCGCGATCTGCTGCCGGGTTCGTACTTTCATACCAAAGGCACTGACCTCAATATGACGAATCTCCAGCGGCGTATCACCGGTGTTGCTTAAAGAGAATGTTTTCGTTAACTGGCTACCCTGTTCGACGGTACCGAAATCCACGGTGGTTTTCTCTATGGTGGCTTGTGGTAGCCCGAGGCTTGCCGGACTTATTAATGTAGCCAGAACGAATACGCCTGTAGAGATGACCAACCGCAAACATCTGTTCATTCGTGAGTGTCCTTTCAAAAATCGGGCTATACTCATGTATAACCCCGAAAACGCCGTCAAACGTTGGGTTGTAGTTATTCTTGTGGCACTTCGTAGAAACGAAGCTGTGCCAGACGAAGTCCTTTATTATCGTAATTCCAGAACCAGTCCTCGGTATCACCCGCAAACAACGCAACGCGGGTGATACGTTCATCGATACAGAGATCCGTATCGACTGCATCGTATTCCCAGCAGTAGGTCACCAGTAACGAGGTCAGCTCGTTGGTGACGTCAGTAAAGCTGGATTTGCCTTTGGTGCGGGATTGCACGGTATTTTCCATCGAACATTCGATCTCGCCCTGAACGGTTGCACAGGTGGTCACTGTGGCAGAACCGCCTGGTTTGCCCAGTGCGCGCGCCCATACTTGATAGTGCATGGTAGGAACATACCGCAGGTCGGTGTCATCGATGTCTACGATCGTACCGTCGGTGGTATCAACGGTTTGGTTACAGTTGATCAGGTCCACCGCGTTGTCACTGCCGTCATCCTTGATCTTGCCGTCACCATTAGAATCGTAATAGCCGCTGAGGTTGGTATTACATGGTAGCTGGAACACCGCGCCTGCTTTGCGGTCCGCCATCTCAACCAGGTCGCCGTCATCGTTGACGTAGGTGCCGTTCCAGTCAGGGTCAAAGCCGTCATCCGGGCAGCCATACGCCAGGTCGAAACCGTTGCCATCACAAACTTTGAAATCGGCACCAGGGGTTAGCCAGATTTTTGAGTCCACAATGGCGGTGCCATCCGTGCTGTTTACCCCGGTTTTTTTACTGTAGAGAGGTACAAAGATGGTGTGCCGGTTGGAGTTGGTCATATCAGACTTTTTGGGATTCTCGACACCGATGATATTCAGATTGTAGTGGGGGCCGCTGGGGGCACCGTTACCTGCAACGGCGATTGGTGCGAAGGATAGGGCCGTGGACGTCAGGCCTATAACAGCGATTTTTCTTAGTGTTTTCATCGTGATTGTCCAGGCTTGTACTTCGGTTTTTAAATAAAAACTGTTGTACGGCTCACATCACTTCGGCACTGCACGACTGCTGTCCCTTTCAAAGATGCGGTTCATCCCTGAGTGTGGTCGTAAAGCAACTGTCTAAGGTGGCAGCCGTAATCCGACGTTGGTAAACAACAGATCGATAACGTGTATCACGTGGTTTACACCATAGTGTTTCATCAGCGATACACTCAGTACTCATTTGCTAAATGTTTGGACTTTTTTGCATGTAAGATGCAAAACGTTGAAAAATCAGATGCTTATAGGGCGTGAGGGTTTCTATAGGGATAAAAGCAAGGATTGATCAAAATTCATACAGCAGTGTTCTGGGTGGTTTTGGTCAAAGAAGTGCAGCCTTCAGGCGTCATCCAGATGAAAGAAAGGGCCGGTACCGGCATCAATCCCCAGCTCCCCCAGTACCTTCCATTCGGCTTCGTTAGCGACGTTTTCAGCGATGGCGATCAGGCCGATAGCGTGCACCATGGTGCAGAGTCCGCGCAGGAATACCTGATTACCAACCTGTGTATCGATCGCCTGTACAAAAGCGCCATCCACCTTGATGTAATCCAACCCCAGATCGTGAAAGTCGCCGATATGTGAGATCTCGTGGCCTACGTGCTCGACACCGATCTTACAGCCATAGGGTTTGAGCAGCTGGCACAAGCGGCGGAAACCGTCCAGATGGGCGTAGACACCCGCCTCTGGCAGTTCCATCCAGAGATGTCCGGCGATATGGGTGTGGTTGCGCACCAGTGCCGCCAGCTCCGATTGGGCCGCCGGGTCGCTGAGCAGACTGCCGGAGAGGTTGATACCGATGCTTTCGCCCTGTTGCTCCAGCTGTTGCAGCGCCAGCTGGGTGACTACCAGATCCAGCTGCGTGTCCATATTGAGCTGTTTCAGCCAGGGCATAAAAGTGCCCGCATTCAGTTTGCTGCCGTCCTGCTGGATAAGACGGGCGGGCGCTTCTTTGTGGAGCAGGTGACCGCGAAGATTGACCACCGGAAAGGTTTCCAGCGTAAAACGTCGCTCAGCCAATGCAGTGCTCAGTGTTTCCCGCCAGGGTTCCAGTTGCTCAGCACTGACATCCGGCAGGGTGTGGGAGGTGGGCAGTGCGCCATCACAGAGTGCCTTGTCGAGCTGCTCTAGCAGTTGGGTAGCGGAATCGCCAGCATGATAGTGGCAGTGCACCGAGAGTAGTCTTACTTCGGTATCAAACATCTGCCGCTCGATCACGTCATCCAGTTTCTCCAGCAGGTGGCGGGTGCTGGCTTCCGCAGAGGGGAAACCGGGCAGAGTGAAGATAAAATCTGAGCCGTTCAGGCGTGCTGTCAGGCTGCCCATATGGGCTTCGGCTTCCTGCTGCAGCGTGATGCCAAACTCCTTCAGCATACGGTTCATCACCTGATGGCCTGCACTGCGGTTCAGATCGGTCAGGTCGCAGATATGGATCAGAATCAGGATACCGCCGGAGCTGGCGTCGTCACGGCGCAGTAGGGTATTGAAGCGCGCGATAAAGGGAGAGCGTTCCAGCAGGCCGGTTACCCGGTCGTGTTGCTGTTGCGTGCGCCACTGATCTAGCTTCGCAGCTTCGGTGCGCAGGGTCAGTCGGACCTTGTCTGACAGCTGGTTCATGGCGCGTACCAGATCCCGGAACTCGCGGGTCTTGGGTTCCCGTTGCGAGATAAACTGCTGGTTACCTATAGCCTTGGCCTGCGTGACCGCCGTGCGCAGCGGGGAGATGATCCACTTCAGCAGAAACGAGCCGACCAGGCCGCTGAGCAGGCCCGCCACTATGAAGTATCCGAACAGCTGGCGGGTGTTGTCCCACATCTGTCGGTAGGCAAAGCGGGAGTGGCTTTCCAGAACCAGCGTGCCGACCTGGCTCCAGCCCTGAGTGACCTGGGCGATACCTGGCTGGGCCTGGATAGGGAACAGCTGCATCAACCAGGAGGGAGCATCCTGAATCGGACGCTGATCCTGTCGTTGTGCAATAAGGTTGCCTTCGGGGTCGTTGAGGCTGATCCGTTGATAGTGACCGGTATCGAACTGGGTGGAGATAAACAGATCCAGAGTGTCGGTGCCACCGCTGCTCTGGCCCATAGAGAGCGCCAGCGAGTTGGCGTTGTCCAGATTCTTTAGCGACAGCTGGGCTTCAAGGTAGGATTTTGCAGATAGGCTGCTGACCAGAAAGCTGCCCAGGAATGCCAGTGTCATCCAGAAGATGATTGCCAGCCAGAGCTGTTTAAACAGAGACATAAACCCACCTCGATAAAAATCGGGTGAATAATTACAGCCCCTCGGTATGCATCCGATTTAAAACATCACGCCACTTTGAGAGGCGTGCTTCCGGTTTCGAAGCTCTGTTTTCACCCGCAACCCATAATCCGGCACTGTTGAAACTGAATATCGGTTTCAGATCGGAACGTTGTGACGCCGGACGTATATCCGCAACCAAGTTATCAAGAATTAACGGATCCGCGTTGCTATCAGGATAGTATGCAACCACCATGTGCGCCTGATTTACCGGGTTCTGTACGTTACCGCGCCGGGCATTAACGTAGGTGATCTTTAGTTTTTCCAGCGGAACACCCAGTATCAAAAGTGATACATATTTGGCGATGGAGAAGTCTTCGCAGTCGCCGCGGGCACGGCCCATGGTTTCCAGCGGTGTGGCCCAGTAGTCGCTCTGTTGCCAGACACTGCGGTCACTCTCGAAGCGGATGCGCAGATTGAAGAAGTTGTTGATTTGCTGAAGCTTCTCGAGCTCGTCGAGCGTTGCACTCTGTTTCAGAAGGTTTCGCCAGTTGCTCACCGTCTCCGAGCCGATCTCACCGTAACGCTGCTGCGCCAGAAGTTGCAGGCGCTGCAGGTCAGCCTGGGCGTGTAAAGCTGGCGATACACAGGCAAAAATCAGGCAAAAAAATCGAATGACAATCTGTTTCTTGAGGGTCATGACTACTCACTAAAGCCCTGATGACAGAAAAACAACAGCGATCGTTACCGGTAACTTAATCAAAAATTCAGAACGTGACGCACGTTTTCTTTAGTAATTTATTGGTCAGTTCTTAACCGGTAGCGGCTGATTCTAGCGTTATTTGAGTAATAAATCCCCCTAAAAGTTGTATTAATAATAACCGGTCGTCTACTTTGGATATTGTGGTCGAAAAATAACCAGTTTGTCCGGTATGTCTGGACAGGCGTAAACCTAACCAAAGAAGGCGGGACTGAAAATGAAACATCGTTTCTTATTCGCCGCACTGCTTGTCGCGGCACCTTCTGCCTGGTCTGAACCTGTCACTTCCCTTAGTGAAGCGATCTCTCGCTCTGTTGTTGAAAACCCCGAGGTAAAAGCCAGTTGGTATACCTTTGAGGCAGCAGGAGACGCGAGAAGAGCCGGCCAGGGTGGTTATTATCCGCGCGTGGATCTATCCGCGCAGGTGGGCCACGAGCGTCTTGATCGATCAGACGCTGCTGAGATTTCTTATGACCCCTGGAACGTCAGACTGAGCCTGACGCAGATGTTGTTTGATGGTTTTTCCACCCGTAATGAAGTGGCACGCCTCGATCATATGCGCAAAGTACGTTACTTCGAATTCCGTAAAACCTCCGAAGAGGTCGCACTAGAAACAACCCGTGCTTATCTGGATACATTGCGTTACCAGCAGCTGGTGGATCTGGCGAAAGAGAACTATGTCCAGCACAAGCAGGTGTATGACGATATCCAGCAACGTACTGAGGCCGGTATCAGTCGCCGGGTCGATCTGGAACAGGCCAGTGCGCGACTGGCGCTGGCAGAAGCCAACCTGCTGACCGAAGCAACCAATCTGCATGATGTGTCCGCCCGTTTCCAGCGGGTGATCGGCGAGCTGCCCAGTGACACGCTGCAGGAACCCGAGATGCCTGCGGCGATGATTCCCGGTTCACGCGCCGATGCGTTGAACACTGCCTACTCGCTTAATCCCGAGCTGAACGCCTCGATCGAAAATATCCTCGCATCCCAGTCAGCACTGAAAGTAAAAGACGCCGCGATGCTGCCGCGCCTGGATCTACGCTTGCGTAAGGAGCGGGAAGATTACACCGACGGTGTGAATGTGGAGCGCGATGAGGAAGCGATTGAACTGGTGCTCAACTACAACCTCTACAACGGTGGTTCCGACAGGGCACGTCAGCGTGAATTCCATAAACGGATCGATATAGCGCACCAGATTCGAGAGAAAGTCTGCCGTGATGTACGCCAGCAAACGGTGATCGCCTATAACGATATCGGCAGCTTGCGTCAGCAGGAACAGTTCCTGGATCGCAACCAGACTGCGATTGGTAAAGCGCGCGATGCCTACCGCAAACAGTTCGATATCGGCCAGCGAACCTTGCTGGACCTGCTCGATACCGAGAACGAATATTTCGAGGTCAGTCGGACCTACGTAAACACCGTACATAACCTCAAGCTGGCGCAGGCGCGCACGCTGGCTGCGATGGGGCAGTTGCTCTCCTCCTTTGATGTCACCGGCGCTGAAGGGGCGGGGGCCATGGTCGGATTGAGTGAAGAGGCTGAAGGGATCGGT
This sequence comes from uncultured Marinobacterium sp., assembly GCA_947501565.1. GTDB lineage: Bacteria > Pseudomonadota > Gammaproteobacteria > Pseudomonadales > Balneatricaceae > Pontibacterium. The sequence continues at coordinate 50,423 of CANMWJ010000004.1, forward strand.
CGTTGCCCACCGGAACTGCCTGCACAACAGGTGATTGATAAGGAAGCCCTGCTGGCCGGATTGGTGAAAAAAGAGCTGCCATTCCGTGAGATAGAGGGTGACAAACTCGCGTTCCGTATGGACGTGAAGTTCGCGCTGAACTCCTCACTGTTGGTAAACGAGTACGATCAGGATATCGCCGACGCGGCGCAATACCTGAAAGACAATCCGGATACCAAAGCCGTGATCGCTGGGCATACCGACTGGACCGGTACCGATAAGTACAACCAGTGGTTGTCAGAGCGTAGGGCGGATTCGGTTTATCAACGCCTGGTGAACGATTATGAGATCGCCCCCGAGCGCTTGGAAGCGGTCGGTTACGGTGAATCTCAACCGATGGCGGATAATAAAACCGCCGACGGCCGTCGTCTTAATCGCCGTGTGGATATGGTGATCGATAAGCCGAAAAGCTGATTACAGACAGAAAGCTGATAAACCCGGACATGTGTTAAGCATGTCCGGGTTTTTTATTGGGAGATAAAGTACAGGTCGCTTATTGAGTGACCGAAAGTAGACTGTAACTATTTGTACTGAGGATCTGTTTTTAAGCCTGAAACACCTGTTTTAAGCGTTTGTTTGTCTGTTTTGCGATCGATCAAGTTTTTAATCGCGGTTGTCTGTGTAGAATTTTTGAATGGCCCCGGTTGTTCAGAGTTTAGGCTGAGTGGCTATAACGACAGCGCCTGATTGAAGAGGTTGTATTATGCGGTCGCACATAAAACAGTCTATAGATAGCAGACAACTCCGCTTAACTTCGCGAAAAACACGAGGCTATACGCTGGTTGAGGCCGTGGTGGTCATCGCCATTCTGGGGATTGTGGCAGCGGTAGTACTACCCCGTTTTCTGGCGGTGCGGGATGATGCGTTACGCGCTTCGATCAAAAGTGTGACCGGTGCGATGAAATCCACCTCAAGCCTGATCCGGGCAAAAGTGTTGCTGGAAGGTATAGAGAACGGCAACATCACCCTGGAAGGTAACAATGTGCAGATCAAAGGCGGGTATATCTCTGGCAACTGGAACAAAGCCTGGAAGTACGCGCTGGATCTGGGAAGCGAGATCCCTTCAACCAATAAAAACAGAACCTGCACAGCAAATGCGTTTTGTGCGGTTGGCAATCAGAAAAAGTTAAATGGCGCCGGGTTACCGATCACCCTGTCTGCCCGTGGGCTGGTCCTGGTTTGGCCGAAGGGGATGAAACTCTCCGACCGTTGTTACGCTTACTATTACAACCCCAGAACCGGCGAAGAACCGAAGATCGGGAATGTACTGACGGGGTGTTAAGAAGTTTTTGGGGCGGAACAAACACGTAAATAGAAAAGGAGGCCATAGGCCTCCTTTTTCGTGTTGCGAGAGCGTGATTATCAGTACTTAAACTCCGACACCAGCATCTGCAGCCGCTGGGCGATCTGCGTCAGCTCGTTGGTGGAAGCACTGATACGGGTGGAGGCGTCCTGTGTCTCGCGGGCGCGTTCGCTGATACTTACCACGTTCTGACTGATATTCTCGGCCACGCCCGCTTGTTGTTCTGCGGCTTGGGCGATCTGTACGGTCATCTCACTGATGGTGGTGGATTCGCTCGTGATCTCGGTCAGGGAGTCGCCAGCGTGCACAGCCTGTCCGGCACTCTGCTCGGCAAACTCGCGGCTATTGTGCATGGAGCTGACCGCATCTTTAGCGGCAGATTGCAGTTTGTTGATCACACCCTGAATCTCGGTGGTTGCGCTCTGGGTGCGGCTGGCGAGTTCCCGTACCTCATCGGCCACCACGGCAAATCCACGTCCCGCTTCCCCTGCACGTGCCGCTTCGATCGCCGCATTCAGCGCCAGCAGGTTGGTCTTGTCGGCGATATCGTTGATCACATCCAGTACTGAACCGATGCTCTGACTGTCTTTCGCCAGCTGTTCGATCACATCGGCGGCTGCATTCAACTGACTGACCTGACTGCGGATCGCTTCGATGGTGGTATCGACCTCGGCTTTACCCCGGTCTGCTGCCTGATCTGCACTGCTGGCCGCAGTGGCGGCGGAAGCAGCGTTACCTGCGACATCAATCGCGGTTGCGCTCATCTGATTGATCGCGGCAGCGGCCTGTTCGGTTTCGTCGGACTGACGGGCGATCGATTGCGCCGCATCGTTGCTGACGTTGCGCAGGCTGCTGGCGGCGTTGCCCAGCTCATCCACCGCACTGGATACACCGGTCACGGTGGTGCGGATCTTCGCGACAAACTGGTTGAAACCGTCGGCCAGTGTTTTCAGTTCAGAGGCACCGGATTCCGGCAGGGATACGTTCAGGTCGCCTTCGCCTGCGCCGATCATCTGCAGGTTATCGGAGACATTCCGGATCGGTCTAACCACCGTCAAGATGATCAGGGTATAGGCGATGATCGCGGCGATTACGCCGACAATTGCCGCAATAACAATCATCATCTCCGAGTTTTTAACGGTGTTATCCACCTTGCTGATCTCGCTGACAACCGCTTCGTTACCCAGGGTTTCAACGTTGCTGATCGACGCCAGTACGCGGTCGATCAGCGCGCCCATATCCTTGCGGGATTCGATAAAGGAGGTGAACTCAACCACAACCTGCACATAAAGCTGCTGCATCTCATCGAAGGAGATCTGTAGGGCAGCGGCGCGGTCCTTCATACCCTGTGTTTCAAGACGCTGTATCACCCGCTCCAGGGTGTCGATCAGCTGCTTACGCTGCTCGTTCATCTTCAGCATCTGCTCGGTCGGATCGCTACCTTCGAACAGCTGCTGCAGGCTGTAGTTACGCATCAGGACGCCAACACGTACCTCGGACAGCAACATATCCAGGTCGTTGAGCGCTTCTGATTTGCGGCGATCCAGAAAGCTCTCATCTGCTTTGATCAGCACGTCTTCCTGCGCCACAGAGACGATGTTCAGGGTTTGATTGGTGGCTTGCAGCAGCTGTTTACGCTGGTTGCGGATCGCTTTGAAGTCGCTCAGCAGTGAGAACTGGGCGCCGCGATACTGGGCGATCAGGTTTTCGGTTTTCTGCAGCAGTTGTTCGTCCAGCAAGCCGCTGGATTTGATCGTCTCAAGGGAGGCTTTGGAGGCCTTACGTGATTCCTTGAGCATCTTTTTTCCCTCTCTGAGAGGGATGTCGTTGGAGAGGATACGCTCGGTGACAAGCATCTCTTTCTGCAGATTGATGATGGTGTCGTTGCCACCATCCGAGACATCCCGGGCCGGGCCCGAGACAAACAGCAGGGAGGAGGAGACCTGGTTCACACCATAGAGACCCGCGCTGCCACATAGCACCAGCAACAGGATCATGGCGAGAAAACCCACGCCAACCCGTATTCCGATAGACAGATTCATAGTACGTCGCCCATTTTGCTCATAACTTCGTGAGTTATTGTTTTGATTATTATTGTGGTGATTTCGGGCCCGGAGATTGTGAACCTTGATAGATCTGCCAGTGGTTCACAGGCTTCAGACATGAAATCTATGAAAGTATCGACCAAAGTCGCAATTTCATAAGCGATGAAACGTTAACAGTTTGAACATTAGCGGTGAAGTGCCACCGACCTGCGGGCGTAGCTGGCGTCATTGGGCCAGTGGATTACAGCGGTGCTGTGCTCCCTTTCCCGGTTTCCGTCATGCAGTTATAGCTGGTGTTTCGATTGGTATTTATGATGCTTGTCGCAAATGTCGTATTTGACATTAGTGTCATATGGTCTAATCTTCTCTCGATAAGTTATTAGTGCGGAAATTAACCAGTGGTTAAGTACTTACGGAAAGCATAGGGAGAGCAAGATGAAACGCATGACGCAGGGGTTGTTGATTATTCTGTTGCTGGGGATGAGCCAGATAAGTGTGGCGGGTACCGAAACGATCTCGGTATACAGCTATCACAACCATCCACCGTTTGTAACCGGACCGGATAGCGGGTTGACCTTCGATCTGGTGAAAGAGCTGAATCGCAAGGCGAAAGGCAAAGCGAAGTTTAAAGTCAAAATAGTGCCGCGTAGTCGCCTTAACCACTACCTGAAAGGTTGGATCAACGGCAGCTGTCCAGACAAGGGCTGCAAGCAGAACTGGGTTGTGCCTTGGGTCAATCCCAAGTGGGGTTTCATCAAAGGTGGCCGCGATAACTACCTCTGGCATGAGCTCTTTGCCGATAGCAACGTGATCATCTCCCGCCGTAACGATGATCTGGATTACACCGGGCCACAATCGCTGAAAGGGCGTGTGTTGGCGGGTATGCGCGGCCATCGTTATGTGGGTATTGATGACCTGGTTCGAAGCGGTGATATCCAGCGGATCGATGGAAACTACGAGCGGGACAACATCATCAAACTGCTCCACAGCCGCGCCGATGCCACTTTGCTGCCGGAGTCCACCATCAACTATTTCCTGGCCCGGGACAGGGAGATCCAACAGCAGTCAGCGAAACTGAAAATCGCTGAACAACATCACCAGCGCTACACCCGGTTCATTATGCTGCCAGAAACCCGCCGCGATCTGCTGGAGATCGTGCAGGGCTCTGCGCTCGATTTCTCGCAGGTAAATCCGTAAGCGAATGACCTCAATGGAGCACACCATGGGATTAAGGAAAGTTCCACTTAGTCGCTCGATCGGTGCGGAGTTACTGAAGAAGATCTTTGGTATCTACTGCGTTGTTGCTATAGCGATCACCGGCTATCAGGCCTGGAGTGAGTACGTCCATACCCGTGACCGGGTGCTGGAGACGATGGTGGAGGCCCAGGAGCTGGTTGAGGATGGGCTGGCGAATGCGGTATGGCATCTGGATACACGTTTGCTGGAGGGGCTGATCCGGGGCTTGCTGTCGCAGAGTATTCTGACGGGAGTGGCGGTTTATACGGAGGAGGGGGAGTTGCTCTCTAAAGGTGGCACGGTTGAACCGGATCTCGATGTGCTGCGAAATTCCGAAACGACCGGTAGCCTCGGGGAAAACGCCCAATCCGTCTACCGGCATCAGTTTGCTCTGTTTGATCCCAATGAGTTGAGCGATGAACCTGTGGGTTACGCTCTGTTCTACAGCAGCCGGGATGTGGTGATCGAGGCGATTCAACCTACGCTGTACTCCCTGCTTATTGCGGCTGTTGTTAAAACCCTGGTCCTGTGGGGCTTGTTCCTCTATTTCGGCAGGAAGCTGCTGAGCAAACCGATCAACTCTCTGCTTGAACAGGTGCAGGCGCTGCCGCTGAAGCACCTTGAAGAGCTGGCTGAAGAGCAGGATAAGCAGGGGAGCGGTAATCTCAACGAGCTGCAGCTGTTCCAGCGCGCATTCACCACCATGCAGCGTGAACTGGATCACACGCTCGCGGCGCTGAACGAATCCAACGATAAACTGGCCAACATCAACCTGCATCTTCACCGCGCGGTGGAGCAAAGCCCGACCCTCTCCTCGGTTATCTCGCTGGACGGACGGGTGATCTACAGCACGCCAAGCCTGACCGAGCTGACCGGTTACAGTGGGGAGGCGATCCAGGCGTTGTTTGATACCCAGCTTCTGGGACGCCAGCGGGTGCGAGAGCTGGTGGCGGAAGCACAGTTCGAACGGGAAAAAAGCGAGCTGTGGAGCCGTCAGCTGAAAGTCACAACCCACGCACGCCAGCAGCTGTATCTGCAGGTGAGCGTGTCCACGGTGCGCGATAGCGACGGTAATCTGGAGAACCTGCTATTTTCCGCCAACGATATCAGCGCCCTGCAGAAACTGGCGCTGGTGCTGAAGCAGAAAAACCTGCAACAACAGGAGACCATCAGCAAGCTGGAGGAGGCGCAGAATCAGCTGATCCAGTCGGAAAAGATGGCTTCCATCGGCCAGCTGGCGGCAGGTATCGCCCATGAGATCAACAACCCTGTAGGTTTCGTTAACGCCAACATGAATATCTTCAGCAATTACTCTGAGCAGTTGCTGACATTGCTGGACCTTTATGAAGAGGCGTGTCGGAGTCAGGGTATCCAGCTGCAGGATATCGAGGCCTACAGCGAGGAGATTGATCTGGCGTTTCTGCGTGAAGACCTGCCGGAGATGATGAACGACACCCAGGAGGGGCTGGAGCGGATCAAAAGGATTGTTAGCGACCTGATGGGATTCTCTCGCGTCGGAGAATCGGTGCTGAGTGATTACGATCTGAAGGTGGGTATCGAGAGTACGCTTAACGTCGCCTCGCATGAGCTGAAGTACAAGGTTGAGGTCGTGAAGGAGTTTGCGGATCTGCCCTATGTGGAGTGTGTGCCGTCACAGATTAATCAAGTGTTGATGAACATGATGATCAACGCGGCGCATGCGATAGAGGAGCGTGGTGTACTTACCCTGAGGACCGGGATACAGGATGAAAATGTCTGGATCGAGGTGGAAGATACAGGTTGTGGTATAGATCCTCAGAATCTGAGTCGTCTGTTTGATCCGTTCTTCACCACCAAAGCGGTGGGTGAAGGCACAGGGCTTGGTTTGTCGGTTTCCTATGGCATCGTTGCCAAACACAACGGCCATATCGACGTGCGCAGCGAACCGGGCAAAGGCACCTGTTTCCGGATCGTACTGCCAATCAGGCAACCGGAAGACTCAGTGTTAAGGGCAATGAACGATGAGGTCGCCGAGGTAGAGTAATCGCTAACCTCAAATGAGCAATGTATTAGCGTAGGTAGACCATATGTGGCGACGCGCGCCAGCGAATCCCAACATAACCCAAAAACATCGAACGCAAAAAAAAAGGGCAGCCGTTACGGGGGAATAGGGCTGCCCGAGGAGAGTTTACCGATGGGTTGGGAAATCCGTTTACGTTGTTTTTAAGCTTGCATAATCTCCACCTGTTCGCCGTTCAGGCGTACAGGGAAAGTCTTTAGTTTCACCGATTCGTCTTCCAGACATTCGCCACTCTTCAGTGCGTAGTGCTGTTTGTAGAGTGGGGAGGCAACGACCGGCTCACCGTTCAGATCGCCGATGATGCCACGGGCGATCACGTTGGCACGGCTCACTGGATCGTGATTGCATACCGCGAACAGGCTTTCCTCCTGGCCTGGCAGGTAGAAAAGTGCGACCTGTGCGTCGCCCATCTTGGCTGCGACACCGGAGAACGGCACCAGATCGCTAAGGGAACAAAGGGTTTTCCAGTCCAGCTGAGTTACAGAGTTCATAGCTAATCTCCTTCTGATTTGTCTCTAAAACCGGATCACGCCGGGCGGATCTGATCGCGTTCGATGATGTTGATGATCTGTGGGTCGCCACCTTCCTCGTTGACGAAGGTACGGAAACGTTTCAGTTTCTCCTCGTCGCTGATGGTCGCTTTCCACTCACACTCGTAGGTGGAGACGATGTGGGCCATCTGTTTCTCCAGCTCTTCGGCCAGGCCGAGGGTGTCGTTGATCACCACGTCGCGCAGGTAATCCAGACCGCCTTCCATGTTGTCCATCCACACAGAGGTACGCTGCAGGCGGTCACCGGTCTTGATGTAGAACATCAGCACACGGTCGATGTACTTGATCAGGGTTTCGTCATCCAGATCGGTCGCGAACAGGTCAGCATGACGTGGTTTCATACCGCCGTTACCGCAGACGTAGAGGTTCCAGCCGTTCTCGGTGGCGATCACGCCGATATCCTTGCTCTGGGCTTCAGCACACTCACGGGTACAGCCGGAGACCGCAAACTTCAGTTTGTGCGGGGAGCGCAGGCCCTTGTAGCGGTTCTCGATATCGATCGCCATGCCCACACTGTCCTTCACACCGTAGCGGCACCAGGTACTGCCGACACAGGATTTCACGGTACGTACGGACTTACCGTAGGCGTGACCGGTTTCGAAACCGGCTGCGACCAGCTCTTCCCAGATCAGCGGCAGTTCGTGCAGTTGTGCACCGAACAGGTCGACACGCTGGCCACCGGTGATCTTGGTGTAGAGGTTGTATTTCTTCGCCACTTCACCCAGGACGATCAGCTTGTCCGGGGTGATCTCACCGCCAGCGATACGCGGCACGATGGAGTAGGTGCCGTTCTTCTGCATGTTCGCCATAAAGGTGTCGTTGGTGTCCTGCAGGTGAACGTGCTGCTCATCCATAATGTGCTCGTTCCAGCAGGATGCCAGCATGTTGCCGACCGTTGGCTTACAGATGTCGCAACCCAGACCTTTACCGTGTTTCTCCAGCAGTTCCTGGAAGCTGCGGATGCCTTCGACGCGGATGATGTGGTAGATCTCTTCGCGGGTGTGCGGGAAGTGCTCACAGATATCGGTGCTTACCTCAACGCCGCGTTTCTCCAGCTCGTTATCCACCACGCTCTTCAGCAGGGCGGCACAACCACCACAACCGGACGCTGCTTTGGTGGCGTCTTTCACCATGCCGACATCGGTCGCGCCTTCGTCGATGGAGCAGCAGATCTGGCCTTTAGTGACGTTCAGGCAGGAGCAGATGGTCGCGGTTTCCGGCAGCGCATCAGGGCCTAGTGCAGGCGCCGCTGCGCCGTCCAGTGAAGGCAGGATCAGGCTTTCCGGATGTTCCGGCAGTTCGATACCGTTCAGGGCGTACTGCAGCAGGGTGTCGTACTGGCTGCAATCGCCGACCAGCACCGCACCCAGCAGGTGTTTCTTGTCTTCGGAGACGATGATGCGTTTGTAGCTTTCTGCCGCGTCATCGGAGTATTTGTAGCTGATTGCGCCTGGCGTCATACCGTGGGCATCGCCGATGGAGCCCACGTCCACACCCAGCAGTTTCAGCTTGGTGCTCATATCGGCACCGGTAAATTCTTCCGTGCCGCCCAACATATGGGAGACAGCCACTTTGGCCATGGTATAGCCCGGCGCAACAAGACCGAAGATACGATTATTCCACAGGGCGCACTCGCCGATGGCATAGATGTTTTCGTCGGAGGTCTGGCAGTGATTGTTCACCACGATACCGCCGCGCTCGCCTATCTCGAGTCCACTCTGACGGGCAAGTTCGTCCTGGGGGCGAATACCGGCGGAGAACAGGATCAGATCCGTCTCCAGCTTCTCACCGTCTGCGAAATTCATCCGGTGCATCGCGGATTCGCCATCATCGATCAACTGGGTATTTTTATTGGTATGTACTTTTACACCCAGGTCTTCGATCTTGCTACGCAAAAGCTGACCACCGTCTTCATCCAGCTGTACAGCCATCAGACGGGGGGCAAACTCCACTACGTGGGTCTCCAGTCCCAAATCACGCAGGGCTTTTGCCGCTTCCAGACCAAGCAATCCGCCGCCTACGACTACGCCCACCTTGCCACCCTTAGCTGCGGCTTCAATTGCCTCCAGATCTTCGATGGTGCGGTAGACGAGGCAGTTTTCACGCTCATGGCCGGGAACCGGTGGAACAAACGGGTAGGAGCCGGTGGCCAGTACCAGTTTGTCGTAACTCAGCAGGTCACCGCTGGCAGCGGTAACGGTTTTGTTGTCACGGTCGATCGCGACCGCCTTTTCGCCAACGCGTACGTTCAGGCCCCAGCTCTCGTACTGTGCCGGGGTACCCATCGCCAGATCGTCGGCACTGGAGCCGTCGAAGTACGCACTCAGGTGCACGCGGTCGTAAGCCAGACGGGGTTCTTCACAGAATACGGTGATCTCGTACTGCTCGGCGAAACCGGACTCCACCAGACTTTCCAGATAGTGGTGGCCCACCATTCCGTTACCGATAACAATTAAACTTGGTTTGCTCATGGGTGAGGTCCTCTTAAGAAGCTGCCGCAATGGGTGTGCGCTCTGTACTGGTGCCTGCGTTGGCACTCTTTTTCTCGCAGAAAGCGCGGCCAAAAATGATATGTGGGCGGATTGCCCGGATAGTCTGTTGTTCCTGGATCAGGTCGAAGTACCAGTTGCCGTCCTGCACATCGCCGTACATCACGGCGCCGACCAGACGGTTTTTGCGGAACAGGAGTTTTTTGTAATGACCCTGTTCACGGTCTTCGAACAGCACCGCGTCGGTGTCGTCGCTGTCCAGATACTCTCCGGCAGAGTAAAGATCGATGCCGGAGATCTTGAGTTTGGTGGCGGTCGGGTTCACCGCGAAACGGTGGCTGCCGTCGTCGCACAGCAGGTTGCTCAGCACCCGAACCTGATCCCAGATCGGCGCCACAAGACCAAAGGTGTCGTCGCCGTACTGGCAGCACTCGCCCAGCGCGTAGATCAGCGGATCGCTGCTCTGCATCAGGTTGTTGACGTGTACGCCGCGCTGACACTCCAGACCGGCGGCTTCTGCCAGCTCGGTGTGGGGCACGATGCCGATGGCGATCACCACCTGCTGTACCTCCAGTTCGCTGCCGTCGGTCAGGGTGACCGCAGAGACGTGATCGTCACCTTTAATTTCGCGGACTTCGTTACCCAGAATCACGCGGATACCACGACCTTCCAGTTCAGCCTGCAGCAGCTCGCCAGCGGTTTTGTCCAGCTGACGGTTGAGCAGCCACTCGCCCCGGTGCAACACAGTGACCTCAACGCCCTGTTTACGCAGGCCGTACGCCGCTTCCAGCCCCAGCAGACCACCGCCGATCACCAGCGCGTGTTTGCTGTTGTTCGCCTGCTCTTTAATACGTTTTACGTCGCGCATATTGCGGAAGCTGAGTACACCCTCCAGAGCGCAACCTTTCGCTGCAGCGGGCAGGGCGGGTTCGGAACCGGTAGCGATCACCAGCTTGTCGTAAAAAGCTGTTTTACCGCGCTGGCTGATAACTTTCTGATTGTCGCGGTCGATCTCGATCACCGGATCATCGCTGTGCAGGGTGATGTTGTGGCTGGCAAACCACTCACTGGGATGGATCACGATCTCGTTCGCGCTCATCTCCTCGGCGAGAACGGGAGAAAGCATGATCCGGTTGTAACTTCCATGTGGTTCCTGATCGAACACAGTGATGGCGTAACGTGCTGCATCCAGCGCTGTAATCTCGCTGAGCAGTCGCCCGGTCGCCATACCGTTGCCGATAATCACCAGATGCTCTTTCTTCATCGTTTCGCTCAAACCTTCTGTGTGGCCAAAAAAAAGGCGCTCATCTACCTGCCGATCGGGGAAGCCGGGAGGTTGATGAACGCCGTTGTTCATAATTCGAGTGAGTTTTATTTTTATTTTGGTCTTAAGGGTTGGTGTGAAACACACCAACGGTCTTAACCGTCATAAATTTGCTTAGGTATTTAGCAGGAGAAGTGCCAACTTTTTTAACTCTTTGAAATTAATGGTTTTATTTTGTTTCTATGGTGTTTTTGACCGTTTTTGAATCCGCGCCGGGCGTTTGGATGGGCTAAAAGCGTGCACGGGATTGGGGCGGGTGCACCAGATTGTGCGAGAGACAGTGATCCGTGGGCGAGGTACCGCAAAGACACCCTGCTTTGCTCCAGACAGGCGATTTTAATCAGCCAGGTTGATCTCTGATCGGAGCGAATGCCTATACTTTGGATACTTGCGCAGCATGAGGCCTCCCGAAACGGGGCAAGGCAATGCGAGCTCCTTAATATCTGCGAGCTCCTTAATAATTGAAGAGGGTAGCAACGCATGACGCCCGACAAACAGGATGTCCATGAACGGGACAATGATCTTCCGGTACCGGCAGATCAACCTGACACGGATAAAAGTAACCCTTCTGAATCAGAGGGCTCGCCACTTGGCAGTCTATGCTTGGTTGGTCTGCTGGGTGGACCGATCGTCGCACTGCTGATCCTGATAACACCCGCCCCTGAAGGTATGCCCGAAGAGGCCTGGCGTTTGGTGGCGATGGCGACCTGGATGGTGATCTGGTGGTTAACCGAAGCGATACCGATTCCGGCCACCGCGTTGCTGCCCATCATCCTGATGCCACTGCTTAACATCGATAAGATCAAGCCGGTGGCTGCGAACTATGCTCATCCGCTGATCTATCTGTTCCTTGGCGGATTCCTGCTGGCCGCGGCGATGCAGCACGTTGGGCTTCACCGTCGTATCGCGCTCAAGATCGTCAGTATGGTCGGTACCTCTCCGGCCCGGATCATCCTTGGTTTTATGCTGGCGACCGCCTTCCTGTCGATGTGGATCTCCAACACCGCGACTACCATCATGATGTTTGCGGTGGGGCTGTCCGTGATCGATTTTGTTGCCCACCATACCGACGATGACAAGATCGTGCGTAATTTCGGCGTCGCCTTGATGCTGTCGATCGCCTACAGCGCTTCAATCGGTGGTGTCGGTACGCTGATCGGTACACCGCCCAACGCCTTGCTCGCGAGCTTCCTGCAAAACACCTATAACATCGAGATTACGTTCTTTAACTGGATGATGCTGGGTGTACCTGTGGTGCTGGTGATGTTGCCGACAACCTGGCTGATCCTGACGCGGCTGCTGTTTCCATCGCATCAGATCGCCATAAGCGACGCAGGCAGCGTGGTTGAGCGTGAGCTGAAAGCGCTTGGTGCCATGTCCAGAGGTGAAAAACTGGTAGCCGTTATTTTCTTCTGTGCGGCGCTGGGGTGGATTTTCCGTAAGGTGCTGGTGGACCTGACGGGGCTGCCGATCAATGACACCATCATTGCACTGGTCGCGGCACTGGCGTTATTTGCGATACCGATCTCACGCGCCAAGGGTGAATTTGCGCTGGATTGGGAGGCGGCGCGAGACCTGCCCTGGGGTGTGTTGCTGCTATTCGGTGGCGGACTGGCGCTGGCAAGTGGATTCAAAGGCACCGGATTGGCTGAATGGATCGGTAACACCGTCGGTGGTGTTGAGATAAGTACTCTGGCACTGGTCTTGTTGGTCACCATTGCGATCGTCTACCTGACCGAAATAACCTCGAACACGGCGTCTACCGCAACCTTCCTGCCGATACTGGCCGCCGTAGCTGTGGGCCTTGAGCTGAATCCATTGGTTCTCTGCGTACCGGTGGCTCTGGGTGCATCCATGGCGTTTATGATGCCGGTGGCAACGCCGCCTAATGCGATCGTCTTCTCATACGACAGGATGGAGTTGCGCGATATGGTGCGTGCCGGTTTCTTGCTGAACCTGTTGGCGATCGCCGTGGCGTTCGGGTTGTTTACGCTGCTTGCTGGTGTGGTCTTCGATATCAATCTTTGACCGAGGCGCTTAGGGTGTTGTGGTTTCTGTATGGCTAACAGTGATAGCGACAGGTTATGCACTCCGCCCGGTTGAAAATATACCGCTTAAGGTGATGCAACCCGGCGATGACCTGACTAAACTGGATTCAGGGTATTGGAGGTAGTTGCCATGGAGCAGTTAACCAGAGCGCAGTTTGACGAGCAGTACACGATCGAACATCTACAGGAGTTGTCGGTGTTTGGCGCGCTGAACCGGGACTTTATCGGTCATCTGCTGGAACAGTGCGAGATCTACCGCACAGAACCCGGTGATCTGCTGTTTCAGGACAGTGAGTCTCCAAAAGGTTTTTATATCCAGATCCATGGCGAAAGCACGCTCTATTGTGGCCGACAGCTCAGGAACCAGATCGTAAACGTTCTCCGACCCGGCGAGTGTGTTGGTTTTATCAGCATGCTCTCGATGAACTCTGTGATCGGTGACGTGACACCGTCCGTGGGTTCCATCGTACTGCATATCAGCAACCCTCTGTTTGCCACTCTGCCGGAAATCGATGGCGAACAGTCCTTTATCCTCTTGATGAACCTCACCCGAAATATCTGCCGCGCTTATATCAAACACGCGGTGCAGGAGTAGGAAACCGGAGAGCGTGAGTGCAGATCTCGTCGTGCAGTGTTAACACTCTTTGTGAAGTATGATGGCTTTGGCCCAGCGGAAAATCGACATCCCTGTCATGCTCAGCATCTATAGTTAACGTACACCCTACGAGCACGGTTACCTGCTAGGTAGTAGTTTTCCTGGATTCATTAGATTCTTCGGATCTAAGGATTGTTTGATCTGCCACATGACATCCAGCGCTACAATGTCCTTCATCCGTTTCATCGTGTCTGTTTTCGAACAGCCAATTCCATGTTCTGCACTGAACGTTCCACTAAGCTCTTTTATAGCCGTTTCCACTGCCTCGACTATCCTGGACTCAAGCTTTAGATCCCTTTCAGCGCCGGCCAACACATTTGGCCATATCCCATAGTGCAAATTACCGTCACCTAAATGGGCAATTACGTTGTACTCTGCATTGGGTGCAATTGTTGCTAATTTTTTCTCCATCACCTCGATAAAGGTCTGTACCTTGTCAAGCGGCACGGCAACGTCACTCAGTATCGGACGGCCCTTGGCGAGTATCGCTTCAAGACCACCTTCGCGAATCTCCCAAAGCGTTTTACGCTGTTCTTCAGACTGAGCAATTACCGCATCCAAGACGTCACCCGATTCAAAGAGCTCCTCCAGCAATGATTCAAACTGATTCATAACAGGTAGCGAACCATCTTCCAGGGGGGTTGCATCCACTGGTGAAACAGCACCGATCTCGATCAGGACGGAGTATTCCATTGGTTGTTCGAAGGGAGGAGATAGGTTTTCAAAATGATTTGTTACCAGTTCGATAAACTCATGTGGCATCAATTCAAAAGCTTCTACACTCCCCCTTGTCGCTTCCTGAATACGATTAAGCAAACTCAATGCAGCGTCGACACTTGGGATAGCAACCAACGCTGTTGCATATGCTTTTGGCATTGGAAAAAGCTTTAACACAGCCGAAGTGATCACTCCCAGTGTACCTTCCGACCCAATAAACAGGTTTTTCAGCGAATAGCCTGTGTTGTCTTTATGAAGTTGGGACATCAGGTTGAGAACGCGTCCATCCGGTGTGACGACTTCGATCCCCATACACAAATCCCGGGTATTTCCGTATCGAACCACATTGGAACCCCCCGCATTAGTAGCCAGGTTACCGCCAATCATACAACTACCCTGTGCACCAAATGTAAGAGGAAATATAAGGCCATACTCCTCCACCTTATGATGCAGCTCCTGCAGTACTACCCCTGCTTCCACAATTGCCAAACGAGAATCGGTGTTGATCTCAACAATCTTGTTCATCCGATCAAGAGAAAGAATGATGTGACTTTTATCCTGGCCAGGGTACGCACCACCCGCAATTCCGGTGTTACCCGACTGTGGCACCACCGGAAGATCGTGTTCGTATGCAAACCTCATTACATCTGCGACCTCCGATGTGCATGCTGGACGAACAACCGCCAAAGATTCACCTTTCCATTTACCCGTCCAATCACTGTCGTATTTTTCGCGGTTTTGATCGCCGCTTAATACGTAAGGCTCTCCAACTAAGGCGCACAAAGACTCGATAACCGATGCATGTTCCATATAAAGACCTCTACTTTGTTGTTTGGAGGTCAATAGTCAGAACCTCCAACAAGCTCACCCAGAAAGCACGTTAATCTTGTTCAGGGCTGAGTTAACATTTGCTTTCCACAAGCGATTTATCCGCTTGTACTGTTACATCCAGTTATCCGTCAGTGTGCGGACTTCACTCAGCGTTCTGATCAGATACATATTCAGGATCTCGTCGCGATAGATACGGTTAAATCGCTCGACGCAGGAATTCTGGGTGGGCGTACCTGGTTGAATGAACTCAAGCTGGATACCCTGTTCTTCTATCTACTCGGCCAGCGCTGCAGCAGAAGATGATTGCAGCTCAAAGCCCATCCGGCTGAGTAGTGTTTCCACTGTCCCCGTCAGCCGCTGCCAGTCATGACAATCCCCCTGCGGCCTTGTTCGATCAGTGGTCACCAGGCATCAATATTAGGGCGCATAAAGTCCAACCCTTCCTGCTGCTGATTGAGGTGATAGCTCAGGGTGCTGCAACAACTTGTTCTTTGGTGGAAAGCGACTCAAATCACTTTAACTAGGATTTAATATGCAAAAAAATACATATTTACTATGGTGTTCCATATAAAAAAAATATGGAAAGAGGGCGAAGTGGTGACTTGGAGGAGCGATGTGAAACTCAATCAGTTGGCGTGCTTTCTCGAAATTCTAGTGATCAAGTAAAACTGGCCACCACTTTGTAGGCATTCCAGTATTTCGAACGAGGTCAGCATATCCACTCCAATCAAGTGGCCAAATTCACTATGCAGTACACATCATATCCTCTGTAAAAAACCAAATATCAAACTGAAGTTCGGATACTATGGGCTAGGCGAACTACCTGCGTGTCACCATGCGTAGTGCTATGATCGGTGGCTCAAAATTGAAGGAGAGAGTCTATGAAGTTCAGATCCCAAATGCTGTTTATCGTGTCGATTACGTTCTCTTCCTCGCTTTGGGCTCACTCTGGTGCGACGGGCATCGTTAAAGAGCGCATGGATAACTTCAAAGAATCTAAAGCGTCGATGAAGTCGCTCAAAAAGGCGGTGCGAAAGAACGACTTTGATACCGTGGCTCAGGAAGCGATGGCGATTAACCAATGGGCGAGAAAACTGACGACTTACTTCCCTGAAGGCTCAAATCAACATCCATCGGAAGCACTGAACCTGATCTGGCAGGAGTTTGATCAGTTTGAGGTTCGTGCAGAGACTCAAATTAAAGCTTCAGAGCAACTTCAAAAAGCCGGATTAGGCAAAGATGCAGCGAGTGCCGCTAAGGCTTACTCTGATCTGGCGAAGTCCTGCAAAGCCTGCCATGACGATTACCGTGAGTAGTATCGAGTAACCCTTTGTCATTCAGTCATAGCCAACCAAGCTGATGCCTGAAACAGCTGGAAACCGCTCGTTCAGAGACGATAAAGATCCAGCTTCCCGACACACTAAAACGGCTTTTCAACAAACTACGTAAGCGTCCGCTTGGATAGACTTGTCTGCAAGAACGGTAAAGAGACAGGCAGAGGTTGGTTTGATGGAAAGCATTACAACGTTGATAACCCTGGCGGGTATTGCGGCGATGGGCATTATGACGCCCGGACCGGATTTCGTGGCCGTGAGCCATGCCTCGGTGGCTGCCGGTAGAGCTCAGGCTTCCAGCGTCGCAGTGGGCGTTGTACTGGGTAATGGCATCTGGGTCGGAGCGGCACTGTTTGGCGTGGGTGTGCTGTTCACGCTGTTTCCCACCTTCTTCATCGGATTCAAAGTGCTGGGCGGCGCTTACCTGATCTGGATGGGCATCAAAATGCTCCGGGCTGCCCGGACAAAACTTGTCGCCACGCCTGATGGCATTGAGCGGAGCTTACACCGTGGGGCATTAAAGGGACTATCAACCACCCTGGCGAATCCAAAGGCTGCGATCTATTACGCTTCAGCGCTTTCGACTGTAGCCCCCGCGGATGCGTCACTGCAGTTGCTACTGTTGATGTTGCTGACCGTGATTGGCGTTGCCACGTTGTGGTTCAGCTGCGTGGTTTTTCTTCTCTCAACACCCAAAGCCTCGGCTATGTATCAGCGCTTCAAGCTCTATCTGGAATCGCTCTTCGGCTCACTGATCATTGTGTTTGGTGCCAGGCAGCTCCTGCAACAGTAGGTGCTGCCGTTTTCTATAATCAGGCGAATCCCAGCATTGATAAGGACGTCATATGCCCACCTTTCTGTTTCTTGCGCTCGTTTCGATATGGATTACAGAGTTGAAAAATATCAAAAATCCATTTCAAAAATATTTCGTGAAAGGAATTTTAACTGTTGCGGTGTTCTTTGTAAGTTTTGAATGGTGGCATCGCTCAATATCAATGCGAGACACCCACTATGATTTTGGGTGTTACGTCGAGACTCGATGCCTCAGAGGATGTTCAGCTATTTTCAAAAAAGAAAATGGGGAGCTTGAGGAATATATAATCAGTTTTCAAGATGACTTTTATTACCGTGATGTGAAAGTTGGAAGTTGTTTGTATATCAAGCATTACCCCGTACTTTGGTGGAGCTACGTTATTTCCGTACAGAAAGAACACCCGAATTTCTATACAAATGCGGCAATAACAGACTAGCTTGGATGACCGCTTGGGGTCATAGCGGACAACCTTGGCTTTGATATGGTCGTACAATTGCTGTCAGATAAAGTCTGAATTACTACAAATAATGTTTGATCTGATATGTAACAAGAGGGGGCTCGTGGCCCCCTCCCTCCTCCCCCCCGTGCGTATTCAGGTTAGCAGAGAGGAACTCCCTTCCGGTGAATGTGAGCGCATTGCGATTCTATTTGATATTGATTGGTTGGTTATGTGCAAGAAAGTCGCCGATCGATTCTGCACCATCAATACCTATCATCGTGCTTTTTACTTGATATTTTGACCTGTTTTGGTAGTGGGGGATGGCTTGAATCACTACGTAAGGGTAGATTCTGCTGCCTGATCTAAAATCGTCAAAAACCATGCTTTTATTGCGTGTGTCTTCTATTTTCTCCAGTGAGAAAAGAAAGTGATCCCCTTGAAGGCTTCCTAAATAATGGTATTTAAGGTTGTCTTTTATTAGTGAAAGCTTGTATCCGTCCTCGAGAGGCTTGATGTTGATGTAGTGGCCGTATCGATTTCCATTTGTTTTGTAGAAATATTGTGGGTTCAGTAGATTGGTGATGGTTTTAGTATGCTGGCTTGAAAGTGCCATATACTGTTCCATTCCGTATTTTGGTCGAAGGGACTTGGAGTAGTCTCTTAGTGCTTTAGTTTTTTCGGCTAATATTTTGTCGATCAGGATATCATCGCTGTATGAGCCTCGTGCATCAATTTCGTGAAGGAAATTAAATTCTTTTGTTTTAGTGTCTTGTGCATATAATACTAGGGCTTTTAGTCTAAGGTCAGGGAGGTATCTGTTGTTTTTTCCTATTGTTAGTACTGCCTTGACTTTAATTGGTAGAGTTGAAATAGCTTCCTCGACTTTCTCTGCTAATTCAGCGTTTTCACCAAATTTAATTTCAACGCCGCAGTATTTTCCAATTTTTCCAGCGGAACTTTTAAATTCCGTTGATAGCTTTATCGGAAGATCACCATAGAGATTGTGTGGTACGTCGTTACGGAATATTGGATTCGGTTTTTTTCCTATGTTTTCGAAATCTCTAGAGAAGTCAAAGTTTTTAAGCCTGTATACGAAATGTTCTGCCTCGGTTTCGTTTTCATAACAGTTAAAAATCGCGTTTGATCTAGCGGAGTGTCGATCTCTATCGTTGGAATATTTGTTTAATATAATCGTTTTGCTCATTCGATCAAAATCAAACCCCATACTTCCAAGTATGGGCATCTCGATGTAAATATCTTTGCCTTCTAACTCCCCAATGGAAGACTCTTTCTTATGTGTTTCTATAGCGTTGGATAGCGATTTATATAGTTTTCTTTGCTTAAAAGCATTTGGTTCATTTATGAAATCGTTTGCTGCTTTTATAACAGGGGTTGGCACGTAGTAGCTTGGAATAAGGTTCCTATATACCTTGGAACCTGATGACATGCTGGATAAAAGAAATAGATTGTCGGGATTGGTGAAAAGGTCTACAGACTGATTGTAAAAGTGCTGTCTAAATGTTTCTGAATCTTCAGACTGTGAGAACTCAAATAGGCTGGGAGTTTCTTCTTGTAACAAAGCGGGGGGGGCTGCGAATATGCTGACTGAGGTAAATAGAGCTGCAGCTGCTGATAGACTTGTGATTTTCATCTTGTCTTCCTTGAAAATTATAATTTAATAAATATTAATTGCTTTTTATTGAATTATGGTTTCCTTTTTTAAAGGAGCATGATGATCGTGTTGAGAGACATATATGCTTTTCCAAGTAGAAGTGGCCCATATTTGAGTCGCTTCTTTATTGCTGCAGATAAATACTTTGTTCTTCTTGTGTGTTGCTCTAGGGCAAGC
Organism: uncultured Marinobacterium sp.; assembly: GCA_947501565.1. Classification (GTDB taxonomy): domain Bacteria; phylum Pseudomonadota; class Gammaproteobacteria; order Pseudomonadales; family Balneatricaceae; genus Pontibacterium. The sequence goes on from CANMWJ010000004.1 coordinate 70,156, forward strand.
AATTTTCTCACCCTTTTTTAGGTTGCGCTGGAGCTCTTGAGCATGTGCTTTCGATGAGGCAACGTGCACTACTAATTCTTCCTGTTTGAGCAGTCTATGTGTCTCAAGTCTTTTTAGCATGAGGAGATATTCTTCCTCGCTTTTATCTGGATAAGTATCTAGCCTAGCTCCATGGTGCAATATATGATTTTTCGATTCAGATATGGCTTTATCGCGTGCGGCTAATACTTCGTCAAAATAACGCCTCATCTCCGGCGAAGGAGAGTCTAAAGACTTTGTGATCTCTTCTTTTCGTTTCTCCTTTGCTCGTTTTTTTTCAACCTCCTCCGCTCTTTTCTTGTCACTTGTTTTTATGCCAAGTAGGTACTCTTCGTCGCTTTTATAACTGTTTACATTAAAGCGGATATTGGTATCGGGATGTGTGAATGTTTTTCTGTTGTTATTTATGGCTTCAGCGCGAGATTTCATTAGCCTATCGTAATACGAGCTATCTTTAACAAGTGGTTTTTTATCTTGGGAAATGTTTTGACTGGTGGAGACTTTTTCGCTTGAATCATTGCATCCTGACAGTGCAATAGGAATAGATAGCGCCAGTGCTAAAATAAGAGCGTTCTTTTTTCCATTGGTGGTTTTCATGATACATCATTCCTTTAGGCTAATTTCATGAAAAATTTAAATAACTACATCAATTTGGCTTAACGCAGCGGTTTTTTGGGGGGCACGGAATAAGATGGTGTTCTATTCATATGACGACAGCCTGAGTGTCGGTAGGGGAAGGCAACAGCCATAAGCTTCAGTCCGTGATTGCTTAGATGATCCGCTGATACTAGCTTTAACATGAAATTCATTCAAGTATTCGCTTTGGGATTTCGAGGCTATTAGATGGAAGCGTTTTGAGCGGTAGTACGCTCATCCCCCACAAATAGTCCTAGTGATGTTGCAGATAGAGCTGCCAATGGCCCCTCTCCAATCTGCGCAAGGATCCAAACTTGAGGAGGCCGCACAAGAACAGAGCAAGGTAGGTAGGCGCGGTAGAACAGCGTTGGGGGGTAAGCCCGCCGTTTCTATCGAAAGAGCAGTGGAATGTTTCTGCGTTGGATACGGTGTAAAAGCCTGGACTTGATCTGACAGACGATATCCGCTTTCGCGCACGTCTCACCGTTCAACCATGAGTATTGCACTTATTATCTGAATTCAGGACTAACTCAGTACATCACGCTAAATCACGATCAATGGTAATAAATAGCTGCTTCTGGTACTTAGCAGCGAGGCTCACCCCACGTATCTCATGACCGCTCTGGGTCGAAAGCGGCTCATCCGACTGAGCCTTTGTGAACTCAGTCCGCAAAATCCAGCGACAGAAACATCCGCGTTTCACCTTCTGCAACCGGAGGGGAGCGGTGCACCACGCCAAAGCCTTCATTCTCAAACCAGCCATCGCCCTTCAGCAGGGCTACATCGCCGGTGGTGATCTGTTCGAACTGCTCCGGTTCTGTTGCCGGAATACGTGGATTGCCATCTTCCGGTTCCGGTAACCAGTGGGTACCAGCGCCGCTGTAGGTTGTGACCATACGGGCGGGTAGGTAGTCCACATGGAATTTGGGGCACATGGCGCGCTGAAGCGTTGCTAGGCGGATACCGATCTGTTCTGGTTCGAACAGGCACTGGTACATCTCTACCAGTTCGCAGATGTTGTCGACCAGTGCCTCTCTGCCGTCGAAGTCGGGTAGGACCCGGTTTAACTGGGTGGTCGTTTCTTCGCGTATCTCCTCACCGGTGCCGACCAGACAGCGCAGGTTGACCTGTCGGTCGGAGGCGGCCAGCTGGGCCATGTAGTGCTCGATTTCCATTCCGAGGTTGCGTTGCCAGACGGCCAGATTCACTTCGGGTTGATAGATCTCACCCAGCACCTCAGCCTGGTCGTTGATACGTGCAATCCGTTGTGGCTGCTGAGCTAGAACCGCGTTAGTTGCTGCTTCTTGTGTGGCTGCATTCATTGTTATGTGTTGTCTTTATCAGGGTGGATCGGAAAGGAAAGCGTTAACTGCTCTACTTAATGTTATGTTATAACAATAGCAAAATAGGAGGCGATGCAGAACCGGCAGGAAAAACTGCCAACGCCGCCCCATCCAGAGCCAACGAATAACGACCTATCCGATGACACGCGCTTTCTTCCAACAGATCGAACCCAGCCCGCAGGGCAATGAATTTCCCCAAGATGAATTTTTAGACCAGCTCTCCTGGACTGCCGATGGCCTGATTCCGGTGATCACCCAGCAGCATGACAGCGGTGAGGTGCTGATGATGGCCTGGATGAACCGGGAATCGCTGGACCTGACCCTGAAAACAGGGTGGGTGACCTACTGGTCCCGCTCCCGCAACCAGTTGTGGAAAAAAGGGGAGAGCAGTGGCCATCTGCAGCGTCTGATCGAACTGCGGGCGGATTGTGATGGGGATACCTTGCTCTGTCTGGCCGATCAGAAGGGTGGCGCTTGCCATACCGGTCGCGACAACTGCTTCTATTTCTCGCTCTGCCCCGACGATCAGGTGGTGCGTGTAAACCAGAACATGCCCGGCGCGGTTGCTGAAGAGGAAGCTGGCAATGAATAAGATGGTCAATCCCGACACCGACCAGGATAGCCAGTCGGTACGTACGCTGCCGGATATCACCCGCTCAAGCGCTGCGGATATTCAATCCACGCTGGATTGGGTGGGGATGGCAGGGATTGCGTTGCCGCTGCTGCTGAACGATCGGGATCAGGGTGTGGTGCGGTGTGATGCCAGTGTGCAGACCTATGTGAATATCACCGATCCAGCCACTAAAGGCATCCATATGTCGCGGCTCTACCTGCTGCTGCAGGAGCGGTGCGCGGACCAGCCGCTGACGCCTAAGTTGCTGACTGAGCTGATGCTGGAGCAGTGTGAGAGCCAGGAGGGGATCAGTGATGCGGTGAGCCTGCACCTGAGCTTTGATCTGGTGCTCAATCGACCGGCCCTGAAGAGCGAGAACTCCGGCTGGAAAGCGTATCCGGTTGAGATTGAGGCGGAGCTGCGAAACGGCGACGTCGAGATCGACCTGAAACTCAGCGTGCCTTACTCCAGTACCTGTCCATGTTCGGCGTCCTTGTCTCGCCAGCTACTGGAAGAAGCGCTGCAGCAGGACTTTGCCGACCAAACGAACATCAGCAAAGCGCAACTCAGCGAGTGGCTGCTGAGCGAGCGTGGTTCTGTGGCGACCCCGCATAGCCAGCGTTCCTGGGCGTACCTGAAGCTCTGGCTGGATAACCGTGCTGAAAATGAAGCATTTCCGTTTGTTCAGCTGATCGATTGTGTTGAAGCTGCTTTGCAGACGCCGGTGCAAACTGCTGTAAAACGCGAGGATGAACAGGCGTTTGCCGAGCTGAACGGCAGCAACCTGATGTTCTGTGAAGACGCTGCGCGTCGTGTGCGCAGCGTGTTGATGCAGCAGGATGCGTTGATCCGGGATTTCTGGCTTAAGGTGTCGCACGAAGAGAGTTTGCACGCCCATAACGCCGTTGCCATCACAACCCGTGGTCTGGCGGGTGGTTTCACGCCCCAGCTTTGTTGGTAAGGGCTGACTTGGTAGGAGACAAAGAGAATATGAAGAGCACACTGATTCTTAACGCCTGCGTGGTTAACGAAGGTGAGCAGCGTACCTGTGACGTGCTGATCAAAGACGGCCGTATCGAAGCGATCGCTAACGATCTGAAACACGAAACCGCAGATCGCGTAATCGATGCGACAGGGCTGCATCTGCTGCCGGGCATGATCGACGATCAGGTACATTTTCGTGAGCCGGGCCTGACCCACAAAGGAGATATCGCCAGCGAGTCGGCCGCCGCGGTAGCCGGTGGCATCACCAGTTATATGGAGATGCCCAATGTCAGCCCGCCAACACTGAATATGGATGAGCTGGAGAAGAAGTTTGCCCGGGCCGCAGAGCGTTCGGTGGCGAACTACTCGTTTTACCTTGGTGCCAGCAACCATAATATTGATGAGATCCGTGCCGTTGATCCAACCCGCGTCTGCGGCGTGAAGGTGTTTATGGGCGCTTCCACTGGTAACTTGCTGGTGGACGATCCTGAAGCCCTGGACCTGATCTTCCGTGATTGCCCGATCCTGATTGCCACCCACTGTGAAGACAGCGGCATGATTGATGCCAACGCCGAACGGATCAGCGAACAGTACGGCGGCGACGTTCCTGTGGAGATGCATCCGGTGATCCGTGATGTGGAAGCCTGCTACGCCTCAAGTTCGATGGCGGTGGCGCTGGCTAAAAAACACGGCAGCAACCTGCACGTCTTGCACCTGACCACGGAGAAAGAACTGGCGCTGTTTACCGCCGGTGATCTGGCGGGTAAACGCATTACGGCTGAAGCCTGCGTGCACCATCTTTGGTTCAGCGACCGGGATTACCCTGAACGTGGCAACCGCATCAAGTGTAACCCGGCGGTTAAAGCACAGAGTGACCGCGATGCGATCCGTGAAGCGGTCAGGAATGATGTGATCGATGTGATCGCCACCGACCATGCGCCGCACCTGCTGAGCGAGAAAGAGCAACCGTTCATGCAGGCCCCGGCCGGACTGCCGTTGGTGGAACACGCGCTGCCGATGTTGCTGGAGCTCTATCACCAGGGTGTGTTTACCCTGGAGAAAGTTGTGCAGAAAGCCTGCCATAATCCGGCGATCCGCTATCAGGTCGCTAATCGCGGATTTATCCGTGAAGGGTATGCTGCCGACCTGGTGCTGGTGGACCTGAACGCGGAGCAGCAGATTCAGGATGGATCGGTGCGTTACAAGTGTGGCTGGACGCCGTTTGCGGGTGAACGTTTCCGTGCACGTATCTGCCAGACCTTTGTGAACGGCGTCGCAGTGTTTGACGGCACTCAAGTGATCGCCAACACCGACGCGGCGCAGGAATTGCGTTTCGAGCGTTAATTTTTCCGCTAGAAGAACGCGTAAGAGATCGCCTGTATTCAATTCTTCACGGGTGGGATACAGCCGATCTGTCGTTAGGCGCTATAACCTGTGGAAAAAGCGGTCTTTACGCGGGATATAGAAGTTGTCGTAGTTGAGTGAGAGCACCACGCTACGGGAGCGGCCAACGATCTCATCGCGCGGGACAAACCCGATCATGCGAGAGTCCGCGCTGTTATCCCGGTTGTCGCCTAAGGCCAGGTAATAACCGGCAGGTACGGTGACTGGCTGAAAACTGGAAAGCGGTGTACCGCGCGAGTCGATGCGGATCAGGTGTTCTACGCCCAGCAGGTTTTCCTGCAGGTCCTGGGTAGATGCAGTGGCGCCAACCGACTTATACGCTAGCTGTTCGCCATTGATGATCAGGGTATTGTTCCTGAGCTCGAGGGTATCTCCGGGGATTCCAACCACCCGTTTGACCAGCCGTTTATCTGACACTTCCGAGTCAAAAATAATGATATCGCCCCGAGCTGGATCGGCGATTTTCTTCAGTGAGATATGGGTGAATGGCACTCGCACGTCGTAGGCCATTTTGTTAACCCAGATCCGGTCGCCTTCCACGATTGTCGGCTGCATGGAGCCGGTAGGCACTTCGTTCCAATCCGCCACCGCGCTGCGAAACACGGACATCAACAGGATAAAGAGCAGCAGAGATCTGTTTTCCCGCCAAGCCTTAAAAATCCGATTTTTCATGTATTGCTCCTTGATATGTTAGGTGGTCTGTCTCGCCGTTGTTGGTTAGCTCCTAATGGCCAGGGGCAGGTAACGGATCGACAGGAAACATGGCTGCCAGATAATCATCTGGTCAAAGAAAGTGACAGCTGCGTGGGCGGGAAGTTTCTGAGGTGCGGTAGATTGTATGCTGGTCTGGAGGGGGGCGTAATTGTGTCCGTTACCCCGCCGACTCTGTAAGAATCAGCTGCACCAGATTAAGCAGCAGCAACAGTGCAGCGATCCCTTGCCAGACACGGGTGGGGTTTTTCTCCAACAGCGGCTGGTGGCGCACTTTCGCCTCCAGCTGAGAGTTGGGCACGGTCAGGTCCCGGATAAACTCCGACAGGGCGTTGTAACGGTGGGCGGGATTGGGTTGCAGGGCTTTACGCAGGCAACCCTCCATCCACAATGGCAGGTCGCGTCGGTGCTGGATCGCCGGGGTGTAACTGAATTCCGAGTAGTGGCTGATCTGCACCTGTTTTACGCTGCGTTCCGCAAACGGTAACTTGCCGGTCAGCATCTCGTAGACGATCACCGCCAGCGAGAACAGGTCTGCACGGAAGGTGCCGTCTTCACCCATCAGGTATTCCGGTGCCACGTAGTTCACCGATCCCTGCGGTACCGACTTATCCAGTGGCGAGTTCATCTCTTCGATACCGGCGATGCGTACGGTGCCGAAGTCGAGAATCTTCACCCGACCATCGCGGTCGATCATGATGTTTTCCGGTTTCAGGTCCTGATGGATCATGTCCGCGCGCTGGAAGGCACGCAGGCCCTGAATGATCTGGGTGGCAAGGCGGCGTACTTCATCTAACCCCGGATTGGGGTGGTCGTTGATCCAGTCGCGCAGCGTCATCCCTTCGATATGTTCACCCAGATAGTAGAGGAACCGTTTAGCGTGGGGTGGGCGGAAGGTTTTCATCACGTTGGGGTGGTTGATCTTCTGACCGACCCACTCCTCGCGGATAAATCCATCCAGATAGAGGGTATCTTCGATAAAGTTCACGGAGGGCGCTTTCAGCACATAATGTGCACCACTCTCCAGATCCTTCACCTGATACATATGGCTGCGGGTGCCGCTGAAGATCACATCCAGCACCTCGTAACCGTCGATCTTGTTACCCACCTCCAGTACCGGCGGGATCGGCAGTTGGGTGAGGCGGTTATGGCTCTCATCCAGCGTTTCCTGCGGCAGTTGATCCACAGAGAGCAGCAGGGCGGTGAGGTTATCGTCGCTGCCTTTAGCCATCGCCATCTGCACCAGATCGGCGGCAATGTTTTCCAGATCGCCGTTTTCCAGATCGTCGGCCTCTGACAGGCGTTGGCTGATCTCGCTGTTTTTCAGGAACTCGTGCACACCGTCGGTGGTGAGGAGCAGCTGGGTACCCGCTTCCAGCACCATGGAGTTGTAGTCCACCTCCAGATGTTGGTCGCCGCCCATGGCGCGGGCCAGGTAGTTACGACCGGCTTCGCGGCGGGTGTGGTCCTTGGTCAGTAACTCCAGCTCACCGTTGTGGAAACGGTAGATGCGCGAGTCACCCACGTGGAACCAGTGCAGGGTGTTAGATTTGATCACCAGTGCGGAGAAGGTGCAGAGCATGCTGTCCTTCTCGCGGCTGGACTGGTTGTTCTCCTGATGCAGCCAGTTGTTCAGGCCGGTGAGGACGCGGGATACCGAGTGTTTGACGCTCCAGCTCTGCGGGGTGCTGAAGTAGTCCTGGATAAACCCGGTCACGCAGGTCTGGCTGGCGATATGGGAATCGGCGCAGCTGCTGACACCGTCGGCGATGGCTGCGGCTACCCCTTTGAAATCCAGCTCGCTGCCCTCCGGTTGCTGCGCGGCAAAGGCATCCTGGTTGATCGCTTTGATACCGGCGATCGACTTGCCGCCGAAGCGGACGCTGAGTTTGCTGCGTGGGGGCTGCTGGCTGGTCATCATTGTGCTCTTTTTGTTGCATGAGTCTGTTGGGCATCGCTGCGCGATGGCCAACCTACGGGCGCTTTGTGTTGGGAGTCGCTTACGCTCGTCACCAACCTACAGGAGCTTTGTGTTGGGGGGCGCTTACGCTCGTCGCCAACCTACGTGGACTTATTCGATTGTGCTGTTGGGCATCGCTGCGCGATGGCCAACCTACAGGAGCTTTGTGTTGGGTGTCGCGTTGCGCGTGACTAACCTACGGGCTTGTAGGTTGGCCATTGCAACGCAATGCCCAACAACCGAACCACCTATTAAGACACCTCAATCAACTCGACGGTGCCGTCCTCTTTCACTTCTGCCATATGGCCTTTTGGTTCTTCCAGGAACAGCAGGGCGATGAAACCCAGAACCGCAGTCGCGGCGATTACGCTGAAGAAGATCTCGTAGCTCACCATGGACAGGACGGTCAGGTAGAACACCGCACCCACGTTACCGTAGGCACCGGTCATACCGGCGATCTGGCCGGTCAGACGACGTTTGATCAGTGGTACCACTGCGAATACCGCACCTTCACCCGCCTGTACGAAGAAAGAACAGGCCATCGCTGCACCTACTGCCAGGAACAGCGGCCAGGAGCTGTCGATCATCGACATGGTGGCGTAACCCACCGCCAGACCAGCGGTCAGGATCAGCAGGGTTTTCTTACGGCCGAAGCGGTCTGAGATCCAGCCGCCACCCGGACGGGACATCAGGTTCATAAAGGCATAAGCGGATGCCAACAGACCCGCGTACACCATATCCAGTTCAAACACGTCGGCGAAGAACAGCGGCAGCATGGATACAACCGCCAGCTCAGAGCCGAAGGTGGCGAAGTAGAGTACGTTCAGTACGGCAACCTGCTTGAACTTGTACTGGTGAACTTCCGGCACCGGTTTTTCAAAGATTTCGCGGTTTACGTTGTAAGCGCTGTAGCAGTCGTAGACAAAAATCGCTGCCAGACTGATATAGATACCCAGCGCTACGCCGTCAGACAGCATGGAAACGCCGGCCGGGGAGAGTTTCCAAGTCAGCAGCGCCAGCGCTGCGTACATCGGGATCTTCATGATCAGCAGGAAGACGAAGTCGGATTTGCTGGTGACTTCCAGACCGCCAATCTTTTTCGGTTTGAAGTAGGTGGAACCTTTTGGCGTATCAGTGACGTTTTTGTACCAGATAAAGCTGAAGATCAGGCTCAGGGTACCGGTCAGGCCCACGGCGTAACGCCAGCCGTCTTCACCGCCGAACAGCAGCGCCAGCGTTGGCAGCAGCATCGCACCCGCTGCGGAACCGAAGTTACCCCAACCGCCGTAGATACCTTCTGCGGTACCCAGCTCGTTCGCCGGGAACCACTCACTCACCATACGGATACCGATTACGAAACCCGCACCGATGAAACCCAGCAGGAAGCGGGAGATCGCCGCCTGCATAAAGCTATCGGAGAGGGCGAACATGAAGCAGGGGATACTGGCAAGGAACAGCAGCGCTGCGTAGGTGATACGCGGGCCGAACTTGTCGGTCAGCATGCCGATGATGATTCGGGCCGGGATGGTCAGCGCCACGTTCAGGATCAGCAGGGTTTTCACTTCGGATTTGGTCAGGCCGAGGGATTCAGCGATCGAACCCAGCAGGGGCGCGTGGTTAAACCAGACGAAAAAGGTGATAAAAAACGCGATCCAGCTGAAGTGCAGGATCTTCATCTTTCCCGTGAAGGAAAGCAGGTTGAGTTTGCCGCTGTCGTGCATGAGTTAGCCCTCTATAAAATGCAAAAAGGCGTTCAGCCCACCCCGGGAGGCCCGGGGTGAGCATGAACGCCTTTGTTCAAAACTGTGCGCTGGAGTGCGCGCTTTGCGCTCTGTTGGTGCGCCTTTGCACCAGACTGAGTCGCGTCGGTTAAATGCCTGTTTGGCTGGCTAGGCCCCGTGGTGTGGGGCTTGTCGGCTTAAGCGGCTTTAACCTTGTCTGCACTCTCTGTGGTTTCCTCCGCGGAAACCGCTGCGATTTCAGGAGTATCTTGCACGTCCTGTGCCAGCTTTTTCTCTTTAGCAGGTTTCGCTGCGCCGCCTTCCTCTGGTTTACGCTGTTTCTCGTACAGGAAGCTCAGCACGGCAGCACGGTAGTGGTTGTACTGCGGATCATCCGCCAGCTCGATACGGTTGCGTGGGCGGGGCAGGTCAATCTCCAGAATCTCACCGACGGTCGCTTCCGGACCGTTGGTCATCATGACGATACGGTCGGAGAGCAGCACGGCTTCATCCACATCGTGGGTAATCATGATCACCGTGTTGTTCAGTTCGTTCTGGATCTCCATCAGGCTGTCCTGCAGGTGGGCGCGGGTCAGTGCATCCAGCGCACCGAACGGCTCATCCATCAGCAGCACCTTAGGTTCCATCGCCAGTGCACGGGCGATACCGACACGCTGTTTCATACCGCCGGAGATCTCATCCGGGCGTTTGTGCATGGCGTGGGTCATGTGCACCAGTTCGAGGTTGTGTTCGATCCAGGCTTTCATTTCGGCTTTGCTTTTCTTGCCCTTGAACACCTGATTTACCGCCAGCTCTACGTTTTCGTAGGCGGTCAGCCAAGGCAGCAGTGAGTGGTTCTGGAAAACTACGGCCCGTTCAGGGCCCGGCTCGTTCACCTCTTTACCGTCCAGCAGCACGCCGCCTTTGGTTGCCTGATAGAGGCCGGCAACGATGTTGAGGACGGTGGACTTACCGCAACCGGAGTGGCCGATCAGGGAGATGTACTCGCCTTTCTTAATCTTCAGGTTGACGTTATCCAGCGCCTTGAAGGGGCCGCTCGGGGTTGGGAATTCGATATCAACCCCGGTCAGTTCAAGATGTGTAGTTGTCATGTTCTATACCTCTGAAATCGTTTGAAAGGCAGCGAGCATTCACTGCGCTGCCTTGGGGTTGTTCGCTTAACGCAGTACCGCAGTTTTATCCCAGCTCACTTTCTTCTGGATCAGCAGCATGATGCGGTCGAGCATGAAACCGATCAGACCGATCACCAGTACCGCTACCATGATGCGGCCCAGAGAGTTGGAGCTGCCGTTCTGGAATTCATCCCAGACAAACTTGCCGAGGCCCGGGTTCTGCGCCAGCATCTCGGCGGCGATCAGTACCATCCAGGCGATACCCAGGGAGAGACGCAGGCCGGTAAACATCATCGGAATGGAGGATGGCAGTACGATTTTGATCACATGGGTCATAAAGGACAGACGCAGTACCTGGGATACGTTCTGCAGGTCTTTGCTGATGGCGGATACACCCACAGCGGTGTTCAGCAGGGTCGGCCACAGGCAGCAAAGGGATACGGTTACCAGCGAAGTGATAAAGGACTTCGCGAACATCGGGTCTTTGCTGACATAAAGCGCACTCACCACCATGGTTACCAGCGGCAGCCACGCCAGCGGCGACACCGGTTTAAACAGCTGAATCAGTGGGTTCAGCGCTGAGTAGAGCGGTTGATTCAGGCCGATCATAATGCCCGCCGGAATCGCAATCAGGGATGCCAGTACAAAGCCTGCCAATACGGTCACCAGGCTGGTGCCGATCTGGTCGAAGAAGGTTGGCTTACCGGTGTATGGACGGATTTTGACCTTCGCATCCGGGTTTTTAGCCAGTTTCTTGGCGTTACGTTTTTCCTGACGTTCGTAGAACGCCTGTTCTTTCTGTCGTTCCGCCTGATGTTCGTCGATCAGGCCGATTGTTTGTTCATAAACCTGTACAGGGCCGGGGAAGGTACCCAGAGAGGTGTGAATGTTCTTCGCACCGATATCCCAGATCAGCAGAAATACCAGAATTCCGATAACCGGCATAACCAGCTGCTTAACGAAGTTCAGCAGCGCTGCGCCTGGGTTCTCGCTCTGGAAGATTGCCAGTACAGGACTAAATAGGTTGGTAGATGAATGGCTCATAATGGATACTCCCGCGCTTACTCTCACACTAAGTCACCCCCGGGCGATGCCTTGCCCGGGGGCGCAGTGGATCAGATCTTCTGATCGTCTTTCAGACCGATCTCAAACTTCTTCAGGTACTCGTTCGGCTTGCTGCCGTCGTAGGTGATACCGTCGATGAAGTGGGTCTGTGGTGCTTTAAAGCCGTCTTCGGTTGCGAAGTCCGGGAACTCGTCGGCACCGATCACACCGTCAGCGATCAGCTCTTCAGCTGCTTTGCGGTAGATATCCGGGCGGTAAACCTTCTTGGCGATATCCATGTACCAGCTGTCTGGTTTCTGCTCTTCGATCTGACCCCAGCGGCGCATCTGGGTCAGGTACCAGATCGCATCGGAGTAGTACGGGTAGGTCGCGTTGTAACGGAAGAACACGTTGAAGTCCGGTACTTCACGCTTGTCGCCTTTTTCGTATTCGAAGGTGCCGGTCATGGAGTTGGCGATTACATCGTAGTCCGCACCCACGTACTGTGACTGGGATAGGATCTTCACCGCTTCCGGACGGTTGGCGTTGTTGTTCTCATCCAGCCATTTCGCGGCACGGATCATCGCTTTTACAACACGGATGTGGGTGTTTGGATACTCTTCAGCCCAACCTTTAGATACACCGAACACCTTCTCCGGGTTGTCTTTCCAGATCTCGTAGTCAGTTACAACAGGTACACCGATACCTTTGAATACTGCCTGCTGGTTCCATGGCTCACCGACGCAGTAACCGTAGATGGTGCCCGCTTCCATGGTGGCTGGCATCTGTGGTGGAGGCGTTACAGAGAGCAGCGCGTCGGCATCGATCTGACCGGAGGTGTCACCTTTATGAGGTGCGTAGTAACCCGGATGGATACCGCCTGCAGCCAGCCAGTAACGCAGCTCGTAGTTGTGGGTAGATACCGGGAACACCATCCCCATGTTGAACGGCTTACCTTCGTCCTTGTATTTCTCCACAACCGGTTTCAGGGCATCTGCCGTGATCGGGTGTACCGGTTTGCCGTCCGGGCCATTGGGTACGTGTTGCTTCATCTGGCTCCAGATGTCGTTGGAGACGGTGATGGCGTTACCGTTCAGGTCCATGCTGAAGGCGGTGATAATGTCGGCCTTGGTACCGAAGCCGATGGTGGCACCCAGTGGCTGGCCCGCCAGCATGTGTGCGCCGTCGAGCTGTCCATCAATCACACGGTCCAGCAGTACCTTCCAGTTGGCCTGTGCTTCCAGCTGTACGTAGAGGCCTTCGTCCTCGAAGTAACCTTTCTCATACGCAATTGCCAGTGGTGCCATATCGGTCAGCTTGATAAAGCCGAACTTCAGATCTTCCTTTTCCGGTTCGCCCAGCTCAGCCATTGCAGGGAGTGAAGCCAGACTGGCAGCCAGAACAGCCGTGCGTACCGCGCGACTTAGCAGGGAGTGTGATTTCTTGAACATAGCCATCTCCGTTGATAACCCAAAAATAAAAAAGGCGTCGTTCATCCGGTTGTAATCACCGGTTGAACAGACGCCATTGCCTGATTCGTTTCTAAGCTTTTAAATTGCACCGCCATTGGTGCAGAAGTTGTTATCGATATAGCAGGGGCTGTGCCAGCTTTTAAAAAGCCATTAAATAACAATAAGTTATTTGTGTTTTATGTGTTTTGGCGGCTGCCTTGCACGTAATGCTGCGCTGCATCATAGGGCGTTGTGTTTCGGTGGGGGCATCGTTTTGGAGCAGCCTTTGTGAGTGGACAGGGGCACGGAAACGGATGAAAAAACAGATTCAGGGCGTCTTGAGTCTCATGCGGAATGGCGGCGACCAGTGCCTGTTCGAATATCTGACTGTGTATGTATTTAGGTGCTTCAAATACATGTCTACGGGAATATACCTATTAATTAGGGTGTGGTAGCTTGAGTGCCCCAAAGGATGTGGGTCACATTGATAGGCATTGAGATGATTGATCAGAAACAGTTGGACGTTATTGATCTTCTTTATAAATCCATACTGACACCCGAGAGCTGGTCCGAGGTGTTGGAGTGGATCAACCATGATGTCGGTGCATTTGGCATCAACATGCTGGTGGGCGACCGTATTTTTGGTGAGTTGCAGAATGTCTGGATCACCGAAAGCATGAGGCCCGCGTATTCGGCACTGTTTGAGAAGGACTACATCAGGTATGAGGTGCCGATGCTGGAGAGGCTCGGTCAGATCTCACCCATGCCCAATCTGCTGCACTCCTCCGTGATCGAGCAGGCGCATAATCAGCTCTCGACTGATCAGCTGGATAACAGCTTCCTCCAGAAGTGTCTGTTCGACAATTTTAGAATCAAAGATCGCTACCTGACCCCGCTGCATCATCACGCCAGTCAGTTTGACAGTTTGTGCCTGAACTTTATGGATACTCCGCCGCAAGATATCGAGCAGCGGTTGCAGCGTTGCGATTTCTACCTGCCACACCTTTCCAATCTGCTGAATTTTTCCCGTCCATTTCTGCTCCTGCAGGCACGATTTAATGCGGTGCTGGAGGTGCTGGATAAGTTGAAGCTGGGGATCTTTCTGCTGACCGAGAAAGGAGAGGTGGTCGACACCAACCGTGCGGCTGAGCATATCCTGGATCAGCAGGATGGTATCGCGATAGACCTGAAACAGCGTTTTCTGATCAACGATCCGGACAGTGCACAGAGATTTTCCCAGGCGGTCTCCCAAGTGGCCCGCCCTGATAGCTTAGATAGCGCCGAGCGTGGTACAACACTGACAGTTCCGCGTAAGTCGGGCGGTACGCCGCTGCTGCTTGAGGTTTCTGCGGTGATGCACCATGAATTGCCTATTCATGCGATGGTGATGGTGATCGACCCGGATCAGCATGCGGTGGTGGATACCTCCCACTTCGCTGACCTCTTTGGCCTGACTGGGGCTGAGCAGAATATCTGTCAGTTACTGGCGGAGGGGATCGAAACCTGCAATATCGCCGAGATGCGCAACACCGGTATCGAAACGCTGCGTACTCAGGTGAAATCGGTGCAGATGAAAACCGGGACCAACGACCAGAGCGAGCTGGTGCGGTTGGCTGTTTCGATCAATGTGCCACTCGACGATTAAGTGCTATCGCTTAACGCGCTGCTTGCGTTGATTTACTGGCAGGGCGGGGGATAATACGACGCCTGTCCGATCACCGGTTACCGAATCATGCGCCTCGACAAATTCCTCTGCCGAAGTACCGACCTCACCCGAAAAGAAGCAACCGCCGCTATTCAGGCGGGTGATGTCAGTGTGAATGGTGAGGTGATTCGCGTTGAACGCACACAGGTGCATGAAAACAACCAGGTCTGCCTGAATGGTGAGTTGCTAGAGGCGCGGCCTGCACGTTACATCATGCTGCATAAACCCGCCGATATGATCTGCTCTAACGCCGATGAGCTCTATCCCTCAGTACTGCATCTTATCGATGTGGAGCGAGCGTTCGATCTGCATATCGCCGGGCGTCTGGATGCCGATACCACAGGGCTGGTGCTGGTCACCGATGATGGGCGCTGGTCATTTAATATCATCTCCCCCAGATACGACTGTGAGAAAACCTATCGGGTGGGTTTGCGCGATCCGATTCGTGGCGATGAAATAGATCGGTTTGCTGCGGGATTAAAGTTGCAGGGGGAAGAGGGTTTAACGCGCCCGGCAAGGCTGGAAGTAGTGGCCCCTAAAGAGGTATTGCTGACGATCACTGAAGGCAAGTTTCATCAGGTAAAGCGGATGTTCAAAGTGGTGGGCAACCGTGTTGTGACGCTGCATCGTGAACGTATCGGCGGCATCCAGCTGGATATGCCGGAAGGGCAGTGGCGTTATCTGACTGAAGAAGAGATCGGGCAGTTTTTGGGAAACGCGTAGAAAAGAGAAACCGGCTCAGTCTAGGGGAGTTGACGAAGCCGGTACAGGACGCAGTGGTTATGAGAGCCAAACCACTGTCGGGTCGTCCCTCGTGGTTATTCCTCAGCGGTTTTCTCGGTCTGCTCCTGCTGTTTGTTATCCTCGGTCTGCTCCTGCTTCTTAACCTCGTCCGCATCCTGACCGCCGCAGACACCACAACATGAACTCATAGGCACACCTCTTTTTCATCAATTTATCGTTGAGAGCAAGGCGATAATAACCAAGCGATGTGGTCGGGAAATTGACGGATGTTAGTTTTGAAAAAATGCAGTGTAGGTTGGTGACGAGCGCCAGCGACTCCCAACAATAGGCAACACAAAAGGGGACAGATCTATATTGCCGCGCATCAAGCACAAAAAAAGCCGCAATCAGCGGCTTTTTTAATATCGGGGAAGTAGAACTTACTTCTTCGGCGCGTGGAACAGCAGGTAGAGATCGATCAGCAGGTCAGGGATCTGCTGGGCCATCTCTTCGCTCAGTTTTTTGTCCTTGCGCATGGAGGCCATCTCTTTGTCTTCGATGAAGAGTTCAGAAGCAACCATGATCGGCAGCATCAGCTCGGCAACGGTTTCTTCCGCCTGATGTGCGAACCATGCCTCTTCGTTCATGAAAACACCTTCCATAAATGCCTGTGACCACCAGGTCAGGCCGGCAACGTCTTCGTCTTCGTCAGGGATCAGAGACAGCTCGCACGGCAGGTCGATCTCCTGATCGCTGTACAGGTTGCTGTTGATCATCTTGAAGAGACGACGCAGCATCTCCATGATGCGGTCGTGCTGATCCTGAGAGTCCCAGGTCGGGGAGCCGTCGAATACCAGCTCGCTCCACTCCGCTTCTGTCACGGCTTTCGGGCTGATGTTGCACGCAGTGAACAGGCCATGCACACCGACCAGATCCAGCGAATCTTCGGATACGGCGTCGGAGTAGAGGAAGTCCTCCAGTTCGTCCAGTTCAGCGTCGGACAGTTCATTGTGAGTCAGTGCGTTCATTGCAACATCCCGTCAGGTGATTAACGTGGGGGATTCTAGCCGGAAAAGCGCAGTTTTACAGCTTTTATTAGCCCCCAGATAGGTAATTCCGCGACCTTTAATAGATGACACTGCCGGATGCTTCACGGATAATGCCGCCCCATGATGGAAAGGGCGCAAAAAATACTGCAAGACGTGTTCGGCTACGAGCAGTTTCGGACTCCGCAAGCGGAGGTGATCGAAACCCTGCTGAATGGCCGCGATGCCTTGGTGGTGATGCCCACCGGTGGCGGTAAATCTCTCTGTTACCAGCTACCCGCCCTGATCCGGCCCGGTGTGGCGGTGATCGTTTCGCCGCTGATCGCCCTGATGCAGGATCAGGTCTCTGCGCTCTCCCAGTGGGGTATCCGCGCCGGCTGCCTTAACTCCTCCCTCGATTATCAGGTTATTAACGAAACCGAACATCAGTTGCGTGCTGGTGGCCTGGATCTTCTCTATATCGCACCGGAACGTCTGCTGCAGGCGCGCACACTGGACCTGCTGGAGGAGTGTCAGATCTCGCTGTTTGCGATCGATGAGGCGCACTGTGTGTCCCAATGGGGACACGACTTCCGCCCGGAATACCTGCAGCTGTTCAAACTGCGCGAGCGTTTTCCCGGCGTACCGCGTATCGCGCTTACTGCAACCGCAGATGAACGTACCCGACAGGAGATCATCAACCGGCTGGAGTTGACCGACGCCAGCCGTTTTATCCGCGGTTTCGACCGGCCCAACATCCGTTACCGGATTGGGCAGAAGGACCGCGCCAAAGAGCAACTGCTCAAATTCCTCAAAGATGAACACCCCCACGATGCGGGTGTGGTGTATTGCCTCTCCCGAAAGCGTGTTGAAGAGACCGCCGAATGGCTGAGTGAAAAAGGCTTTGAGGCGCTGCCGTATCACGCCGGCCTGCCCGCCGAACTGCGTAACCATAACCAGCACCGGTTCCTCAACGAAGAGGGGATCGTGATGGTGGCGACCATCGCTTTCGGTATGGGGATCGATAAACCCAACGTACGTTTTGTTGCTCATCTCGACCTGCCGAAAAGTGTCGAAGCTTATTATCAGGAGACTGGGCGTGCCGGTCGTGACGGTCAGCCCGCCGATGCCTGGATGGTCTACGGTCTGCAGGATGTGATCTTCCTGCGCCAGATGCTGGCGGGATCACAGGCCAGCGATATGCACAAGCAGGTGGAGCGGCAGAAACTGGAAGCGATGCTCGGCCTGTGTGAGATCACCAGCTGTCGTCGCCAGGCGTTGCTGGCCTACTTTGGTGAAAACGAACACGAAGCCTGTGGCAATTGCGATACCTGTCTTGAACCGGTTCCCGTATGGGATGGTACTGAAGCGGCGCGTAAAGCCTTGTCGGCGGTCTACCGTACCGGTCAGCGTTTTGGTGTGACCCATGTGATCGAAACCCTGATCGGTAATCGCCCGGATCGGGTGATTCAGCTGGGACACGACAAGATCACCACCTTCGGTATCGGCAAGGAGCTGGATAAGAAGCAGTGGCGCTCGGTGTTCCGCCAGTTGGTGGCACGGGGGTATCTCAGCGTGGATGCCGAAGGGCACGGTGTGTTGCAGCTGACCGAGAAGTGCCGTCCGGTGCTCAAAGGTGAAGAATCACTGGAGCTGCGCAAGGATCAGCGTAAGCAGAGCCGCTACGACCGTAAACAGGTACCGCAGAACAAGCTGGAAGCGGAGGATTTCGCACTCTGGAACGATCTCAAAGCATGCCGCAAACGCCTTGCCGACGAACATGGCGTACCGCCGTATGTCATTTTCCACGACGCCACTTTGATGGAGATGGTGATGTACCGGCCGCTGAGCCACGATCAGCTCAGCCGCATCAACGGCGTTGGTCAGAAGAAGCTGGATCTTTACGGCAACGCCTTTATGACGGTGATCGAAGAGCATGAGGTATCGCCGCCACAGCCTGACGTGGATACGCAGGCTGAGGAATCGATGATGCTCTACCGCACCGGTATGACGGTGGAGCAGGTGGCGCGTCAGCAGAAACTCTCGCCTAAGGTGATCTACGGTCATCTGGCGCAGGCGATCCAGCGCGGTCAGCTGGAGATGAATGATGTGATCGACCTGCCCGGAGCGGAGATCCAGCATGTGGAACAGGTGATCCATGAGTGTCAGCGCGAGTATGGTAACGCCCTGAAACCGGTGCATGAGGCGCTGGCGGGGGCTTACGATATGGGTGTGCTGCGTTGTATTAAAGCGGGCCTGCAGCTGTGACCCTGGATGCCACCCTTGGGGGGCTGTTCCTCAGCGGCCTGATTTCCTCTACCTTGCTGCCCGGAGGCTCTGAAGCCCTGTTCGGCTGGATGCTGAATGAAGGAGAGCACGCGGTACTGCCGATGTTTCTCGCTGTTACCATCGGCAATACGCTGGGCGGTATTATCACGTTCCTGATGGGCGTGCTGGTGGCGAAACGTTACCCGCTGCGGGCGCTGGAGAAACCGGAACACCTGCGTGCGCAGCGCTGGATCGAGAAATACGGTCCCTTTACGTTGCTCCTAAGCTGGCTGCCGGTGGTGGGCGATCCACTCTGTTTTATCGCCGGTTGGTTGCGTGGCCACTTCTGGCTGGCCGCATTGATGATCATGCTGGGTAAAGCGGCCCGTTATCTGGCGCTGGTTCTCTTAATTAGCTAATCTGCATCTACGCTTCTTTTTGCCTCAACTGCATGGACGGAGGCTTATGCTGACCGCTGCCACCTTTCGCAAGCTACGTATCATTCTGTTGCTGGTGCTGCTTTTGGTTATCGCGCTGAATACCTGGCTTTCGATTGTGCGTATCACCGACTGGAAGGAACCGCTCTGGGTGGTGATCTATCCGATCAACGCTGACGGAGGTGTGGATACCGATCTCTATATTGATGCGTTGCGGGAAGAACACTTCGAGGATATGGAGCTGTTCTTAGCTCGAGAAGCGCAGCGTTACGGCATTACCACCACGAATCCGCTGGAGGTGAAGCTGGCACCTGCCGTTGACTCCCAACCGCCTCCAGTCCCAACTGAACCGAGTATCTTCCAGAATGTGGTCTGGAGCCTGTCGATGCGCTACTGGTCGTGGCAGAACGATTCCTGGACCGGGCCTGCGCCGGATATCCGTATCTATATGCGTTTCTTTTCGCCTACCAACAACCATGTGCTGGAGCACTCCCTTGGCTTGCAGAAGGGGATGATCGGATTGGTGAATGGCTTTGCCAGCGTCGACTATCAGGGCCGGAACAACTTCGTCGCTGTACATGAGCTGATGCATACCCTGGGGGCCAGCGATAAATACGATATGGCGAACAATTTCCCGCTCTGGCCGGAGGGGTACGCTGAACCGCATAAACAACCGCTGTTACCACAACGTAAGGCTGAGGTGATGGGCGGTCGCATCGTCGTCCAAAAGGGTTTTGCGTTGATGCCCAAGGATCTGCAGCAGGTGGTGGTCGGGCCGCAGACCGCGCACGAGATCAATTGGCGCAATGGTGTTGATGCTGATTAAATTTCAGACAATTTCTCTTTAGTCGTAGCGGCCGATCTGCGCTATAATCCGCGCCTTTCCAATATTTGAACGTTCCAGAACATGACCGATACCGCCGCTGTCGAGATTGCTGAAAGCAAAGAATCTCCCGAGAAAAAACTGAAAATCCGCATCAACAAGCTGCAGAAACGCCTGCGCCGTGAAGTTGGCCGTGCCATCGAAGATTTCAACATGATCGAAGACGGCGACAAGGTGATGGTATGTCTGTCCGGTGGCAAGGATTCCTATGCCATGCTGGACATTCTGATGAACCTGCAGAAGAGTGCGCCGATCAGTTTTGAGATCGTGGCGGTCAATCTGGACCAGAAACAGCCGGGTTTCCCTGAGCACATTTTGCCGGAATACCTGGAGTCTATCGGTGTTGAGTTCCATATCGTCGAGCGCGATACCTACTCCATCGTCAAAGAGGTGGTGCCTGAGGGTAAAACCACCTGCGGTCTCTGCTCCCGTCTGCGTCGTGGAACCCTGTATGGTTTCGCGGAAAAGATCGGTGCCAACAAGATCGCGCTGGGTCACCACCGCGATGATATTCTGGAAACCTTCTTCCTTAACATGTTCTACGGCGGCAAACTGAAATCGATGCCACCTAAGCTGGTCTCCGACGACGGCAAGAACATGGTGATCCGCCCACTGGCGTACGCGCGCGAGAAAGATATCGCCGAGTACGGTGAGCTGAAACAGTTCCCGATCATCCCGTGTAACCTGTGCGGTTCGCAGGAGAACCTGCAGCGCCAGGTGATTAAAGAGATGTTGAACGGCTGGGATAAGTCCCATCCGGGCCGCATTGAAACCATGTTCCGCTCCCTGCAGAACGTAGTACCGTCCCATCTGGCCGACACCGAGCTGTTCAACTTCAAGGAGCTGCAGCGTGGTTATGCACATGGCATCGCCGGTAACAGTGTGACCAACCACTTCGACCCGGCGGAAGGTGTTGAAGGTGAAAGTGCACCGCAGGCACAGAAAATGCCGGAGATGATCGATATCCTGGCGCTCTGATCGCCACGATAATCACAGGTACAGGGGCTTCGATTATCGAGGCCCTTTTTGTTTCTAATCCACACCAGCTTCCACAGGGAGGTAAGCGCTTTGAACATCAATGTCCTGTTATTGGCGCTTTGTCAGGCACTCTTAACCACCGGCAACGTGCTGCTGGTCTCCGTCACCGCATTGATCGGTCGTGACCTAGCGCCCAGTGCCTCCCTGACCACGCTGCCCGTAGCGATGCAGTTTGTCGGTCTGATGGCCGCGACCATTCCCGCCTCTCTGATCATGAAACGGATCGGCCGTAAGAACGGTTTTTATCTGGGCAACAGCATCGGTATTGGCGGTGCGCTGGCCTGCGTGTGGGCACTCTCCAACAGCCAGTTTACGGCGTTCTGCCTGGGTACCTTCCTGCTGGGGATCGGTATCGGTTTCGGTACGCTCTATCGCTTCGCGGCGGTGGAGGTGTGCGCGCCTGAGCAGAAGAACCGTGCAATCTCACTGGTGATGGCGGGTGGTGTTCTTGCGGCGATTGCAGGCCCGACACTGGCGGTTTCCAGTCAGCAGTGGGTTGAAGATATTCCTTTTCAGGGGGCGTTTATCGGATTGCTGGTGCTTTACGTGTTCGCGCTGGTACTGCTCAGCCTGATCCGTATCCCGAAAGCGAATGCTGCTGAACAGGCGGGTGAAGCGCGGCCGATTGGCCAGATCATGGCGCAGCCGGATTTTATCACCGCGGTGGTCGCGGGCATGGTGGGCTACGCGGTGATGAACCTGCTGATGACCGCCACGCCGCTGGCAATGGACCGCTGTGGCTACAGCTTCGGCTCGGTGGCGAGTGTGATCGAGTGGCACGTATTGGGGATGTTCGTGCCCTCGTTCTTTACCGGATCTTTGGTTAACCGCTTTGGTATCAAACCGATGATCTACAGCGGTGCGGCCCTGCTGGTCAGTTGTATCCTGATCAACCTGACTGGCACCAGCGAGTGGCACTTCTTCAGCGCACTGTTGCTGCTGGGCGTTGGCTGGAACTTTATGTTTATCCCGGCCACCCAGCTGCTTACTGGCACCTATAAACCGGCGGAGAAAGCCAAGTCGCAGGCGGCCAACGAGTTTCTGGTATTCAGTGTTGTCACTATGTCGGCCCTGACCTCCGGTTGGCTGGAGGACTCTCTGGGTTGGTTCACCATGAACTGGATGATGATGCCGGTGGTGCTCTGGGCAGTTGCGGTGGTGTTCTTTATGGACCGCCGAAAGCGCGCATTGGCGCTTGCCTGAGGATAACGCTGTGAAACTGATCCTGAGCCGCAAGGGCACCGACTCCAGCGCCGGTGGTTTGCCCAGTCCTATCTTTCCCGACGGACGTATCGTCTCCTTGCCGATCCCGCAGTCGGACGGCCTGACGCGTTATTCACAACTACAGGTCGGTAACCAGTCGCTCTCCAGCCTGATCAAACAGCTGGGGGGTAAGCAGTGGCGCAGTGGTTGTCATCTGGACCCGGATATCGACCACTCCCTCTGCGCGGACGTACAGGACTGGTTGCCCGCCTTTGGACAGGCCTCGTCTGCGCAGCGTCATCTGGAGCAGGAGGGTGTGGGTGTTGGCGATCTGTTCCTGTTCTTCGGCTGGTTCAAGCAGGTGGAAAAGGTGAAAGGGCGCTGGCAGCAGGTGAAAGGCGCACCGGATATCCACCTGATCTATGGCTGGATGCAGGTGTGCGAGATCCTCAAACCTGAAGGGGATAACCGCGAGATCCTTGAGCGCTATCCGCAGCTTGCACGTCACCCACACCTGCAGACGGATTACCCGTTTAATACCATCTACCTGCCGACCGAACAGTTGCAGATCGGCGAGCATTTCCTGGATCTGCCGGGTACCGGTGTATTTAGTCACTATGATCAACTGCGCCAGCTGACCACAGCGGGAGAAAACCGCACCCAGTGGACCTTGCCTGCGGCGTTCTTTCCGACGGACTTCGAGCGTGCGCTCAGTTATCACCGCCAACCGTGGCGTTGGCAGCAGAGTGAGGAGTCGGCAAAACTGCAGGCAGCGGCTCGTGGTCAGGAGTTCGTGCTGGACCTGGCTGTTCAGCCGGATGTGATCCCCTGGATCGAAGCGCTCTTCCGCTAATCCCGCCCAAAGTGAAAAGAACTGCAAAGTTCAGGTCTCAGGCGCGCACTCCCACTGCGGTTTTTTGTATGCTTGCCCGCTGAGATTTCTGCTTTACTGTATCTAACTGATTCGGATGATAAATCCCCTTTAAAAGAGGGGATTTAGGACGCTCCTACAAGGGGCCGCCAACCACCGTCCTGCTTCTGCGAACCTGCGTACAACAAGGAGTCCGCGTTGAAAAAGCTTCTCGTCACTACACTGTTTACCATTCTCTCCATCTCCCCGTTCACCGCAGTGTCGGTTCAGGCGGCGGATAAACCACTGCCAGCGGTGATCGTGCATACCGTCGAGATCTCCGATCTGACGCCAACCTTTCGTATATCGGGACGTATCGAGGCGAGTGAGCGGGTGAACCTGCTGGCGCGGGTATCCGGTTTTCTGGAGGGACGTCGGTTCACCGAAGGTGCGAAGGTTGAAGAAGGGGAGATACTGTTCCTCATTGAAGAGAACAACTACGAGATCGCTCTGAAGCAGGCGCAGGCGGATATGGCGGCTGCGCGGGCCTCACTGAAAAATGCGCAGGCTAACCTGAAGCGCAACCAGGCGTTGCGTAAACGTCAGGCCGTTGCGCAGTCGCAGCTGGATCAGGCCGAAGCGGACCGCGATCAGGCCCGCGCACAGCTACTGAAATCTGAAGCGCAGCTGGAGAAAGCGAAACTGGATCTGGGTTACACCAAGGTGAAAGCGCCGTTTTCAGGGCGGATCGGCAAGTCCAACTTTTCAGTCGGTGAACTGATCAGTCCGGAGAGCGGCACGCTGGCGACGATAGTGCAGACCGACCCGGTGTACGTGGAGATGTCGATCAGCGAGAAACTGATGCTGGATGCGCGCCGTCAGGGGATCGATCTGGACAACCCGCCGGTAGCACCGCGTCTGCAACTCTCCGACAACAGCGACTATCCGCTGGAGGGCACTTTCGACTTTATCTCGCCGGAGGTGGACCGTAACACCGATACCATCACCCTGCGCGCGACCTTCCCCAACCCCAACAATCTGCTGCTGCCGGGTGAGTTCGTCCACGTAAACATCAAACGTAAGCAGCCGGAATCCGGCATCCGTATCCCCCAATCCGCTGTGCAGCGTGACCGACAGGGTTATTACGTGCTGGAGGTGAACGCGGACAGCAATGTAGCGCTGACCCGCGTGGAGATGGGGCTGCAGGCGCAAGGCCTCTGGCAGGTGGTGAGCGGACTGGAGGCGGGGGACCGGGTGATTACCGAAGGTCTGCAGAAGGTAAAACCGGGTATTCAGGTTAAAGCGGTAGAGGAGTAAACCATGTTCTCTATCTTCTTTATCAACCGGCCAAAATTTGCGCTGGTGATCTCCATTGTTTTGATGATCGCCGGTGGTCTGGCTGCGCTGACGCTGCCGGTCGCGCAGTACCCCGATATCACTCCGCCCAAGGTACAGGTGAAAGCCTCTTATCCTGGCGCGAACGCCGAGGTGGTGGAGCAGGCGGTGGCAACACCGATCGAAGCGCAGGTGAACGGTGTCGATAACATGCTCTATATGTCGTCTTCGTCGTCGAACGATGGCGGTTATACGCTGGATATCACCTTTGCCGTGGGCACCGACCCGGATCAGGCCGCGATCAACGTACAGAACCGCGTTGCTCTGGCCGAATCCGCGCTGCCGCAGGAGGTGGTGCGTCAGGGGGTGACCACCCGCAAGCAGGCGAGCAACATGCTGATGGTGATCAACTTGTTCTCGCCGGAGGGGACCTACGACGAGCTGTTCCTCAGCAACTACACCACGCTGAACATTCAGGATGCGCTGGCGCGTATCAGCGGCGTGGGATCCGCCTCTCAGTTCAGTCCGCTGGATTACGGTATGCGAGTCTGGCTCGATCCGGACCGTCTGCAGGCGCTTAACCTATCACCCACCGATGTCAGCAACGCCATCAAACAGCAGAACATTCAGGCTTCGGTGGGTATTATCGGTCAGCCACCACTGACCCAGAGCCAGCAGTTCCAGTACAACCTGCGTGCCAAGGGGCGTCTGGAAACGGTGGAGGAGTTTGAGAACATCATCCTGCGCAGTGGCGAGAGTGGCGCAGCAGTTCGCCTGCGCGATGTGGCGCGGGTGGAGCTGGGCTCCCAGACCTACAGCGCGTCGGCATTGATGAACGGTAACCCGGCGGCAACCCTGGCGATCTACCAGAGCCCGGGGGCTAATGCGCTGGATGTGGCCGATCAGGTCTACGCCGAGCTGGAACGTCTGAGCCTGCGTTTCCCTGACGATCTGGAATACGCTATCCTCTACGACACCACCTTGTCGGTGAAAGCGTCCCTGCAGGAGGTAGTAGAGACGCTGTTTATCACCTTTGGCCTGGTGGTGTTTGTCACCTTCCTGTTCCTCGCCGACTGGCGCGCGACACTGATTCCGTCGGCGACCATCCCGGTTTCCCTGATCGCTACCTTTGCAGTGCTGCAGGTTTTGGGTTTCAGTATCAATACCATCTCGCTGTTCGCGTTGATTCTGGCGATCGGTATCGTCGTGGATGACGCCATCGTGGTGGTGGAGAACGTTAAACGCCATCTGCAGGAGGGCTTATCGCCGAAGGAGGCGACGGCGATCTCCATGAAGGAGGTGACCGGCCCAGTGATCGCCACTACGCTGGTGCTGCTGGCGGTGTTCGTACCGGTGGCCTTTATGCCGGGTATTACGGGCAAACTCTACACCGAATTTGCGGTGACTATCTCGGTAGCTGTCTGCTTCTCCTCCCTGAACGCACTGACCCTGTCGCCGGCACTCTGCTCGTTACTATTGAAACCGGCCAGTGAATCGACCGGTATCTTTAAGTTGTTTGACCACTTACTGAACTGGACCCGCCGCGGTTACGTGAAGCGGGTAAGTTTCCTCAACCGCCACCTGTTCCTCAGTCTGGGCTTGCTGGCGGCGATGGGGGGCGGCGTGTATCACATGTTCAGCACCACACCGACCGGGTTCCTGCCCTATGAAGATAACGGTGCGTTCTTTGTGAACGTACAGTTGCCGGATGGCGCCTCGTTGAACCGGACCCAGGAAGTGGTGGAACAGATCGACGAAATCCTGATGGCACAGCCGGGTGTGGACAGCCGTATCGCCATCAATGGCTTCAGTATTCTGGGGGGCGCCGCGCCAAACGCTGCACTGGCGATCCCGGTGTTGGATCACTGGGATGAGCGCACCGATCCTGATCTGGTCTGGTACAAGATTCTGCAGCGCCTGAACGCCGAGCTGGCGACCATTCCGGGCGCTAATATCATGGCGTTCCCGACACCGCCGATTCCGGGTTTGGGTAATGCGGGTGGTCTGGAAGCTAATCTGATCGATCTGAAAAACGGATCGCCCCAGGAACTGGCACAGGCAGTAAGGTCGCTGATTATCGCCGCCAACCAGTCGGACGAATTCAGCCGCGTGTACTCCACCTACTCGGCTAACGTACCGCAGCTGGAGCTGGTGGTGGATAGAGACAAAGCGCTGGCGCTGGGCGTTTCCATGAGCGAGTTGTTCGGCACCTTGCAGGCGCAGTTGGGCACCCAATACGTCAACGATTTCAATATCTATGGCCGCAACTACCGGGTGATGCTGCAGGCGGACAGCGAGTTCCGTGACAACATCGAAGATATCGGCCGTATCAAGGTGAAGAGCAGTCAGGGGTATATGGTGCCGGTCAACGCGCTGGTGGAGGTTAAACCGGTGCTGGGACCGCAGACGCTGACCCGCTACAACCAGCAGCGTTCTGCGGCCGTAACCGCGATGCTGGCACCCAATATCTCCTCGGGTGACGGTATTAAGCTGCTGGAACAGCTGGCGAAAGATACCCTGCCGGACGGGTACGTGCTGGAGTGGACCGGCTCCACCCAGCAGGAGCAGGAAGCGGGTGGTTTCGTGATTATCATCATGTCGCTGGCGATCCTCTTTGCCTACCTGTTCCTAGTGGCGCAGTACGAGAGCTGGACCATCCCGCTGGCGGTGATGTTGTCGATCACCGTGGCGCTGCTGGGGGCGATCCTGCCGCTGTGGCTGATTCCGGGGCTGACCAACAACCTCTACGCCCAGATCGGTATCGTGATGCTGATCGGTCTGGCGAGTAAGTCGGCGATCCTGATCGTCGAGTTTGCCAAACAGCTGCGGGAGCAGGGCTACTCCATCATCGATGCTGCAAATGAAGCGGCCAACCTGCGCTACCGTGCCGTGTTGATGACCGCCTTTTCCTTCATACTGGGTGTATTGCCGTTGGTATTTGCCAGCGGTGCCGGTGCGGCGAGCCGAATCTCCATCGGTTTCGTAGTGCTCGGTGGTATGCTGCTTGCGACCGTCGTGGGGATCTTCTTTATCCCGTCGCTGTTTGTCGCGATGCAAACCATGCGTGAGAAGGTTAAAGGTAAAGGTAAGGGCAGAGACGCTTCAGCAGATGGGCAGTCTTAAGGCTGCCCGTTAACAGGAGGCGTTATGCCAATTCGAACGTGTTTGATGGTGCTGGTGTGCGGACTGTTATTGTCCGCTTGCCGTAGCGAATCGACTGTACCTGAGCCTGCCATACCGGCAGGTGCCTTTGAGTGCAAAGATCCACGGCCACAGATCTGCACCCGGGAGTATCGCCCGGTCTGTGGTGCCGATGACATCGGTAAGCAGCGTACCTTTCCCAACGCCTGTACTGCCTGTGCGGTACCCGCAGTGAAGTGGCTGGTTGAAGGGGCGTGCCCGGAATCCTGAGCGGTATGGTGGTTGATGCGATATCCCATTTTGGAATAGGCGTTATCCGGGATTTGCGATGGGCAACGTTTGTGTCATCATTGGCGCCTCATCTGGGGGAGAGTAATGAAGAGTTTCCTGTTTTCGACCGAAAATGACCGCGGTGGCGTAATTCTGTGCAACCTTGATACGCTGGAAGAGGCGGTGGAGTACCTGCATAACCGTTTCGACGGTGTGGTACGTGTAGAAGAGGGGAGATCCTACTGGCAGCAGGGTGAAGGATTCGGTGAGCTGCCTCCGCCTGCGGATGACGGAACCGGTACCCCGCCTCAGGCCGCCTCGTAGCGGCTGGCTTCAGTACAGTTGGAGTTCTGCTCTGACTCCTCGTTTCCCTGTGTCAGGACAGTCACTGTACGCGTCTGTTCAGGCGTTGACTGGCCAGAAAGCTGCTCCCAGCCCGTCATATCTGTGCAATCGATTACTTCAATACACTGAATTTTCATCATCCATACAACTGCATTAATCGGTGGTGGAGCGCCACTTTCACACAGCTGTAAGTCAGCTTTATGACAGTTTGCCTTAACGTATTGATCCAGTAAGCTATTTCCTCAAATACGGCTGCTTTTCGAGCTGCCATTTTGGCGTATACGCCTGAGCCGGGCGTGTTACCCCGTTAATTTCCTGAGATGGACCCCATGTTCCAGATATACCACTCCAATGCGCTGGATGTACTCAAAGACCTGCTGGTGGAGCTGATCCGCCGTGAGCCCTTAAGCGACCCGTTCGCGCAGGAAACCATTCTGGTGCAGAGTCCGGGTATGGCGCAGTGGCTGAAGCTGGAGCTGGCGGAAGCACAGGGGATTGCAGCCAGTGTTGATTTTCCACTGCCTGCCTCCTTTCTCTGGAAGAGTTTTTCCGAGGTGCTGGATGGCGTGCCGCAACGCTCCGCCTTCAATAAAGAGGCGATGACCTGGAAACTGATGGATCTGTTGCCCTCGCAGCTGGATCAGGCCGAATTTGCCGATCTGAAACGGTATCTGGCGCAGGATAAGGGACGCTTTAAGCTCTACCAGCTCTGCGCCAAGATCGCCGATACCTTCGACCAGTATCTGGTATACCGTCCGGACTGGATCGCCGATTGGGAGGCGGGGGGCAACCTAGCAGCACAGGATCAACCCTGGCAGCCGATTTTGTGGCGCGCACTGGTGGAGCGTACTCAGTCGCTGGATCAGCCCCACTGGCACCGTGCCAATATGTTCAGTGCTTTTGTGGATGCCCTGTCGGCGAATAAACAAACCGCTCTGCCCAAGCGTCTGTTTGTTTTCGGTATCTCTGCGCTGCCGCAGAACTACCTGGAAGCACTGTATGCGATGGGGAAGCGGATCGACGTACACCTGATGGTCACCAACCCCTGTCGTTACTACTGGGGTGAGATTCAGGATCAGGCGCAGATCGCCCGTCTCAACCGCCGCTGGTTTGATAAACCCGGCACCGATATGAGTACCTATTTCGAACATGGCAATCCGCTGTTGGCGTCGATGGGCAAGTTGGGACGTGACTATCTGGTGCAGCTGCAGGAGCTGAAAACCTCCGAGATCGAGGCCTTTGCCGATATCGACCGCGACAGCCTGTTGCACCAGATGCAGGCGGATATCCTTGATCTGGACGATCGGGCCTGTTTCCCTGCCGATCGCGAGGGTTACGAACGCAGTACCTACAAAATCCCGCTGGAACAGGATGATCGCTCGATCCAGCTGCACAGCTGCCACAGTCCGTTACGTGAGGTGGAGGTGCTGCACGATCAGTTGCTGGCATTGTTTGAGGAGCGCGACGCCATGGCGCCGCGAGATATCATCGTGATGATGCCGGATGTGGCGACCTATGCTCCTTATATCGATGCGGTGTTCGGCAACGCGCCGAGCGAGCGTTACATCCCGTTCTCCATCTCCGACCGCTCTGCCCAGCAGGAAAACCCGCTGTTACAGAGCTTCCTGCGTTTTATCGGTTTGGCCGACAGCCGTATGTCGGTCTCCGAAGTGCTGGAGTTGCTGGAAGTACCGGCGGTGATGCGCCGCTTTGGGTTGGATCAGGAGGGTTTCCACCGTATCCGCCACTGGGTGGCAGAGGTGAATATTCGCTGGGGGCTGGACAGCGAACAACGTCAGAACTGGGATCTGCCCGAGTTTGAGCAGAACAGCTGGCAGTTTGGCCTGCGCCGTATGCTGGCCGGTTACGCCATGGGCGATACCGAAGCGCTGTGGAACGATATCGCGCCCTACGGTGAGGTGGAGGGTCTGGAAGCGGAGTTGCTCGGCAAGCTGGCCGGGTTTGTCGATCTGCTGGAGTGGTGCGCTACCGGGTTTACCGGCGAGCAATCCTGTGACGGCTGGATCGAGCTGATCAACCAGCTGTTGGTCAGCGCTTATCAGCCAGATGAAGCGGACGAGGTGGCGCTGGATGAGGTACGTCAGGTTCTGGTGAAACTGCGCGAGCAGACCGAAGATGCCGGATACAGTGACGCGCTCTCCATCGAAATTCTGCGGGACTACCTGAACAACGGTCTGAACAACGCCCGCTCCGGCCAGCGCTTTATGGTGGGGGCGGTGAACTTCTGTACCCTGATGCCGATGCGTTCCATCCCGTTCAAGGTGGTCTGCCTGCTGGGCATGAACGACAGCGATTATCCACGCAGTTTGCCACCGATCGGTTTCGACCTGATGGCGGATCAGGGGCGTCGTGGCGACCGTTCCCGCCGCGATGATGACCGGTACCTGTTCCTGGAAGCGGTCCTGTCGGCGCAGGAGCGGCTTTATATCAGTTTTGTGGGGCGTTCCATTCAGGACAACACCGAAAAAGTGCCGTCAGTACTGGTTAGCGAGATGCTGGAGTATGTGAGTCAGGCCTATGTGTTGCCTCAGGATGTTGAGCTGAACATCGATGACAGCGCTGAATCCCTGCGTGACTACCTCACTACCGAACACCCGTTGGCACCGTTTAATCCAGCGTATTTCAGAGCGGGCCAGGATCTGTTCAGTTACGCCAGCGAGTGGCTGGTTGCCGCCCAGGCTCAGCCGCAGAGTGCAAAAAGTTTTATCTCCGCAGAACTTACGGCCGAGCAACCCGCCGAACTGGATCTGGCTGAGCTGCTACGTTTCTTCCGTAATCCCTGCCGCTATTTCTTCGCCCAGCGCCTGAAGGTGCATTTTGATACCCGAGAAGAGGGCGCCGCTGACGATGAACCCTTTGATGTGCAGGGGCTGGACGCTTATCAGCTGAAAACCCGCTATCTGGAGGCAGCACTGGAGGAGCAACCCCTGGAACAGATGGATGCACAGGTGCGGGCAGAAGGTATTCTGCCGATCGCGCAGAGTGGTTATCAGGCGTTGAGCAAAGTACGTAAAGATTGCGAGGAGCTGGCGGAGAAGATCAAAGCGCTGACGCCGGAAGCACCGCACCGTCGCGAGATCCGTATCGAACTACCGAACTTACTACTCACCGGTTGGCAGGATGGCTGGTACGACAATAGCCTGCTGCGCTACCGCCCTGCGCAGGTGCAGGGTTATGACCGCCTGCTGGCATGGATCGAACATCTGGCAGCCTGTGTCTGTTTTAATCAGGTTGAAGCCACCATCCACCGTGGGTTGTCCGGTCTGGTTACCTTTAAACCGCTTCCGAAAGATCAGGCGCTTGAGCAGCTTCAGCGATTGGTGGATATCTATCTGGAAGGTCAGCGCAAACCGCTGCCTTTTGATCCTGCTGTCGGCTGGAGTTACCTGAGCCTGCTGGAAAAAAGTGAAGAGCGCGCCCGCGCCGAAGCAATTAAACGCTTCGAAGGTGGCTACAACAGCTTCGGTGCCATTGAAGACCCGTACCTGCGCCGCGTCTATCCCAACTACACACTGTTTGAACCCGGCTTCCTGGAACAGGTTGATCGCATCATGGCACCGATGACCACCTGGATGGAGGAGGGTAAAGATGACTGATTCCGTTATGCCAACATCCGGTGAACTGCTACCGCTTAATCCGCTAACCTTCCCGCTGCACGGCTTGCGTCTGATCGAAGCCAGCGCCGGTACCGGTAAGACCTACACCATCACCGCGCTCTACCTGCGCCTGCTGCTGGGGCACGGAGCGGAAGGACCGGTGCAACCGCTGGGGCCGGATCAGATTCTGGTGGTGACCTTCACCGAAGCGGCGACCGAAGAGCTACGTGATCGTATCCGGGCGCGGATTGGTGAGGCGCGGCAGGCGTTTCTGCTGAACTACAGCAAAGACCCTTTTATTTGCGAGATGATCGCGGCAACCGAGGACAGTGAACGTGCGATCAAGCTGCTGGAGCAGGCCAGTCAGCAGATGGATGAGGCGGCGATCTTTACCATCCACGGTTTCTGTCAGCGCATGCTTAAGCGCCACGCCTTTGAAAGTGGCGCGCTCTTCGAAACCGAACTGACTCAGGATGCGCAGCGCTTACTGCACCAGGCGGTGATGGATTTCTGGCGTAACGAGATCTACCGCATGAAGGCGGGTATCGCCTCTGCAGTACTACACCTCTGGAAAACCCCGGCCGATCTGGATGCCGCGCTGCGAGGTTTCTGGAGCACGCCCGATCTGCGCATGCAGCCGGATCTGTCGGAGGAGGACCTGCAGACCCGCTTCGAGCAGTTCACCACCCTGTTGGGGCGCGTCAAGCAACGCTGGCTGGAGAATGAAGACGACCTGTTCGAGCTGATCCAGCAATCGGGTATCAGCAAACAGAGTTACCGCAAGAATCTGGTGCCGAAATGGCTGGCCGCCATCGATACATTCTGCGCCTCTGACAGCAGCGTGCTGGACAAGAAACTGCTAGAGGTGATGGCACGTTTCCAGCAATCCCGTCTGTATGAGAAATCGCCCAAAGGTAATCCGCCGGAACACGAGCTGTTCCGGTTGTTGGAAGAGTTGCTGGAAGCGCAGGTGCCGGTGCGTGAAATCATGTTGGCACGCGCCTTCAAAGAAGTACGCCGTCGCTTTAACACTCACAAGCAGCAGCATAACTTGCTGACCTTTGACGACCTGCTCGCCAATCTGGACGGGGCGCTGAAAAACGACAGCAGCGACCTGCTGGCATCGGCGATCCGGCAGCAGTTCCCGCTGGCGCTGATCGATGAGTTTCAGGATACCGACCCCATGCAGTACCGCATCTTCAGCCGGATCTACGGCACGGCTGAAGGCTCAGGACTGGTGATGATCGGTGATCCCAAGCAGGCGATCTACGCGTTCCGTGGTGCGGATATCTTCACCTACATTCACGCCCGCCGTCAGGTGGATGCGCCTTATACGCTGGATACCAACTGGCGTTCCACCCAGAAGATGGTGAGCGCGGTAAATACGGTGTTCTCCAGCGCCCAGGCGCCGTTTATCTATGAGCAGGATATCCAGTTCCAGAACGTAAAAGCGGGCGGTAAATCTGACAGCAAACCGCTGCAGATCGGCGGTAAACCGCTCACCGCGATGACTCTCTGGTATCAGCAAGATGAGGAGCCGATCAACCGTAACGAGTATCTGGCGCGTTTTGCCCGCGCCACGGCGCTGGAGATCGAACGTTTGCTGGCCGGTGATGCCACGATCGGTGATCGTGAGTTGCAGGCCGGCGATATTGCGGTGCTGGTACGCGACCGCTTCGAAGCGGATGCGGTGCGCACGGCGCTGGCCGAGTTCAGTCGTCCCTGCGTCTATCTGAGTAACCGCGAGAGCGTGTTCTCCACACAGGAAGCCTACGACCTGCTGCTGATCCTGCAAGCGGTGCAGGAACCACAGAACGAACGTTTTGTCCGTGCGGCGTTGGCCACTGCACTGCTGCAGCTGGATGTGGAAGCGCTGGACCGCCTTAACCACGACGAACGTGCCTGGGAGGCGGCGGTTGCCGAGTTCACCGAATACCAGCAGGTGTGGTTACGGCTCGGTGTGTTGCCGATGTTGCATCGATTGCTTCAGCTGCGGAAGCTCTCCGAAACCCTGCTCGGTCGTGCCGACGGCGAACGCCGACTGACCGACCTGCTGCACCTGGGTGAGCTTTTGCAGAGTGCCAGTACCGAGGTGGAGGGAAGTGCAGGACTGCTGCGTTGGTACGCTGAACGCCTCGCCTCGCCAAACGGCAGTGCTGACGAGCAGCAACTGCGTCTGGAGAGTGACCGCAATCTGGTCACCATGGTCACCATCCATAAATCCAAAGGTCTGGAGTATCCGGTGGTGTTCCTGCCGTTTCCCTGCTCGATGCGTGAGAGCAAACAGGCGCTCTACCACGATGAGAGCGGCGATACGGTGGTTGACCTCTACGCCGAAGAGGAAGCGATGGCGCGGGCTGAAGAGGAGCGCTTGGCCGAAGATCTGCGTCTGCTCTACGTAGCACTGACCCGTTCGGTGTACGCCTGTTATATGGGTGTGGCCGACGTAAAGTTCGGGCAGAAAAAAGACAGGTTGCGTTATACCGCGTTGGGGTACCTGCTGTTGCAGGCGGAGCGTGATCTGGATGGCGCGCTGGAGCATCTGCAGAGCCTTTGTGATGCGATTCAGGTAATCGAACCGCCGGTCACCGCACCTCAACAGGATCTCTTTGCAATGCCGGAAAACAATCAGGAAAGCTTAAGTGCGCGGGCGTTTGCGGGTCAGGTCCGTCGCGACTGGCGTGTAACCAGTTACTCCGCGCTCAGCAGCCATGGCAGCAGCCGTGTCGCGGAGAAACCCGGACTGGATCTGGAGGTGGCGGGTGAGTCTGCAGAGCCTGAGATAGCAGAGGAAGAGCGCCGCGATATCTTCACCTTCCCCAAAGGCGCCCGTGCTGGTACCTTCCTGCACACCGTATTTGAGGAGCTGGATTTCCCAGAGGCCCGGGGCGAGCCGTTGCAGCAGTTGCTGCAGGAGCAGCTGGCGCTGGAGGGTTACGACGCCGAGTGGCAGCCAGTGCTGGAAAAACTGGTGGCCGACGTGCTGGATCAGAACCTGTTACCGGGGGAAGAGCCCCTTCGCATGCGTGATCTCAGCGATGAGAACAAACTGGTGGAGATGGAGTTTATGCTGCCGGTGAAAGGGCTGGACTGCTTCGCGCTGGATCGCCTCACCAAAGCGGAAGATCCGCTGTCGGCCCAGGCAGGAGCGCTGAGCTTCGATCGTGTGAATGGCATGCTGAAAGGGTTTATCGACCTGGTGTTCCGCCACGGTGAGCACTATTACGTGCTGGATTACAAGTCCAACCATCTGGGACACCGGGCTGAAGATTACACGCAATCGGCGATGGCAGAGGCGATGATCGACCACCGCTACGACCTCCAGTATCAGCTCTATACCCTGGCGCTGCACCGTCTGCTGAAAAGCCGTTTACCCGATTACGATTATGCGCGGCACTGCGGCGGTGTGTTCTACCTGTTCCTGCGTGGCATCGGGGAGGAAGAGAGCGATAGTGGTAATGGTATTTTCCACCGTCGCCCCAGCCAGACCCTGATCGAGTCTATGGATAGGATGTTCAGCGAGGAGGATGTCTGATGAGTGAGTTGTTACTGAACCTGAAGATGCTGTCGGAACGGGGTGAGGTTCGGGCGCTGGATTATCAGTTCGGGCGTTTCCTACATGACTGTGGGGCATCAGAGGTCGCGGTGCTGGCGGGTACCCTGGTGAGCGCTGAGCTGGCGGAGGGGCATGTCTGCCTGATGCTGGAGCGTCTATCTGAGGTCGTACGGGAAAAGTCGCGCGAGTTGAAATGGCTGGTACGGCAGTATCCCTTGTCCTCCCTCACGCCAGAAGCGGGCATTGTGGGGGACGGCAGCGACCTGACACCACTGGTATTGGATAACGGAAAACTCTACCTCTATCGCTACTGGCAGTACGAGGTTGCGGTGGCTGATCAGTTACGGACCTCCTCCTGTGAACACCGGGTGGATCTGGATGCGTTAAAAGCCGGTTTGGACCAGCTGTTTCCTGTGACGTCTGATGAACCGGACTGGCAGAAAGTAGCGGCGGCCATTGCGGCACAGCGTCGCTTTTCGGTCATCTCCGGTGGGCCGGGCACGGGTAAAACAACCACAGTGACCAAACTGCTGGCGCTGATCGCTGGTGAGGGGGTGCGCGCCGGTAAAGCACCGGTGATAAAACTGGCTGCGCCAACCGGTAAAGCGGCAGCCCGTCTGTCGGAATCGATATCCGGGGCATTGGCAACCTTGCAGCTGCCGCCAGAGTTGAGTGCGCTGATTCCCAATGAAGCCAGCACCCTGCATCGCCTGCTGGGTGTGATCCCCAACAGTCATCACTTCCGTCATAACCACAAAAATCCGCTGCATCTGGATCTGTTGGTGGTGGATGAGGCATCGATGATCGACCTGCCGATGATGACACGTCTACTGGATGCTCTGCCCAGATCAGCCCGCCTGATCCTGATCGGTGACCGTGATCAGCTGGCTTCGGTAGAAGCGGGCAGTGTGCTGGGTGATATCTGTCGCTGGCCCGGCGAGGCGGGGTATTCCGCTGAGCAGTCTGCGCGTCTGGCAGAACTCTGCCAGCTGGATATCGGACTACTGCAGCGGGATTACCCTTCACCGCTGGCGGATTCGGTGGCACTTCTACGCAAGAGTTACCGCTTCCATGACCAGAGTGGCATTGGCCATCTGGCGCGGGCGTCCAATAATGGTGACGTTACAGGCTTTGGTGAGGTATTGCGCCAAGGCTACGGTGATATCGAGCTGCAGCCACTGACATCACCAAGCTACGATACTCTGATTCAGCGTGCGGCTGGCTGTTACAGTACGTATCTGAAGTTGCTGAGTGAAGGCGCTACGCCGGAGCAGGTGTTGGAGAGTTTTGCCGAAGCGCAGCTGCTCTGTGCGTTGCGCGAAGGTCCTTACGGTGTGGGTGGCCTTAATGACGCGATCCGTGACCTGCTGGCCCGTCAGGGCTGGGTACGAGGTGAAGGGCACTGGTACAGCGGACGACCTATTATCATCACCCGTAACGATGCGATGCTGGAACTGTACAACGGTGATATCGGCATTGCGATGCCCGATACCGAGGGTAATCTCAAAGTGTGGTTTGAGCAGTCAGGGCGTTTGCGCTCCGTGTTGCCAAGCCGACTGCCTGAACACGAAACAGTGTTTGCCATGACGGTACATAAGAGTCAGGGTTCAGAGTTCAGTCAGGTGTTGATGTTGCTCCCGCCAGAGGAGACGCCGGTGGTAACCCGTGAACTGCTCTATACCGGTATTACCCGCGCCAAGAAAACGTTGGCACTGTATGCCACCGAGCGGGTGTTGAACCAGGCGATTCAGCGGCCAACAGAACGTAACGGTGGTTTGGCTGAACGGCTTTGGGAAGCTGTCTGACTGTCTGAGGGATTGTGATCAGTGACAGGGATCAGACACAGATACTGCAGATACAAAAACGCCCGGAAGCGAAACTTCCAGGCGTATTTTTAAAACCAGAGGTTAGCGACGGCGGCGCTGTTCGTCGGTGCGGATACGGATGGGTTTCAGCTCCTTCTGAGTTTTCTTGCTCATCTGGAACAGTACAACACCAGCAGCCAGTGCCAGCAGGGTAGTAAATATCAACATATGTCGCTCCTTGGGCCGGATAGGACCGGTCTACAGATTCGGCATCGACGCGGGTGGCGCCGTTCAGTAAGAATATACTGATTATAGACCCTGTTGACCAACGTATTGTTCAAATTCGGTAAAACCACCGACATGATCCTGACCTACAAAGATCTGTGGCACGGTTTCTACCGGTTTGCCCACGGTTTTTTCAAGGTCTGCTTTGCTGATGCCTTCCTCATGGATATCAATGTAGCGGAAGTTCAGCTCTTTGTTTTCACACAGTT
This sequence comes from uncultured Marinobacterium sp., assembly GCA_947501565.1. Taxonomy (GTDB): domain Bacteria; phylum Pseudomonadota; class Gammaproteobacteria; order Pseudomonadales; family Balneatricaceae; genus Pontibacterium. The sequence continues at coordinate 107,890 of CANMWJ010000004.1, forward strand.
CCTTTGCTCGCACGCAGAAACCACATCCCTGACGTCCAAAAATAGTAACTCGTTTCATAGCGTGCTCTCTCCTGTTCAGTAAGTTGATGGAAGTATTAGAGCATGCTGCAGACGATAGTCTCCAATTGGGGTTCTTAATGCGTTTGATTGGCGGATTTAATCATCAAGCGTTGAGCCCATCAGGGGGGCTTATCATGGCGCTACAAATAACAGGCGCGAGTTCGGCTTCGGGATGTCAAATTTTTCTTTTCCCCAAAGGTTGTGGATAAATCTGTGAGCAACATTTGGGCAGACCGCTGAGAGGGCACTAATACGGGCACTATCGTCGGATTGTTCAAAAAATATTCAGGGCTTTAACTGGCTGAAAATAAAAGAAAAAAGAGATTCTTTTCTTGGATGCTTAAGAGAAAAGTCAAGCATCTGAAGACGTTAAAAAAACAGAAATATTGCTTGCGAAATGAGAGCTGAGTTGATCTTTGAGAGAGGGATTCGGAAGCGATTGAGGGGGTAAGGGCGGGAAGTTATGCACCGCCCCTAAAGGGCGGTGCAGATGTCTGTTACCAGGTAGAAGCTGGTTTACGGCGTCCGGAGAAACTGCGTACCAGTAGTCCGAGAATCACACCGCCAAGGGCGATCAGGCCGCCATGGGTGAACCAACGCATCAGATTGCTTTCATCCATGGTTTCAATCTGGAAGCTAAGCGTTTTGATCTCCTGCTTGAGGTTGTTCACCTCATCACTGAGCTGTTTGCGCTCATTCTGAGTAGCTGCCAGTTCAGACTGCAGCTGGTCGATCATAGCGCGCTGTTCTTCAACCTTCTCTTTACTCTTCTTCAGATTGGTTTCCAGTACCGGCAAACGTGCCAACACACTGGCACCGGTCCCCACGTTGCGCGGTGCTACCCAACCGATTTTCCCCTTCGGTGTACGGATCTGAACATACTTAGTGTTTGCATCCCTTTTCAGAATGGTGACGGGAGCACCACTCATCACACGCCCTGTGATCTTGTATTTGTTGCTTGGTCCGCTGTGGTAAAAAATATAAACGTCGTCGGCAATGTGGCCTGTTTCTGCCAATGCCGGAAATGAAAGTGCAAATAAAACAAGGATCAGTAGTTTTTTCATTTAGAGCAGCCGTTCAAGAGAGTCTCATATAGATGCAACTAACGCTGTCCGGGCTTATGCCTCTATTACAGGTTAGTGGTTCGATTCGACAACAAATCGCCCCAATCTATCCGCGCTATTTTACAAAACAGTTCAATAATTGGACATAGGTTATAACTATCTAATTCTTAACGGGATTTTTGAGGCTTCCCGAGAGAGGAGCGAACCCTGCCCAGTGTGCGAATCAGTATTGAGCAGGTTGGTCATCAAAGTACGCCGGTGTTTTGTTTGATAGAACCGGTGCTATGTTTCAGGAGTTAGCTCTCAGGAGTCTTCAGTGTAGTCGCTTTTTCAGCGTGTGTTGGCCCCATAACTTATTGAATAACAAAAAGTTTGCTCAATAACTGGCAGCGTATAACCTTTTGTTCAATAATTTTGAAGCGATTTGCGCTGGTCTGTTGTCACCGGGTCATTTGCTGGCTGTATGTAGTGGCTGCCTGTCGCACCAATATATTTCGTTTTTATGGGGAACATCATGAACGGCGTTTTTGAAACCTATATCTACCCGTGGGTGATCAATATTGCGTTGGCGGCGGCGATTTTTTTCGTCGGTCGCTGGATTGCGAAGCAGCTGCTTAAACTGACTGAGCGGATACTACGACGTTCGCGCATGGACGACATGCTCGTTAATTTCATTACCTCTATCGCCAATATCCTGTTGTTGCTGGTGGTGGTTGTCGCAGCCCTGGATCAATTGGGTGTGGATACCACATCGCTGATTGCGTTGGTGGGTGCTGCGGGTCTTGCGGTTGGCCTGGCACTGCAGAACTCGTTGCAGAACTTTGCGGCGGGGGTGATGCTGATCGTGTTCCGTCCATTTAAAGAGGGTGATTTTGTTGAAGCCGCAGGCGTCGCAGCGGTGGTAGAACATATCGCTATCTTCAATACCGTGATGCGCACCGTGGATAACCGCGAAGTGATTGTACCCAACGGAGCGATCTACAGTGACGTGATCACCAACTACTCCGCCCGCGATACGCGTCGTGTAGATATGGTGTTTGGCATCGGTTACGACGATGATCTGAAAAAAGCCAAGGCGATTCTGGAAGATATCATTAGCAGCGATGAGCGCGTGCTGAAAGATCCGGCATACGTGGTGGCTGTCTCTGAGCTGGCAGACAGCAGTGTAAACTTTGTCGTACGTCCTTGGGTGAAGTCCGGGGATTACTGGAATGTGCTCTGGGATACCACGGAAACTGTGAAGCTGCGTTTTGATGCTGAAGGCATCAGCATTCCATATCCGCAGATGGATGTGCATCTGCAGCGCCCAGAAGGCGAAGAGGCGGCCTAACGCGAAGCTAAACCGAACCCATAAAAAAGAGGCCCGCGGGGCCTCTTTTTTTGTGCGTCAGGAAGTGGGATCAGATCTGGCCGATCCGCTCGTTCAACTCTTTGCGCAGTGCTTCGTTTTCCTGGTGGGTTTTCTGCGCTTCGATACGGTATTTGAAGATCTCCTCGTAGCGGTGTTCCAGCTTCTGATCCATCCGTTCCAGTTCCAGCTCCTGCTGTTTGATCTTGTTCTGCAGCTTGTCGATCTGTGTCTGCAGATCTTCGATAAGACCAAAACCGCCAGGTTCGGTGGGTTGAGGTTCATCAAGCCCGCTTGTTACGCCAGATCCCTGCAGTTCGGTGACGATATGGCTGAAGACAGCCTGAAGGTCGGCAGATTCCTTCTCTGAATAGCGGATGCGGCTTTCCATCGCGCTGTGGGCACTGGCGGAACCGATGGAGCCAGCCAATACGTGCTCGACCATGCGATGAAATTCAACCAGCTCGATGATCGTAATGTGGGTCTTATCCAGTACCTGAAGGTCGTCAGCGATATTCTGTACCTGCTCGTTAGCCTTGTCCTCATTCAGATAGTTCGCCAGCAGACTCTTGGCTTCCTCCAGCTTAGCGTTGAGCACAATGTAGGCTTCCAGCCCCGTAGGGCGGGCTTTGCGGCCCTGGGCTTTGGCGAGCATGGCGCACATAAACTCGGTGGTGAAATTGCGCTCCTCTTTATGGGGCTGATAGAGCAGTGAGATCAGCACATAGGCACCGATGTTAAAAAGCATCGACCAGAAAACGGCGTGGGTCACCGGGTGCATACCGTCCAGCCCGAATAACGCCTCAGGGCGCAGGTAGGAGATGCCGCCGGGGCCAAACGTGAGGATGTCGTTGGCGAACCAGCCGTGTTTCACCAGCGTTGGCAGGACCAGCGTATAACACCAGACCGCAAAACCGCACGCCAACCCCAGAAAGGCCCCGGCGCTATTGGCTTTTTTCCAGAACAGACCGCCAAAGGTGGCAGGCCCGAACTGCAGGATCGCCACGAAGGAGATCAGCCCGATAGATGCGAGGATGTAGGAATCCGCGAACTCCAGAGTAAACCAGTAGCTACCCAGGAGGATCAGCGCTACCAATACCCAGCGTACCTGCAGCAGATAACCGCGCAGGAAGGTGCAGGCGCCGGTGCGCTCGATGGCGGGCAATACCAGATGGTTGGAGGCCATCGTGGCGAGGGTCATCGTGGTGATGATGATCATGCCGGTGGCGGCGGAGAAACCACCGATAAACGCCAGCAGCGAGAGCAGATTATTGCCCGCCAGTTGCGGCAGAATCAGCACAAAGAAGTCAGCACTGGATTTATCAATGCCGGTCAGCAGGCCCGCTGCGGCAATAGGCACCACGAACAGGTTGATCAACACCATATAGAGCGGGAACAACCACATGGCGGTGCGAATATGGCGTTGATCCGTGTTTTCAACCACCGTCACGTGGAACTGGCGGGGCAGCAGCTGTACCGCCACAAAACTCAGCACGATCAGGGTGACCCACATGGAACCGGCATTATCGGTGGCCGCGAAACTGGTAATGTGGTCCAGCCCCGCTTCCTCAATGCGCTGATTGATATCGCCGATGCCATCAAACAACACATAGGTGACAAAGATACCCACCGCCATAAAGGCCACCAGTTTCACCAGGCACTCAGCGACAAGGGCGAAGATCATCCCCTGGTGGCGTTCGGTTGGATCCAGGCGACGCACACCAAAGAGGATGGTGAACACGATCATAAAGATGGTGACAAAAAGTCCGGACAGCCCCCAATCCATCATTTCGGCACTGTTGTGGGTGATCAGATTGAATGAGGTAATCACCGCTTTCAGCTGCAACGAGATGTAAGGCACGATCCCAAGCAGAGCGATCAGGGTGACGATCCCCGCGATCTTCTGGGAGCGGTTGTAACGGGTGGAGATAAAGTCGGCAACGCTGGTAATACGGAAGGTTTCCTTCGCCTGCACCATTTTCCTCAGGGTGAAATGCCAGAAGAGGATACTGATGAAACCGCCTATATAGACGCCAAGGAAGAGCAGCCCGGAGTTGGCGGCGAAACCAACGCTGCCGTAGAAAGTCCATGAAGTATGGTAAACGGCGATGGAGAGAGCGTAGACCCAGGGGTTGTTGAAAGATTTGCCTGTAAGTTGGTTTCTCTTCTCAACCCACTGTGCGATGCCAAAAAGCAGCGCCATGTAGAAGCTGACGATCAGTATGACGACAAAGGGATTAAACATAGATAACCCTACTTCTTCCGCTGACAGGTATCTTTCATTCTATAGCTGTTGCTACCTCATGGGTCAAAACTTTTGGCCTATTTTTCGCCGATAACCCTCTGATTTTGTGTCAGTGTTGTTAAAATTAGAAGAATTGAATATAAATGTGCGGCCCTCCCCGAAGGTTTACGATTGTTTGTAGCGGGGAATATAAGGGATCGACCAAGGAGTAGAGATGCAGCACAGAGAGGTGGAGATGAAGTTGAACTGTGATATGGGAGAGAGCTTCGGTAGCTGGACCATGGGGTGTGATCCCCTGGTGATGCCCCATATCCACATGGCGAATATCGCCTGTGGTTTTCACGCTTCAGATCCTCTGGTGATGGAGAACACCGTTAAACTGGCACAAACCCACGGCGTGAGTATCGGCGCGCATCCGGGATATCCGGATCTGATGGGATTCGGACGCCGCTCGATGAAGTGCTCCTCAGATGAGTTGCGAACTATGATTATCTATCAGGTCGGCGCACTGGCGGCGATCTGTGAAGCGAACGGCTCCCGTGTGGCGTACGTCAAACCGCACGGTGCACTTTATAACGATATGATGCGTGACGATGAGCTGATGCGGGTGATTATCCAGGCGCTTGCTTCAATGCCCCAGCCGTTAAAGCTGGTGGTGCAGGCCACGGCACGCAACCAGCATTACACAGCGATGGCGGCGGAGCAGGGCGTCGAGCTGCTGTTCGAAGCGTTTGCCGATCGTGGTTACGACGACGAGGGTTACCTGTTACCGCGTACCGAACCCAATGCGGTGTTCAAAGATCAGTTGCAGATTCTGGAACGGGTCCGTCGCTTGTCATCTACAGGCACGATACGTTCGGCAAGTGGCAAAGAGCTGGTGCTGAATCCCGATACGTTGTGTGTTCATGGTGATAACCATGACGCCGTAGCAGCGATCGCCACCATCCGCCGGGTGATGGACAATGGCTGAGATCCGCACCGCCGGTGTGGATTCGATCATCGTGTATTTCGGTGATCAGCCCAGCGAACGTCTGATCGCCGAGATCGGTTTCTACAGCCACAAGTTGCAACAGGCGCTGGGATCAAGGGTAGTGGATCTGGTGCCCTCCTATACATCGATCCTGATTCATTACGACCTGATGCAGCTCGGAGAGGCCGAAATCCGCCAGCGGGTTGTTAGGGTTCTGGAAACCCAGGTACCAGACGAGCTTCGGTGTGCCAGTCGTGGCGGGCAGCAGGTCGAACTGCCTGTGTGTTATGACCTTTCGGTAGCGCCTGATCTGCAGATGCTGTCTGAACAGACGGGCCTGACGATCGACGAGATCGTCAGGATTCATAGCCAAAAAACGTACCGCGTATTCGCCATCGGATTCAGCCCGGGTTTTGGTTATCTGGGGGAGCTGGATGCGCGCTTACGTGTGCCGCGTCTGGCCACCCCGCGTACCGAGGTGCCTGCAGGTTCGGTGGCGATTGCGGAGCAGAGTACAGCCGTTTACCCACAATCCACGCCGGGTGGCTGGTGGTTGATTGGTCGTTGTCCGGTACCGATGTTTGATAAACGCCGAGAGCCACAGTCGGTGATCGAAGTAGGAGATGAAGTACGTTTCTATCCGATCAGCCTGGCCGAGTTTAACCGGCTCAAGCAAACGGGGTGTTGATACGATGCAGGCGCTGGGATTCACGGTCATCAAAGCGGGGGCGCTCAGTCTGTTGCAGGATCGCGGTCGTTTTGGTTATCAGAACCTGGGGCTGACCAGTGGCGGTGCAATGGACGAACACGCCGCCTGCTGGGCAAATCATCTGTTAAAGAATCATCCTGATGATGCGTTGCTTGAGATCACCTTTGGCAACGTTGAGCTGGAGGCGCAGCTGCCAGGATTAGTGGCGGTGACCGGTGCCAGTTGCGGGTTTAGCATCAACGGCGAAGACAGAGAGAACTGGAGTGTACATGAGGTCTGTCCGGGCGACCGGTTGCACTTCGGCTGGATGCGCGAAGGTACACGTACATATCTGGCGGTGGTCGGTGGTTTTCAGGTGGCACCCGAGTTTAGCAGTGTCTCCACGGTTGTCAGAGAGTCGGTTGGCGGTATTGCCGGACGAGCGGTTGCTGTCGGAGATCTGCTTATGTATCCAGAGGCCGACTCGACAGATCTTCAACATGCCTCGGTGCCATTTCGTTTCAGGCCCGACTACAACCCGTCAGCACTTCATCTTCGCGTGATCGCGGGTTATCAGTACGCAGCGTTCAGTGAAGATGAACGTGACCGCTTTTTCTCTTCGATCTATAAGGTGCGCCCTGAAAGTGACCGCATGGGGTATCGCCTTGCCGGTCCGAGTGTGGAGCCAGCGCTGAAGGGGATCTATTCGGAGGGGATCGCATTTGGCGCGGTGCAGATTCCAGCCGATGGGCAACCAATTATCCTGATGAAAGACCGCCAGACTATCGGTGGCTATCCGAAGATCGGCACCGTTCTGCCGCTGGACCTGTTTCATCTCAGCCAGTGTCGTGCCGGCACTGAAGTGATATTTAAGTTGATTGAACTAGATGAAGCGCAACGTCTGATGCGTGATTTTTACCGCTTCTTCGGTATTTAGTGTTTAGAGCATTCTGTATCGGCGTCGCTGCTTTCAGCATCAGGCTGACATCCACAACGTGGCGGTACCGGATCAAGGCCGCCATCACTGTAGGGGTGGCAGCGCAGAATGCGACGAATGCCCAGATAGCCGCCTTTCAGTATGCCATGGGTTTCAACCGCTTCGATCATATAGTGAGAACAGGTGGGGTAGAAACGACAGTTACTGCCTAACATCGGGCTGATTAGATACTGATAAGCACGTACAGGAATTAACAGAATCTGGCGCAGCCAGTAGGTCATCTTGGACATAATTCAGGGCAGTTTATTCAGGTGAGAGCTCATTATACCGCTAAACCTTGCCTGTGAGGTGACAGAAAAACTACCGGGCAAATTGCCCGGCATAAGGAAAGGGGAAGACTGAAGTCACGCATAGTGCGCTTCGCTTCCGGATAAAAACGGTTTGTGATCTGCAGAATTCGGGGTATTGCGCTGAAAGCTTTCAGGTGAGACAGAACCTAAGAGACGCAAATTGCGTCTGTCCGGATGGCACCGGAAAGCATTGGATAGGTATCTGGCCTGAAAGAGCCCGATGGCAATACAGCTCGATCATCAAGAGAGTCTGTACAGGTCGGGTACTAAGGATTTTTTATTCTTATTCTTGGCGGCGCATTATAAGGATGGGATGGATTTTTGGAATTACGGTTTTTTGTACAGAGTTCTGAAACACGTCTGTAACAAGCCGCTACCTCAGAGAAATAGCGGCTTGCAGGTTGGTTTTATACTTTAGTCGTGTCGGGCGAAATCGGTACCTGTTACAGGTGTTCCTCTGCGTATTCGGCCAGATCGGAACGGAAAATGCCTTCCAGATGGATATTGGCGGCACCCGGATAATCCTTGAAGCGTTCCACGATATAGGTCAGCCCTGAGGTTAGTGGCGTCAGATAGTTGGAATCGATCTGTGCAAGGTTGCCCAGGCAGATCATCTTCGAACCTTTACCACAGCGGGTGATGATGGTTTTCAGCTGTGACGGTGTCAGGTTCTGGGCTTCATCGATCAGCACGATCGCATCCTGAATACTGCGACCACGAATAAAGTTCAGCGACTTGAACTGGATGTTGGCTTTCTCAATGGCGTATTTCACACTGCTTTGAGGACGTTCATCCTGTTCGTGCATTGCTTCCAGGTTATCGTGGATCGCGCTCAGCCAAGGTGTCATCTTCTCCTCTTCGGTGCCGGGCAGGAAGCCGATATCCTCCGCCACAGGCGGTGTAGAGCGGGTGACAATGATCTTGTTAAAACGCTTCTCCTCAATCACCATCTCGAGCGCACAGGCCAGCGCAACCAGGGTTTTACCTGAGCCCGCAGCACCGTTGAGGATCGCCAGATCGACGGTTGGATCAAGCACCGCTTGCATCGCAAACGCCTGCTGTATGTTGATCGGTTCGATGCCCCAGCAGTTCTGTTGCATCATATGACCGAAACCCAGATCCATCAGCGTCATTGTTTCATCTTCGACTGACATGACGCGTGCAGCAAAGTCCTCGGAATCGTCAAAGATGTATTCTGCCGGGTAAGTGTTGGGCAGGATGGAGCGGTCCACCTTATGGAAGGTGTATTTACCCTCCTGATAACTTTTCACATCGGCAACGTGATCCCAGAAGTTACCCTCCATCTGATAATGGCCAGCGGGCAGCAACTCGATATCGGATACCAACTGGTCGGTGCGGTAATCCTCAACCTTCTGTAATCCCGCACCCAGCGCTTTCAGACGCATGTTGATATCTTTGGTGACCAGAATGATCTCCCGGTGGGGATTGGTCGCCTGCAGATGTAAGGCACAGTTGATGATCAGGTTATCTTTATTGTGATCGTTGGGCAGAAATCCCTGGCGCATTGTCAGCTCATGGTCTGGAAAGATGCTCAGGTTACCCAGCCTCAGGTCGACGCCGTCAGGTCCGTTCTGTTTGATCGGCACACCCTTCGTAATCTGGGAGGGGCCGGCAGCGCCGCTCAGAATATCGTCGATCGCCCGGATTGCATGACGCGCCTCTGAGGCAACGTTCTTTTTGCGATCTTTGATATCGTCCAGCTCTTCCAGGACGGTCATCGGAATGGTGATGTCCTGCTCCTTGAATTCGTAGAGGCATTTCGGATCATGGAGCAGTACGTTTGTATCCAGAATGTAGAGCTTAGATGCGGTCATGGCCTATTCCTTCTGCAGCCGGGAAATCGGAAATGGATCTGTTGCTGGGACGTGGAAACTGACACAGGTGAGGTGATGCCGCAGGTGGGCTGTAGGTGTTACTGGGTAGGGGCGGTGGTTCGTTACAACAGCACTATACATCTTACTGACGTCACCTTCTGCTGAACCAGCGTGGGCGTGCGGTATCGCGCCGGGCGACGGCCGGGTGTTGATTATCCTTGAGCGGTCATACGTTGTTATCAAACCCGCTAACTCCCTTCACGATCTACACCGTACACATCCATCATGTTGCCAGTAACCAGTTGTGTCAATTCAGAATTTTGCGGTTACCTGCATTCAAAGATAGTCTAAAGAGAGAAGCATTGCTGAAAGATTACAGCGCTATTTTTTACTCTCTCTGCTTAGCTCACAGGAGTCACCTATGCAGCACGGTTCGATCGTTATTCTCACTGGTGCCGGGATCTCTGCGGAATCCGGTATTCGCACCTTTCGTGCCGCAGATGGCCTCTGGGAGAACCACCGGGTGGAGGATGTGGCCACGCCCGAAGCCTTTATACGCGATCCGGAGCTTGTGCATCGTTTTTACAACGAGCGTCGTCAGACGTTGCTGTCACCCGATATTCAGCCGAATGCTGCCCACAGCGCGTTGGCGAAGCTGGAGCAGGAGTACCCGGGCGAAGTGCTGTTGGTGACGCAGAACATCGATAACCTGCATGAACGTGCTGGCAGCGATAACCTGATCCATATGCATGGGGAGCTGCTCAACCTGCGCTGTGTCGCCAGTGGTGAAGTGACCTACTTTGAGGGCCAGAGCTCGCCTGACGATCACTGCGAGTGCTGTAATACCAAGGGGCAGCTACGACCCGATATCGTTTGGTTTGGTGAGATGCCGATGCAGATGGATCGGATCTACGACGCATTAGAAAATTGTGCCCTGTTCATCTCCATCGGGACTTCCGGGCATGTGTATCCGGCCGCGGGTTTTGTGCAGGTTGCCAACGCCGTAGGGGCGCATACGGTAGAGTTGAACCTGGAGCCTTCCAAGGTGGAATCTGCGTTTGATGATCATATCTACGGTGCTGCCAGTGATGTGGTGCCCCGATTCGTCGATCAACTGCTGCGTAGCTAAAAAAATATTTGGGGTTTAACTGGTTGAAAATTAACCGGTTTTGGCGAGGGTTGGATAATTATCCTATAGTGTCTGAGTGAACTTCATGGATTTGTCATCGGTCTGACGTAAGACAATAAAAGATGCGTGAAGCGACACAGGCCACTGAACATGAGCAAAAAACGTGTTCCGATCAGGTGGCAAGAGTGCTGTGTCTGACTGCCCAAGGAGGTGGAATACGATGATCACTGAACAATTCGTTACTACCAGCGTAACGCCGCTGGATAATCTGGATACTCTCTCTCCCTATGAGGTTGCCAAACTGCATGATGCCAGTCAGGGCGGTTTATATAAGTTATTTCGCCAGTGCAGTCTGGCGGTCCTGAATTGCGGCAGCGAACTGGACAGCACCAAGATGGTGCTGGAGAAATACCGCAACTTCGATATCAAAATCAGCCAGAAGCACCGTGGCGTGCAGCTGGATCTGATCAACGCGCCTGCCAGCGCTTTTGTCGACGGCGAGATCATTACCGGCATACGCGAACATCTGTTTTCTGTCTTGCGCGATCTGCTCTACGTTGGCGATGAGCTGGATAAGTGCTGCACCGGTCTGGATAACTCCGAGATGATCAGCAATATGGTGTTCCATATTCTGCGCCATGCGGAGACCATCCGGCCCCACGTCAAACCGAACCTGGTTGTGTGCTGGGGTGGCCACTCTATCAACCGTCATGAATACGAATACACCAAAAAGGTGGGTTACGAGCTGGGTCTGCGGGCATTGGATATCTGCACCGGTTGCGGACCAGGGGCGATGAAAGGACCAATGAAGGGCGCCACCATCGCACATGCCAAACAGCGTATTGAGGATGGTCGGTATGTGGGGATCTCCGAACCCGGCATTATCGCGGCGGAAAGTCCCAACCCGATCGTGAATGAGCTGATCATCATGCCGGATATCGAGAAACGCCTCGAAGCCTTTGTGCGACTTGGGCACGGTATTATCGTGTTCCCTGGCGGTGCGGGTACAGCGGAGGAGATTCTCTATATTCTTGGTTTGCTGCTCCACGAGCGGAACAGCAACATACCGTTCCCGCTGATCTTCACCGGACCTGAAGGCAGCGAGGAATACTTTGAAACCGTGGACCGGTTTATCCGTGCAACATTGGGGGATGAAGCCGCCAGTCGTTACGAGATTATCATTGACGATGCCCATGCGGTGGCGATGCAGATGCGCGAGGGGCTGGAAACAGTGACCCAGTATCGCAAGGCAACCAGCGAGTCCTTTCACTTTAACTGGCAGCTGCATATCCCGACCGAGTTCCAGGCGCCGTTCGAACCGACCCACGAGAACATGGCCCAGCTGCATCTGAATCAGGAACTCAGTAGTTTCGAGCTGGCGGCCAATCTACGTTGTGCGCTGTCCGGCATTGTCGCAGGTAACGTAAAAGAGCCGGGCATTCGCGCGATAGAGGAGAACGGCCCGTTTGAGATCGAAGGTGAACCAGCGTTGATGAAAGAGCTGGATTGTTTGTTAACGTCTTTCGTTGAGCAGCGCCGGATGAAGATCAACTATCAGGAGTACACACCCTGTTACCGCATTAAATCGGAGGAGGAGAGTGTGGCCTGACACACTTTCGGTTGCTTAAAAAAGCGGCAGCGTGAGAGCCTCACACTGCCGCTTTTTTGTACCTGTAATCTGAAAGGGGCGGCTAGCCGTTATCTTCCGCATCCATCAACAGCTGACGGTTACCGCCACAAGCGGTGCTGTTCTGGGTGATGGTTTTTTCCTGTACGAAACTCATCAGGTAGTGCGGTCCGCCTGCCTTAGGACCAGTGCCTGACAGATTCATGCCGCCAAACGGCTGGGCGCCGACAATAGCGCCGATCTGGTCGCGATTGACATAGATATTGCCCACTTGAGCGCTCTCCACAATATCGTGGATGGTTTTGCTGTTGCGCGAGTGGATGCCCAGCGTCAGGCCATAACCGGAACGGTTGATCTCATCCACCACCTGCGTCAGGCGCTCCGCTGGATAACGGATGATGTGCAGGATCGGGCCGAACGTCTCCCCAGTCAGCTGATCCATCGTATGCAGCCGGATGATGGTGGGCGGCACAAAGTAACCGGGATTGTGGCGATCACTGAGTGGCAGTTCATACAGCAATCGATTCTCTGCCCGTGCTTCCTCAATATGGTTGTGCAGCTCATGCATCGCCTGACGGTCGATGATTGGGCCGACGTCGGTGTCGAAGCGGCAGGGGTTACCCACTTTGAGTTCCCGAGTGGCGCCGATCAGTTTTTCCAGCACCGTATCCGCAATCTCCTCCTGCAGATAAAGCACTCTCAATGCAGAGCAGCGTTGTCCGGCACTGGCAAAGGCCGAACGGATCACGTCTTTTACCACCTGCTCTGGTAGCGCTGTGCTGTCAGCTATCATCGCATTCAGGCCGCCCGTTTCGGCGATAAAGGTCGGTAATGGCGCGCCCAGACGTTGTGCCAGTGTAGTGTTGAGCACGGATGCCGTCGCGCTGGAGCCGGTGAAAACCACTCCGGCTAGACGGTAATCTTTCAGCAGCAACTCACTCTGTTCGGAACCCTGGTACGGTAAAAGCTGCAGGATACCGTCGGGAATTCCCGCCTGCAGCCAGAGTTCGGTTGCCCGAGCGGCGATCAGTGACGTCTTGCTCGAAGGTTTGGCCAGCACGGCGTTACCACATACCAGCGCCGCGGCGATCTGCCCGGTGAAGATCGCCAGTGGGAAGTTCCACGGGCTGACGCAGAGGAACAGCCCACGCCCTTTCAGCTGTAACTCGTTGCTTTCTCCGGTCACAGATATAAGGGACCTGGGTTGCAGGGTTCTGTCGGCCTGTTCCGCATAGTAGTGGCAGAAATCGACTGCTTCGCGGATCTCGTCGATGGCGTCGCGCAGCGTTTTCCCAGCCTCTGCCATACAAAGGTGGATCAGCTCCACTTTGTTGGCTTCCAGCAATGTCGCGTACGTGCGCAGAATCCCCGAGCGGGTCTGGAGCTGGCTATCGCGCCAGTTAGGCCATGCTGCACAGGCATCAGAGATCGCGGTTTTAATCTGATTGGCGGAGCAGCAATCGAGCAAGCCAAGCTGGTGGTCGATATCCTGCGGACTGAAGACCGGCAGGGTTTCGATGCCATGTTGTTTGTGCCCAGAGATAATCGGCGTCGCGTGCCATTGATGGTTTTTAAACTGATCCAGCTGCTGGCGCAGCTCCAGCAGGTCCTCTGTGGAGCCGTAGTTAAAGCCCTCCGCATTTTTGCGTTCACGCGCATAGATGTCCGAAGGAAGTGGAATACGCGGATTACGCAGTGCGCTGGTCTGGTGCAGACGCTCCAGTGGGCTTTTCAGCAGCGAGCTGATGGGGATGCTGCGGTTGTTGGCCTTGAATACAAAGGAGCTGTTTGCTCCGTTCTCCAGCAGGCGTCTTACCAGGTAGGGCAGCAGGTCCTGATGGGCGCCAATCGGGGCGTAGATACGACAAGGCGTGTTCTGCTCTTCGCTGATCTGGCGGTATAGGGCGCCACCCATACCGTGCAGGCGCTGGAACTGTAGCGGTTTGTCACTCTGTATCTGAGAGAGTTGCGCAGCAGTCAGGGCGTTGTGGGTGGCGAACTCGGGCACCAGTGTTCGGCACTGATCCGAGAGCAGGAAGCGGGCGCAGACCAGATAGGCAATATCGGTGTTGGCCTTAAGGGTGTAGACCGGGTAATCCTCCAGGCCCAGTTGTTGTGCCTGTTTGATCTCCGCATCCCAATAAGCGCCTTTCACCAAGCGCACCGGGATCGGTGTATCCAGCTCCCGACCCAGATGTTCCAGCCAACCCAGTGTCGGCAGCGCGCGTTTGCCGTACGCCTGCACGGCCAGGCCCAGTTTACCCCAGCCCTGCAGCAGATCGGTTCGGATCAGCTCTTTGAAAAGCGATAGGGTGAGTTCAAGGCGGTCGGCTTCCTCTGCATCCAGCGTAATACCGATATCTGCGGTGCGGGCAGCCACAATCAGTTGCAGCAGCCGGTCTGCCAGCTCCTTAAAAACCCGGCGATTCTTCAGGTTTTCAAAACGTGGATGCAGTGCGGAGAGTTTGATTGAGATGGTGGTGTCAGCGGCGTCACGGTCCCGCCCTACGGTTTCTATTGCTTCAAGATAGGCGTGGAAATAGTGCTCCACATCGGCCTGGCTGACGGCTGCTTCGCCCAGCATGTCGAAGGAGAAGTGGCAGCGTGCCGGATCGTAATCTTTGCGTTGGTCACAGGCCTGCTGCACCGTTTCGGCAAAAACAAAGTTTTCACCCAGGGAGCGCATGATCAGTTTCATGGCGCTAAGCAATGCCGGGCGGCCGATGCGTCGACGCACGGCGCTGTAGAGGCTCGACGGATTACTGTCGTTGGTGACCAGTTTTTGGCCCAGTGCGATACCCCAGATGGAGGTGTTGAGCAGGGTGCTTTCGTTGCTACCCAGCGCTTTCTCCCAGTCGGCGGCGTCCAGTTTGTCTTCGACCAGCGCATAGGCGGTTTCCGCATCGGGAATGCGCAGCAGCGCTTCGGCCATCGACATCAGCGCCAACCCCTCGTCGGAGTTCAGGCTGAACTGGCTGAGCAGGGCATTCAGATCGAACTTACTGGTACTGTTTTCGCGGATCTCAGTCAGCCATCGGCCGGCGAGTTCTGCAGCGCTGTTGGTTTCGGGGACCAGCTTTTCCAACTCGGCCACCATAAGCTTTTCATCGGCCGTGTAATGGGAACAGAGTTCATGCCAGAGGGTTTGCAGATCTTCCTGATGAAACTCGGGGCTGAAGTAGTGAAAGAGAGGACGCATAGCTCACTGCCTGTATAGCCTTACGGGTATCCGGTCAGTGTAGTCTATCTATAACGCGCATGCCCAGAGGATAAGGCGGACAAAAAAGGGAGCCCATAGGGCTCCCTTTTATAAGTGAACTAATTATGTGTGAACCAGATGGTGTGGCTTATACGCGCTCGAACAGAGCTGCGATACCCTGACCACCACCGATACACATGGTCACAACCGCGTAACGACCGTTGGTGCGCTGCAGTTCATACAGTGCTTTAACGGTGATGATTGCGCCGGTTGCACCGATCGGGTGGCCCAGAGAGATGCCGGAACCGTTAACGTTTACTTTGTCCATTGGCAGCTCAAGGTCGCGGCAAACAGCCAGCGCTTGTGCGGCAAATGCTTCGTTTACTTCCCACACGTCGATATCGCCAACGCTCAGACCCGCTTTATCCAACAGTTTACGTACGGCTGGTACAGGGCCGATACCCATGTGCTTAGGCTCAACACCGGCAAAGCTGTAACCAGCCAGGCGTGCCATCGGTTTCAGGCCTTTAGCTTCGGCCGCGTCAGCAGCCATCAGGGTAACTGCCGCCGCAGCATCGTTGATGCCCGATGCGTTACCTGCGGTAACGGAACCGTCTTTTTTGAATGCCGGGCGCATCTTCGCAAGATCGTCGTTTGTCAGGCCGTGGCGGGTGTGTTCGTCGGTATCGAATACCACGGTTTTGCGACGTTCGGTGACTTCGATAGGCAGGATCTGATCTTTAAAGCGACCTTCGTTGATAGCTGCTTCAGCGCGGTTGTGGCTCATTACCGCCAATTCGTCCTGATCTTCGCGGCTGATATCCCACTTCTCTGCGATGTTTTCGGCAGTGATGCCCATGTGAGTGTTATCAAAAGGACAGGTCAGGGCGCCGACCATCGCATCGATGATCTGACCATCACCCATACGCTGGCCGAAACGGCCGCTTGGCAGCCAGTACTGAGCGCGGCTCATTACTTCGGAACCGCCGGCTACGGCAGCGTCGCACTGTTCAGTTTCGATCTGCTGAGCAGCGGTGATGATCGCCTGCAGGCCACTACCGCACAGACGGTTTACGGTTACGGCTGGGGTTTCGTGTGGCAGACCGCCGTTTACTGCTGCTGCGCGGCTCAGGTACATATCCTGGCGTTCAGTGTGGACCACGTTACCAAAAACCGCGTGTCCGAAATCTTCTGGTGCTGCACCGGAGCGTTCAACGGCTTCTTTTACACACGCCGCGGCCAGTTCACCCGGGGTCTTGCTCTTCAGGCTACCGCCAAAACCACCGATAGCTGTACGTACGCCACTCAATACAACGATGTCTCTATTGCTCATGCTGATTCCTTATCTTTTTTCATTATTATCGGATTACCTTGCCAGCGCATATTCTGGCGTGGCCCCATCCTCTTACAACCGTCCAAGTACAACTGACACTCTATCACCGCTTTGTGACAGAGCCACGGGCTCACTGTATAACAATTGGTCTAAATCTTCCTGATTGGCTAATACGCCGGAGTTGCAGAATTGGCGGTGTCTGGATAAAGAAAAATTCATTGATTCAGGTATATATGCGGCTTCTCTGAATTATGACAAAACCAAGAATAAACGGTATATTTGCCGCTGTTTTGTCGAGGGGGAGATCGCGCCTTTATCCTGGGCCTCAATTCCTCGGGTTCCCTTTAAAATTATCGGGTGTTGTCTTGAAAAATCGGTTGGTTGTGACGCTGACGACGGTGCGTGGGTCACGACAATATTCATTGAGCCAGTTGGCCAGATATTTTGTGGTGTTCTTCGTACTGATGGCGGGTATCAGCGTCTTTGTATCTAATCCGCTGCTGCTGATTGCCAACGATGATCTGGAAACGCTGACCATTGATCATCAGCAGTTAAGCGCTGAGTATGAACAGATGGTAGGTTCCCAGCAGTACTACAAATCTCAGCTCGATCAGCTGACCTCCTCCTACCGATTGGAGATAGATCAGCTTTCTAACAACTACCAGAGTGAGCTGAGTGAGTTGACCTCCTCTCTATCCGCGTTGGAAATGGAGAAGACGGCTCTGGAGCAGGAAAACATGCGTATTGGCGCGGTTAACCAATCCCTCGACCAGAATTTCTTTGGCCTGGAGTCATTACTTGGCCTGCCCGTATCGGAAGATATATCTGAAGAACGCGCGCAGGAGCTTAAAGTGATGGCGAGCCAGCGGATGTTCTTCCTTAACGGTATTCCGAACGGCAAGCCGATTGACGCGATCCGTATCACCGATGGTTTTGGGCGACGTATCCATCCTGTGCTGAAAAAACGGCAGATGCACAATGGAATTGATTTCAAAGCACATATAGGTACCCCTGTGTACGCTACTGCGGATGGGGTTGTGGAGTTTGCAGGCTTTCATAAGGCAAGTGGTTTCGGCAAGCTAATTATTCTGCAGCACAATCTGGGTTTTAAAACGTATTTTGCACACCTTAATAAAATTAAGGTGAGATCACGGACTTTCGTGCGCAAAGGTCAGCTGATTGGGTATAGTGGCAACACGGGTGTCTCAACCGGTCCCCATCTTCACTATGAGGTGAGGCATGTGTATTCACCTTTAAACCCAGTGCCATTCCTAGACTGGAATATGACCGATTTCGATACACTCTTTAGCGAAGTAAAGGATGTAAAATGGGCCTCATTACAAGACATGTATCCTCTGAATCAAATAAAAAGCAGTCCGGAACAACAATCGTCGCCGAGGGAAATAAGTTCAGCGGAGAGATGAAGGTAGTGGGCAAGATGCACATTGATGGCATCTTCGATGGCACTATTACTTCTCTGGATAACATCTCGGTTGGTAAAAAGGGGCACGTGCGCGGTGTGATCAAAGCGCGTCAGATCATTGTCAGCGGCCTGCTGGAAGGTGAGGTGATCTGCGATGAACTGCATATTGAAGCCGGTGGCGAAGTGCAGGCTACAGTGACCAGTAAAGAGATGTCGATCAGTCCTAAAGGCAGCTTTATTGGTGAGCGTAAGAAGTGGGAACAGGCTATGTCTGAATCTACTACGGAGTTGCTCACATCTGATGTGGATGCCATCGATTCTTTACCAGAAAAAGTTGTACTGACTCAGGAGTAATCAGCAGCAATGTGTGAATTGTTGGGTATGAGCGCAAATGTACCCACAGATATCTGTTTTAGCTTCAGTGGCCTGATGCAGCGTGGTGGTGGCACCGGGCCGCATCGTGATGGCTGGGGTATTGCCTTCTACGAGGGTAAGGGCTTGCGCTGCTTCCACGATCCAGCGCCAAGCGTGGATTCTGAAATCGCCGGGCTGATCAAAGAACACCCGATTAAAAGTCATGTTGTGATCAGTCATATCCGTCAGGCTAATGTCGGAGAGGTGAATCTGGCCAATACGCACCCGTTTACGCGTGAACTCTGGGGCTATACCTGGACCTTCGCCCACAATGGTCAGCTGGATAAGAAACTCTTCGATATGCCGCTCAGTTTCTATCAGCCGGTGGGTACCACCGACAGCGAATATGCGTTCTGCTGGCTGTTGGGAGAGATTCGCCAGCGCTTCCCGCAGCGTCCGGATGACACCGGTGAGCTGAAGAAGTTTGTTCAGGAACGTTGTGATCAGCTGCGTGAGCTGGGGGTGTATAACATGCTCCTGACCGAATCACGTTTCCTGTTTGCTTACTGCACCACGAAGCTGACATGGATTACCCGACGCGCGCCTTTTGGCGAAGCGAGCCTGACCGATTGCGAACTGACGGTGGACTTCTATAAAGAGACCACACCGAACGATATTGTCACAGTCATAGCAACAGAACCCCTGACCGACAACGAAGAGTGGAATCGGCTTGAAGCGGGTGAGATGGTAACCTTTGTCGATGGGCTCCCGATCTGAGAGCAGATCGGGTAATCACCGAATAACACCTCTGTAAGCGCTGCTTTTTAGGAGATATCCGAAGTGGCGCTGGCTGTTGAATTGGGCTGTGCATGGACAACGAGCAGTTACAGCGCCAGGTTGGGCGTTACGATAACCTACCGCAATGGTTTGAAGCTTCCTGTCATCAGTATGGCAGTGCGGCGGCCTTTAGTTGTCAGGGCGCAACCCTCAGTTATGAGCAGCTCGAAAGTCACTCGCGCGAGTTTGCCGCGTATCTTCAGTACGAAACCGAGCTTGAACCCGGCGATCGCATTGCAATCCATCTGCCCAATCTGCTCCAGTTTCCCGTCGCTGTGTTTGGCGCCCTGCGTGCCGGGCTGGTGGTGGTTAATACCAATCCCCTCTACAGCGCTTCGGAACTGAAACAGCAGTTTATCGATTCCGGCGTCAAAGCGGTGGTGACCTCTGCGAACAGTGCCTACCTGGTCGAACAGGTATTACGTCATACACGCGTTAAGCACGTGATTGTTACGCAGATGGGGGACCTGCAACCCTGGCCGCGTAGCCTGATCATGAATCTGCAGGCGCGATATGTGCGTAAGATCGTGCCGCGTTACCGCATTCCACAGGCAGTGGGTTTCGGTGCCTGTCTGCAACTTGGGCGACACAGGGAGCTGAAACCTGTTGCGATCAAGAGCAATGACCTTGCATTGTTGCAGTACACCGGCGGTGTAACCGGTTCGTCGAAAGGTGTGATGCTAAGCCATGGTAATCTGCTGGCAAATATCGCTCAGCTGAAGTCGGTGTTGGGTGAAGTCTGTGTATCAGGCAGCGAGGTCGCTATTGCACCGCTCCCGTTGTACCACATCTATTCCTTCACGCTGAATTGCCTGATGATGCTTGAGACCGGGGCTCATGTTGTCCTTATCGTGAATCCCCGTGATACGGCGGGTTTTGTCGGTGAGCTGGCAAAGTGGCCTTTCACGATATTATCGGGCTTAAACACCCTGTTTATAGAGCTCTGCCAGCATCAGGAATTTTGTAATCTGGATTTCAGTCACCTGAAAGCCACCATTTCAGGCGGGATGGCTCTGACCCGGTTTACTGAGAACCTCTGGGTGGATGTTACAGGTTGTCCGATACTGGAAGGTTACGGTCTGACCGAATGCTCTCCTGTTGTAGCGATCCATCCGCCGCATCTGGACCGGCGCAGTGATACCGTGGGGCCGCCGGTGCCCATGACTGACGCGAAGATCGTGGGGCCGGAAGGAGAGGTGTTGCATCCAGGTGAGGTTGGTGACCTTTGGGTGCGTGGCCCTCAGGTGATGCAGGGCTACTGGAACAAGCCTGAAGAGACTGCCCAGGCATTAAAACCCGATGGTTGGTTGGTCACAGGGGATGTCGCGCGTATCAGCGATGAAGGCTACATCGAGGTGATCGACCGCAAGGTGGAGGTGATTAACACCGCTGGTTTCTCGGTTTACCCAAGTGAGCTTGAGAATTTGATCTCCTGTCATCCGGATATTCTCGAATGCGCGATTATCGGGTTACCAGATGATGAGCTGGGAGAGGTGATCAAGCTGTTCGTTGTCAGTCGTAATCGTCGCTTGAGCGTGAAGGACGTACGCGATTACTGTCGCGAGCGCCTGACCTCCTATAAAGTGCCGAAGCAGGTCGAGTTTCGAAACACGTTGCCACGGACCAATGTGGGTAAAGTGTTGCGTCGTGAGATTCGGGATGAGGAATTGCGCAAACAGCAGCGCAAGCGTCGGGCTCTGACTCGTCCTCCTATCACCTGATAGCCACTGTTTACTGATTGATTGTCCCCGATTGATCCTGTCTCGCCGGAGGAGACGGTTCTGGCATATAATGGGCGCTCGTCCTATCCATTCTGATTCTGATCATCTGCCGTGAAAACCAAGTTAGCGCAGCTGCGTGAGCAGCTAAATTCGTGCCGTATTCCCGATATCCATAACCTGAAGCGCCGTATTCAACAAGCGGAGCAACGCCTGAAAAACCGTCAACCGGTTGACCGGATGGTGGCGCAGATCGAAGAAAGTGTCGCTAAATCGGTTGAGCAGGTGGCGCTGCGTACCAGCTTGATCGGTACGGTCAAATATCCGGACTTGCCGGTGTCGGCCAGGCGTGAAGAGATTCAGGAGGCGATCCGGGATCATCAGGTGGTTGTTGTCGCGGGCGAAACAGGTTCCGGTAAGACCACACAGCTCCCCAAGATTTGTCTGGAGTTGGGCCTCGGTGCTCGAGGACTGATAGGACATACACAGCCTCGTCGACTGGCTGCACGTGCAGTGGCTGGACGTATCGCAGAAGAGCTGGAAACCGAAGTGGGTAAAACGGTTGGTTATCAGGTACGTTTTACCGATCAAGTCTCTGAACAATCGATGGTCAAATTGATGACCGACGGTATTCTGTTGGCAGAAACGCAGGACGATCGGTTTCTTGAGAAGTATGAAGTACTGATTATCGATGAGGCGCACGAACGTAGTCTGAACATCGACTTCCTGTTGGGTTACCTGAAGCGTCTGCTGCCAAAACGCCCTGACCTGAAAGTGATCATCACCTCTGCAACCATCGACCTGGAGCGCTTTTCAAGCCACTTTAATGATGCGCCGATCATTGAGGTATCTGGCCGTACCTATCCCGTAGATGTGCTGTACCGCCCGCTGGCCGAGCAGGAGGGCGATGGTGAGCAGCGACAGGGTATCTTGTCTGCGGTGGAGGAGTTGGTTGAGCTGGATCGGGCGAAGAAGTCCAGTGTGCCGGGCGATATCCTGGTCTTCCTGAGCGGGGAGCGAGAGATTCGTGAAACCGCTGATTTTCTGCGCAGGGCTCAGTTGCGTAACACAGAGATACTGCCTTTATACGCCCGCTTGAGCGTCGCAGAACAAAATAAGATCTTCCACGGTTCGCGCAGTGCCGGGCGGCGTATTGTCTTGGCGACCAACGTCGCGGAAACGTCGTTGACGGTGCCAGGTATCCGATATGTGATAGACCCTGGCTTTGCGCGCATAAGCCGTTACAGCTATCGCTCTAAAGTCCAACGCCTGCCGATTGAGCCTGTTTCTCAGGCCAGTGCCAATCAGCGTAAAGGGCGGTGTGGACGTGTTGCGGCAGGTACCTGTATCCGCCTCTACTCCGAGGAGGATTTCCTCTCCCGGCCTGAATTTACCGATGCGGAGATTCGTCGGACCAATCTGGCAGCCGTTATCCTGCAGATGCTGAACCTGCGCCTGGGTGATATCGCTGAGTTTCCGTTTATCGATCCTCCTGATGTGCGTTATATCAATGATGGTTTCAAGCTGCTGCATGAGTTGAGTGCGGTGGATGACAAACGTCGTATGACCAGGCTTGGACGAGACCTGAGTAAGCTGCCTGTTGATCCGCGTATTGGTCGGATGGTGCTTGAATCTGTGAAGCTGGGTTGTCTGTCCGAAGTGATGGTTATCGCCAGTGCACTCAGTGTGCAGGACCCACGTGAACGTCCGATGGAGAAAAAGCAGGCTGCGGATGAAAAACACCGCAGCTACGCTCACGAAGATTCAGATTTCCTGACCTTGGTGAACCTTTGGAATCTGTACGAAGAACAACGTCAGGAGCTAAGCCAGAACCAACTGCGTAAGTTCTGTCAGAAGCAGTTCCTCTCTTATATGCGGATGCGGGAGTGGCGTGATATTCACCGTCAGCTGCACCTGATCTGTAAACAGCTGGGCTACGAAGAAAATGTCGAAGAGGCGGATTATGCCTCCGTGCATAAGTCATTACTGTCCGGTTTGCTGAGCCAGATGGGCTTTAAGCAGGAAAACAAGGAATACCTGGGGGCGCGTAATAAGCGTTTCCATATCTTTCCGGGGTCGATGCTTTTTAAGAAGTCACCTAAATGGGTGATGGCGTCTGAGCTGGTTGAAACTTCACGGCTGTTTGCGCGTATGGTGGCGAAAGTTGAGCCAGAATGGGCTGAAAAGCTGGCACCGCATCTGGTCAAGCGCAGTTACCTGGAGCCGCATTGGGAGAAAAAGCGGGCGCAGGTGGTGGCGTCCGAGCAGGTGACATTGTACGGCCTGATCATCATTCCTAAGAGAAAGATTCACTACGGCAAAATAGATCCAGAGCTATCCCATGAGATCTTCATTCGTCAGGGGCTGGTGGAAGGGGAGTTTGATACCCGCGGTAAGTTCTTCCAGCACAACCAGTCCCTATTGCGCGATATTGAAGACCTCGAAGCCAAATCGCGACGCCGTGACCTGTTGGTGGATGAAGAGCAGCTGTTCCAATTTTATCAGAGTCGTATGGCTGAACTGGATGGCGGCCATGTGGTGAATGGATCTGGATTTGAGCACTGGCGCAAATCGGTAGAGCAGGACAACGCCAAAGCGCTGTTTATGACCGAGGAGGATCTGTTGCAGCGTTCCACTGACCATGTAACGGCCGGTCAGTACCCCGATCATCTCGCATTTGACGGAATTAAACTGAAGCTGGATTACCACTTCGAACCTGGTGCCCGAGACGATGGTGTTACGCTGAAAACCCCTATTGCGCTTCTGAACCAGCTGCCTGCTGAGAGGCTGGAGTGGTTGGTGCCGGGTATGTTGCGTGAGAAATGCGTGGCAATCATGAAGGGATTGCCGAAGCAGGTTCGTAAGAACTTCGTACCTATTCCGGATTATGTCGACCGTGCTCTTGAGAATATTAGCTTCGGTGAGGGGGATTTCTTCGAGGCTCTGGCCCTGCAGTTGAAGCGTTTAACGGGTGTGTCCGTTGACCCGCAATTATTAAAAGCGGTTGAACTGGATGATCACTTTAAATTCAACCTGCGTCTGGTAAATGAAAAGGGAAAGAAGCAAGGGGAATCACGAGACCTGCAATCCTTGCAGCATAAATACTCTGAAAAAGTCTCGGAAGCACTAAAGCGCGGTCCTGGTGAAAAGTGGGGGCGAGATGGCATCACTGAATGGGATTTTGGAGAGCTGCAAGAGAGTATTCGACTACGTCAGGCAGGGGGGATAGAAGTTGAAGCCTACCCGGCCATCGTCGATAAGGAGGATACGGTTTCGCTCTCGGTTGTTACCCATAAGGCGGAGGCGGATGAGCTAAGTATTGCCGGTATTGTGCGTCTCGCAACCTTCTCTTTATCAGAGCAGGTACGCTATGCGCGCAAAAAGCTGCCGGATATTGATCGCAGTATCATGTTGGCCAGTAAGGTGATGGATAAACGATCGCTTCAGGATCAATGTATCAAGCAGGCGATTCGTCGTTTGATGGCGCTGGATGAGTCACTGCCACGAAACGTTGCTGAGTTTAAAAAACGCTTAGAACACTGTCGGGCTGAATTAGTGGATACGGCAGTAGGTGTGGCCCGGTTTGTATTCGAAAGCCATCAGAGATACCACGCGATTCAGAAACAGTTGAAAGGGCGGTTAGATCTGGCTGAAGCAGCCGTCCTTGCGGACATTAAAGGCCAGCTTGCAGCCCTTATTAACAGGCAATACGTGTTTGAAAATAGCTGGAGCCGCTTGCAGCACTTCCCGCGTTACCTGAAAGCGATTGAACAACGGCTGGAGAAGTTCAGACGGAACCTTAATCAGGAGCGCATGTTAAGTGAACAGCTAGGGATCTTCTGGAAGAATTATCTTGCTCGTGCAGAGCAGCATAAGAAAAACGGAGTGGCTGATCCCGAGTTGACACACTTCAGATGGATGATCGAAGAGTATCGTGTATCGCTTTTTGCACAGCAATTGGGCACAGACTACCCGGTTTCAGACAAACGGTTAAAGCAGCAATGGGCCAAAGTACAGCTTTGATTCAGGTCATGGTTAGACCTTTGTTGTATGCGATTAGTAGGGGGTGAGTAGTTGCATGCCTCTCGACGGTATGCTGTAATGCGGAAAATTTAGCTGAAGCCGAACCTGAATAAGGCTGATACAGGAACTAAATCAATCATAGAATTGATATGTATCGGTTATAAAAAATACGGCTTAACGGCGTAATTCGAATAGATTGCTCAACGGAATCTATTTGAAAACAAGATGATTTATAGTATTTTTCTGACAGCGCCAGTTTAATAAGGTGCGATAAGAAAAATTAAAAACACAAAAAAAATCACTACTAGTACGTTGAAAATTGAAGGGGAAATTTTGATGAAAAAGTCTATCATCGCTCTGGCTGTAGCTGGTGCTCTGACTGCTCCAATGGTTGCTCAGGCTGACGCTACTCTGTACGGCTCTCTGCGTCTGGCGCTGGTTAGCAACGACGGTTCCGAGCTGGACCTGAACGATAACGTATCCCGTATCGGTATCAAAGGCAGCACTGAGCTGTTCTCTGGTGCGAAAGCAATCTTCCAGTTTGAAGAAGGCGTAAACGCTGCTGATGGCGGCTGGGGCGCAGCGCGTCTGGCAAGCATCGGTGTAACTGGTGACTTCGGTACTTTCAACGCTGGTCGTCAGTGGTCCCCATTCGCACTGTGGACTGTTCTGCCTTTCCACACTGGTGAAAACACTGCATCTACTAGCACTGCTGGTTACATCACTGGTGTTGGCGCACTGTTCCACCGTCTGCCTAACACTATGGCGTACATCACTCCTAACATGAGCGGTTTCCAGGCTGCTGCTGTAGCTATCGCTGATAACGAAGGTTCCGGTGAAGATCTGGACGCTTACAACCTGGCGGCTAAATACTCCGCTGGTGGTCTGATGGTTGCTGCTTCCCTGATCCAGGTAGATGGTAACGCAGGCGCTGCTACAGACATCAACCACGTTTCTGTAGGTGTTACTTACAAAGCTGACGCTCTGTACGTAGGTGCACGTTACGCTGAAACTGACAACGCTGGTACTGAAACTGATCAGTACTCCGTAGTAGGTAAGTACACCATGGGTAACACCAGCCTGATGGCTTCCTACAGCGACACTGAAGCTAACACCGATGTTTACTCCCTGGAAGTTCAGCAGAAGCTGGGCAAACAGGCTAAGGTGTTCGCAGCATACACTGACCGTGACACCACTGACGGTGTTGAAGTTGGTTACCGCGTAGACTTCTAATATCCCTGAATATTAGAACGTTTGATTAAGAGGGCTCCCTATTGGGGGCCCTTTTTCGTTTGGCTTTGTTTTGCTTTCGGTTTTATGGCGCTACAATTAAGGCTCTGCTTCCTATTGATAAGGGTTTAAGGGTGAAAAAAGCTTTCTATTCCTTCGTTTTGTCTGGCTTGATGGTATTTGGTAGCCAAAACGCTTTAGCTTCTGACCACTTGAGTGAGGCCGATCCTTGGGAGGGATTTAATCGGACGGTGTTTTCCTTTAATGAGGGGCTGGACCGATATGTACTTAAACCGGCTACCTTGGGCTACAAGGCTGTAACTCCCGACCTTGTTGAAACGGGGGTCAGTAACTTTTTTAACAATATTTCTGATGTCGGTTCGTTGTTTAACAATATCCTGCAAGGAAAGATTGACCCTGCTGTTAGTGACTTAGCGCGTATCTCCTTTAATACGACCTTTGGGCTCGGTGGTATTATCGATGTTGCAACCCCGATGGGGCTCGAGCGCTATGATGAGGATTTCGGTCAGACCCTTGGGTATTGGGGGGTTAGTAGTGGTCCATATGTGATGCTGCCGTTCTTTGGGCCGTCGACGGTCCGGGATGGTGTTGGTCTGGCAGTGGATTCGGTCACGTCACCGATGAATAACGTGGAAGATGATTCTGCGCGTTATGTGCTGATGGCGTTGAAAGCTGTCGATACCCGTGCTGGCCTGCTTGAAGCAGAAAAACTGATCACCGGTGACAAGTATATCTTTGTACGTGAGGCCTACCTGCAGCGTCGAGAGTTTTCCGTCAACGACGGTGTCGTAGAAGACTACGATGATGATAACTTCTGATCAGCGACTTCTATATTGCAACTTGCCCGCCTTAGGTTTAACGTGTTGACTCATGGATCATCTGCCGTACGGCGTTAGGAGTGATTTATGAGTCACACCAGCCACAAGATACTCATTATCGATCAGTCAACCGATATGATCGATAAGATCTTTGATCTCCTCAATGACTCCCCTCTCCCTGATGACCTGCGTGTTGCCACCAGTCTGGGCCTGGATGAAGCCAAGGGTAAACTGCGCGAGAGAGCATTTTCTTTGATTATTGCTCGCGTCGCTTTGCATGAAGTGTCGCAATATCAGGCAGTACTTGAGCTCCATGGGCAGATGCCTTCAATTGGATTGATCGAAGAGGATAGTGCAGATGCGTTGATTGGCGCGTTGCGCGTCGGTTTCGATGACCTGTTTCTTGTTCGAAACTTTTCTGCTGAGAGTGTTCCGTTTGTTGAGTCAGTGGAACGTTGCCTGGCTAAAGCCAGAATGGTGGATGAAAACCGTTTTTACCGTGAGGAGCTTGAGCAGAGTCTCTCGGAGTTAAGGGCGGATCAGCAGGCTGCGTACCACATTCAGCGTAATATGATGCCGGCAGAAGAGATCGAAGTCAGTGGTATTGTTGCCCGGCACCTGATTACACCGTCGCTTTATCTGAGTGGTGATTTTGTCGATGTAGTGCCGGTCGATAATGAGATGGTTGTCTTTTACCTTGCGGATGTCTCTGGTCATGGAGCATCCTCTGCGCTGGTGACTGTGTTGCTGAAGAATATGACGCAGGGAATGGTGAAAGACTATAGGGATCTGCCCGGCGATAAATTGCCCTCGTTGGCGGATGTGCTTCGGCGCATAAACGCGGAGCTGCTTGAAACCGGGGTGGGGAAGCATCTGAGTATGTTTATTGGGGCAATAGATCGGCGTTCCGGCCTGCTCCACTATGCTGTCGGAGGGCATCATCCGATGCCGTTGATCACTGATGCTTCCGGTACGCGATATCTCGAGGGCAGGGGGATGCCTGTTGGTTTATTTGAGCAGCCCCTTTATGACGAAAGAACTATCGAGCTGCAGTCTCCCTTTCAGGTAACGTTGTTCTCAGACGGAATCTTAGAGGTGCTCCCCCACAAGGATATGCGCTCCCGTGAGGAGTATGTTCGCGCAGTGGTTGATAATCTGCGTGGGGCTGAACCTGCCAGGCTAAAAGGTGCGCTGATGGCGGGTTACGACAGTGAAGTTCCCGATGACATTGCAATCATGACCGTTGTCGGTCATTAAATGGTAGCGACTTAGAGGTCAAAACATGGCTTTTTGTAGTGCAGGTAGGCTAAAGAAATGAAAGAAGGATCGATCTTCTCGGCTTGCGTAGATGGGCGTTATATCCTCAAGTTCGTAGGTGATGTCAGGTTAACGCTCTGTGCAACATTGGATTGCCATATTGAAGAGGCGCTGACGCAATCAGACGCTACCGATATTCTGGTTGATCTCACCGAAGCTGAGGGCATCGATAGTACCTCGCTAGGGTTAATTGCTAAGCTCTCCATCAAGGCATATGGACTATCGCTGCCGATGCCGACAATTGTTTCCACTAACGAAGATATTACCCGGGTTCTGTTGAGCATGGGGTTTGACCATATCTTTGTTTTGCTCAGTGAGCTGCCTACCTGTCCAAGTGATCTGCAGCAGCTGCCGTTTGTGCAGGATTCGGAAGAGTCTATCCGTCAGCGTATTATCGCAGCCCACCGCATATTGATTGATCTGAACGATTCCAACCGGGAGGCGTTTAAGGATCTGGTCATGACGCTGGAGAAAAGCTGAAAATTAGGAAAAATTCCTATATACAGTCTGCCCCCGCACTTATTAAAATTGGTTTCAGGAAATGGGGAAAGCAGATGGAACTGCAGATTACCAAGGATGTAATTTCCTCTCACCGTTCAAGGATAGGGCGGTGACCCGATAAGGAAATCGGGGGGAAAAGCCCGGAGCGCGGAACGCTCACGGGCTTTTTTTTGTCTGGAATTTGTCGTTCCTGGCAGACGCTATATGGCTTTCGCATTAGCTGGATAGTTGGCGCTGTGTTGGCACACAGCACCAGGCATATCCATTCAGCGGCTATTATTTCTGGCTCAGCAGGGTTTCCAGTTTTACCTGGTCTACAGCGAATGCCCGAATACCCTGGGCGAGTTTTTCTGTAGCCATTGGATCTTCGTTCAGCGCCCAGCGGAAGTTAATTTCATCCAGCTCCAGCTTATTATCATCGCTCTGTGCATTGTCTGCGGAGAGATGCTGAACAAGCGTGTCGTTGGTTTCATCCAGTTCCTTCATCAGTGCGGGTGCAATCGTCAGGCGATCACATCCGGCCAGTGCCTGAATCTCACCGATATTACGGAAGCTCGCTCCCATTACGATGGTTTCGTAACCGCAGGTTTTGAAGTAGTTGTAGATGCGGGTAACAGACTGTACGCCAGGATCGTTCAGGCCTTCGAAGTCCTGCTGATCGCTGTTGGCTTTGTACCAGTCCAGAATTCGACCCACGAAAGGAGAGATCAGATATGCACCTGCATCCGCACAAGCTGCGGCCTGGGCGAAGTTGAACAGCAGTGTAAGGTTGCAGTTGATGCCTTCTTTTTCGAGCTGGCGTGCCGCTCCAATGCCTTCCCATGTAGAGGCGATTTTGATCAGAATGCGCTCTTTGCCGATGCCGGCTTCTTCATACATGCGGATCAACTTGTGGGCGCGTGCAACAGTCGCTGCAGTGTCGAATGATAGGCGGGCATCCACTTCAGTTGAGATGCGGCCTGGGATGATCTGAAGAATCTCGCGACCAATCGCAACAGCAAAGCGGTCGGTCATGTTGCCCAGTAGCTGCTGATTGTCGCCGCCCTGGCTTTGCGCCCAGGTTTTAGCTTCGTCCAGCAGGGGAGCATAATCAGGAAGTGCAGCCGCTTTAAGCAACAGAGATGGGTTGGTGGTTGCATCAACTGGTTTGAATGTACGGATTGCTTCGATATCACCGGTATCTGCGACAACGGTGGTCATCTTTTTTAGCTGATTGAGTTGGCTTTCCATCTCTTCTTTGTCCTGTTTCTAATTAATCTGGAATTCGATTCAGAGCTTCTTTTAATGTATCCACGGAAGCGCCTGGTTTGTGGGCGTTCTCGCTCAGGTAGCGTCGGAATTGCCGGCCGCCACGTTGGCTGTGAAAGAGCCCAAGCAGATGGCGGGTGACGTGATTCAGATAGCGGCCGTCTGCTAGTTGTTGTTCTACATAAGGCAGCATCTGCTCCAGAACTGCTTTTCTGGAAAGCGGTGTGCTATCCGAGTTGTAAAGGCGTTGGTCTACTTCGGCCATCATGTAGGGGTTTTGGTACGCCTCTCGGCCTATCATAACACCGTCAACATGACGAAGATGTTCATCGCACTCATCCAGTGTTTTGATGCCGCCGTTGATGATGATCTCAAGCTCAGGGAAGGCCTGTTTAATACGGTAAACCCACTCGTACTTCAGGGGCGGGATTTCGCGGTTTTCCTTAGGGCTTAGTCCCTGCAAAATCGCTTTGCGGGCGTGGATGATGAACACGTTGCAGCCTGAATCTTTGACGATCTCTACGAAACGGTGCAGTTGCTCGTAGCTGTCCATATCGTCGATGCCCAGACGATGTTTTACGGTAACCGGAATGTCCACGACAGATTGCATCTTATGAAGGCACTCGGCCACCAGTTCCGGATGTGCCATCAGGCAGGCACCAATCATGTTGTTTTGTACGCGGTCGCTTGGGCAACCGACATTCAGGTTGACCTCATCGTACCCCCAATCCTGAGCCATCTTTGTGCAGAGCGTCAGGTCGTCTGGGCTGCTGCCACCCAGCTGCAGTGCCAGAGGGTTCTCCTCGCTGCTGAAGTCTAGGAAGCGTGCAGCATCCGCGTGAATCAGTGCCCCGGTAGTTACCATCTCCGTGTAGAGAACCGCATTTTTGCTGATTAAACGATGAAAGTAACGGCAGTGCCTGTCCGTCCAGTCCATCATTGGGGCCACCGTGAAGCGGCGGTTCAGTGCGTCGGAGTGTGTTTCTGTAGCAGGGGTGGAGGTGCTCATCGTGTTCAGGGTACTACCGTTACCTTACAACTTTCTTAAAGCTGACGTTAAAAGGAAACAAATTATACCGATAATCGCGCCTTGTCGCTTAGCTCTTTGCTGCGATTCGCACAGCGCGTCCACGCTTGATGGATTCCACCTCGACGATGTCCAAACCGCAATGCCGGAGAATGAAACACAGATCGTCAGGGGTGTAGCGGTTGTGCTCAAGAAAATGCTGGAAGCTATCTTCAAGCTCGGTGCGGCTAAGTCCGGTCGCGTCAGGATGTTTGTGCGTGAGATAGCTCTCCAGTGGCTGGCGGACCATGTCGATCAGTACGAAACATCCGCCGGGTTTTAGCCAGCGTTTTATCTGCTTAAAGAGCAGGATCGGCTGATGGAGTTCGTGGATGAGCATGTTTGCGATGCAGGCATCGATACTGTGGTCGTCAAAGAGTGCGGAGGGGGCGTTGAGATCGTCGATCAGGATGGCTGCATTGTTCGGTAAGGAAACCGTACGGTCCAGCATGTAACTGGCGCAGTCGATACCGGACACAGTCATCTCTGGATTCTGTCGAGCCATTGTTTGCATAAACAGTCCGACACCTGCGCCAAGGTCGATCAGGTGGCCGTTCGCCGGTAGGCAGTTCTGGGTATGTGTGTTCCAGAAGCGCCAGAAACCTTCATCATGGTTTCGATCGTGGCTCTCCTGGGTTCTGCGTGCCGCTAGCGCACCGTCACCGCCGTGGTGAGCCAGCAGATATGCCTGGGTGTTCTCTAGTTCAGTTTTCATGGTTTTTTGTATATCAGTAAAAGCTTATTTAAAGGAATTGTATGTGGCTTTCAGGCGACATGCTATAAGTGTTCGTTGATCGGGGCTGCGTCTGTTGCGGCAGTATCTAAACGCGTTGAAAGGAACTGTTTTTATGGGGAAAAACACCGGGCTGAAGCGCTTGTACTATGCGTCATGTTATTCGGCGAAGGGTATTCAGGCTGCATTTAAAAATGAACCTGCGTTTCGTTACGAGGTTTACGCCTCAGCCGTGCTGGTGCCGCTGGCTTGCGTCGTTGCGGAGAATGCTTATCAGCTGGCTGCGCTGATCGGTGTCTGCCTGATCGTGCTGGCGATGGAGCTGATCAACACGGCGGTAGAGGCGATTGTCGATCGGGCGGGTACGGAGTTTCATGCTTTGGCTGGTATCGCCAAGGATACCGGTTCGGCGGCAGTTTTGATGGTACTTATTCTCGCAGGTCTGGTTTGGGGTGCCGTTCTCTGGGAAAACTACGTCTAAGCAACCATAACCGTGGCGGCAATGGTTTGTCCGTTGACCCGCAGCAGGTATAATTCGCGTTTTCCATTTCAGCTATCGATCTACAAGGATTCCGATGACCGTTCGAACTCGTGTTGCGCCTTCACCTACCGGCGATCCTCATGTTGGTACCGCTTATATCGCTCTGTTTAACCTGGCCTTTGCTCGTCAGCATGGTGGTCAGTTTATTCTGCGTATCGAAGATACCGACCAGACCCGCAGTACTGATGAGTCCGAAAAGACTATTCTGGATTCCTTGCGTTGGTTGGGACTGGAATGGGATGAAGGTCCGGACGTTGGTGGTGAGCACGGCCCTTACCGTCAGAGCGAGCGAAAAGATATCTATGCAGATTACGCGCAGCAGCTGCTCGATTCCGGCAAGGCGTTTCTTTGTTACCGCACCGCAGATGAGCTGAATGAGTTGCGTGAGGCGCGCCGTGCAGCAGGTAAGCACACTGCGCTGAAAGAGAGTGATCTGGCGTTGCCGGAAGAGGAAGTTGCACGTCGTCAGGCTGAGGGTGCGCCGTACGTTGTGCGTATGCGTGTGCCGGAAGAAGAGGGTGCTTGTGTTGTTGACGACATGCTCCGTGGTTCGATTGAGCTGGACTGGGGTATGGTCGATTGCCAGATTTTGCTGAAATCCGATGGCATGCCAACCTATCATCTGGCCAACGTGGTCGACGATCACCTGATGCAGATCACCCATGTGATCCGTGGTGAGGAGTGGATCTCATCTGCGCCTAAGCACAAGTTGTTGTACGAATACTTTGGCTGGGATATGCCGAAGCTGTGCCACATGCCGCTGCTGCGTAACCCGGATAAATCCAAGCTGTCTAAGCGTAAGAACCCGACCAGTATTCTGTACTACCAGCGCATGGGCTTTATGCCAGAGGCGTTGCTCAACTACCTGGGGCGTATGGGTTGGTCTATGCCGGATGAGCGTGAAAAATTCACTCGTCAGGAGATGATCGAAAACTTCGATATCCAGCGTGTTTCTCTGGGTGGCCCTGTCTTCGATCAGGAGAAGCTGAGCTGGCTGAATGGTCTCTGGTTGCGTGAGAATCTGAATGCAGAAGAGTTTGCACAGCGTTACGTGGAGTGGGGGCTGAATCCTGATTACCTGATGAAGATTCTGCCGCTTATTCAGCAGCGTGTAGAGACCTTCTCTGACGTCGCTCCGCTGGCAGGTTTCTTCCTGTCAGGTATGCCAACTCTGACTATGGAACAGTTTGAGCACAAAACACTGCAGCAGGAGGATCTGAGCCGCATCCTGCAGTTTACCGTTTGGTATCTGGATTCTGAGCGTCACTGGTCTAAAGATCGTCTGTTCCAGAACCTGAAGCAGGTTGCTGAAGCGCTGGGCTTCAAGCTGCGTGATTTCCTGTTCCCTTTGTTTATCGCCATTGCGGGCACCAATCAGACCGTATCTGTTATGGATTCTATGGAGATTCTGGGGCCTGATATCAGCCGTGCGCGTATGCGTAATGCGCTGAACCTAGTGGGTGGTCCATCCAAGAAGCAGGCGAAGAAGTGGGATAAGGAGTTCCGCGCTCTGAGTGAGTCTCTGGGCCTGTAAGCATTAAGTTCTTTATCTATAAAGCCCGTCAATTGACGGGCTTTTTTGTGCGAAAAATAACCTCTTGAATATTAAAGAGATTCAGGGGCTGTTTTTTAAGTGGCGATGCTTGACACTCCAAAGGGGCATTATTAATATACTCCCGTCTTAAGACATGGGGCCTTAGCTCAGCTGGGAGAGCGCAACACTGGCAGTGTTGAGGTCAGCGGTTCGATCCCGCTAGGCTCCACCATCCTTCTCTATCCCTCTTATCGTTTTATTCCAAGCTCTCAGCATCCGATATATTTCGTTAGTCGTCTTGTATGCGTTTTTAGCTGCTTCGCAGTATATTAGCGTTCTGTACTGTATTGCCTGGAAATAACTATGCCGTCCATTCCTGAAGATTGCTCTGATAAGCCCCGCCTGCAGGCCAAGGTGCGTCTGCAACTAGGGGGTGATATTGCGTTGGGGCCAGGCAAGGCCGAGTTGCTGCAGCATATCGATGATACGGGCTCTATCTCGGCTGCTGCGCGACGTATGGGCATGAGTTATCGCCGGGCCTGGTTGTTGGTTGAGACCATGAACCAGTGTTTCGAGGCTCCTTTGGTAGAAACTGCGCAGGGAGGTAAGGGGGGTGGTGGTGCCCAAGTGTCATCTTTGGGGCATGAGGTGCTGGCGATCTACCGTACTTTGACTGCGGAGCTGGATGCGCACCCTGCGCTGTTAAAGCTGTCTACCTTGTTAGCTGATCCTGACCAGTCTGCTGAATAAACCTTCTCATCTGTTATATCTATAGATGCAAAACGCTATGTTCGTGTGTGCATAGCGCTTTCGCCTGATATACTGCTCGAATGTTAATCGCTATATCTAAAGGGATATAGCGATTGAGGCCTTGCTAGGGCATTCTGTATAGGTGGTTTGGTTGCTTGGTGTCGGTTTAACTGGCAGGTCTTGGGCGCATCTTAATATCGGTGGTGAGATGGTGTTTCGAAAACTGGTTTACGTGTTGGTAATTTTCGGTGCTCAGGCGGCAAGTGCTGAGAGCTTATTGGTAGCATCGGCGGCTAATTTTACCGGGGCGATGCGGGAGTTAGTGCAGGAGTTTCAGGCGCAGAGCGGGCATCGGGTTCGGGTGAGCTATGGATCGACCGGTAAGCTCTATACGCAGATCGAAAACGGAGCCCCGTTTGACCTCTTCCTGGCGGCCGATGAAGCGCGTCCTTTGCGGGCGGCAAAGTCCGGGTTGGCGGTTGCGGGTACGCGTTTTACCTATGCTATTGGCCAGTTAGTCCTGTGGAGCCCTGACCGCTCCGGGTTTAAAAGCGGAGAGCAGTACCTGCGCGAGGGGGCGTTCCAGCGGCTGGCGATCGCGAATCCCAAGACCGCACCTTATGGAGCTGCAGCTAAAGAGGTTTTGGTTGGGCTTGGTGTTTGGGAGCAGCTGAAGCACAAGATTGTGCGTGGTGACTCTATTGCGCAGACGTTTCAGTTTACAGCAACCGGAAACGCACAGGCGGGATTGGTTGCAGCATCTCAAGTTACTGTTGGAAAGTATTCAGAAGGATCAAAGTGGATGGTTCCAGCGGCTTACCATGTACCGCTCATGCAGCAAGCGGTGTTACTTAAAAATGGCGAAGGAAAAAAATCGGGGCGGGAGTTTCTGGGTTTTCTAAAAGGGCCGCAAGCCAGAGCGATCATAGCTAAGCATGGTTATGCATTATCTGAAATTCCTGAAGCTGAAAAGCAAGATGCTAATGTGGCGCGCTGAATATGGAATTTGATTGGCAGCCGGTTTGGTTGACGCTGAAACTGGCTGGACTGACTACGTTAATATTGATGATTGTAGGTACCCCAATCGCATGGTGGCTGGCGCGCACTAAGCATTGGCTGAAGCAGCCAATTGCTTCAGTGGTGGCATTGCCTCTGGTGTTGCCGCCGACGGTGTTGGGTTTTTATCTGTTATTGCTGTTAGGCCCTCAGGGGCCGGTGGGGCAGATGACCCAGGCGCTGGGGCTTGGTACTTTGCCTTTTACCTTTGCAGGCCTTGTGGTGGCATCGGTTTTTTATTCCCTTCCCTTTGTGGTTCAGCCGTTGCAGAACGCTTTCGACGCTCTGGGGGATCGAATGCTTGAGGTTGCCGCAACCTTGCGTGCCTCGCCTTGGGATCGTTTTGTCACTGTTGTTGTTCCGCTGGCCCGGCCGGGTTTCCTTACGGCTGCTGTGCTGTCGTTTGCGCATACAGTGGGGGAGTTTGGGGTTGTGCTGATGATCGGGGGGAATATTCCCGGGGAAACCAAGGTGCTCTCTGTCGCGATCTATGATCATGTTGAAACGCTTGAGTATGAGCAGGCGCATATTTTGGCGGGTGGAATGATCCTGTTCTCATTTGTTGTGCTGATGGCGCTTTACCTGCTAAATGGTCGAATGAGCCGGGATGTGAGGGGGTAATGCAGGTGGAGAAGCAGACAGTGCTGTCGGGGATACGGCTGAATCTTAATGCTGAGGTAGGCGGATTTGCCCTTCGGGCGGAACTGGATCTGCCTGCCACAGGAATTACTGCGATCTTTGGGCATTCCGGGTCAGGGAAAACAACCTTGCTGCGCTGTATTGCAGGTCTGCAGTCAGCTAAAGGGGAGTTGTCTGTACGTGGCCAAAGCTGGCAGTCCGGGAGAGGATCGTTGCCGGTGCATAAGCGCCCGTTGGCATATGTGTTTCAGGAGGCGAGTCTGTTTCCCCACCTTTCTGTGCGTAAAAACCTGGAATATGGATACAGCCGCATCGGTGAAAGCGAACGGCGTATCGGCTTTGACGAGGCTGTGGAGTGGCTCGGCTTGAGTGCATTGCTGGAGCGAATGCCGGGGAAATTATCGGGTGGTGAGCGCCAGCGTGTCGCCATTGCGCGGGCATTGCTGACCAGTCCCGAAGTGCTGTTAATGGATGAGCCGTTGTCGGCGCTTGATTATCGCAGTAAGCAGGAAATCCTTCCCTATTTGGAGCGCTTGCATCAAAAACTGTCCATTCCGGTGTTGTATGTTACGCACTCTGCCGACGAGGTCGCGCGGCTGGCCGATTATTTGGTGGTGATGGAAAAGGGCGGGGTGGTTGCAGCCGGCGAGCTGAAGGATACGCTGGCGCAGTTGGATCAACCCGTTCGTCTGAATGATGAGATGGGTGTTGTGCTCGAGTCGGTCGTAGTAGAGCGTGACTCTCATTGGCAGCTGGCGCTGGCGCGGTTTGATGGTGAGTACGGGCTTTGGGTGCCAGATCAGGGGATCGAGGTTGGTAGTGCGGTGCGGCTGCGTGTGTTGGCCAGCGATGTCAGTCTTGCGCGACAACGGTACGAGGATCAAAGTACCCAAAATTTGCTGCCAGCAGTAGTGCTTGAATTCACGGAGGACCAGGCGCCTGGTGTGATGCTGGTGCGATTACAGGTTGGAGATACGGCCTTTTTATCTAAGATCACAGCGCGTTCTTTGGCGCATCTGCAATTACAACGCGGGAGCGAGGTCTGGTTGCAGGTGAAATCAGTGGCTGTGATTGAGTGATTGTCTCTGGTAGTAAAAAAAACCGTAAGAATGCGCGTATTGAGTGTTGACATCAAAACTGTAGAAAGTATTATACGTCCCGTCTTCAGCGGTGACCGAAAGGTTCTGGATTGAAGATCTAAGTGGCTGATTTATAATCTGTTTTCTTAGTCTAAACTCTGAAAAGAGTCCTATGCGTCCCATTCGTCTAGTGGCCTAGGACACCGCCCTTTCACGGCGGTAACAGGGGTTCGAACCCCCTATGGGACGCCATTTTATATCTCTTATTTTTCCTTCCTAAAGCACTCTCAGCCAGGCAATGGTCTGTGGATTAAATCCGCTGCAGTATTTGAGCTTCTGTTGGTTTCAATTCAATCGGTTGTTAGCGTTTGATCTCTTTCAGTGAGATGGAGAACGTTTTGTCTTTCTTTTCCTGGCGGTGCAGTTTGATCAGTTGATAGTCCAGCTCCGGGGCAAACCAGATCAGGGTTTTCTTATCTTTTGGTGTGTCGTAAACGCGTTCAACGCGCACTGCCTGGAATTCGCCTGCAGGTGTGCTTACCTTCTCGGTGCCGGTAACTGCAAACTGATAGTGTTTCAGTTTGCCGCCGTCTGCCACCTCATAGCTGAAGTGGTCCTTGCCCGCTGCAACGTCGGCTTGTAGCTGAAGCTGATAGCTGAGCTTATCCTGTACGCCGGGTTTGATATGCATGGACCAGGGTTTGTTTTCGACGTTGTTTTCAACAGTGTTACGTTGCCAGTTAAAGCTCAGGTCGGCGCGGCGCTTTTTGCCGAGCACCTTGCGGTTATAAAGGTATTGCTGCGGCTGAATCAGTCCTTCGTCCATCACGAACTGGCTGGATTCCTCGATAACGGCAAACAGGGCGGATGCGCGAGAGGCAAAGTGCCACTGGTCGTCGCTAATCGTCAGGATGCGCTCGCTTTCGCCTTCCAGGGAGATAGAGCCTTCAGATACAACCTTATAGGTTGCGTGGAATGCGTTAAGAGGGGGCGGGCTGTCGGCAAAACTGAGTGTAGAAAACAAGACGACCAGCAGGGTAAGGATGGGTCTTAATAAAGATGTGATCGTCTTGTTCATGGCGTGGGCCCTTATTCTGATATGTACTGGATCCCTTCAGCCGGTGCGGGTTGATCGTCGAAGATCACGCCGTCTTCAGTCCATCTTACACGGTTTGCACAGAACCATTCCACTGCCAGTGGGTAGATCTGGTGTTCAACGACATGCACCTTTTGCTGCAGGCTGTCACTACTATCATCCAGATTGATGCTGACTCTGCCCTGAACAACCAGTGGGCCGCCATCCAGTTCTTCGGTTACGAAGTGGACGGTACAGCCGTGTTCTTTGTCGCCTGCGTCCAGTGCGCGCTGGTGTGTGTTCAGTCCCTTGTATTTAGGGAGCAGGGAGGGGTGGATGTTGAACATCCGGCCCTGATAGTGGCGTACAAACTCCGGGGTCAGGATGCGCATAAAGCCAGCCAGTACTACCAGGTCTGCGTTATAGCCATCAATCAGCTCCATCATCGCCGCATCAAAGGATTCGCGTGACTCAAAGCTTTTGTGATCGAGAACTTCGGAAGGGATGTCTGCATTCGCGGCGCGTTCCAGGCCGAATACACCAGCTTTGTTGCTGATGACGGCGACGATGTCGCCATCGATACGACCGCTCTGGGTCGCATCGATGATCGCTTGCAGGTTTGAGCCGCTACCGGATATCAGGACTGCAATCCGTTTCGGCATCAATTACGCCTCCGCAGTGCGCAGTTCTACCTGCTCTTCGCCGTCAGCTGCGCCTTCAATGGAGCCGATAACCCAGGCATCTTCGCCCGCGTCTTTCAGGATGCTCAGTGCATTCTCAGCCTGCTCAGCCGGTACGCAGATAACCATGCCTACGCCACAGTTGAACGTGCGGTACATTTCGGTCTTCTCTACGTTGCCCTGTTCCTGCAGCCACTGGAATACTGCTGGCAGTTCCCAGGAGTTCAGGTCGATAACTGCTTTAGCGCTTTCAGGCAGTACGCGTGGAATGTTTTCCAGCAGGCCGCCACCGGTGATGTGAGACAGGGCATTAACCTGGCTCTCTTTGATCAGTTTCAGCAGGGACTTTACGTAGATGCGGGTTGGTTCCATCAGAGCGTCAGCCAGCGGCTTGCCGTCGATGGTTTCGTTCAGGTCCGCACCGCGTACTTCGATGATCTTGCGAATCAGCGAGTAGCCGTTGGAGTGTGGGCCGGAAGAGGCCAGGCCAATCAGAGTATCGCCGACTTTGACTTGAGAGCCGTCGATGATCTCGTCTTCTTCAACCACGCCGGTGCAGAAACCCGCCAGGTCGTAGTCTTCGCCTTCGTACATGCCTGGCATCTCAGCGGTTTCACCGCCAACCAGTGCTGCACCTGCCAGCTCACAACCTTTGCCGATACCGGTTACAACGTCTGCAGCTGTATCAACGTTCAGTGCGCCGGTTGCATAGTAGTCGAGGAAGAACAGAGGTTCTGCACCGGCTACTACCAGGTCGTTTACACACATCGCAACCAGGTCGATACCGATGGTGTCGTGTTTCTGCAGATCCATTGCCAGACGAAGTTTGGTTCCTACGCCGTCAGTACCGGAAACCAGTACCGGCTTTTTGTAACCCTGTGGGATACGGCAGAGTGCGCCAAAACCACCCAGACCGCCCATTACTTCAGGACGTGCAGTGCTTTTAGCCACACCTTTAATACGGTCAACCAGGGCGTTGCCAGCGTCGATATCAACGCCTGCATCTTTATAGCTCAGAGAAGTGTTGTCAGAACCGGTAGACATGGAGTAGTAAACCTTTCACCTACGTGAGGACAAATTGGAGATAAAAATTAGGCTGTATTCTATCAGCTTGATGGTAGGCGGGCCATGTTGTGATAAAGTTTAAGCCCGAATTTAGTCGTTTCTCCTCAGTTGAGCCGATTCATGGATAGTATTCGCGTCACTTTGTTTGTTTTTCTTGCTCTTATCAGTTCAGTGGTAAGCGCTGGAACTGCCGAAAATCTCTATACCAGCGAGCAGTTGGTTCCACAGCAGCACGGTCAACCTACCCTGAAGCAGGTGCGACAGGGCCTGTCCGACGTTCTGGTTAAGGTAGCCGGTAGCCGTTCGGTGTTGGCCAAACCGGTGGTGTTGGAGCGTTCGCGTGATGCCAAACGTATGTTGCAGCAGTTTGGTTATCGAGCAGCACGTAAAGCGATCAGCTCCGGCAGTGGCAGCGACCAGGTCGCCTATATTCTTAAGCTGGATTTCGATGAGCGTGCTGTCAATGATCTGCTGGCGATGGCGGGGGAGCGTCCGCTGGGATCTGTGCGCCCTTCGGTTGTTGTCTGGCTGGCTGCGCAACAGCAAGGTGGTCGCGATTATGTTTCTCCTGACAGCTACATCTATGACAAGGTAGTCGCTGCGGCGGACAAACGTGGTTTGCCGTTACGCCAGCCATTACTGGACCTGACCGACCAGCGTGCTCTGCCGCTGAGTGACCTGTGGGGGTTGTTCGATGGATCGGTGCAGCGGGCGTCTGAACGCTATGCTCCAGATGCGATTCTGGCGGGGCGTTTACTACAGACCAGTTCTGGTCGTTGGCAGATGGAATGGCAGTTGCTGGATGGCGATAAACAGGAGCGTTTCACCACTCGCGGTAGCCTTAACGGCCAGATTCCAAACGTAATGGAAAAAGTAGCTGATCAGTTGTTTGCTGCCCTGCAGGGCAGCGGGTTTACCTACCGTCTTGAAGGTTTAACCGTAAAGGTGGGTAACGTAAACAGCCTGTCAGATTACATCGATATCGTGGATTATCTGAAAACCATTCCGGCGGTAACCGCCGTTCATACCGCCAGTATGAGCGAGAACATGCTGGAGCTGACCATCGAACTGAACGGTAATCTTGAACAGTTTGAAAATGCGCTGGCCCTGCAGCCGCGCCTGATTCCTTCACAGGCTACCAGTGATGATCTGGTTGGCATGACGCTGAACTACTACTGGCAGAGATAATCTCCCATGCTCACCGGATCACAGCGCTGGTTTTTTCTGGTTGTTGGCCTCATTCTGAGTGGCTGCGTTTACCTGCTGGCGCCGATCCTGACGCCATTCCTGGTCGGTGCGCTGCTGGCTTATCTGAGTGATCCGGTTGCAGACCGGCTGGAAGACTGGGGGTGTTCACGCACTACCGCCGTCGTAATCGTTTTTCTCTTTCTGACGTTGTTGATGTCTGTGGTGGTACTGCTATTCCTACCAAGCCTGGGCCGGCAGCTGCAGGTGATGTTCCAGCAGGTTCCCGTCGCCTTCCATATGTTTGAGAACAACGTTCTACCCTGGTTGCAATCCACACTGGGCGTTGATTCAACCGCATTTGACCTGAATATGCTGAAAGAGCTGGTGCTGAAGGACCTGCAGAAAACCGGCAACCTGATGGCGCAGATTGCGGCAGGTATTACCCGCTCCGGGTTGGCGTTGGCTGGTTGGGTCGCAAACCTTATCCTGATCCCCGTTGTTACCTTTTATCTGTTACGCGACTGGGATCTGATGATGGAGAAGTTGCAACGGCTGTTACCGCGTAACATCGAACCCCGTGTTTCCCTTTGGGCCAACGAGTGTGACGAGGTACTCGGTGCCTTTATGAAAGGGCAGTTGCTGGTGATGTTTGCGTTGGGTGTGGTTTACGCCGTTGGACTTTGGATCGTGGGGCTTGATCTCGCGCTGCTTATTGGTATGCTGGCGGGTCTCGCGAGCATCGTACCCTATATGGGCTTTATTGTAGGTATCGCCGCCGCCGCTATCGCCGCGATGGTACAGTTTAATGACCCGATGATTCTGGTTTGGGTTGGGGCTGTATTCGCCGTTGGACAGATGCTGGAAGGTATGTTGCTGACGCCGTTGCTCGTGGGGGATAAAATAGGCTTACACCCTGTTGCGGTTATCTTCGCCATTATGGCGGGAGGCCAGCTGTTTGGTTTTGTTGGGGTGTTGCTGGCGTTGCCGGTTGCGGCAGTGATCATGGTACTGCTACGCCACCTACATGAAGGATATAAGGGCAGTAGTTTGTACTCGCATGAAAAGCCCGAGGATAGCTCGATCTAATAGATGAACAGTCATGTACCTTTTCAAATCCCTTTGAGTGTTGGTTTAAGGGATGACGCACGCTTCGAGAATTTCGCTGCTCAAGGCAACGAACTGGCGTGCGCTACACTCAAAGCCGCCTCAGCCGGTGAGGGGGAACAGTTTCTCTATATATGGGGAGCTGATGGTGTCGGATGTAGTCACTTGCTTCAGGCGGCCTGCCATGAGGCCCAGCCCAATCGTCGTCAGGCGGTTTACCTGCCGTTGGATGAACTCAAGCCGATGGGGCCTGAGTCGCTGGACGGTATGGAGCATGTAGATCTGGTCTGTCTGGATAATATCCAGGCCGTGATGGGGGATGCCAAATGGGAAGAGGGCTTGTTCCACTTCTTTAACCGTATTCGCCAGGAAGAGAACACCCTTGTCGTTGCTGCTAATGGTGCACCGCGTCAGCTGGCGATCAATCTGCCGGACCTCGCGTCACGCATGAGCTGGGGTATCGTATTTCAGATTCACCCGCTGGATGACGACTTTAAGGCGGATCTGCTGATCAAACGTGCAGCGGCGCGTGGTATTGAGCTG
Source organism: uncultured Marinobacterium sp. (assembly GCA_947501565.1). Taxonomy (GTDB): domain Bacteria; phylum Pseudomonadota; class Gammaproteobacteria; order Pseudomonadales; family Balneatricaceae; genus Pontibacterium. Next base: position 151,218 of record CANMWJ010000004.1, read on the forward strand.
GGCGAAGACGTCACTAAATACCTGCTGTCCCATGCCAGCCGTGATATGGCTGATCTGTTTACCCTGCTGGATCGTCTTGATCAGGCTTCGCTCAGTGCAAAACGTAAAGTCACAATCCCTTTCGTGAAGGAAGTGACCGGACTCTGACCGTCTGCTACTGCCGCTACTCTATACACTCAGCGTTGAATCCTATTCAGCGCTGAGCATATTCGCTCGATATTTTCTGTATTTACACCTGCTACGTTGATACGTCCACCGGTGCCCACGTAAAGCGAGTAATCTTTGCGTAGCTGTTTAAGCTGCTTTTCGTTTAATCCCAGATAGCTGAACATGCCCCGTTGCTGATTAAGGTAGCGGTATTGCCAGGCCGAGCTCGCATTCAGATTATCCGCCAGCAGTTTGCGGCAGTCAGATACGCGGCGCCGCGCGCTCTCCAGTTCGGACTGCCAGAGGGCGGTCAGTTCTTCACTCTTCAGAATGGTACGCACCACTGAGGCGCCATGGCCGGGTGGCATATAGTAGTTACCACAGATCAGATTCAGGGCCTCCCGGTATACGCGATCGCTGTTTTCCGATTTGGCAGTGTGGATGGTAAGCATGCCGGTGCGCTCAAAGTAGATACCGAAGGTTTTAGACGCGGAGTAACAGAGTAGCCATTCGGGGTGATCACGTTGGATGATGCGCAGCCCCACCAGATCGCTGTCCAGTCCGGTGCAGAGCCCGTGGTAGGCAAGATCCAGTATTGGGGTCAGGCCGCGTTCAAGCAGAAAGGCTGACAGTGTTTCCCACTGGCTGATATCAAGGTCGCATCCGGTAGGGTTGTGACCAGCGACCTGAATCAAAACCACATCGCCCGCTTCAGCATCCTGCAGGTCTTCCATCATGCCAGGGAAATCCAGAGCATGCGTTTCGGCACTGAAGTAACGGTAGTACTGCAGGTGTAATCCGGCGGCGGAGAAGATCGGGCGGTGGGTTACCCAGGGTGGATTGGATAGCCAGATATGGGTGCCGGGGCGGGCGCGCTGCAGGATATCTCCGGCGACCCGTAGCGCACCGGTTCCGCCTGGGGTTTGCAGGCTGCGTTGTTTACCGCCGTCAAAACTGTCGCCGAAAAGAAGCTGATTCAGATGGGCGCAATACAGTCGGTCGCCCGCCGGACCAAGATAGGCTTTACTGGTTTCGTGTTTGAGAAGCCACTTCTCTGCGCGTTTCACCGCATTAAGAATGGGTGTCTGACCGGAGCTGTCACGGTAGACGCCGATACCAAGGTCGATTTTTTCCGGGTTGGGGTCGGCATGAAATTGCGCCAGCATGTTCAGGATCGGATCTGAAGGACCTACATCAATCGCCTGTAGCATCACAAAACCTCCCTTTTGCGTACAACCTTCGGAACGGAGACTGCATCGCGCGACGGCTGATCTCCGTGTCTTATGGTTTGTTCTCTTCCAGCTTAGACCATTACGTTCCGCGCGTGATCATCAATCGGTCGGCTTACCCAGCAGATCTGGTAGTGCACGCCGATGCGCTGAAATACTTTAAGCCAGCGTTTTTGCGAGTTTTGCAGGGCATCTCCGGGACCTTTGACCTCCAGTAACAGATAGTCGTTGTGCTTGGGGGGCCAGAGAAACAGGTCGGGAAACCCCGCTCTGTATGCCCGTGGATCGGTGCAGAAATGTTCCATAATCAACAGCAGAGTCGGTTCTGGAATAGCGCTAACAAACTGTTCCAGCATCTCGGCCGAGACACGTTTCCAGCTCACAAACGGATTCTGGGTACCTTGTTTAAGCCTGTACTGATCAAGTACTGCTTGCTGCAATCCCTGCATCTTCAGGGTCTGCAGATGTTGCAGCTGTGCTTTGAAAAGATCACGGCGGCGAGTGGCAAATGTGGGGCTGTTAAAATCCAGCGGGGCGAGCTGGTAGGGGTGGCTGAAAACGCCGGGGAGCGGGGCGAAAATCACATCCCAGAACAGTAGGCCAAAGAGCGCATTAAACAGATCGTTTTCGCTCCATACCCCGCGATATCCCTGCTGTTCATAGTGCGCCAGTACCTGCAACTCTACCCGTTGTCCGTCGTCGGCCAGTTCTACCGAAATTTCGTTGTAAAGCTCACGTTGTCGTTTTACCGCAGGGCCGCCAAGTTTACGTTCTATACGCGGTAGAAACTGCTCGCAGAATGCCGCTTCCTCGGCGTTTGGTTGATCTTCACACAGCGCCCGGCAGTGGCGTTTAGCCTGTTGAAACTGCTCCTGCTTGAACAGCACCCTGATCAGTCTCTCCCGGTTTGGTGCCTGGGATGCCGAGTGGTAAACCTGTACGGCAGCGTCGAGCTGCTGCTGGCGTTCAAGGCGTGTGCCCAACTGGTGGATGAGACGGTTTCGCTTCAACTCTACACGTGAGGCGTGTTGGGGCTGACAGATCAGCTGGAGCTGCTCGCTGGATACCTCACCCAGCGCTTCCAGTTGCTCACCAATTGCATGCAGCGCTAAGTAGGTATCGACATCCCCGGGTGTAGCAAAGGGGCGAGTTTGCCGCTCCAGAGGGTAGGGCTCGAACTGCATAATGCCGAGGTCTGAGACGACGAATTGCGATAGATCCTGATAAAGGTTGCCAAAAAAGATCAGGCAGCAGCGCTGCACGGTATCGCCGTACAGTGGTGTCAGTAAAGAACCCAGGGGAGCATCTGCTGCCTGGCACCAGGCTGAAAACGGACGAAGCTGATCGCCAAACTCTGTCTCCAGTGCGTCCTGCAAGCTCGCTTTCTTGGTGGAACCCTTAATGCCAAACAGCAACTTGATATCTGCCACGTTCAGCAGCGTGCATAACTCTGTAACTGAAAGTGGGCTGTCGATCTGTAATAAGCCGGCAGCTGCTAGCTGGCGGCTGGCCGCTGGCAGATTAATGATCTCGGGGTAGCTCAGGCGTTCCTGCAGGAAATGAGGGCCGCGGCGACAGATCAGGCGGACGTAGAGCTGCTGTGCATTTTGAGGCTGTTGCCGGAATTGGTGGATAAAGGTGTGATCCGCTGGGTTCAGAAGATCCGCATGCAGTTGCAGGATGGTATCAAGCAGCTTATTGAAGTTGGTCAGATAATAGAGATCATCGACCTCCGGAGCAGGATCGGAGTCCATTGGGGTGGGTGTCATGAGGCAGCGCAGGTTCTGAACGGTTTTATTGTATCTGATCAGAAAGGGGGAGGTGCCGCAACTTTCACCGAAGGTGATTCTGTGCGCCCGTTTGCAAATCTGACTAAGCTATCGCATGATCCCCGATTTTTCCGAGGCCCATTTGTCATGTACCACATCGTAGCTGAAACCGACGACTTTCTGCTGATCGATAAGATGCCTGGTTTTGCCGTGCATAAAGATCAGGAGGCCTGTGGTCTGGCGATGAAGCTGAAACAGGACAGGGGGTACGCGGAGTTGATGCCGGTGCATCGTCTGGACAAGGTAACATCCGGGCTGATGCTATTCGCTAAGAATCACTCGGCGGCTTCGGAGCTGTCGCGGCAGTTCAGCGAACATAAGGTGGAAAAATACTATCTGGCGCTCTCGGATAAAAAACCGAAGAAAAAACAGGGCGCAGTGATAGGGGATATGGAGCGTGCCCGGCGTAGTGGATGGCGCTTGGTGAAAACCCGTGTGCGTCCGGCGATTACGCAGTTTTTCTGTACCTCGGTGTCGCCGGGTCTGCGTCTGTTTCTGCTTAAACCCTTAACGGGTAAAACCCACCAGATCCGAGTGGCGATGAAGAGTATTGGCGCTCCGATACTGGGTGATCCGCTCTACCATGAGAAGAGCGATGCAGAGCCCGATCGCACCTATCTGCATGCATACAGCCTGAGCTTCTGGTTTCGTGAAGAGTTTCATCGTTTCAAAGCGCTACCCACCGAAGGGGAGTACTTTGATCAGCATTGCTGCGAACTGATTGAGCAGCACTATGCGGAGCCCTGGGCCCTCGATTGGCCGAAGATGAATCATCACCGGCCGCAAAGCGCCAGCGCTGGCGAGGTTTAAGGGATCAAAGTATGATGTGCGCTTTCCACGCAGCTGTGAGTAGACGATATGAGTGAGCGCATCGAACGCGACTTTTTTGCCCGTGATGAAGAGGAGCAGAAGGCGTTTCTGGAGCAGACCTGGTGTGACAACTGTATGGAGGTAAACCTCGGTATGGTGGACCCGGTCGAATACGAACAGAACGAGATCGTGTTCATCGAAGGCAAATGTAAGCGGTGCGGCAACGTTATCCTGACCGAGCTGACCGACGAAGAGTTTTAATCCACCACCACATCATTTCAGCAAGAGATCCAAGAGTGTCCAGCGATTTTGAGAACCGCTTTGGCGGCAGTCAGCGCCTGTATGGTCAGGCGGCGGTTGAGTTATTTCGGCAGTCCCATGTCTGTGTCATCGGTATTGGTGGTGTCGGTTCCTGGGTGGTGGAGGCGCTGGCGCGCACAGCGATCGGCAAGATTACGTTGATCGATTTGGATGATATCTGCATCACCAACACCAACCGTCAGATCCACGCATTGGATGGCAATATCGGTGCGTCTAAGGTGGAAGCGATGGCAGAGCGGGTGAAACTGATCAATCCCGAATGCCAGGTTGAGCTGGTTGAAGACTTTATCACCCGTGACAACATTCCTGAGCTGATCACTAACGACTTCGATTACGTGGTTGATGCGATTGACAGCGTGAAGGAGAAAGCGGCGTTGATCGCACACTGCAACCGTCGGAAAATCCCGATTGTGACGGTGGGTGGCGCCGGTGGGCAGACTGATCCAACCCGCGTTGAGGTGGGGGATCTGTCAAAAACCTCGCAGGATCCGCTGGCGGCCAAAGTGCGTTCTTTCCTGCGTCGTCACTACGGTTTCAGCAAAAGTGGCCGCCGCTTTGCGGTAGAGTGTGTCTACTCCTCTGAGCAGCTGGTTTATCCTCAGGCCGACGGTTCTGTCTGTCAGCAGAAAAGCAGCATGGACGGCAATACCCGTCTGGATTGCTCCGGCGGCTTTGGTGCGGCGACGGTGGTAACGGCGACCTTTGGTTTTGTGGCCGTATCCCGCGTGTTGAAGAAGCTGGTGGAGCGTGCAGAACGGCAAGGTCGGTTATAAGCTGCACGTTTTATCCCCGGCGCCTTACCGAAAAACGGCAAGCACTTGCCAGGTTATCTTATCCACACCTCAAATCTCTTTTGCCATCAGTGAGTTGGCATATTGGCGTGGCAATTGCTGGTAAACCTTCTGAAGATTCAGGAGGTTTATATGCAGCTCACCCGCGCTACTGCCGCAATCACACAGGAACCTGTTCAATTTAATCCACTGGTACAGGACCGGGGTTTTGCCAGTATGTTGCAGGCGTCTTCCGATGCTTTGCACGGTGCTAAAGCTGCAGCGAGTACACCTCGGGTTCTGGATGTCGAACAGCAGCTTCAGCAGCACTGGAGTATCCCGGAATATACGCAGATCTTTGAGCGGCCCCAGCGCGTTATGTTGGAAACGGAGCGTTCTTTTGAGCGCTTTGAGGAGCGTGCGCGACAGGTGGCGGAGCAGATGCAGCGCTACGATATCCAGGCCATGGTGGCGCTGCGTTTTGGCGTTGGCGGGCTTAGTACCCAGACGCGACAGCCGTTTGATCTTTCCGATAGTTATCTGAATCCCCTCTGGAACACTGAACGCCAGATCTTCGGCTGGAGTCGTGGCAACAGTCGCCTGATCAGCGCCATCGGTGGTTTGGGGGGGGGCACATACCCTGGCTAAAGCGGTGGTGGATATTGAGCGCGCGTCGGGTGAAAACCGGCAGTCGGCATTTATCGCCGGTGAATTGCGGCAGTATGTCGGTAATATCTTGCGCCAGGGATTTAACAGCTACGGTTTTAATCCGGTGGCTCCTGCCGCATTGATGACGCAAGGGATCGATCCTGTGTTGTCGATGTCCGCCGGGACCAGAGGCATGATGGTGGGATTGGATCTGTCAGCAGCAAGTGCAGCGGAGTTACGGGGCCTGGGGCAGGGATTGTTTATGGCCGGGCATATCAGCGTGGAGCAGTACTCACTGATGCTGCATGCAGATCAGCTGTATGGCGATTCAGCTCAGCGGGAAAACAGAGATTGGCTAGATCTGTTCACTCAGCTTAGTAGCGATGCCGCCTTGGGTGGGCAAGCTCGCTACTGGGTGTCGCAAACACTGCAGACACTGGAGCGAATCTCCAGCGATCGCGATACTGCACAGTAGGGTTAGCAGTATTGCTTATAGTTTTCGATCTTTGCCTGTAAACGCGCCGCCAACAGGGTATTGGCTTCTCCCAAAGCATCCAGAATCATCTGGGCTTCGTTGCGATATCTTACCGCTTTCTCCAGACTCCAGTGCTGTGGTGGAGCTTGAAGGTTGGTGATACGGTCGGCCAGCTTAACCATCCAGATCTCTTTCGGTTGCAGCCGGATGCGGGCGAGGCTGTCCTGCATCTGTGCTTTTTTATCCCCCGCTTCTGGATTCTTACTCAGCGCCTGTACGCCATCGGCCACCGACTGTCCAAACAGCTCTTTGATGCTGGCGTAGTCACACGATGTATCTTCAATGGTGTCGTGTAGCAGGGCGGCCTGCACCGCCAGATTGGGATCGGCCACTTCAGTTTCCGCTACGGCGCTCATCACCTCCATGGCGACATTGCCCAGATGGTTCAGGTAGGGAATATCCGTGCCGGGTACTGTCTGGCCCAGATGCGCGTCGGCGGCAAAGCGCCAGGCTTTGATGTAAAGGTCCTGATCCCAGATCATGCGGTGCTTCCTTGTAACGTGATTATCGGTTGAGCGTCTGTTGCATCAGATCGGCGAGCAGTGCCGTATCTTCAACGCGGTGGCCCCAGTCCACCTCCTGCCAGCGCCAGCCTTGCTGCTCGCAGAAGCGGCGTTGCAGGGCCGCAGGGATAACATCATCGTTGCGGCCAATCAGAATACTGAACTGCGATGGTTCGCTCTCGGTCCCCTTTACCTGTTCAAACGCGCTAAGCATCTGCTCTGTAAAGGGGATTGGGGTATCGGTGACGTAGTCGTGCGCAGGTGTTTCCAGATATTTGTGTAGCAGTGATGCCGGATCAAAGCAGGGATTGACGATAACGCTCGGCAGCGCGAAACGTTCCCGCAGTTTCAGCGCGTAATAACCACCCATGGAGGTGCCTGCGATCAGGTCCGGCTGTTGCTCTTCGATCAGAGCGCTTAGCTGATCAATGCTCTGTAGATAGTGTTGCGGTTGGTAGTCCGGGGAGATCACTGTCAGCCCGAGCTGGGCCAATCCCCTTGCGGTGGAGGATTGGCCGTTTGACCCCAGTCCATGGAGATAGAGCGTCCGCATCTTTAGTCCTGTTCTTGTTTCGAGAAGTAGGTCTCGACGACGATATCGTGTACGCGCTCAATATGATCGGCAAGCAGTTCACACGCCAGATCGGCATTATGCGCCAGGGTGGCGTCCAGAATCTTCTTGTGATCGGTATGGATCGGTTCCGGGATCTTGCCGTCGGACAGGAACAGGCGGCGGTAGCGGTCCGACTGATCGTATAGGATCTCCTGAAACTTATTCAGCCAAGGCGATTTAGCCCCCTGAATCAGTGCCTTATGGAACTGACTGTGCAGGTCTTCCCACTCCGAAAGATCGGGTACTGCCTTTTTAGTCAGTTTCGCTTCCAGACGGGCCAGGTTGTAGTAGGCCTCCATCAGGTCCGCTTCGTAATCGAGATCGATATTTTCGATTGCGGTACGCAGGGCGGTACATTCGATCAGCTTGCGCTGGTCGGTGATATCGCGCAGGTCCTGGCGGGATACGGGCGGGATGCTGAAGCCGCGGTTCTGTTCGCTGCAAACAAAACCCTCTGACGCAAGGCGTGACAGTGCCTCACGGATGGGCGTCGGACCGATCTCGTATTTGGCTTTCAGTTTTTCGATTCGCAGGCGGGAGCCGGGAGGCAGTTCGCCCGACAGCATACCCGCGCGCAGCAACAGGTAAGCCTTCTGTGACAGAGTTTTTGCGCTGCCTGGGTTTTCCAAGGTTATCTCTTCCTTAACCGGCAACTGGAGGCTGCGTTGCACTGCTGATAGAGATAGGGCAGCAGTGGATGGGTTTTGCTCAGATGCCAGTGGTCAAATTGCGTAATTTTGTAAATATTTTACACGACTTTTTGTCTAAACGGATTGTTCAATTACGGTTTGTGAATGGTTATTTAGAATAATAGACCAGCCCGCTGCCTGACTGGACAGAGGGATAAGTGTGAACTGGCACCACCTGAGTTGGTGGTGCCGGGAGTAACAGGGGTAGATTCAGGACGTCGCCGACGTTGCCGGATGGCGGGGCAGGCCGATAGAGAGTCCGGTGGTGATCAACAGGAACAGCGCCGAGATCCAGAGACAAGCTTCGATGCCCCAGGCCTGAAACAGCCAGCCGGAGAGCAGGGTGCCGATCAAACGCCCCATGGCGTTGGCCATGTAGTAGAAGCCCACATCCATGGATGCACCTTCCTCTTTGGCGTAGCTGATGATCAGGTAGCTGTGCAGAGAGGAGTTGATGGCAAACACCACGCCGAACAGTGCCAGACCGCCCAGCAGTGCCCAGTACGCGTTAATGTCCAGTCCGTAGGCGATCACTGCAGGGATAGCGCAGAGCAGCGTGGCCCAGAACAGGGCGGTCAGGCCATCGGGATGGCTGCCGCGTTTACGTCCGGTAATCCAGGGTGCCGCTGCCTGTACAAAACCGTAGGCGATAATCCAGCTGGCCAGGAAACCACCGACTGCCCAGTGATCCCAGTTGAACACACTGCTGAGATAGACCGGCAGAGCGACGACAAACCAGATGTCCCGCGCACCGAACAGGAACAGACGGGCGGCGGACAGCACGTTGACTGAGCGGCTGGTGGAGAACACCTCGGTGAACTTGGGTTTGCTTTTACTGCGGCCCAAGTCCTGTTTCAGGTTCCGCAGGCTGAGCAGCAGCACGAGCACCAGTCCGGCAATCATGATCCAAACGGCGCCAGCGAAACCAGCCAGGGTGAGCAGGGCACCGCCGAGAAAGAAACCCACCCCTTTCAGGGTGTTCTTTGAGCCGGTCAGGATCGCGACCCACTTGTAGAGATGACCTTCGACCTGCGCTTTCGCCAGCTGTTTCACCGAGCTCTTAGCGCTCATCTTATTCAGGTCTTTGGCAATCCCGGAGAGGGCCTGTGCTGCCATGACCCAAGGGACTGTCAGCATCGCTGCGGGCACGGTCAGCATCAGTAGAGCAATCACCTGCAGACTGAGGCCGATATTCATCGTCCTGTTCAAACCGACACGTGCGCCCAGCCAGCCGCCGACCAGATTGGTCACCACGCCGAAAAATTCGTAGAAGACGAACAGCAGGGCGATATCCAGAGGGCTGTAGCCGAGCTGGTGAAAGTGCAGCACGACCAACATGCGTAACGCGCCGTCGGTCAGCGTAAACGCCCAGTAATTGCCGGTTACCAGGAGGTACTGACGTACCTCCGCGGATTGTTTAGCGAGTACGCTGAACATTAACTGCCTGCCATGATGTAACGTGCCAGTTCGACGGTGCGGTTCACGTAACCCCACTCGTTGTCGTACCAGGCGTAGATCTTCAGCTGGGTATCGTTAACCACCATGGTGGAGAGTGCGTCGACAATGCTGGAACGTGGATCGGTACGGTAGTCGATCGATACCAGCGGACGTTCTTCGTACCCCAGTACTCCGTTCAGTTCATTTTCGGCGGCGTCTTTGAACAGGGCGTTTACCTCATCAATGGTGGTGGCGCGCTCCAGCTCAAATACCATGTCGGTCAGGGATGCGTTTGCCAGTGGGATGCGCACCGCGTGACCATTCAGGCGGCCTTTCAGATCCGGGAAGATCTCGGTGATCGCTTTCGCCGAGCCGGTAGTGGTTGGGATCAGGCTCATACCGCAGGCACGGGCGCGGCGCAGATCCTTATGGGGGGCGTCGAGAATGGTCTGGGTGTTGGTGATGTCGTGGATAGTGGTCATGGAGCCGTGACGGATGCCCAGTTTCTCGTGCACGACCTTGATTACCGGCGCCAGGCAGTTGGTGGTGCAGGAAGCGGCTGTAACAATACGGTGCTGATCGGCGTCGAACAGCTCGTGGTTGATACCCATCACCAGATTCAGTGCGCCTTCCTCTTTTACCGGTGCGGTGACCAGCACCCGTTCCACACCCTGCTCGAGGTAGGTATTCAGCACGTCCACTTTTTTGAATTTGCCGCTGGCTTCAATCACCAGGTCACAGCCGGACCAGTCGGTCTCTGCGATGCTGCTGTTACTGCTGAAGGCCAGGCTGTTGTCACCGATGCGGATCTGATCGCCCTCAGCGACCGCTTCGTTGACCCAGGTGCCGTGTACGGAATCAAAGTTCAGCAGGTGGGCAAAGGTGGCCGCGTCGCCCGCCGGATCGTTAATCTGTACGAACTCAAGTTCCGGGAAATCCCAGCCTGCACGCAGTGCCAGGCGGCCCATACGGCCAAAGCCATTAATACCTACTTTAATGCTCATGGATTCACTCCAAATAAAAAATTTTGTTCTATCCAGCCCCGCAGGGCTTTATTTGATGATGTTTGGTGTCGTTTGCTAATCGCTCAGCAGCAGGCCGCTGCGCGCTCCGGGCGATCGCCCATCTGTTGCAAACGTTCGCTGTCGGTTGCGATCAGTGTCTGGTTGCCGTCGTGGATCGCATTCAGTGTGGTGAGTACCCACTCGGGCAGGGCTGGATTCAGACGATAGAACACCCACTGGCCCTGACGGCGGTCCTGCAGCAGGCCGCAGTTACGCAGTTGCGCCAGATGGCGTGAGATCTTTGGTTGGCTCTGTTCCAGGGCTGCAGTGAGTTCGCACACGCAGAGTTCTTTCTCGTTGAGAATCAACAGCAGGGTACGCAGGCGCAGGTCATCGGCCATGCATTTCAGAAGTTGGGCGGGGGCAATCAGCGTCTGCATCTTTGAAATTCCTATATATGGATATCCGCATATCCTAGTTTGCAATTCCGAAGATGTCGAGTGAAAGCTGTAGGTGTAATCGAAATATAAAAAAAGCCCCACCCAAGAAGGGAGGGGCTGAAGTGTATTAACTCTGCGAGTGTTCAGAGTTGAAGATGGGATGCGGATGAGTCTTCATCGAAGAAAAAAACAACAACCACACTCGCAGTATGCTACGTTATGTTGCGCTGCAAAATAAGTCTTTGGTATAGAAAAACATTAAGTTACGCGTGGAAATAATGCTTTTGTGTGCAGCTGCTTACTCGACGATTCTGTCGTCTTCATAGCGGAATGGGTGTGCCTCGTAGGTGCCCATAACGCGCAACTCTTTGGCAAAGAATTCCAGCTCCTGCATCGCGTATTTCATCGCTTTCTGATCCGGATGACCCTCTACATCCAGATGGAAGCTGGTGGCTGTCATCGTATCGGAGGCCATGTAGCTTTCCAGTTTCACCATGTTGACGCCGTTGGTGGCAAAACCACCCAGCGCTTTGTAGAGCGCAGCCGGTATGTTGCGTACTGTGAACATGATGGTGGTGATGTACTGCGTTTCAGGATCAAATTCCGGCAGCTGTTGCTCGCGAGAGAGGATCATAAAACGGGTGGTGTTGCCCTGCTTATCCTGGAAGTTCTCGCGCAGTATCTCCAGATCGTAGAGTTCTGCTGCCAGACTGGATGCGATGGCACCGAACTGTTTCTTACCGGTTTCCGCCAGCGCTGCGGCAGAACCGGCGGTATCCAGACCTGCGATCGGTTCCAGACCCAGCGATTTCAAGTGATCGTGACACTGTGCCAGCGCCTGTGGGTGAGATGAGACCGTTTTCAGGTCCTCTATTTTGGCGCCACGCAAACCCAGCAGGCAGTGGTTCACCGGCTCGAAATGTTCGCCGATGATATGCAGCTCGGTCTTAGGCATCAGGCGGTAGATCTCTTCTACACGACCGGCGGTGGAGTTTTCCAGCGGAATCATTGCCAGTGCTGCACGACCCTCTTCCACCATAAACATCGCATCCACAAACGATTCGCAAGCAAACGGTTCCAGCTCTGGATGAACACGGGTGCAGGAAAGGTGGGAGTAGGCGCCTGGAAGGCCCTGATAGGCGATGATTTGTGGTTGGTCGCTCATTGTAAGATCCGTTTAGAACATTCAAGAAAGCCCGTGATTATGGCACAGCGCCTGAGTTAACTGGAAAAAAAATCTGCCTTTGTTAAGGTTGTGCAAACTTTTTCACAGACCTTCCTATGACACCCGAACGCTTAGAAAAACTGACGCGCATCCTGCACCGCCGCCAGCCTGACCTCACCCTCATTGCCGACCGTATCCATAAACCCCGCAATATGTCGGCGCTGCTGCGTACGGCTGATGCGATCGGCATTCACGAGATGCATACGGTTGCTCCGAAAGAGGGCTATCGACACTTTCGCGGCACCACGCAGGGATCACACCGTTGGGTGAAAACCGACAACCATGAAACCTTTGCCGAAGCGGCAGCGGCGGTGCGTGCAAAAGGGATGAAGATCTACGCAGCACATTTTTCCGATCAGGCGGTGGATTACCGCGAGATCGATTACACCCAGCCCTGCGCCATCCTGATGGGGGCGGAAAAGTACGGTGTCAGTGAAGAGGGGCAGGCCGAAGCGGACGCACATATCATCATCCCGATGATGGGGATGGTCAGCTCACTGAACGTCTCGACGGCGGCGGGCATTATTCTGGTGGAAGCGCAGAACCAGCGCCTCAAAGCCGGGCTGTACGACAAACCCCGCCTGCCGGTAGAGGAGATGGCGTTAATGCTGTTCGAGTGGGGGAACCGTCAGGTGGTGGATTTCTGCAAGGCGCGTGGATTGGCCTATCCTCCGTACGACGTGCAGGGCGAAATTATTGATGCCGTGGGTTGGAACAAAGCTGTACAGCAGGGCGAGGCACCGCGACAGGTGTGGGACGATGAGATCAGCATTGCCGGTCTGGAGCAGGCGTTATGATGCAATCCAATACGGAAAGTACTCCGCAATCGAAGCCGATTTTTGATTTTCTGGTGATCGGTGGCGGTATTCTGGGCATGTCCACCGCCATGCAGTTGCAGCAGAAACACCCTGGTTGCTCCGTTGTGGTGCTCGAGAAAGAATCTGAACCGGCACAGCACCAGACCGGACGTAACTCCGGCGTGATCCACGCGGGTGTGTACTACAAACCGGGCAGCCTGAAAGCGAAGTTCTGTAAAGCGGGTAATCAGGCGACCAAAGCGTTCTGTGATGAACATGGCATCAGCTATGACCAGTGCGGCAAGTTGCTTGTCGCGACCAATCCGGTTGAGCTGGAGCGGATGCAGGCGCTGGTAGAACGTTGTGCCCAGAACGAGATTGAGATCGAGGTGTTGGATCAGGCGCAGTTAAAAGCGCGTGAACCCGCGATCGACGGCGTCGGCGCGATCTACGTGCCGTCTACCGGCATCGTCAGCTACGGTGAGATCACCCGAAAGATGGCCGAGCTGGTACAGGAAAAAGGTGGCGATGTGCGATTTGCCACTGAGGTTGAGGGTCTGGAGGAGTTTCACGATCGGGTAACCGCGTACACCAGCAACGGCCGGTTTCAGGCGCGTTATCTGGTGGCTTGCGCGGGGTTGCACTCCGACCGCATGGTGGAGATGCTGGGTAAGGAACCCGAGTTTAAAATCATCCCGTTCCGCGGTGAGTACTACCTGCTGGATGAGAAGCATAATCAGATCGTTAACCACCTGATCTACCCGATTCCTGACCCGGATCTGCCGTTTCTCGGCGTACATCTGACGCGGATGATTGACGGTACCGTGACTGTGGGGCCAAATGCGGTCCTGGCGTTCCAGCGTGAAGGGTACAAGCGCAGCGCGATCAGCCTGAAAGATACCGCCGAAATGTTGCAGTATCCCGGTTTGCTCAAGCTGTTACGTAAACACCTGCGCACCAGTATTACCGAACTGAAGAACTCGCTTAGCAAAGCGGGTTACCTGAAGCTGGTGCAGAAGTATTGCCCGTCGTTGAAATTGGACGATATGAAACCTTACCCGGCGGGTATCCGTGCGCAGGCGGTCTCCCGTGACGGTAAGCTGGTGGATGATTTCCTGTTCGTAAATACCAAACGTTCTTTGGTGGTGTGCAACGCACCGTCACCGGCGGCGACCTCGGCGATTCCGATCGGTGAGCATATTATCGAGAAGCTGGAAGGGATTATGGACTGAGGGGTTGGGAGGCCGGTTAATTCAGCTTTGTCTCCCTCCGCTATGCCATTTAGTACGAAAAACTGTACGTAAAAATCACTGATTCCTCTCCCGGGTTTGTATCTTCCTGATCAAGGTTGGAAAGATGGTACATGCCCAGCCCGACACGCGTTGTGTTGTCCAACTTATAAGCTAGCTCCGCACCAGAGCGAAACTGCACGTTTCCGCCCAGATCTATACCGTCCCCGTTTTCGTAATGGCTGACCGCAACATGGGGGGTGAATACCCAGCGATCAGAAAATTCGATGTCGTAACGTAACCCGGCGTAAAGCCAGTAATCCTCGTCGCTGTTTAGCGAGAAACCAATCGTAGGGATCAGGTTATATACGGATTCCAGCGCTGCGAAACGGTATTCGATGCCGAACTCTGCAGACTCGTTTTCCAGTACATCATAAACTCCGGCGGAGATAGAGAGGGCGTTGTAAGGCTCGGCGTGGGCGCTGGGCAGCGGGGATAAAAGAGCAAAGGTGGCGAGAAGGGAAACCGTGGTGTGCTGCATCGTCTGTTTCTCCCGTGGCGTGGGGTGCTGATCCTCTGCAGAAAATAGGTCCTGTTAGGATTCAGGCTAGTTTTTGAACGAATATCCTTCAAGTGAGGGCTAAGTTGGTCAGAAAGGGGTGTGGAAAAGATGGATTGGAGAACAGGAGGGAAGACGAGGGGGATATTGCCGGGTTAAGGATGGCTTAACCCGGCGAGAATGCGGAGACGTGGGTGAGGGGATTAGCGTTTTTTCTTAGCCTTTGCCGACTTCTTGGCCGCGGGCTTTTTCTTCTTTGGTTTGCTCTTCTTCACCACTTTTGGCATCGCGCGCTTCGGCTCCAGACCTTCCAGTTTGTGCTGGTTGATCGTCTGTCCGGTGTAGCGTTCGACGCGCCCCAGATTGATCCAGTCATTGCTATCAACCAGCGACCAGGCAAAACCTGCGCTGCCGTCGCGACCGGCACGGCCTGCACGGTGCACGTAGATATCACCTTTGATCGGCAGGTGGACGTTGAAAACGTGGCTGATATCCAGCAGGTCCAGACCGCGGGCCGCGATATCGGTGGCAACCATCACCTGCAGGCGGCCACGGCGCATCCGTTTCAGGCGGGTAGTGCGCTCGCCCTGTGGCAGTTCACCGTGCAGGCCATCACACATAATGCCCAGTTTACGGATGATGCCCACCCAGGTGTCGACCTGTTTACGGGAAGCGACAAACACCAAGGCCTGTTTCACCCCGGGTTGTTTGATC
This sequence comes from uncultured Marinobacterium sp., assembly GCA_947501565.1. GTDB lineage: Bacteria > Pseudomonadota > Gammaproteobacteria > Pseudomonadales > Balneatricaceae > Pontibacterium. Next base: position 166,717 of record CANMWJ010000004.1, read on the forward strand.
AGTTTGCTCAGCAGCGCTTGTTTATGTTCGTCGTTATCGGCCAGATAGACCCGCTGCTCGATATTAGCGGCGACACCTCGTGGTGGGCTCAGGGTCAGCAGCTTGGAGGATTCGTTCAGCAGGTCCTGCGCCAGCGCTTCGACCTGTCCGCCCTCCAGGGTGGCGGAGAACATCATGGTCTGGCGGGATTTCGGTGTCAGGTCGGCTATCTTGCGGATATCACCGATGAAACCCATATCCAGCATACGGTCGGCTTCGTCGATGATCAGCATCTCGCTAACCGAGAGATCCAGCCAGCCTTTGTCATCCATCTCCAGCAAACGGCCCGGTGTGGCAACCAGAATATCGATCCCTTCGCTCAGCGCCTGTTGCTGCATGCCGTAGGGCACACCACCAACCAGCAAACCGCTGCGGATGTCGGTCAGTTGGGTCTGCTTTTCGATCACCTGCAGGGTCTGACGCGCCAGTTCACGGGTCGGGCTGAGGATAACGATGCGCGGTGCGTCCAGCGGTTTGTCCGCGTGGTCCAGCAGGTGCTGCAGCGCAGGCAGGACAAACGCCAGGGTTTTACCGGTACCGGTCGCGGCACAGGCCAGCAGGTCGGTGCCCTCCATAATCTCGGGAATCGCTTTTTGCTGAATGTCGGTGGCTTCGGTAAAGCCGTTTTCGGCCAGGGCCTGAATCAGTTCAAGATCAAGTTGTAGATCGATAAAGGACATGGATACGCTCGGTACTCGCAGGGTCGATAGCCTTTGCCAAGGCAGGATTGCAGCAGCAGGCAGAAGCGCGCGAAAGGGCAGCGCTTCTGTCAACGGGCGTCAATTATACTGCCTGATTGGCGTCTGCATACCACTGACTGAGAATATTGAGCAGTTCATCGCGTTTTTGCAGCAGGCTGGGGATCTTCTCCTGCGCTGCTTGCTCCTGATTCTCGTCTAACAGTGCCAGCATCTCATTGGATTGCCTGTGGATCGCTTTATGGATCTGGTCGACCTGTTGCCAGTGATCGCTATGGCCGAAATGGGCGTAACCGTCGCTGTTTAGCCAAAGACCGAAACGGCAGGTGGTGTGGTCCAGCGAGTCGTGGGGCATCACCTCGTGGGTTTCACGTTTTACGTAGGAGATGATGCGGCTGACCCAGCTGCGGTGATCAACACTGGCGGCCAGCAGGGGAAAGTTCTTCATCGGCATCTGCACATTTTTCGCCGTCTGCCAGCTTGGATCAGGGGTGTAGTTGCGCATCCATTCCGGGAACTGCTCACCCGGCATCGGCAGGGCGATACCAAATCCCTGGGCGATGTTGCAGCCCAGATGCATCAGCATGATCCCCTGTTCGATATCCTCCACGCCTTCAGCGACCGTTTTCTTCCGAAAGGCGGTCGCCAGGCCCATGATGCCTTCGACAATCGCCAGGTCTTCCGGGTTATCCATAATGGTGCTGACAAAACTGCAGTCGATCTTGATGGTATCGGCTGGCAAGCGTTTAAGGTGGGTGAGGCTGGAGTAGCCGGTGCCAAAGTCATCCAGTGCGAAGCTGACACCCAGTTCGCGACAGCGGTTGATGATCTCTCCCGCGTCGGCGATGTTTTCCAGCGCGGTGTTCTCCAGAATCTCCAGTTCCAGCGCGTCGGCGGGCAGCTGTGGATAAGCTCCGAGCAGTTGCTCCAGGGTGCTGACAAAATCGTTCTCCATCAGACGCTGACCGGAGACGTTGACGTTCATGCTCAAATCCAGGCCCTGCGCCCGCCAGCGGTGCAGCTGGGCGATACTCTGCTCCAGCACCCAGTTATCCACGGCGCTCATTACCGGGTCGGATTGCAGTTGAGGCAGGAACTGGCTGGGTTGTAGCAGACCTTTGGTCGGGTGCTGCCAGCGGATCAGCGCCTCGGCGCCGATGACTGCGCCACTGGGCATATCTACTTTCGGTTGGTAGTGCAGCGTAAATTCGTTGTTCGCCAGGCCTTCGTATGCCTGCTGCACCCAGGAGCGGCGGTGATCGATGGCGTCATTTTCGTCCGCATCGAACAGGTAGTAGCGATTACGCCCAAGTTGTTTGGCGTGGTACATCGCCTGATCAGCGTGGCGCAGCAGCATATCGGGATCGCAGTCATCGTTCGGGAAGAGGGTTAAACCGATGCTGGCGGAGATGGTGATCGTGTGGCCGCGTACAGTGTAGGGTGCGGCGATCTGCTCCAGCATGCGCTGAATCACATCCTCGGCCTGCTGCTGGTTGTTCATATTGGGCATCAGTAGCACAAATTCGTCACCGCCTAAGCGCGCGATCGTATCGTGCTGGCGAGAAGCGTTTTGCAGGCGGGCGGCGACGTCGATCAGCAGTTGATCGCCCACTTCGTGGCCGAGGTTGTCGTTGACCGGCTTAAAGTGATCAAGGTCCAGATAACCGATGCTGAGCAACTGGCCTGACTGGCGGCTGTGACGCAGCGCTTCGGTCATCCGTTCTGAGAGCAGGGTGCGGTTGGGCAGGTTGGTCAGCGGGTCGTAGAACGCCAGGTGTTTCAGCTGCTGCTGACTGGTTTTCAGGTCGGTAACGTCCAATCCCTCAACCAGAACATATTCGGTGATTTCTGATTCGCTCTCGATCGGCTGGAAGCGGCAGTCACAGAAACGCAGTTTGCCACGCGCATCCAGGTGCTGGGTGTCCATCTGGCTGCTGATTCCCTGTCGGGCATCGATCAGCACTTTACGGATACGATGCTGCTGTACCCGATCGTTGGTACGCCAGACCGTGTCCCAGATCGGCTTATGCAGCACCTCTTCGCGTCTGAAACCGCTTACCTTAAGTGCCGCTGCGTTGATCTCCAGCACGTGGCCGTCGGTATCCAGCAGCACCAGAAAGATGTTGGTGGTGTCGAAGATCGCGTGCAGTTTATGTTCATAGCGACGAATCTCCGATTGGGAGAGTTTCTGTTGCTGGTTCACACGGCTGGCGAACTCTATTTCGATCTGGTGCACGATGTCGTGCTCGGTGATCAGCCCCACCACTTTCTCGGTGTTATCAACCACCACCAGATGGCGGATGTTGTGTTCCTGCAGTTGCTCCAGCGCGACCGGTACAGAGGTGTCCTGAGCGACCGTTTTTACCGGTGATTTCATCACCTCATACAGTGGAATCCCAGCGTCGATGCAGGCGTCGTTATAGAGTTTTACCGCGTCGTACTCCGTCAGAATCCCGCAGGGGATCTCGTTGTCGGTTGCAATTACACAGCTGAAGCGGTGTTCCGCCATCGTGCGCAGCGCCTCTAGCGCGGAGGTCTCCTTAGGCACGGTCAGCGTATGGCTGCTCATCAGGCCGCGGATATCACGCATGCGGGAGATAAAGGAGGAGCTCAGGTGGCTGCGAAAATCGCCCTCACTGAGAATCCCTTTCGGATAACCTTCGCGGTCGGTGATCAGCAGGTGGCGGATATTGTGCAGCGCCAGTTGGTGATACCCCTCACGAAACTCCAGATGCCCGGGGGCTGAAACGACAGGTTTGCTCATCACCTGAGAGACCGGGCAGCAACTGCTGATGTTGTTGGCCAGCGCCGCGAGAATATCCCGTTCGGTGATGATGCCCACCGGTTCACCGCCGTATTCGATCAGCAGGGAGCTGAGCTGGTGGTGTTTCATGATGGCGGTCGCGGCAGCCAGCGTGGCATCTGCCGGAGCGGTATAGAGGGCAGTGGTTAACAGATCATCCAAACATTTTACATTCACGGCACAACTACCTGTCGCAGAACCTGTATGCCTTTGGCGGCCGGAATCGAATCAGATGGGCGCCGTGGGCAAGTTGTCGGGCGCGCCACTGGAGGGGGAGGTTGTATACAGAATGGGCAGGGAGCAGGGCCACATCGGCGGATACCGATCCGGTAATCGAATGGACCTCCCTGTGCCGCGCTCTATATTCCCAACAGTCGGGCGCTTATAACGGGCAATAATAGCGAAATCCACAATCAATTTGTGGGAAAAAATCATGGCAGATGAACTATTTTTTGTAAGGTGAGGTGGAAACGCCTATCATCCCCACCCCTCTCAGATGATTAGCAATTAGTAATAAACGGAATCACACATCTTGGCACACTCCCAATACACTCAAGGTCAGCGTTGGATCAGTAATACAGAAGCCGAACTCGGTCTGGGCATCGTCGTGGAAACCGACGGCCGCCGGGTCACCCTGGAGTTTCCCGCCGCTGAGGAGCAGCGTACCTACGCGGTAGATAACGCACCGATCAGCCGTGTGGAATACCCTGTCGGCGAGACGGCGCGTAATTTGTCCGGTCAGACGTTTTGTATTGAAGAGCGCCACGAGAACAACGGTTGCCTGATCTATATCGGCAGCACCGATGAGGGTGAAGCGGTTGTGGTGCCGGAGGCGGAGCTGGACAGCTTCGTGCAGTTCAGCAAACCGGTGGATCGCTTGTTTGCCGGGCAGATCGACAAACTGAAACGTTTCCGTCTGCGTCTGGACACGCTGGAGCATCAGCACCGCCTGCAACAGTCCAACGTTACCGGCCTGCTGGGTGCCCGCGTGCAGACACTGCCGCACCAGCTTTACATTGCTAGTCAGGTCGCTAACCGTCACGCGCCGCGCGTTTTGCTGGCAGACGAGGTAGGCCTGGGTAAAACGATCGAAGCGGGCCTGATCCTGCTGCAGCAGATCGTGACCGGCCGTGCCGAGCGTGTGCTGATCACCGTACCAGAAAGTTTGCTCTACCAGTGGCTGGTAGAGATGCTACGTCGCTTTAACCTGCGTTTTACCGTACTGGATGAGATGCGCTGCATCACCATGGACATGTCCGGTGTCGAGAACCCGTTTGAGAATGCGCAGCTGATCCTCTGTAGCCAGACCTTCCTCAGCGAAAATCCGGAGCGTCACGCCCAGGCGATGGCCGCGGATTGGGACCTGATGGTGGTGGATGAAGCACACCACCTGGGCTGGAGTGAAGAAGCCGCGAGCCACCTCTATCTGGCGATCGAAGCACTGGCTGAGAAGATTCCGGGTGTTCTGCTGTTGACTGCAACGCCGGAACAGCTGGGTCTGGAGGGCCACTTTGCCCGCCTGCGTCTGCTCGATCCGAACCGCTACAACAGCCTGGCGGAGTTCCGCGAAGAGGAGGGCGGTTACCAGCAGGTGAGCCAGCTGGTGGAGCATCTGCAGGAGGAGAATATCAAGCAGCGCCTGGAGCAGGATAAAGGCCTGCAACAGCTGCTGGCGAACTATCTGGATCAGGAGGCAGTGGATGAGCTGCTGGCCGGTCTGGATACCGACGATGAAGCGGACGCTGTTCAGCGTTGCATCGAGAAACTGCTGGATCGCCATGGTACCGGGCGCGTGCTGTTCCGTAACACCCGTGCCGCCGTGGCTGGTTTCCCAGAGCGTCAGTTGCTGACCTATCCACTGGATGCACCTGAGGTCTATGCCGAGCGTCACAACGAAGAAAGCGTCGAACATCGTATGCACCCGGAAAAAGTGCTGGGTGACGACTGGCTGAAGACAGACCCTCGCGTGAGCTGGCTGGAAGCCTGGCTGAAAGAGAACCGCTACGAAAAGGCGCTGCTGATCTGTGGCAGCAAACATACGGCGATCGCACTGGAAGAGTATCTGCGTCTGCGTGTGGGTATCCGCAGTGCGGCCTTCCACGAAGGCCTCAGCCTGATCAATCGTGACCGTGCCGCGGCGTACTTTGCTGACGATGAGGATTCCGCACAGCTGCTGGTTTGCTCCGAGATCGGCAGTGAAGGGCGTAACTTCCAGTTCGCTCACCACCTGATCATGTTTGATCTGCCGCTTAACCCGGACCTGCTGGAGCAGCGTATCGGCCGTCTCGACCGTATCGGTCAGACCGAAACCGTGCAGATCCACGTGCCTTACTACGAGGACAGTGCGCAGGAGGTGTTGCTGCGCTGGTACGATGAAGGTGTTGACCTGTTCAGTCGTCCATGTGCCGCCGGTCAGCAACTTTACCTGAAGTTCGCCACCGAACTGCACGCACATATGGATGATGAATCCGGCCACAACGAAGGTCTGGATAAACTGCTGGAAGAAACCGCTCACGAAACCACCGCCACCATGCAGGTATTGCAGGATGGCAGGGACCGTTTGCTGGAGCTGAACTCTTGTGATCCGGCGCGTGCCGAGCAGATCGTGGCGGATGTGGAAGAGGCCAGCGACCGCCTCAAGCTGACCGACTACATGGACCGAGTTTTCGACCAGTTCGGTGTCGAGCAGCAACCGCATGGGCAGGATTCCATCATCCTGCATCCAACCGACCACATGCTGCATGATCACTTCCCGGGGCTGCCGGATGAAGGTCTGACCGCTACTTACCGCCGCTCTGAGGCGTTGTCGCGCGAAGATATGCACTTCATGACCTGGGAACACCCGATGGTGCAGGGCGCCATGGAGATGGTATTGGGTAGCGATTTCGGTAACACCACCGTCTGCACCATGAAACTGCCACCGCTGAAACCGGGTACGTTGCTGCTGGAAGCGGTGTTCCGCATCACCTGTGCTGCACCTAAATCGCTGCAGCTCTCCCGTTATCTGCCGGGTGCGACCGTGCGCGTGGTGGTGGACAGCAACGGTAACGACCTGAGCAAGGTACTGACCCAGGCGCACTTCGATCAGCTGGGTGAGCGGGTACCGCGTTCCACCGCACAGAATCTGGTCCGCCATGGCCGTGAAGAGATCCAGGGGCTGGTTGACCGTGCAGATGCGCTGGTTAAACCGCAACGTGATGCCACCGTTGCTACGGCGCTGGAAAACGTCCAGGCGCTGCAGGGCGGTGAACTGGACCGCTTGCAGGCACTGGCGAAGGTGAACCCGAACGTCCGTGACGAGGAGATCGACCATCAGCAAACCCTGCTGAAGGAGTTGAGCTACTACCTGTCGGAAGCCCAGATCAACATGGATGCGTTGCGTCTGGCGGTTGTTACCGACTGATCCCATCCGCCCATCCGCAGAGGAGGCCGACGCCGGTCGGCTTTCTCTGATCACGCTTACTCTCCCTCGCCCACCTGAGCTGTTTACGGCGTATCTGTCGCGACTGTCTTAAATCTCCCACTAAACACAAAAGACCACTGCTGTATAAAAAACGACCTATACTGCCCGGGTGTTCATATTTTGATCGTCGGGAGGCGGTTAGGTTATGGAAGAGCGTCGTAAACATCCCCGTTTGAAAAGAGACTCGGTGATCCGTATTCGGACCCCGATAGGCATTGAGCCTGTTGTACGGTGGGAAGGTGTGGTGACCAATATGTCGGAAGGTGGCGTCTTTGTGGCGCAGGTGCCGCTACAGGATTTCTGTCCAGAGATGGCGGTGGAAGCGGAGATTCTGGGAGAGGGCTGGGATCATCGGATGCCAACACTGAGTATGAAAGTGATCAGGGTTGGTCAGTCGGGTATCGCGCTGGTTTATCAGGAAGCCGAAGTTGCCTTGTGGGATAGCACCTATCTGCCAGAGTCTGTAAACCCATCGTGGTGATATCTATCGTTGTCGGCGGGCATGCCCTCAGGGCCGGTCGTATGCCCGTTGTAAATATATCGCATCCCAGTCGTTTCCCTCCTATGTCTGTCTATACTTCCTGCAGCTGATCTATCGCCAACGATCTCCTCAATCAGGGCTCCCGTTTATGGATAAACACCGCGATCGCCGCAACCACCGTCGGTTTCAGACCCACTACCGCATCCGATTGCGCCATCCCCGTTTCGGTATGCTGGTCGGTTGCGTGGAAAATATGTCGGAGGGCGGTGTATTTGTCAGCCGTATCCCAAGGGCTGACTTTCGATTGGATATGGAGGTCGAGGCGCAGATCATTGGCGAATGCTGGGATCTGGAGCTGCCACCGCTCACCATGCGGGTTGTGAGGATCGGACGCACCGGTGTAGCGATGGTGTTTACCGGCGCGTCTGTGTACCTGAGCGAATCAAATATAACGACCGCCAGCTGCGACGGCGGCGGTGAATAATCCCAGAATCAGGTTAGTGCCAACAATCATCCGGATACGGTTGAGGCAGGCTCCCGCATCGGGCCACCGCTCAGCGCCCACCGCTTCTTTGAGGCCTTTATAGGGTGCAAAGAACAGATACGCGAAAAGTCCCATCATCAGGTAGCCGGTGCCAAGCATGATATGTACGTGGCTGCCTACCACACCCATACCGCCATAAATACCGATCATCCAGTGTCCGCTGATAATCAGCAGGGCGATTGAAACCCATACCCAACGAAAAAACAGGCTCAGGGTGTGGCACCACAGCGGCAATCTCTGCGGTGGCTCCAGCAACTGACCCGCAACCGGGCGCAAACAGACGTAGGCAAAGAACATTCCGCCCACCCAGACGATAGCTGCTAATACGTGAAGAATGATCGCAATTTCCATACCCCTATCCTTTTAGCAAATTGGTTATCTGGAGATCGAATCTACCGGACCCTGCGTACAGAGAAAAGGCCAGTTTTTCTGGATACACTATAGGTGCTAGTCGGAGAGAACGGGGGATCGGATATGGAAATTCTGCAGGTGAAAAATCTTAGTAAAAGCTACCCGGTGGCTGATGGCAGTCAGCAGGTGTTGGAAAATCTGGATCTGAGGCTAAATGCAGGGCAGGTGATGATGCTATTGGGACCCAGCGGCTCTGGGAAGTCCAGTCTGCTTAGCCTGTTGGCCGGTCTGGAACCACCCGATCGTGGCGCCATATCCATTCAAGGAACCGAGATTACCGCCCTGAACGAAGCTGAACGTACCGCGTTCCGGCGCCGTAACATCGGTGTTGTCTACCAGTTCTTTAACCTGATCCCTACTTTAACCGTGATGGAAAATGTGCTCCTGCCACTCTCCCTGAACGGTCGCCTTGCCGAACAGGAAGAGGCTGAACGGCAGCTGGCACGTATGGGTTTATCGGACAAACTGGATCGTTTTCCGGAGCAGCTTTCTGGTGGTGAACAGCAACGGGTGGCGATCTGTCGGGCGTTGGTGCATAAGCCCGCGCTGCTATTGGCCGATGAACCCACCGGCAGCCTGGATAACGATACTGCTGAGATTGTGCTGGAGATGCTGCTGGAACAGGTACGCGAGCACAATCTGACACTGGTAATGGTGACCCATAGCGAAGCGCTGACCACCCATGCCGATCGGGTCCTGCGCTTACATCGCGGCGTGCTGGAGCAGGTGGGCGGATGTTAGCGCGTGCCAGCCTGAGGCATTTTCGTCACCACCCCTGGCAGTTGTTGCTCCTGCTGCTGGGTATCATGTTGGGCGTGGCGGTAGTAACCGCCGTCGATATTACCTCCGACAGTGCACGGCGCAGTTTTCGCGAGGCGCAGCTGCAGATTTACGGGCAGGCTACCCATCGGATCGTTGCCAATACACCCCTGTCGGAATCCCTCTATGCAGAGTTACGCCGTAATCCCAGCGACTGGAAAAGCGCTCCGGTCATCAGTGGCTTGGTGAAAGACAACCTGGATAAGCAACTGCTGATGCAGCTGATCGGTGTTGATCCGCTGCGAGAATCAGGCTTCCGCAACCAGCTCAACCGTATCCAGACCGCAGAAGTGGGGTTTTCCAACCTACAGGCGACGGCATCCGCCGTTCTGGCCCGATCCACCGCAGACGAGTTGGGGGTGAATATCGGTGATGCGTTACCACTGCAAACAGCAGCGGGATTGCGGACGGTACAGGTGATCGGTCTGTTGGAGGACCAGGGGGACGTACGGCTGCAGAAGTTGCTGCTGATGGATATCGGCCAGGCACAGCAGCTGCTGGCAATGGCTGGGCAGATCTCCCATATCGACCTGATTCTGGATGACGTGGAGCAGGCCGCTGTACGTGAAGTTCTGCCGCTGGGTGTGCGTCTTGAAAGTACTGAGGCGGCGCTGGCAGAACGCAGCCAGTTGGCAAGTGCGCTCTATTTCAATCTGCAGGCGCTCTCATTGTTGGCGCTGGTGGTTGGTTTGTTCCTGGTTTACAGCAGTGTCTGGTTCTCCCTCAGTCAACGTCGTCCCATCTTTGCTCAGCTGCGGGCTGTCGGTTTGGATAAAGTTTATTTATACCGTTATCTAGCTGCTGAGTTACTGGGGATAGCTTTGGTCGCCACGGTGCTGGGGATCGGTTTGGGCATTGCCTTGGCGCACCTGCTGCTGGGGTTGCTAGTGCAGGTACTGGACGATCTGTATGCCTCCTCATCACTGACACTGCTGGTGTTTGAACCCTGGGTAATCAGCAAGCTATTGCTGCTGGGTGTCGGCGGCAGCCTTGTGGCCGCTTGGCAGCCCTGCCGTGAGATCGCGCAGGTGTCTCCGCTGCTGTTGCAGCAACGCTATGTGCAGGAGCAGCGCAGTCAGCGCTCCGCCCGGTTTTATCTCCTGATTACCTCCGTTTTATTTGCGATCTCGTTATTACTGATGCTTTGGAGTGGCAGCGGCCTCTGGGGCGCTTTTGTTGCAGTTGCAGCGCTGTTATTGGGCTTTGCGCTACTGATGCCAGCTTTGTTGCGAGCACTGGTGGAAGGGGTAAGCCAAGTGCTGGCGCGGTGGGGATGGTTGGGCCGAAAACCTCTTTTGGCCATGATACTCAGGGATTCTGCTCGCAATTTGAGCCGCACAGGCATAGCGGCGATGGCGCTGATGATCGCGATCTCCGCCACCGTTGGGATCGGCGGTATGGTCGGCAGCTTTCGTGATGCGGTGCAGTTGTGGCTCGGGGAGCGCTTGAACGCCGATCTATATATCTCCCAGCCACGCAACCTGCCCGGCGTTCGTCCCGCACTTCCTGAGGCGCTGATCTCAGATCTGGAAAAGATGGAGGCGGTGGCCGCCGTTGCGACTCTCAGCCGCACCCGGTTGAGTGTCGGGCAGAGGCCGGTTTACCTCTACGCATCAGAGCTGCCGATGGCGATGCGTGATGCATACCGTTTTGTGTCCGGTGATCCGGAACGGATCTGGCCGCAGGTGCTGGAGCAGGGTGGGGTGCTGATCAGCGAGCCGTTGGCAAACCGCCTGGGAATGACCGCTGGTGATTCGATCACGCTGAATACCCATCGGGGACCAGGGGAGTTCATCGTGGCGGGCGTCTACTACGATTACGGCAGCGACAGCGGACGTTTGCTGACGGCTGCTGTGACCCTCGCCCAACACTGGCCGACAGAAAGCGCTTACGGTGTGGCGCTTTTTCTTAATCACTCAGAGAACACGGATGCTGTCGAGCAGGCGATCCGTTCGCGCTGGGGGGAACAGGTCAATCTGTCGATACAGCAATCTTCGTCGTTGCTGGCCCTGTCGCTGGAGGTCTTTAACCGTACCTTTGTGATTACCGACGTCTTGCGGCTACTGGCGTTACTGGTGGCTTTTATCGGCATCCTCAGCAGCCTGCTGGCGATTCAACTGGAGCGCCAGCAGGAGGTCTCATTGCTGAAAGCCCTTGGATTCAGTCAGCGTGAACTGATGACGTTGTTGCTGGGGCAGGCGTTGTTGCTGGGGCTGGTTGCAGGTCTGGTGGCGATCATCGCGGGTGAGTTGCTGGCGTGGAGCCTGACCGCAGTCGTGCAATTGCGCGCGTTTGGCTGGACCATCCCCTACGGTCCTCAACCGGAGGGTTGGTTTACCGCGCTGGCACTATCACTGATCGCGGCGGCACTGGCCTCACTTTATCCTGCGTGGCGCTTTGCGCGTCAGCGTGGCATACGGCGTTGGGAGTGAATGATGGCTAAGCGATTTATATCTCTGGTATTCATCACAGGCGTATTGCTGATCGGGTTTCTGCTCTGGTCTACCCCCGATACTGATGAAGCTCCCTATTCCCTGACCGACTTTTTGAGTAACGCTGCGGAAGATGAGCAGGCTGAAAACTACATCAAGGCCGTTCCGGATTATCGGTTGCTGTTCCCGCAGGATCACCAGGCCCACCCCGGATTCCGTAGCGAGTGGTGGTATATCAACGGCAACTTGCAGCATCGTGACAACCCGGATCAGCGGTATGGATTCCAGTTCACCCTATTTCGTCAGGCGTTAGCACCCACCGACAAGCAGAACGATGAGGCGGACAGCCGATGGCTGCAGCCGCAGTTCTATATGGGACACGCCGGTTTGGGGGATTTTCAGCGTGGCACGCATCACAGTGCCGAACGGTTTTCCCGACAAGGTCCGGGATTAGCCGGAACCTCAGTTGATCCATTAGCGGTTTGGCTGGAGAGCTGGCGGCTGGATGCGGAGCAGCCGGACAACCTGTTTCCGGCCACCATCCAGATGCAGGACCGGGACACCGGTATCGCATACAAGCTGCGACTTATACCGGAGAAACCGAAAACCCTGCAGGGCATCGATGGATACAGCCCCAAACGGCCTGAGCCGGGATTTGCTTCCTATTACTACTCTTATACCCGACTCCGGCTGGAGGGTGAGATCACTTTGCAGGGAGACAAGATCCCTGTCACCGGGGCTGCCTGGTACGACCATGAATGGAGCAGCAACAGTCTGGCACCCTATCAGACCGGCTGGGATTGGTTCGCGCTGCAGTTGGAGGATGGCCGCGATCTGATGTTTATGGTGTTGCGTTCCAAAACCGGGTGGGCCGATTTCCAACAGGTCTCGCTGGTCGACGTGTCCGGTGAACGTTTACCGCTGGCTGGTGATCAGGTACGGCTGGAGATCCTGGATCACTGGACCGCAGACGATGGCGTACGTTACCCCAGCGGGTGGCGCATAAGGATTCCATCGTATGACCTGGATCTTAAGGTGATACCGCGTAAAGCTAATCAGGATAACCTGCTTTCGGTGCGGTACTGGGAAGGGGCGGTTGAGGTAAGCGGTAGCCATGCGGGGCAGGGGTATGTGGAGCTGACAGGTTACGAGTAGCATCGCCCGCAAGCTGTTCCAGTTAGTTGTGCCCGGGTTATCACTGCCTTGATATCGAATTGCTCTGAAAGCCAGAGGCGTTTCGGGCGTATGCGCAGGTTCCTTAGCTAAACTGAAGGTGTGAACACAAACCGGACAACAGCCATGCAACTGACAGAGCTTCGAGGCCTGGTGGCAACGGATCAGATTCGTGAAGGATTACTGAAAACTTCCGCCGAGGGGTGGACTGTGGCGCTAGAAGACATGGAAGGGCATCAATATCCACTCACCGATCGTGGCGGACACGCAAAGTATTATCACTCGCTGGACAGTGCGACTAATGTGCTAAGGGAGTTGGGTATCGCCCGGATTCAGGTAGTTGAGGATTTCTGAGCGCCTTCGACGGTTTGCGTTCAGATGCTCAGAACCGTTCCCTGTTCCAGCTGCTGGATATCCCAGTGCGGCAGCAGCTGGTGGCACTGTTCCATAATCACCGTTTCAAATCCGGGCTTCAGGTGAGTGACCATAATCTGTGTCGGATGCTCCAGGTACCCTAATTCGTCCGCCAACTGGCTGGGCGTCAGGTGGCCACTGAGCTGCGCCAGTTCGTCCAATTCATCGGTAAACGAGACGTCAATAATCAGCATATCGGGCTGGTGTCTATTGAGCAGTGGCCAGAGATCCGGGTTGCGGCCGTTGTCGCCGCTGAATGCAAAGCTACACTGCGCATCTGCGATCAGGTAACCCACGGTTGGAGTGGGATGTTGTGCTGGCAGTACCTCTACGGTTTTATCTGACAGATGTAACTGATCGCCTACAGCTACTTCGTGCAGGCGGATGATTGGATTGTCTTCAGGAAGTCGGGTGTAGTCCGGCCAGATCGTCCAGTTGAAGATATGCGTCTGTAACGCTTCAATCACCTTGGGCAGCGCATAGATATCGATAGGGTGCCTATGGCGATCATAGATGGTGGAGAGCATTAGCGGCAGGCCGACGATATGGTCCAGATGGGCATGCGTGATCAACAGGTGTCTGATCTCCAGCATCTGCTCCATGGTGAGTTGCTCGAATCCGGTACCCGCGTCCAGAGCTAACGTGTGATCAACCAGAAAGCTGGTGGTCTTCAATCCCTTGCCTATGCCGCCGCTGCAGCCAAGTACTTCAATGTTCACATTAACTCCCAGCCTGAACCCTTAACTCCGTTACCTATATTCCGTTACCTATAGGGTAGATTCCGGTACCCGGGCAGCTGTTTATACCTGCTGCCTCTGCCCGGATTCCCTTGAAGACCCTATAACAGCAACCGGTGTCCCGCAACCGGATTGGGGTGCGCATTGGTTGTAAGCTCCGTTATGCCATTTTGGCCTATCAATACCCGTATAGTTTTTCAGGAAATGGTTGATTATTTTTCAACCTGCAGTCGCAAGAAAATGCTAACGTTCGCAATGAAAGTACCAACTGTATACATAGGTTTACACTAGTGTTAACTGCAGGAAGCTGACTATGCGCAGTTGTTGTATCGGTTTCGTTTAGATTCCTCAGTTAGCGGAGTGTGGTTATGTTTACTACGGCCTGGAGCAGAGTGCTCCTGTTGTCGGCAGCAACCCTGTTTTTATCGACCGAAGCGGTTGTTGCCAAGAATGAACGTGCATTTGGTGCTAAGGCACCTTTTGAGATCGGCGACCTGCCACCGGGTATTTTGCGAAACCAGCTGGAAGGGCTGCCAGCAGCCGCGCAACAGCGCGCGTTAGGTTGGTTGCACCGTTTTGATTTCACCAAGCAGGATGTACCTACCCTGCGTACCGACCCGCGCGGTGGTATTTTCTACGAAGACCCTCTCTTTCGCAGTCACAATCACCCCCACGATTACGTACATATCAACGACTACAGTACGTCGTCTGTCGCTGAATCCGGTCCGGGTGTTGAAGAGATCACCTTCAGCGATGCGTTTTCACTGCACAGTAAACCGGGTGCTTCCCGCACCGTGTATCTGGACATGGACGGTCATGTAGTTACTGGGACTGCCTGGAACGGCAGTGGTGATCCGCTCTATATGCGCCCCTATGATACTGACGGCGACGAGAGTTCTTTCAGCCAGAGTGAGCTGAACGATATCGCCGAGACCTGGAAGCGGGTGGCAGAGGATTTCGCACCCTACGATATCGATGTGACCACCGAGCAGCCACCAAGCTTTGGTCCGAACGTAGGACACATTCTGGTGACCTTCAAAGCGGATGAAAACAACCGACTTATTTACAACTGTAGTTGCGGTGGTGTGGCCTATGTGGGTGTGTGGGGCCTCAGCAACTTTACCTACTACCAGCCTGCGTTGGTGTTCCTCGATGGGGTAGGAGGACCGCATAACGTATCTGAAGCCGCGTCCCATGAGTTGGGACATAACCTTAATCTCTCCCATGACGGTACCAGCTCAGTGGGTTATTACCGTGGACATGGCTCCGGTTACATCGATTGGGGGCCGATTATGGGTGTTGGTTATTACGCCCAGGTCAGCCAGTGGAGCAAAGGTGAATACGCCGACGCCAACAACACTCAGGATGATCTGCAGATCATCGCCGGTTATCTGGGGTATCGCAGTGATGATCACGAGGACGTGAACTTTGCTTCTGCAACGCCACTACAGATCTCTAACGGCGTGGATGTATTGGCTACGAACCCGGTGACCGATCCGGCTAACCTCAACCCGGCCAACAAAGGCATCATTGAACACCGCTCAGACAAAGACCTGTTTTACATGGATGTAGGTGCGGGTGTGATCGATCTGACGATTACGCCGGCCTGGATAGCGAATTACAGCTCGGAAAGTCAGCGTGGCATGAACCTCGATGTGCAGGCAACGTTGTATGACGCAGCCGGTTATCAGGTTGTGCAGAGCAATCCCGCAGCGGATACCTACGCCCAGATCAACGTGAACGTGGGGGGCGGGCGCTACTATCTGGAGATCGACGGCGTTGGCGTTGGAGATCCGCTGACCAATGGCTACACGGACTATGGCAGTCTGGGCCAGTATTTTATTAGCGGCACAGTACCTGAAGATCAGCTCTATACGGCAGCCCCAACTGCGCCAGATGATCTGAGTGCAGCTGCAGTTAGCGATGCCGATATTCAACTGACCTGGACCGATCCTGCATCGACGCTGGATACCAACGAGACTGCCTACCGTGTGTACCGGCAAAAGGATAGTGGCAGCTTTGTTCAGATTGCCACCTTGGGGCGGGACAGCAGTAGCTACGCGGATAACAACCTTGCATCCGGCAGTTACGTTTATCAGGTTGAACCCTACAACAGCGTTGGCGGCAACATCTCTAATGCGACGCAGCCAATCGTCATTACCGTGCCGACCAGTGCAAATGCAACTGCTGAGTTTACAAGCTACGGTGCCATCGTTAGTGGCTCTTACCTGAATACGGTCAACGCAGCGGATAGCGAACGACTCTCAGAACAGCATCAAGGCGGTAGGCCCCGCAGCCGTATCAGCCAGCTGGACCATAGCTGGACCGTTACAGGCATTGAGCCAGGTGCCACGGTCACGCTGAAGGTGAGAGCGGAAACAGCCTATAACAGCGAAGGGGATGATTTCCTATTCGCTTACGCGCTCAACGGTGGTGCTTTCCAGCCGCTTGGCACCCTGGAGGGGGGCACCGGCGTAACCGACTTTGAAACGGTTCTGCCTGCGGGCACTACGGGGACTCTGGAGTTGAGGGTTACCGATACGGACCGTACCGCTGGTAACGGTCAGAACGACGCCCTCGATGTCTATCTGATTGAGGTGGTTTCTGCTGGTCTGCCTGGAAACCTGCCGCCTGAGGTTTCTATTCTGGAGCCAGTGGATAGCTTTACTGCGGTTGAGGGCGATAGCATCACGTTCTCGGCGACTGCCAATGATCCTGAAGATGGCGATCTGGCAACCAGTCTGCAGTGGCTTTCTGATCTGGATAACACCATCGGCACCGGGGGTAGCTTCAGCACCAGTATCCTGAGTGTGGGGACACACCAGGTCACCGCACAGGTGCAGGACAGCGCAAGTATGATGGGTAGCGATACCATCACCGTGGTGATCAACTCCGCGACGACGCCTAATAACCCGCCAGTGGCCACTGATGATGACGTGACTATGGATCAGGATACCAGTGCGAATATTGCGGTGCTGGACAACGACACTGATGTCGACGGGGACAGCCTGAGTATCGCCAGCGCAGGTGGTGCGAGTAATGGCAGTGTCAGCCATACCGACAGTACTGTGATCTATACGCCAACCAGCGGTTTTAACGGCACCGACAGTTTTACCTACACCGTGATCGACGGCTTGGGTGGCAGCGACACGGCGACTGTGACCGTGACCGTGAATCCGGTGAGTGGTGGCGCACTGGCGATCACCAGTCTGACACCGTCCACCATAGGAACGGGAACACCTGAAACCGTCGAGATCAGCGGTTCCGGTTTCCAGAGTGGAGCGACTCTGAGCTTTATCAACGGCTCGGGCCCGACTCCGCAGGCATCTAACCTGATCGTCGACTCGGCCAGCATGATCACGGTCGATATCTTCGTGAAAAATGGTGGTCCGCGTCGCACCCGTAGCTGGGATGTAGTGATTACCAACCCAGGTGGTGCCAGCGCAACCTGCAGTGGTTGCCTGACTGTACAACCCTGATTGATCTGGGGAACAAGCGTCGGGACCGTAAGGGGTGAGGTTCCGGCGCTTTCTTTTATAACCCTGAGGCCCCTGGCCTGCCGTTACGTTTAATTCCTTTTCTTTCGTGCGTTAGTGAAATATCTCGGCTATCCTCGCCATATGAGTGTTTCCGCCTCCTCCCTTAAAGCAAGCCATACGGATGTGATTGTCTGTCATGGGTGTGACCATGTGTTTGACAGTGTCCCCTGTGAACACGGTCAGCAGCTCAACTGCACACACTGCGGTTCCACGTTAAAGGTCTATCACGACAACTGGCTTTCCCACGCGGCGGCGTTTACGGTTGCCGGGGTCGTGCTGTTTATCCTGACATTGTCGTTCCCCTTTATCGGACTGGAAACCGCCGGACTGGAGCAGAACAGCCGTTTGCTGACCGGTGTCGCAGCGCTGCTGGAGCGCGAGCACTACCTGCTGGGCTCGCTGGTGCTGATCACCATCTTCCTGATGCCGCTGCTGGAGTTGCTTGGCCTCAGCTACGTGATTGGTGCGCGCTGGCTCAATATCAAACCACCGGGTATCACCGCCACGCTGCATCTGCTCTTTATCAGCCGCCCCTGGAACATGATGGAGATCTTCTTTATCGGGGTGCTGATCACTACCACCAAGCTGGGTGATATCGCCTCGTTGATTCCGGGGGTGGGGTTGTATGCCTTTGCCGGGCTGATTGTCGTGTTGATCTACAGTCATACCCATCTGGATCGTGATGCCCTCTGGCAGTGGTTGCGCTACGAAAACCGCTACGAGGGAATCGAGGGCGAACCCCTGGTCCTCTGCCACCACTGCGATGCGCTGGTAGGGGAATCTCTGCTGGATCTGAACGATCACTGTCCCCGTTGTCACAGTAGCGTGCGAAAACGGATCCCGGGCAGCTTCCAGCGTACGCTCGCACTGCTGGTTGCAGCCACGATTCTCTATGTGCCTGCGAATACGCTGCCGATCATGACCACCGTACAACTCGGCGCTCCCAGCTCAGATACGATTATCTCCGGGGTTGTGCACCTGTTCGAGTCGGGCAATGCGGGGATCGCCATTGTGGTGTTTGTGGCCAGTATTGTGGTGCCGATCGCCAAAATTATCGCCATGGCGTACCTGTTGTGGGCCGTCAAAAGGGGGCCTGTGGGGAATCCACGTCATCAGGCGATTCTTTACCGGATTACCGAGTTTGTTGGCCGCTGGTCGATGATCGATGTGTTTGTTGTCACGCTGCTGGTGGCGCTGGTGCAGTTTGGTGTGCTCGCCAACATTGAACCCGGCGGTGCTATTGTTTGTTTTGCGGGTGTCGTTGTGCTGACGATGCTCGCGGCGGAAACCTTTGACCCTAGATTGTTGTGGGATGCCCATAAATGAGTAACGAACCGCGCGTCTCACGCGCCAAGATCCTTTCACCTGTGTGGTTTATTCCTTTTTTAGCGCTGGTGATCGCTGGCTGGCTGGCCTTCCAGGCGTGGAAGGCTGCGGGGCCGGTTATCCAGATAGAGTTCCGTGATGCTGCGGGCGTCGAGGTGGGTAAAACCAAGGTGCGTTACCGTGATGTTGAGATCGGGCAGGTCAAGAAGATCCAGCTCAATGATGACTTCAACTCGGTGCGCGTGACGGTTGAGATGGCTGCCTACGTGGCGCCACTGATCAACGATCGCAGCAACTTCTGGGTTGTGTCCCCAAGGGTTTCGCGTAGCGGTGTCAGCGGTATTGAAACCCTGCTGTCGGGTGTTTATATCGAGATGGATTCCGGTGGCGAAGGAGAGGGTCTGGATAAAACCAGCTTCGTTGGGCTGGAGGAACCGCCGTCGGTGCGTTCCTACGATCAGGGCAGCAGTTATCTGCTGATGGCCGATACCTTAGGCACCCTGGATATCGGTTCACCGGTTTACCATCGCCAGGTGCCTGTGGGGGAAGTAACCGGATACAAACTGCTGGCGGAGCAGGGCAAGGTGCAGATCCGTTTCTTTGTTAAAGCGCCATACAACAGATTGATCCGGCAACACAGTCAGTTCTGGAACGTCAGCGGTTTTGGCGTGAATGTCGGACTGGATGGCGTCGAGCTGGATGTGGGCTCACTCAGCGCGTTGATCGCGGGCGGGATTGAGTTCGATACGCCAACGGAGCTGTTGACTCAGACGGCTCCGGCGGAGCCGGGGCGTGCCTTCCACCTGTTTGCCGATCGTGATGCTGTCAGTGAAGGTGCGATCTCTGTCTCTTATCCCTTTATGCTGCGCTTTAATGGTTCTGTACGTGGCCTAAAAGTGGGCGCGCCGGTGGAGTACCTGGGGATTCAGGTGGGGCAGGTGGAGCATGTCTCGCTGGATTATGACAACGTACCGGGGCGGAACATCAACGTATTGATCGCGATCCAACCGGAGCGTATTCAAGGCGGCGACGTGCCGACTAAAGAGCAGGTGGTGTCTATCCTGACCGAGCTGGTGGAGGAGGGGATGCAGGCACGTCTGAATTCCGGCAGCCTGATTGGTGGCTCTCTTTATGTTGATCTGGTGCCGCATGCCGGTGAACCCGGAAAGATTATCGAATCCGCTACTGGAGACTATCTGGAGCTACCGACGGCAGAAAGCGAATACAGCCAGATCGCCCGTCAGCTTAGCGAGATTGTTGAGCGGGTACAGACCTTCCCGCTGGAAGAGATCGGCGGCGATCTGAAGGGCAGTCTGAAGGAACTGCGTGTGGTCATTCGTCAGCTGCGTGAGGCTAATCTGGCACAGGATGCCGGCCATATTCTGGATAACCTGCGGATGGCCACCAAAGGCCTGGATGGCACGGTGATGCAGGTGGAGCAGACGCTACGCTCGATCGATCAGACGGTGGCGCCGGATTCCGCACTGAGCCATACCCTGACCGAAGCGCTGGAGGATATCTCCGACGCCGCTAAATCGATGGAACAGCTGACCGACGAGCTGTACCGCTACCCGGACGCTCTGTTGCGCGGTAAAGAGGAGGACGCTCAATGATTAAACCGCTGATGGGTGCTGTATTCTTGGCGGGTTTGCTGACCGGCTGTGCAGCTCAGCAACCGACCCACTATTACGATCTGAGCACTCAGGTAAGCCCCGGGCTGGCTACCCTGGATAAAACCGTTACGCTGGGGATCGGGCCGGTTACGTTGCCACAAACTCTGGATCGGCCGGGCATCGTGACCCGTAAAAATAACACCGGCGTTGCTGTAGCCAGTTTTGAGGTCTGGGCGGGAGAGCTGGAACCGGCGTTTAACCGGGTATTGAGCGACAGCGTCGCGACGCGGCTACAGCATGATCAGGTCTGGTCAACGCCCTGGGATAACCGCTTCCGCCCACAGTATCAGGTGCGGGTGTTTGTTGATCGTTTCTCGGGTGAGCTGAACGGAGATGTGTCTCTGCGGCTGACCTGGTCGTTGTTGGGCGATCACGGACAGCAGCTGATCAGCACCCGCCGTTATCGCCAGACCTTGCCTGCCGAACCGGGCTACGCCGGATACGTGCAGACACTGAATCAACTGCTGGCGGATTTCTCCGTCGAAGTCGCAGATACCATCGCCCGAGAGATCCCTGAAGCGGGCAAATAAAAGATCTATCCGGGAGTCGCTCTGCTACTCGGCATTTGTAGCTTGGCCATCGCCTCAAGCGATGCCCAACGAATCAGGCATCGGAATCAATCTTTTTCAGCACAAGACGCTGTTGGGCAATGCTGCGCATTGGCCAACCTTGTATCTCTGCAAGATGGTTGGCCTGTAGGTTGGCGGCGAGCGCCAGCGACTCCCAACATCAATTCCGCCCGAACTTTACTTATCCCAGTTCATTCGCTTTACGGTAGCGCCCTTCGTAATCGAAGATCCGCTCCTTCACACGCCAGTGGTGCCCACTTTTTCTTGCAACCACAAAATCCGGGGCGCGGAACTGCGCCGTTAATGCGATCACCTCTGCGTTGTTTCTGAACTGTCGGGGAGCAGTGCCGTCGCCAAAGCGGCGGCCGAACTGCTGATTGAAGATCTTCTGCTGGGCGGCGTTACTGAGATCGAAGCTCTCGGTCAGCTCGGCGCCCTCTTCGTCGTGGTAGGTGATACGCAGGCGTTCTTTCTGTTCGCTGAAGGTTACGCCCGCACAGCGGATCACCAATGCGTCTTTCAGTTTTAGTGCGGCCTTCAATTGATCATCCGGGTCGATAATCGCTTCACCACAACTGTGGCAACGTCGGGCGGCGATGTCGTTCTTGGCGTTGCAGTGCGGGCACTCCTTGAAGCGGAAGCGGTAATCACACTGCTGTTTACGCCCCAGCTCATCCTCCTCGTAGCCCTGGCAGCGGCGACCGTAATGTTCCATCACGTTGCCTTCATCGTCAGTTTTGCCCCAGAAGATATTGGCAAATTCACACTGGGGACAGAACACCTGCACCGGTTCACTGT
Organism: uncultured Marinobacterium sp.; assembly: GCA_947501565.1. Lineage (GTDB taxonomy): Bacteria > Pseudomonadota > Gammaproteobacteria > Pseudomonadales > Balneatricaceae > Pontibacterium. Next base: position 188,636 of record CANMWJ010000004.1, read on the forward strand.
CAGGATTCGGCTTAGGTTGTCCTACTTCCGGATAGAAAAGATCGAAGCCGTTACCGGCATAATCGATCACTTTACACTCGGTTTTTCCCGGTGATAAACGCAAACCTCGGCCGATGATCTGCTGATAGAGGCTGACTGACTGGGTAGGACGCAGTATCGCGATCAGATCCACATGGGGCGCATCGAAACCGGTGGTGAGTACCGCCACGTTGACCAGAAACTTCAGCTGTTTGTTCTTAAACTGCTGGATCAGCAGGTCGCGCTCAGGCGCGGGTGTCGCCCCGGTCACCAGTGCCGTCTGGTCGGTTGGCAGATATCCGGCTATCTCGCGGGCGTGCTCGACGGTGGCGGCAAAAATCATCACGCCCTCGCAGGTTTCAGCTTTCTCCTCGATCTGCTCGCAGATAGCGCGAGTTACGCGGGGATGGCGCACCAGTAGCTGATTAACGGCGGCGTCGCTGTATTCTCCCCAGCGGTTCTGTTCCAGCGCGGAGAAGTCGTACTCGGCGATCGGCGCATCTGTCAGGTTGGGCGGCGTGAGAAAACCCTTGTTGATCATGTAGCGTAGGGGCAGCTCGTAGATGCAGTGCTGAAACGGCGGCCGTTTGCCCTGCTCGTCGCTGCCGCCACGCACGTAACCGTGGTAGTGGTAGCGGTAGATCCAACCCATCCCCAGTCGGTAGGGCGTAGCAGTCAGGCCCAGTACCTTCAGGCCACTGTTGTGTTTTTTCAGTTGCGCGATGATCTGGCCGTACTGGCTGTTCTCGTCATCGGAGATACGGTGGCACTCGTCGACGATCAGCAGGGAGTACTCTTCGCGGAAGTCATCCAGATTGCGCGAAACCGACTGCACGCTGGCGAAGGTGACCTGATGTTCAGTGCTTTTTTGCTTGAGGCCCGCAGAGTAGATACTGGCTTTGAGGCCGTAGGCTTCATATTTGGCGTGATTCTGCTCAACCAACTCTTTAACGTGGGCCAACACCAGTATCTTACGGCGGGCGATACGGCCCAGTTCGGCGATCACCAGGCTTTTACCTGCGCCGGTGGGTAGCACGATAACGGCGGCATCGTTGCTTTTGCGGAAGTGGCGCAGGGTGGCATCAACAGCATCGCGCTGGTAATCGCGCAGTGTAAAAGCGCTCATCTCAGTGTTCGGTTTCCAGCGAGCCTTCGTTATCCTGCTGCAGTTTGGCAAGCTTGGTCTTGGCTTCGATCCACTGGGACATAAACTGCGTGCTGCGATGGTTGTGATGGCGCAGCATGGCACCGGTGAAGTTGCGCAGTCGGTGTTGCGGCAGATCGCTGCGCAGCTGTTCGATACGTGCGATCAGCCCCTCGGCCAGTGGAGCGCGGTCGTACACGGTGCGAACGATGTTAAATCCGTTGTTCTGGTAGTGATGCCAGAGTGTCTCATCCTGGTAGAGCGAGACAGCAGCGTCGGCGATCTGTTTGGCGTTATCCTCCACCACACCCGCCCAGGGCAGGCCGCCGCTCATCGCTTCACAGCCGATCGACGTGGTCACGTTGGGCGTGCCGTTGATCATCGCTTCAACCAGTTTGCCTTTGATACCGGCACCAAAGCGAATCGGTGCTAGGCAGATGCGGGCGCTGCGCATCACCGCGTTGGCGTCCTCTGCCCAACCCAACACCTTAAAACCCTCCTTGTCGTTATGCAGGGCGGTGGCTTTCGGCGGCGGGTAGGCGCCGTAGATATGCATCTCGGCATCCGGCAATTGTTTGCGGATCAGCGGCCAGATCTGCTGCTTCAGCCAGAGTACCGCATCCCAGTTGGGAGCATGGCGGAAATTTCCGATGCTGATAAAGTGTGCCCGCTCGTCGAAACCGGGCAGATTCTGATCCAGACGTGCCGGATCAAGCATAAAGGGCAGGTGATGCAGCAGCTCCTCGGCCACACCAAACTGACCGGTTAGCAGTTGCTGTTCGTAGTCGGAAATCATCAGGGTGAGGTCGGAGCGGAAGATCGCTGCGACCTCCCGTTGTGCCATCTCACCGAACAGATCGCTCTGTATCAGATCGCGTTTTTGTTTCAGCGCTTTATGACGGGCGTTTCGCAGGAAGTGCAGGTCTTCCGTGTCCAGCACACGTAACGCTTCCGGACATTGTTGCTCCACACGCCAGCCAAACTGCTCCTCCATCATGAAACGGTCAAACAGCACGATGTCAGGCTCCAGACCGGCGATATAGCGGTCAAAACTGTCGCTGTTCAGCTCGATACTCACGGCGTCAATGTTGAGGGCGGCGAGATCTTCCATATGGGGGCTGAGCGCGGCCGGACTGGCGAAAGTTACCTGCCAGCCTTGTGTCTGGAAGCAGTGGATCAGCTCCATCATATGGCTGCCAGCGGCAGAGGAGCGTGGTTCGGGCCAGACGTAGCCGATGATCAGCACTTTGGTCATGTGGGAGGGTATCCGTAGTACAGCATTTCCGATTAATAGCGCAGTTTATCTAGACCGGGCACAAATAAAAAGGCAGCCCGGGGGCTGCCTGAAAGTGCTGATTCTCTGGGGGGAGGTTAATCAGGCGTCCAGCATGCTGTACAGGGTGTTGCGGTTGGCGTCGAGCTGCTCTTTCTCTGCGTCGTCCGCTTCCTGGTAGCGGATATCGTTCTCTACCAGGCTGTCGATAATCTGTTCCTGCAGTGAGGCCAGTTGATCTACGAAACCCAGGGCCGGAGATTCACGCTGCTGGTTGAGCATACCCAACATATGACCCAGCTTACGACCGCCGTGAGGTTCGCTGGCGTCTGCAACAGACTGGTACGCTGCCGCAGCGGTGTACTGTTCGCTACGGCTCATGTGCAGTTCCATGGAACCCAGCTGTGAGGTATCCATGCGATATTCGGAAGCACGTTCAAACGCAGCCTGTACATCGCCACCGAAGAAGTCGTCGGCGATCAGGCTCACGTCCTGAATCAGGTTATGGATCGCGTCCAGTTCGTCTTCGTTCAGATCACCTTCCACACTGAACTGGAACTGGTTGCTTTCAGCACGGCTGATATTGAACACCGCAGCGGAGTTGCCGCGACCATCGGAGGTGGCGCCCAAACTGGCTTCAAACGCACTGGCGTGGTTGAAGTTGATGGTTACCTTGTCGCCCTCTTTAGTGGTCAGGTCCAGAGAGAAGCTTTCTGCCTTGGCATAACGCTCCGCAGCAGCGAGGGAAACCCCGCCCACTGGCGGTGCCGGAAAGTCAAAAGGTCGTGCAGCTGCCTTATCAGATTTGGACTCCGGCGCGCCAGCAAAATCGGACGCACCACCAAGCGGCGATCCCAGCCCACTACCGAACAGATTCCCATTTAAAATTGATTCAAGCATTGTCTACACCACTGTTTAGTCAGTGAAGAAAGCTATCGGCGGGACAGGGAATTAGTTGAGTGCTTTTTACTCAGTTTTTTCGCTGGGGATCTCCAGTACTGACTCCAGCAGCGCCAGGTTTTCGGCTACCCACTTAGGGTCAATCGGTCCCCAGTTCTCCATACGATAGAAACCGGCATTATTGCGGCCACCCTCCTGTTGTTCGAAGCAGCACTGGATGCCGATATCCGAGAGGTCTTTCAGGGTGTCCTGAATAGTACGACGGGGCATGCCCGTGAGCTTCTGCAGGGCGGTCACATTGAGGCTTTCCCGACTGATCAGGAAGGACAGATAGAGTTTACGAAAGAAGGCGCGCTGTTGTTTGCTGACGCTCATGGTTTCTCCCCTGGTGAATAGTGAAAACGTCGCCCACCTAACAGGTAGGCCTCTGCAGTCTCGACGTCGCGAGCGCTGCCACGCAATACGATGATATCGCCGGATTTCAGCTGCAGCGTGTCCGGTGGATGGTGTCTGGATCTGTTATCGCGGCGGATCGATTCCACGTCAACACCCAGGCTGCCGAGATTCAGGTCAGCCAGTACTTTATCGACGGCAAACGACTGGTCACTGAGGGGCACAGCATGCAGGAGCAGGCTGGGTGCGCCTTTGGCGTCTGTTTTACGCGAACGCAGGCCGTGGTAGTAGCCATGTAATAACTGGTAACGTTCGGCGCGCACGCGATTGATGCTGTTTTCAATCTCGTCGCTGGAGATATCAAGCAGTGTCAGCACGTGTGATACCAGCATCAGACTGCCCTCCAGCGCTTCCGGGATTACCTCGGTGACCCCCAGATCCTGCAGCGCCTGCAAACCGCTGTCATCTTTAGTACGTACCAGTACCGGGATATCCCGAAAACGTTTGCGTAATTTGCGCACGGCACTGAGCGATACGTCATATTCAGGGAAGGTCAGGATCAGCAAGCGGGCGCGATTGGCGCCGAGTGCTTCCAGCAGGTCGGTCTGGCGACAGTCACCGTAGAAGATCTGCTCACCGGCCAGACCCGCTTCCCGCACGCGCACCGGATCGGAATCGATCACCACGTAGGGGATATGCAGCGGGTCCAGAAAACGGGTGAGGATCTGGCCGACACGACCGTATCCACAGATAAGCACGTGGTCGTCCAGCTCCCGGCCGTACTCTTCGAGAGCATGAGGTGACATGGGTTCGATCTGTTGGTTGTTGCCTTTAGGACGCTTAAATATTGTCCGGCTGACCTTCTCGCCACTGCTGATCAGTACCGGTGTCAGTATCATGGTCACAATAATTGTGGCGACAACGACCGCATTCAGCTCGGCATCCAGCAACTGATGGCTGAAGGCCAGTGCCAGCAGGGCGAAGCCGAATTCGCCGCCCTGACTCAGGCAGAGTCCGGCACGCAGTGCTTCCCCCTTGTCGGTGTGGAGCGGGAAGGCGCTGATAAAGACGGTCAGTGTTTTCAGGATTAACAGGGCAACCGAAGCCAACAGGATCCAGTACCAGTGCTCGAGCAGCGCGTTGAGATCCAGTTGGGTACCCACCGAAACAAAAAACAGGCCTAGTAACAGATCGCGGAAGGGGCGGATATCGGCTTCCAGCTGATGCTTGTAGTGACTTTCTCCCAGCATCATGCCCGCCAGGAATCCACCCAACGCCATGGACAAGCCTGCTGCGTGGGTGAGCCAGGCCGCAGCGAGTGCGGCGACCAGGCTGGTGAGCACAAAGAGTTCTGCTGAGCGGGAGTGAGCCACTTCATGGAACAACAGCGGCAGGATGGTACGACCGAATACCAGCAGCACCACCAACAGGAATCCACCCTCAAGCAGTGCCAGAATCAGCTGATCGGAGTCGACGTTCTGACCGCCCTGCAGGGTGGGAATCAGAATCAGGAAAAAGACCGCCGCCAGATCCTGAAACAGCAGGATACCCAGCGAGATACGGCCGTGGGGTTGCTCCAGCTCGTTCTGGCGGATCAGTTCACGGGTGACCAGCGCTGTGGAGGAGAGCGCCAAAGCGCCCGCGACCACCAGTGCCGTGGTGAAATCCAGACCCACGAGCAGCGATATGGCGACCAGCGCTGCCGAGGTGATCACTACCTGCAGGCTGCCCATCCCCAGCACGACTTTGCGCATCGCCAGCATGCGGGGCAGGGAAAACTCGAGGCCCAGCATAAACAGCAGGAACACAACACCCAGTTCGCTCAGCAGGTGGATGGTCGGGGAGTTTTCCACGATGCCCAGCACGGAGGGGCCGAGGCTGAGACCGACGAATATATAGGCCAGAATAGGCGGCAACTGGATTCGGCGAAAGATCGCAATGGCCAGTACCGCAGCGCCCAGAATCACTATGAATTGTTCGAAGAAGCCTGTGCTCATAGGCTACCCGTTGTCCTCTGCAGAGACCGTTAATTTGATGCTAGAACGGTGTTGTCCGCGTTTCCTTGACCTGAATACAACAAAGGCTCCGCGGGGGAGCCTCTGAGGGTACAGTTTTACCACATAAGATCGTCGGGGATCTTGTAGTCCGCGTACGGATCGTCTTCGTCCGGTTCCTCTTCCGGCTCAATGCGGATCACCATCTCCGGCAGACGACTTTCGATCTTCTCGGCCATCTTATCCGGGATCAGGCGGTGGCTCTCTTCCAGAATTGCGATCGCCAGCTGGCCACGAATCAGCTGATTCTGCAGCTCAGTTGTGACGTAGATCTTCTTGATCTTCTTCTCCTGCACGAAGTTGTAAGGTACTTCGGCGTCCTTTGGAATCTCAATCGCGTGGCGTTTGATGATATCGCGTACTTCCGCCGCCAGCGCTTTCTGAGCACGTTCGGCATCGCGCTGTTTGTTCAGCTCCAGGTCGCGTTGCTGCTTCTCTTTACGCTGCTGTTCCAGTACGTCCTGCGTGTTGTCGGTTTCGACTTCGCGACCTGACTTACGCGCCTGCTTAGCTTTCTTCGCGCTCTGACGTTTCTGCTGTTTCGCCTGCTTGGCTTTTTTCTGATCAACTACGCCCATCTTGAGCAGTTGATCCTGTAGTGATCCTGCCATTGAAGGTCTCTTCCCAATGTTCAAAATTGTGCGAACTATAGCATAAAGAGGTGTGGGCTCAGAGAAAGTTCATCTGCTGAAAGGTTTCCGCCGTCAGCATCGCCAGCAAGCCACTCATAAAGATCGCATCCATGATGCCGCCTCCGCCGATAAACACCGTCTGGTTACTGAGCTGGGTGAGTTTCTTCAGCTGAGGCAGGTGTAACAGATCACCGCCGATCAGGGTGCCGAGCACTGCCGCTGAGTATGCCAGCACCAGATAGTTCTCCTGATCAAGCACCAGTGCGCCCAAGGCAGCGGCGATTACCGCGCCAAACAGGTAGATCACCATCCCTTTCTTTTTATCCATACGAGTCATGGGATAGACCACCGCAGTGACCACTGCAGTCAGCAGCAGCACGTGTTGTGGAGAGGGCGACTGGAGGCTGGAAAAGAACAGCAAAAACACCAATGGCACCACCGCGCCACCGAGGTTAATCCCCAATCGGATCGGTTTGCTGTGGGGTTCGCCATTGCGGGCTTTAAAGGAAAAAAGCTGCAGCCCCAACAGGCTGCCAAATGTGGCGAGGGCCATACCGACCGCCAGTTCCTTTTGATCGATCTGTAACTTGTCGATTACGCTGCTCAGGCTGCCAAGCTTGTCAAAAATCGCAAAAATTACCAGGATCGCGAGTGCGTTCAGATATCGCGCCATAGGTACACCGCGCTTTGCCAGAGATGTAACAAGTATAGATTGTGTTGCTAAAACAGTGAGTTCGACTGAATTCAGGGTGTACTGGGCACTTAGGAGATAGCCGGTAGCGGTGGTAGAGTGAGGCAGATCAGTCGTCTGCCGTTTGAAAGGGGAAAGGGAATGGCATATAGGTCAACTGTCATATTCAGCTTATGTGCGCTGCTTGCTGGGCCTTTTTCGGCCGTTGCCGCCGAGAAGGCGAGCGATACCTGCCTGGGGGCATATAGCAAAAAAGCGTACAACTCCGCTCTGAGCGCGTGTCTTAACGAAGCGCAGAATGATAGCTCCGAGTCCGCCTTTACACTGGCCGTTATTCACGCCAAGGGATTAGCGGGTGAAGTGGATTCGAAGCAGGCCGTTCACTGGCTTAATGTCGCCGCAGAAGCAGGACATCATGAGGCTGCTTACAACCTGGCCATGGCTTACCTCCGTGGTGAAAGTGGCGCTGTGGATATGCGCTCTGCCGTCGCCTGGCTGAAACGCTCCGCTGAATTGGGGAATGCCAAAGCACAGCGAGATCTGGCCACGTTGTACTCGAAAGGAGAGGGCGTAGAACGAGACCTGAGCGCAGCGTTTCAGCTTTATAAAAAGTCTGCCGCGCACGGTGTCGTTGTCAGTCAGCTTAAAACTGGGTTGATGCTGTTGCGCGGTCAGGGTGTTGCGAAAGATCCTGAGGAAGCCCGGAGCTGGATCGGCAAAGCCGCAGAAGCCGGTGATCCGACAGCACAATACACCCTTGGCGTTCTGCTTACTGATTCTGATCCTGCAGCCGGTGCTGAGTGGTATAGGAAGTCAGCCTTACGGGGTAACGGGTATGCGATGCATAACTTGGCCCTGTTTTATCTCAAAGGGCATGGTGTTGAGCAAAACTACGACACCGCATTGGATTGGGCTGAAAAGAGCAGCGCTGCTGGTGTCACTGAAAGTGAAGGCGTTAAACAGAAAATACTGCAGTTGGTGGCCGCGACTAAGCCAGAACCGGAAGAATCCATCCTTGTACGGGGACCGGACTGGCTACAGGAAAAACCGGATGACGGATATGTTATTCAGATTTCCAGACAGCCATCTGAGAAAAGCGCGTACGCTTACCTGAAGAAACATAATGTAACCGGGCCGGTAGGGATTTACAGAGAACCCAAGGGCGACAAAAGCACATATATCCTGACTTACGGGGATTACCGGGATCTGAGCGTTGCCAGGAACATGATTGGAACCCTGCCTGAAGGGGTGCAAAAGTTTAAGCCTTGGGTACGAAGCTACAAAAACCTGAAACAATCACTTGTCGTGCCCACTTCCGTTGCGGGGGATCCAGCGAAGATATCTGTTGAACAAAAACAGCCTTTCGCTTCGCTACCCGAATCTGATGCGGGAGCAGTGCATGGTTTGCAACCAGCCAGCTGGTTATTGAGTAAACCCAAGAAGTCTATCGCGGTACAGATACTTGCCATTCAGGGTGACCGAGAGGCTTATGTACAGGCGTACCTGAAAAAACACGGTTTGGAGAAACATACGGTTTATTACCGTACACAGCGAATTGCCGGGCCTTATCTGGTGGTCGTATTGAACCGCGAGTTTGAATCGTCTGCTGAAGCGCGCCGAGTGGTTGCCCAGTTGCCGGAGGCGGTGCAGCGGGCCAAACCCTGGGTGCGCAATTTCAGCGCCATGCAGAGTAAATATCGACCGCTTGAATAAGTAAACTCCAATGCAGTGGGCTAAAGATGCCCGGATTTATCGGTCGGTATAGGCTGAAACGAGTGTTCCAGCAGCCCCGACAGTAGAGCACTTTTATTAAGGTATCGACATGAGCGGGTGCTCAGGTTGCTTGTCCTTGGTCGTAGGAGTTGACCGGCTGGGGTGGTAAAGTAATGGCTTATTGCAACTGAGCGAAGGAACAGACATACGAATGGCGTTCAGATCCATCTCCCGTGCAGCGCTGGTGCTGCTGTTAGGGACCAGTGTTAGCGCCCACGCGCAAGAACCGACTTCCGCTTGCCAGAATCTCTTCGCTCAGAAAACTTACGCCAGCGCTTTTTCCGCTTGTCTTGATGCGGCGGAGAAGGGTGATCTGAACGCAGCTTACCGTCTCGGGCATATGTATGCTGAGGGTAAGGGCGTAGCGCCTAATCCCCAGAATGCCTACAAGTTCTACCGCATGGCTGCCGAGCGCGGACATGTGTCAAGTCAGGTGCAGCTCGCGCTGATGCTGCTTGACGGTAAAACCGTGGCAAAAGATCTGCCCGCCGCTCAGCGCTGGCTTAAAAAAGCCGCCAATCGGGGTAATAGCACAGCGCAGTACACCCTGGGTTTAATCCTCTCGGACAGCGAACCGCGCGAAAGTGCTCGCTGGTACCAGAAAGCGGCTAAACAAGGAAATGGCTTTGCGATGCATAACCTGTCCCTGTTCCATCTTTACGGTCGTGGCGTTGAGCAAAGTACCTTGCTGGCCTTGCGTCTGGCTGAGCGTAGTATCGCCGCAGGCGTCACCGAAAGCGAAGGTCTTAAACAGCAGATCCTGCAGTTGATGGGGGAGGAGATCCCGCCTGCATCAGATTATGTGGTGATCCGCGATCAGCGCTGGCTGGCCGGTCTGCACGAAGAAGCCTACCTGCTGCGCCTGCAGGACTTCGAGAGTAAAAAGCAGGCGTATCGCTTTCTCGATACGCACAAACTGCAGGGCAAAGCGGGAATCTTCCGGGCTCAGGCCGACGGTAAAACACGTTATCTGATCACCTATGGTGATTATGCTGATCGGGATGCAGCGCAACACGCAGTTCAATCTCTGCCAGGTGCTGTCGCGCGCACAGCGCCGGAGATCCTGCGTTTTGCCGATCTGCAGGCGATAGCTGCGCCAACGCGGGGTGCACACACACCGGTGGTTGCTGCGGCGAGAGAGATCCCAGCTCGCACAGCCGAAACACCTAAGCCAGCACCTGCCCAAGCCCGCATAAAAACAGATCGTGAAGCATCAACGAGTGCAGAGTCTGGTGCCACTGCCGCCCAACAGGTCGCTGCAGAAGGTACGAAACCATCCACGAAAACTGGAAAGAAAACCGCTGTAGCTAACAAGCCGGGGCGTAAAACCGGTGAGTGGTTGCTGGCTAAACCGAAGAAAAAGGTGATTATCCAGTTGATGGCGGTTCCAAGTAGCCGCCGCGCCGAGATCGAGCGCTATATTGAGCGCAATAAACTGCAGGGAAACACAGTGTTCTACGAAACCCAAAGGGATGCAGGGCCTTACACTGTGTTGCTTTACGCGAAGGAGTTTACGCTCACCGCTGATGCCCGCGCCGAGATTAAAAAGATGCCAAAAGGGATGCGTAACCCCCAGCCGTGGGTAAGAAATTACAGTGCGTTGCAGGCGCTTTACCGACCGCTGAAGTGATTGGCCGCAGTAGCCAACTCACACTTATTTAACCTTTTTTTGAGTAGTTTTATGTCTGAGAATCCGCATCCCTTTGAGACCCTGACCCCCAGCTTTATTCTGGATGCGGTTGAAAGCCTGGGTTACTGGAGCGACGGCCGCACCTTTCCTCTGAACAGCTATGAGAACCGTGTCTATCAGGTGGGCATTGAAGACGCAGAACCGCTGATCGCCAAGTTTTACCGGCCCGGGCGTTGGAGTAACGAACAGATTCTGGAGGAGCACCAGTTCTGCTTCGAACTGGCAGAGCAGGAGTTGCCGGTTGTCGCGCCGATCGTTATAGACGGTACCAGCCTGTTCAACAGTAACGGTTTTCGTTTTGCCCTGTTTCCGCGTCGCGGCGGGCATGCGCCGGAGCTGGGCGATCTGGACAACCTGTTTATTCTGGGCCGACTGCTGGGACGTATGCACCTGGTGGGTGCTGCAAAGGACTTCGAGTTCCGCCCAAGCATCGACGTGCAGAGTTACGGCTACGACAGCGCTGCATACATCAGCGAGCACTTTATCCCCGCGGAACTCAAGGCATCTTACGATTCGCTTACCCGCGATATCCTGCAGTTAGTGGATGAGACCGTCGCCCGGGTCGGCGAGGTCCGCCAGCTGCGCGTGCACGGCGACTGCCATGGCGGCAACATGTTGTGGCGTGACGATGCTCCGCATTTCGTGGATTTTGACGATGCCCGCATGGCGCCAGCGATCCAGGATATCTGGATGCTGCTCTCCGGCAGTCGCTCTGAGCAGCTCAGCCAGATCTCCGAGATCATCGACGGTTACAGCGAGTTCAACGATTTTCAGCTGAAGGAACTGCAGCTGGTCGAAGTGATGCGCACATTGCGGATGCTGAACTATGCAGCTTGGCTGGCGCGCCGCTGGGAAGATCCGGCGTTCCCGCGCAGTTTCACCTGGTTCAACACAGTACGTTACTGGAGCGAGCATATCCTTGAGCTGCGTGAACAGTTCGCCGCGCTGCAGGAGCCGGGGCTGACGTTGGTGTAACCAGCATGCAGATCCGGGGCATGCATTTCTAGCGTAAAGGCGGCGCAGACGGTAGCATAAGCGCCTGATTATCAGATTCTTTTATTTTCCGTGATGTGAGCACATGAGTTATCAGGTACTTGCCCGAAAGTGGCGACCCAAACGTTTTCAGGAGATGGTTGGACAGGAACACGTCCTGAAAGCGCTGGTGAATGCGCTGGATGACGACCGTCTGCATCACGCGTACCTGTTTACCGGCACCCGTGGGGTGGGTAAAACCTCCATCGCGCGCCTGTTCGCCAAATCGCTGAACTGTGAAACCGGTGTTTCCTCCTCGCCCTGTGGCGAGTGTTCCGCTTGCCGCGAAATCGCGGAGGGTCGTTTTGTTGATCTGATCGAAGTGGACGCGGCCTCCCGTACCAAGGTGGAGGATACCCGCGAGCTGTTGGAAAACGTGCAGTATGCGCCGACCCACGGCCGCTACAAGGTGTACCTGATTGACGAGGTGCACATGCTTTCCACCCACTCCTTCAACGCCCTGTTGAAGACGCTGGAAGAGCCACCACCGCACGTTAAATTCCTGCTGGCGACCACCGATCCACAGAAACTGCCCGTGACTATCCTGTCCCGTTGTCTGCAGTTCAACCTGAAGAACATGATCCCCGAGCGGATCGTCGATCACCTGAAGTTTGTCTTAGGTGAAGAGAACGTTCGCTACGAGGAACCGGCACTTTGGCTGCTGGCACGTTCCGCCGATGGCTCCATGCGTGATGCGATGAGTCTGACCGATCAGGCGATCGCGTTTGGTGCCGGCGAGATCAATGAGGCTGATGCCCGTGCCATGTTGGGTACCATCGATCAGCGTCTGGTCTACCGGATCGTTGAATCGTTGGTAGCTGGCAGCGCTCAGGGCTTGCTGGACGCAGTCAACGAACTGGCCCAGTTCTCACCTGACTACAACACCGTGCTGGGTGACCTGATCAGCCTGCTGCACCGCATTGCGGTGGGACAGGCATTGCCTGAAGCCGTTGATAACAGTATGGGTGACAAAGAGCAGGTGCAGAGTCTGGCGGCCAGCCTGAGTGCTGAAGACCTGCAACTGTATTACCAGATCGCCCTGATGGGACGTAAGGATCTGGCATTTGTACCCGATGCCCGCGAAGGCCTGGAGATGATTCTGCTGCGCATGCTGGCGTTTCGTCCGGCAGGCGTAGCTCCGAGCGCAGCTGCCCCTGCTACAACGCAACCACAGCCTGCAGCACAATCACAGCCGGTACAACCTGCGCCAGCCGTTACACAGGCAGCGCCTGCATCACAGCCAGTACCACAACCTGTGCCAGCTGCAGTAGTGCCACAGAGTGCGCCTGCACCACAAGCAGCGCAGCCTGCACCGTCTGCGCCTCCGGCGATGGATGACGCTCCACCTTGGGATGATGCCGATGTACCGGTTGATGCCTACGATAGTCCGGCACCCGTTCCTGCACCTATAGCGCCTGCGCAGGGGAGTGCAGCGCCAAAAAAGCCTGAGCCGGTAACACACTCGACCCCGAACGTGGTCGAGACGGCACCAGTTTCTGCGCGTCCTGAGTCTGCTGATCTGGCTGTCGCCGAACGTGTGGATACCGTGGTTGCTGAGGTCGAAACAGCAGAACCAGCACCCGTCTCTGCGCCTGTACGTGTACCGATGCGTGGTGCACCGATCAATCAGGCTCCCGGAAGTTCACCGGAGAAGGTTGCTAATAACGACCAGCAGATTGCCAACGATGATGACGATCTGCCGCAGCAGCTGTCTAACGTGCAACCGGATCACTGGGTACGTCTGGCGACCTCTATCGGCCTGGCCGGTATGACCGCAAGCCTGGCGAATAACCTGTCGCTGGAGCAGTGTGAGGAATCCGGATGGGTGTTCCACTACACCCCGGAGCAGAAAGCGATGCTTAACGATACGCAGCGTAACCGTATCGTTGATGCGCTCAACAATTATTTTGCAACGACGCTTGCGGTAGAATTTACCCAGCAGGCGCAAACCCGTGAAACCCCAAGCCAATACCTGATCCGTAAGAAAGAGGAGCGGTTGGCACTGGCGGTTGCGTCGATCCAGAACGACGAAACGGTACAACGACTTCAACAGCAATTTGACGCCGAGATCGATCTGGCGTCGATTGAACCTATCGACTGACAAGAATTGAGTTAGAGGAGTTTTAATGATGAAAGGTGGCATGGGTAACCTGATGAAACAGGCCCAGAAGATGCAGGAAAACCTGCAGAAAGCACAGGAAGAGATCGCTAAGGCAGAAGTGACCGGCGAATCTGGTGCGGGCTTGGTGAAGATCACCATGAACGGTCGTCACGATGTACGTGCGGTTGAGCTTGATGAAAGCCTGATGGAAGAAGACAAAGAGATCCTGGAAGATCTGGTAGCAGCTGCGATCAACGATGCTGTTCGCAAGGTTGAAACCAACACCCAGGAGAAGATGGCAAAAGTAACCGGTGGTATGCAGATGCCTCCTGGTTTCAACATGCCGTTCTGATCTATGTCGTTCAGTCCCTTACTGCAGCAGCTGATCACAGCGCTGCGCTGCTTACCCGGCGTTGGGCCTAAATCCGCACAGCGGATGGCTTTCCACCTGCTGGAGCGCGACCAGAAAGGTGCGCTGTCACTGGCCGGTGCGCTGGAAGAGGCGATCGCCAAGATCGGTCGCTGCAGCAGCTGCCGCACCTTCTCGGAAGAACCAGTATGTGAGATCTGTGCGTCGAGCAGTCGTGACAACAGCATGCTCTGCGTATTGGAATCGCCGGTTGACCTGTTTGCTGTGGAGCAGACGGGTGGCTTTGGTGGTCAGTACTTCGTTCTGGGTGGGCATCTGTCACCGATTGACGGTATCGGGCCGGATGATCTGGGTATCGATCAGCTGCTGGAACGGCTGCGTGAAGGCGGTGTGAAGGAGCTGATCCTGGCCACTAACCCAACGGTCGAGGGTGAAGCCACCGCGCACTATATCGCGGAGCAGGTACGCGATCTGGAAATAAAAGTGTCACGTATTGCGCACGGCGTGCCTGTAGGTGGCGAGCTGGAATACGTCGACGGTGGCACCCTGGCACATGCCTTGGCTGGCCGTCGCTCATTGATCTAAGGACGACGCAGTATGAGTCAGACAACAACGGCATATGACTGGCGGCAACTGGAAGCCTCTGCCGATGCCCCGGTGGTGATTCGTGATAACGCAGCGCTGGCGGAACATTGCAGCCACTGGCAGACCCTGCCGATGATTGCACTGGATACCGAATTTCAGCGTGTCGAGACCTTCTATCCGATTCCCGGTCTGATTCAGATCGCCGACGATCAGCGCTGTTTCCTGATCGATCCGCTTGAGGTGACCGACTTTACACCTCTGAAAGCTGTATTCGAGAACGCCAGCATCCTTAAGGTACTGCACGCCGCAACCGAAGATCTGGAACTGTTTCTGAACAGTCTGGGTGTGCTGCCAACGCCGGTATTCGATACCCAGGTGGCCGCCGCATTTCTGGATTGGGGCTTTTCCATGGGCTTGCAGCGTCTGTTGCAACACGCATTGGATGTGGAACTGGAGAAGCACGAAACCACGTCTAACTGGTTGCAGCGCCCGCTGACCGAAAGTCAGGAGCGTTACGCCGCGCTGGACGTGGCCTACCTGCCCGCTATCTGCCTGGAGCAGAAAGCCGAACTGGAAGCCAAAGGCATGTTAGAATGGCTCCAGCAAGAGAGCGAACTGATGCTGCAGCAGGCCGTAGACGAAGATCCGGAAGGGCATGAGTACTACAAACGCTTCACCCAGATGTGGACGCTGCCGGAGCACAAGATCGCCGCACTGCGTGATTTGACCGCATGGCGCGAGCAGACCTGTCGCGAGAGGGATGTGCCCCGTAACCGGATTCTGCGCAACCAGGCGCTGCTGGAGATCGTTAATCAGTGGCCACGCAACGTATCCGAGCTGTCGCGTGTTGATGACATCAAACGCAAAATTATCCGCGTAGATGGTCAGCAGATCTTGCAGTTTCTTCAGAATGCCCGCCAGAGTGCGGAGCAGAACGTGCCGGAGCCGATCCTGCGCCCGCTGCCGTTCTTCTGGAACAAACACCTTAAACGCCTGAAGTCGATTATCCGCACGCGCGCTGCAGAGTTAGGCATCGCCCCGGAGATCCTGCTCAGGAAGAAAGAACTGGATGCACTGATTCGTTCTGGTCTGGATACCGGTAATTACCAGATCCCGGAGCAGGTGAGTGCATGGCGACGCGACGCGGTCGGTGACCTGCTGTTGGCTGAGCTGAAAGAGATTGAGAAGCTGAGAAAATGAAAATCTGTTCCGTATTTAAAAGCTCACGTAAGGACGAAATGTACCTGTACGTGGACAAGCGCGACCAGCTGAAGCGCGTACCTGAAGCGCTGCTGGAGATGTTTGGTGCCGCCCTGCACGTGATGGATATGCCTTTGAAGGCGGACCGTGAGCTGGCTCGCGTCGATAGCGCAAAAGTGCTGGAAGAGATCGACAGCAAAGGTTTCTACCTGCAGATGCCACCGCCGAAAGAGGACTACATGCTGGACCTGCACCAGGATCGTCCGGAAACCGGAGTACGCTAAGTGGCGCACGAGGTTTTCTGGCGCAGTAAATCGCTGGAGCAGATGAACCCACAGGAGTGGGAGTCTCTCTGCGATGGTTGTGCGCTCTGCTGCCTGCATAAGGTTGAAGATGAAGACACCAACGAGGTGTTTTACACCACTGTGGTCTGTCATCTGCTCGACTTTGATAACTGCCGCTGTACCCGCTACGAAGATCGTTGCCGATTGGTACCGGACTGCGTCAAACTGCGCCCGGAAGATGTAAACGAGTTTCACTGGTTACCACCCACCTGTGCCTACCGTCTGGTACACGAAGGTAAGGATCTGCCGGAATGGCACCCGCTGATCAGCGGACGTCAGGAGTCGGTGATCGAAGAGAACGCCTCTGTATTGAGTTTTTATGAGGTGAAAGATAACGAGATCAGCGAAGAGGATTTCGTTGATTACGTGATCGAATAACTGCCGGTTGTTCTGCCGAGCAAGTACAAACTAAGGGGACAGATCTATTTATGAAAATAGATCTGTCCCCTTTTTGCGTTAGGCGATCCGCAACAGCTGACCCAGTTGCTGCAACTCATTGCTGGAGCTTTCCGTCCAGCCACTCATACCAAGCTTCTCCAACACCTGTTTGCCCTTATCGCACTCTGACATCGAGAGAAGCGTCATTGCGATACCGTCGGCAACGTCCTGATGCTGGGATTTGACCAGCATCTGCGGGTAGACGCGGTTCAGCTTACTGGTGCCCAGCACCTGAATGCTGTCGCGGGAGAGGGGGTTCAGCTCGTCGTAGAAGTTCTTGCTGAGAAAACCGCAGGCACTGGTGTCGTTTTGCATCGCTTTGATCACGTGCATCCAGGCGTTCTTGCCGTTCACACTGGCAGGTTTGATCCCTTTTTTGGCCAACAAAGTCAGCCCCAGGCGGGTCGGTGTGGTGTTCTTTGCAGTGATCACATCCGCGCCATTGAACTGGCTGAGGGAATTGTCGGGGTTCTCGCTGTGGGTAACAAAAACCACCTCTTCAGCCTGATTCTGTGGTCGGCAGGTGGGAACGTAACCGGCTTTCTGATGCAGCAGTACCGCTTCCTGTGGAGTAGCGAACACCAGATCAGCCTGATGCATGCGGCTATGAAAATCGTCCTTGTCGAAGGCGGTATCCAGGCCCACGGCCTGATCCAGTTTGCGGCTCAGGTAGACAACAAACTCGTACCAGCGCTCGGAGTTGTTCGCGGTATCTGCCGGGGATACCAGAAGCTTGAGTTTACTCACTGTCTCTCTTCCATGCAGGAGAATTTTGGCAATCCTACCATTAAAAAGAGCTTAGTTTGAGGTCGATTTTAGTCGTTGTTGATCCTGTACCCTGTTGCGCTCCGGGTTTGTCTGGCGGGTGCCCCTGATGGCCGTGAGATGGCACAATAGAGCGCTTTGATTCTCGTCGAGCAATAAGCTGTTTTATGTCTGATCTGCCTATCCAATCGATCCTGCCGGAACTGCAGTCCCTGCTGCGTAGCCATGATGAACTGGTACTGGAAGCACCGCCGGGTGCGGGTAAAACCACCGGTGTGCCGCTGGCGCTTTTGGAAGAGGTCTGGCTGGTGGGGCAGAAGATCATCATGCTGGAGCCACGCCGGCTGGCAGCAAGGGCTGCGGCGGAGCGGATGGCGTCGGTACTGGGTGAAAAAGCAGGGGAGACTGTTGGTTACCGAGTGAGGCTGGACACCAAGGTGTCTCGCAAAACACGTATCGAGGTGGTGACCGAAGGGATTCTGACACGCATGTTGCAGTCCGACCCGAGCCTGGACGGGATTGGTCTGGTGATCTTCGATGAATTTCACGAACGCAGTCTGGATGCTGATCTTGCGCTGGCGCTGGCCCAGCAGGGACGGATGCTGTTTCGCGATGAGCAACCATTGAAACTGCTGGTGATGTCGGCAACCCTGGACGGTGCGGGTGTCTCCGAGCTGCTGGACGGTGCGCCGGTGCTGCGCAGTGAGGGGCGTGCCTATCCGGTGGATCTGCGCTACGGCGACGCAGCAACTCTGGAGCGGCCGGTCGAACCGGTTGCAGCGCAGACGGTGGTTGAGGCGCTGGATAATGACAGCGGCAGCGTGCTGGTGTTTCTGCCGGGTCAGCGCGAGATTCAGCGCACTCAGAAACTGCTTCAGGAGCGGTTGGCGTCACGCAAGGATCACGCAAATGTGATGATCACCCCTCTGTATGGTGATCTCAGTTTGCAGGAGCAGCGCAAAGCGATCGAACCTGCGCCTGCAGGCCACCGCAAGGTGGTGCTGGCGACGGCTATTGCCGAGACCAGCCTGACCATCGAGGGTGTCCGTGTGGTGGTGGATGCTGGGTTAAGCCGTGAGGCGATCTTCGATCCGGGCACGGCGATGTCCCGTCTGCAGACCAAACGCCTTTCGCGTGCAGCCAGTGTGCAGCGCGCTGGCCGTGCCGGACGTATGGAGCCGGGTGTGTGTTACCGTCTCTGGTCCGAAACCCAGCAAGCCCAGCTGGCACCTTTTACCGCCCCGGAGATCACCCAAGCCGACCTGACGCCACTGGCGTTGCAGCTGATCCGCTGGGGTGTGGATGATCCTGCTGAACTGAGCTGGCTGGATCTGCCGCCACCCGCACCTTATCAACAGGCGCTGGATCTGTTGCAGAATCTGGGTGCAATTGAGCGCAGTGGCGGCGGTTATCGTCTGACGTCACACGGGGAAGCGATGGCGGAACTGCCTACCCATCCCCGTCTGGCGCATATGCTTCTGCTGGGCATACGCTACGGCCTGACAAATCTTGCCTGTGATCTGGCAACATTGCTGTCTGATCGTGATCCCCTGAAGCGGCGTGATACCGATCTGGCAGAGCGATTGGCATGGCTGCGCGGCGATGTGAAAGCAGAACGCTATACCCAAGGCGCGCTGCACCGAATGCGCCAGCAAAGTAAATCCTTTAAGCGCCAGTGTGGTCTGTTGGATCTGAGCAACGACGATGCGGTAATCGATCCTCAGGATGCCCGATGGCTGGGGTTCCTGATAGCGGCGGCGTATCCCGACCGGATCTCCAGTCAGCGCAGCAGCGGCGGGGCGGATTACCGCATGAGTAACGGTCGGGCCGCTCGTTTGCCGGACGAGGACCAGCAGCGTCTCGAATGGCTGGCGCTGGCGCAGGTCGGCGGGCGTAGTGGTGAGCACACGGACCGTATCTTCCTTGCCGCGCCGTTGGATCCGACTCTTTTTGATGGGCCGCTGGCGGAGCTGGTTGCCGAAGTGGAGGAGGTGGTCTGGAACAAGCAACAGGATCGCCTTACCGCCGAGCTGCAGCGTCGCGTTGGCAAACTGGTATTGAGCCGTAAACCACTGGAATCGATTTCGGAAGAGGCGCGTACCGACGCGCTATTAGCGCTGGTACGTAAACGTGGTTTGGATATCCTGCCCTGGACTCCGGCGATCCGTAGCTGGCAGATGCGCGTTCAGTTCCTGCATCAGAGTTTCTCTGAGCAGGATGTTAACCCCTGGCCGGATCTGTCAGATCGTAAGCTGCTTGATACGGTTGCGGAGTGGCTGGCGCCTTATCTGGGGGATATCCGCCACATCAATCATTTTTCCAATCTGGATCTGCGCGGCATTCTGGCGGCGTTATTACCCTGGCCGTTGCCGCAGCAGCTGGATGAGCTGGCGCCGGAGCGTTTTGTGGTGCCGACCGGCTCTAAGATCAAGATCGACTACAGCGAAATCCCTCCGGTGTTGGCGGTGCGTATGCAGGAGATGTTCGGCAGTGTGGATACGCCACGTATCGGCAACGGTGTGCCCTTGAAACTGCATCTGTTATCGCCGGCAATGCGCCCGCTGCAGGTGACCCAGGATCTGGCGGGGTTCTGGCAGAACAGCTACCCCGAAGTGCAGAAAGAGATGAAAGGGCGCTATCCGAAGCACCGCTGGCCGGATGATCCCCGCCATGCCGAGCCGAGTCGCCGTAGTATTAAACCTAAATCCTGATATTTGGATCCTGAAATCTGTATTTCAGGGAAGGGGCTCTGCCGACCCAGGTTCAAGGTTCGGCAGAGCTCAACGTATGTCGCCCAACTTGCTCTACCTTAGCCAGCCTCGAGCGCCATCTGTGATGGTTAACTTCGGGTTTTTGTCCCCTCCCGTTGTATGCTCAGCTGCTTTCCATCCGCCCCATTCATCCGCATACATGAGTTCATGAGCGCCCCTGATTAACTTCGGGCAACGGCCTTTAATACGAATTAAACGCGCCGGAATTATTCTTGAACTGAGCCAGTTTGATGCAGATTCGGAAAATCCTACTAAAAAGCTACAGTTTTCGAAAATGGGGACGATATACACCAATTACAGCCTTTGGCTCCCCGCATCAGGAGCCCGAACCGCGTTAATGCACTTGGGCTGATACATGTCTCTAATAAAGAGACGCAGTATGTAATCGGTGGTTTAGGGAACCTACGAATAAGTCCGACGGGACTTAGCGTCCGCAGAGAAAGTCTCGGACTTGTTCGAAGGTTCCTTAATCCGATCTGAAAGACGCGAGATAACAATAATCCAGTACCTCGGGCCATGGGGGCTATGGAATGGGCAAAAGTAAAATGAACGAGACCTTAGACGTTTATAAATACATGGTTGAGGCGATCAACCGTTCTCAGGCTGTCATCGAATTCAATCTGGACGGCACCATTATCACCGCCAACAACAAGTTCCTGAATGTGATGGGATACACCCTGGACGAGGTTCAGGGACAGCATCACAGCCTCTTCGTAGAACCCGAGTACAAAGCCAGCGACGAATACCGCGCATTCTGGGAAAAACTCCAGCAGGGTGAGTTTGAGTCCGGGGAGTTTAAACGGATCGGTAAAGGTGGGCGTGAGGTCTGGATCGACGCTTGTTACATGCCCGTTCTGGATGACTCTGGTACACCGCTGAAAGTGGTGAAGTTCGCCAGCGATCATACTGCTAAGAAGTTAGAGCTTGCGGATGTCGATGGACAATTAGCAGCGATCAGCAAAGCCCAGGCAGTGATCGAGTTTAATCTGGATGGCACCATCATCAATGCCAACGCGAACTTCCTCGCCACAGTGGGGTATTCGCTGGATGAGATTCGCGGACAGCACCACAGTTTGTTTGTCGAGCCGCAGGAGCGCGAAAGCTACGAGTACAAAGCGTTCTGGGAGCAGCTGGCGCGTGGTGAATACGATGCCGGTGAGTACAAACGTATCGGTAAAGACGGCAAAGAGATCTGGATTCAGGCCTCCTATAACCCGATCTTCGATATGAATGGCAGACCGTTCAAGGTGGTGAAATATGCCACGGACATGACCGCCAGTAAGCTGCAAACGGCGGATTACGCCGGTCAGATCGCGGCGATCGGCAAATCCCAGGCGGTAATCGAGTTTAATCTGGACGGGACCATCATCGGCGCCAATGAGAACTTTCTCGCGGCGGTGGGTTATAGCCTCGAAGAGATCGAGGGGCAACATCACCGTATGTTTGTTACCTCCGAGGAGCGCAACAGTCCTGAGTACCGCGCGTTCTGGGAGAAACTGGCCCGGGGCGAATACGATGCCGGTGAATACAAGCGCATCGCGAAAGGTGGTCGCGAGATCTGGATTCAGGCCTCCTACAATCCGATTCTGGATATGAGCGGGAAACCGTTCAAAGTGGTGAAATACGCCTCCGACATTACGGCTGCCAAACAGCAGACCGCAGACTTTTCCGGCCAGATCGACGCGATCGGAAAATCCCTGGCGGTGATTGAGTTTAATCTGGACGGAACAATCCGGAATGCCAACGAAAACTTCCTGGCGACCGTGGGTTATCGACTGGATGATATTCAGGGGCAGCACCACAGCATGTTTATGGAACCGGCTGAGCGTAACAGCAGTGCCTATCAGATGTTCTGGGCGAAGCTGGCGCGGGGCGAATACGATGCAGGTGTGTATAAGCGCATCGGCCAGGGAGGCAAGGAGATCTGGATTCAGGCGTCCTACAACCCGATTCTTGATATGAACGGCAAACCGTTCAAGGTCGTGAAATACGCTACTGACGTGACCGAAAGCAAGCTACGCAATGCCGACTATTCCGGTCAAATTGCTGCCATCGGCAAATCCCAGGCGGTGATTGAATTCAATCTGGACGGCACCATCCTGAACGCCAACGACAACTTCCTCGCGGCAACCGGCTATCGTCTGGATGAGATTCAGGGTCGCCACCACAATATGTTTGTCGAACCCGAATATAAGCACAGTCCTGAGTACCGGGCGTTCTGGGAGAAACTCAATCGGGGTGAGTATGACACCGGTGAGTACAAGCGCATCGCGAAAGGAGGTCGCGAGATCTGGATTCAGGCGTCCTATAACCCGATCCTCGACCTCAATGGCAAGCCGTTCAAAGTGGTGAAATACGCCACCGATGTGACCGGGCGTAAGCAAGCGGTTGCCGAGATTAAAGCAAAACTGCTGGCGGTTGCTGACGGTGATCTGACCGCGAGCATCTCTGCGCCGCTGGAAGATGAGTTCATCGTTCTGGGCGAAGCGATGAACGCGCTGATCACTAAACTGAACGATATGGTGGCGCAGATTCGTGGTGCCTCCAGCAACGTCTTCTCTGCCTCCAGTGAGATCGCGCAGGGTAACCTGGACCTGAGTAACCGTACTGAAAGCCAGGCGTCCAATCTGGAAGAAACCGCCTCGGCGATGGAAGAGCTGACCGCGACGGTGAAACAGAACGCCGACAACGCCAGCGATGCTACCCAGAAGGCGAACGAAGCGATGGACAAGGCCACCAAAGGTGGTGATGTGATCAGCAGCGCCGTGCAGGCGATGGATGCGATCAACCGCTCCAGTAAGAAGATCGCCGATATTATCGGCGTGATCGACGAGATCTCCTTCCAGACCAACATTCTGGCGCTCAACGCGGCGGTGGAAGCGGCACGTGCCGGTGAACAGGGACGCGGTTTCGCGGTGGTCGCGGCAGAGGTGCGTAACCTGGCGCAGCGCAGTGCAGGCGCGGCGAAAGAGATCAAAGGCCTGATCAGCGACAGCATCAGCGCGGTGGAAATCGGCTCTGAGCTGGTGAACGCAACCGGTACCACCTTTACCGAACTGGTGGACTCTGTGCAGGACGTGGTAGCGAGGATCTCCGAAATCGATACCGCCAGTCGCGAACAGTCGATCGGTATCACCGAGGTCTCTCGTGCCGTCTCCCAGATGGAGGAGATGACTCAGCAGAACGCCGCACTTGTGGAGCAGGCCTCCGCGTCCAGTAAATCGATGGAGGATCAGGCCGAATCGTTGTTGCAGCAGGTTGGTTTCTTCAAAGTGGCAGGTGCGTCCGTGTCTTATGTAAGTCGCGCCCCGGAACCTCAGGCGCAGCCAGCCCCGCAGGAGTATCGTCGTCGCAGCCCTGAACCGCAGCCGGTACACAGCAGCGCTGATGAGTGGGAGGAGTTCTAAGCGCATCGGCTTTAGCTGAACCACCATAAGGTGCTGGCCGCTAGCTAAACGGATTCGGGATATGCTTAACTGTATTGGTTGAAGCATAGGCCGGATCCGTTTTTTATTGCTTCACTGATCTGTTTTCTTAACGCCACGCCCGAGTCGTAGATAAAACCTGTGTTCAAATCCTTTCGCAGTCTGTTGGTTACCCTGACTTTATGCTTTGCGCTGCTGCTTACCTGGTGGGTGCAGACAACAGCCTACGACTGGTCGATGACCCGTATGAAGGAGCAGGGCGAAGACCGCCTGCTGGATACCATCATCGGCTTGCGCGGTGTGATCGATAGCTATAAATACCTGCCCTTCCTGATCTCCCAGAATAAAGATGTGCAGGAGCTGCTGCTCTATCCGGTGCTCGACAAGGGTGCCGAAGTGAGCCGTTTTCTGGAGCAGATGAACCTGGTATCAGGCGCGACGGCGCTGATGGTGCTGGATCTGGACGGCCGGGCGCTCTCTTACAGTCGCTGGCGGGAGGAGCAATCTTTCTTTCTGGAATCACACGCCGACACCCCTTACTTTGTGCAGGCCCGCAACGGCGAGCAGGGAGTGTATGTGGATAAATCCAGCAACGGGCACGAAAACTCTATCTACCTCTCAGCACCGATCTACGACTCGTCCCGCTTTATGGGTGTTGCGGTGGTACGTATCGATCTGAGCCAGTTACAGAATAAGCTCAGCCAACTGGAAGATTTCCTGCTCTCTACGCCGGAGGGCCAGATTATTCTCGCCAGCAATGAGAGCTGGTTGCACCGGCCACTGAGCGAACTGATGCAGGAGAGTCAGCTAAGCCATCTGGCGGATGGTAGCGAACTCACGCTTAACACCCTGAACGACGGCCGCCGTATGCTCTATCAATCGGTGGTGCTGCCCGACCTGGGGTGGCGTGTTGCCGTCGTCAGCAACATCGTGCCTGTGCTGCGCACCCGCAATACGGCGGCCTTTGTCAGTCTGGTGGCCTGTATCGCGCTGGGATTGTTACTGCTCTACATGCGTGAGCGTCACCTCAAAAATATCTCCCGACAGGAGACCCGCGACGCACTGGAGACCAGCGAACAGCAGCAACGCGACATTATCAACAACGCCCACGTGGGTATGATCGCGCTGGATGCTGCGGGCAAGATCCGTTTTATCAACCCGATGGCCAGCCAGCAGTTTGGCGTTGGTGGTGAGCGCATTCTCGGTTTTGCGATCCAGCAGCTGATCGCGGGTGATGAAGCGAGTTTCGGGCCGCTGCAGCGAACCTTGTCCCGTCTGGGCGGCAGCGGTTTTGCCCCGCTGACTGCGCACGAAGCCGTGGGTAAGCGGGCGGATGGCAGCCTGTTCCCGATGCTGATCTCCGTCAAGCAGATGGTGGCACAGGCGGATATGCGCTATCTGGTCACGGTGATCGATATCACCAAGCGTAAACGGCTGGAAAGGGCGTTGCAGCAGGCGAACGATCAGCTGGAGCACAAGGTGCTGGAGCGTACTCGAGCGCTGGAAGAGGCGCAGCAGGAGCTGGTGCAGGCAGAGAAGATGGCGGCGCTGGGACGTATGTCGTCGGCGGTGGTGCATGAACTTAACCAGCCGTTGACCGCGATGCGCACCTATCTGGCGATCTGTCGTCATCTGCTGGGCGAAGAGCAGGCGATGCTGTCGGAGAACCTGGAGCTGATCGACGACCTGACACAGCGTATGGCGCTGATCACTCAGCAGTTAAAAACCTTTGCTTTCAAGAAACCGGATTCGCTGGTGGCGGTGAATCCGGGGAGCGCGCTGGATCAATCGCTGGTGTTGTTCCGCGACCGGATCGCGCAGGACGGCATTGAACTGCACTTGGACGATGTCGATCCCGCACTGAGAGTGCTGGGCGACAACGCGCGACTCGAACAGGTGTTTGTGAACCTGATCAAGAACGCCTGCGATGCGATGAACCAACAGCAAGAAGATAAACAGCTGAATATCAGCATCGCTGCTGATCCGCAGCATCCCGAGTCGAAGGTACGGATCTCTGTTGCCGACAGCCTGAGCCAACCGGAGAACACCTGATGCGCGGCACCGTAATGCTTATCGATGATGAAGCGATGATCCGTCAGTCCACCGAACAGTGGCTGAAGATCGCGGGTTTTGAGGTGTTGAGTTTTGACCGTGCAGAAACCGCACTGGAGACACTGGATGAACAGTTTCCCGGCATCGTGGTGAGTGATGTAAAGATGCCCGGTATGGATGGCCTGACGCTGATGGCGGAAGCACAGCAGCGAATCCCTGAGCTGCCGGTGATCCTGATCACCGGTCATGGTGATGTGGATATGGCGATCAAGGCGATGCGCGAGGGCGCCTACGACTTTATCGAAAAACCTTTTGTGCCCGAGCGGTTGGTGGAGACGATCCACCGTGCCTGTGAGAAGCGGCGCCTGATGCTGGAAAACCTGCGTCTGCAGCAGAATCTCTCGTCGCAATCCGGTCTGGATGCCAAGTTGATCGGCATCTCACCGTCGATTCAACGCCTGAAACGCGAGCTGCTGAAGTGTGCCGAGCTGGATACCAATGTCATCATCTACGGTGAAACCGGTACGGGTAAGGAGCTGGTGGCGCAGTGCCTGCATGAGTTCAGTGGCCGGGCGGCGAAGAACTTTGTACCGCTCAACTGCGGTGCGATCCCGGAAGCGCTGATCGAAAGCGAGCTTTTCGGGCACGAGGCTGGTGCGTTTACCAGCGCGGATAAGCAGCGGGTAGGTAAGTTCGAATACGCCCACGGCGGCACTCTGTTCCTCGATGAGATCGAGAGTATGCCTGCTAATCTGCAGATCAAACTGCTACGTGCCTTGCAGGAGGGAGTGATCGAGCGGCTGGGGGCCAATACGCCGATCCCGGTGGACCTGCGTGTGGTGGCAGCGTCCAAGGCGGACCTGCGCACGGATGATAACTTCCGGCAGGACCTCTATTACCGCCTGAATGTGACCCAGCTGCATATCCCGCCGCTACGGGAGCGTCAGGAGGATGTGCCTCTGCTGTTTGAACATTATGCACGGCAGGCTGCGGCACAGCACCAGCGCGATTTGCGCCGTACGACCGCGCAGGATATCCAGAACCTGCAGCAGTACAACTGGCCGGGTAACGTGCGCGAGCTGAAGAACATCGCGGTGCGTTATGCGCTGGACGGTAGCCTGGCGGTGGCCGATATTCTCTATCCACAGGAACCCTTGCTGACGGAAGAACCGGAAGTTGCCCAGCTGTCGCTGGCGGCGCAGGTCGCCAACTTTGAGAGCAAGGTAATCAGTGCTGCGCTGGCGCGTCATCAGGGCAATATTAAAGCGGTGCTGGATGAGCTGGATCTGCCGCGCCGTACGCTCAACCAGAAGATGGCGAAGTACGGTTTGAACCGGGCTGATTTCCTCTCTGGCGAAGAGTGAGCAATTTTTTGCCTATCTAGCCGGTTCAGTCTGATCCGGCTATTAATTACTCAGCTGTTGCCTCTCTTTACGTCGATTCCTGCCTTTTCGCCGCACGGGGCGATGGAATCACATCCAACTTTCACACATTAATCACATTTACCGGTTACCGATAAGCAAGATTTTGCTTATGGTTTGTGGGTCGATCAGCAATTTCTTGCTCATTCGGGTGTGACAGGGACGTTTACGTTTTTATTAACTTCTTTTAAATCAATTGCTTATGATTTTTCAGGAAGTTGGCCCCCTCCTTGCAATACCTGAACTACCTTCGTTCGAAATAACAATAACCAACAAATTAAGGGTATTGAGATGAATAACAGCAAGCGTACTTTCCTCAAGGGTCTGGGTCTTACTTTGGCGATCAGCGCCGCAATGGGCACCGCGGGTCTGGCTCAGGCTGCTGAGAAGCGCGGCTACATTCTGGCAACCGCTTCCACCGGCGGTACTTACTATCCGGTAGGTGTGGCGCTGGCGACACTGACCAAAGTTAAGCTGGAGCCAAAACACAAACTGTCTCTTTCCGCGATCAACTCCGCAGGTTCCGGTGAAAACGTAAAGCTGCTGCGTGAAAACGAAGCACAGTTTGCCATCATGCAAGGCTTGTATGGCGCGTGGGCATGGAACGGCGAAGGTCCGGTGAAAGCATCCGGCCCGCAGAAGCAGCTGCGCTCCGTATCCATGTTGTGGCAGAACGTTGAGCAGTTCGTGGTGAAATCCAAATACGCCAAGACCGGTACGGTTGAAGACTTGGGTGCTTTCGGTGACACCAAGTTCTCCATCGGTAAGAAAAACTCCGGTACTGAAGGCTCCGGTCGTCAGATCCTGGGTGGCCTGAACATCGATCCGAACAAGTTTGATCTGGCTTACATGGGTTACGGTGCCAGCGCCGATGCGCTGCAGAATGGTACCATCGAAGGTATGAACATCCCGGCGGGTGTACCAACCAGTGCGATTACCCGTGCTTACGCCGCCCTGGGCAGCGACATGACCATCCTGAACTTCACCGATGAGCAGATTGCAGAAGCGAACGGTAAGTACAAACTGTGGACCCGTTTTGTGATTCCGGCTAACACCTACCCGGGTCAGACCAAAGATATCAACACCATGGCCCAGCCAAACTTCCTGGCGGTGCGTGACGATATCTCCGACGAAGATGTCTACATGATCACCAAAACCATCTACGAAAACCTGCCGTTCCTGAACGGTATCCACAAGGCCACTAAAGCGATGGCGCTGGAGAAAGCGATCGCAGGTCTGCCAGTACCACTGCACCCGGGTGCGGCGCGTTACTACCAGGAGATGGGTCTGGAGATCCCGGCTCACCTGATCGCTAAGTAATCCACGCGGTCTCTATCTCGGGGGGCGTTTGTTCCCCGAGGTTTCTCTCATCGAGTAAGTACTGGATTTGATCATGAGTTCCGAAACCCCTGTTACCGATCAGGACACAGCTGAGAAGCTGAAAAGCATGGAGCTGATTCAGCGACCGGACGACTCCTTTGCCGGCCGTTTCATCTACTGGGCGGGTGTATTCTTTGCACTGGCTCACATCTATTTCAATACGCTGGGTACCCTGTCCGAGTTGTGGGTATCCGCGATACATTTCGCAGGTTTTGCGCTGATCTGCGGCCTGATGGTGCCGATGGTTCGCTGTCAGACCGAAGCGGGTAAACGCCTGACCCTGATTCTGGATCTGCTGCTGGGTATCGCAGCGATCTTCTGTACCCTCTACCTGATCGGTTTTGAGGACGCGCTGTACGAACGGGGCGTGAAGTTTGTCGAAGCAGACTGGGTGTTCTCGGTATGTGCGATCTTTATCACGCTGGAGATGGCGCGTCGTACCACCGGTTGGTTTATCCCGAGCATGATTGTGGTGGCGCTCACCTACGTCTTCTGGTGGGGCCAGTACATTGACGGAGTCTTCGGTTTTCCGGGGCTGAGCCTGGAAACCTTGCTCTACCGCAGCTACTTCTCATCCGAGGGGATGTTCGGCCAGATCGCACGTATCTCCTGGACCTACGTCTTCATGTTTATCCTGTTCGGCGCGTTTCTGGTGAAGTCTGGTGCCGGTGATTTCATTATCGAGCTGTCGCGTTGCGCGGCGGGGCGTTTTGTCGGCGGACCGGGTTTTGTCGCTGTATTGGGCTCCGGCCTGATGGGTTCCGTCTCCGGTTCCTCCGTGGCCAACACCGTATCGACCGGCGTGATCACCATCCCGCTGATGCGCCGTGCCGGTTTCCCGGCGAAGTTTGCCGCCGGTGTTGAAGCCGCTGCGTCTACCGGTGGACAGCTGATGCCGCCGGTGATGGGAGCAGGGGCCTTTATCATGGCGTCCTACACCCAGATTCCGTACGTAGACATCATCGCCATCGCGGCGCTGCCTGCGCTGCTGTACTTCCTTTCTGTGGGTTTCTTCGTCCGTGTGGAAGCGATGCGCAGTCATGCCCATGCGGTCGAAAGTGATACCCGTCCGATTGGCGAAGTATTCAAAGATGGCTGGCACTACCTGTTGCCGCTGGTGGTATTGGTAGCGCTGCTGATCTACGGCTTTACGCCGACCTACGCAGCGGGATTCTCCATCATCTCGGTGGTGGCGGCGTCCTGGCTCTCCAAACACCCGATGGGCTTCCGCGATATTCTGGATGCGCTGGCGCAGGGCTCTAAGAACATGGCGACCACCTCGATGCTGCTGATCTCTGTGGGATTGGTGGTGAACGTGGTGGCGATGACCGGTATCGGTAATACCTTCTCCCTGATGGTGACCGACTGGGCCGGTGGCAGCCTGATGATCACCATCATTCTGGTGGCGCTGGCATCCCTGATCCTGGGGATGGGCCTGCCGGTTACAGCGTCCTACATCGTACTGGCAACCCTGTCTGCCCCCGCGCTTTATGGCCTGATTGCGGAAAGCCAGCTGCTGGCGATGATGGTCGCCGGTCAGCTGCCAGAGGCGGCACACAGCATCTTTATGCTGGTGGATATGGAGAAAGCGGCACTGCTGACGGCGCCGATGAGTGAAGCCGATGCCCAGCAACTGTTGTCGCTGGTGCCGGGTGATTTCAAGAATCAGCTGCTGGAGATGGCACTCGATCCATCCGCGCTGGCGATGGCGTTGCTCTCCGCCCATATGATCATCTTCTGGCTGTCGCAGGACAGTAACGTGACTCCGCCGGTCTGCCTGACCGCCTTTGCTGCGGCTGCGATCGCTAAAACACCGCCGATGGCGACCGGGTTTACGGCTTGGAAGGTGGCGAAAGGGCTCTACATCGTACCGTTGCTGTTCGCCTACACCTCATTTATCGGCGGTAGCTGGGAGGAGGTGCTGAGCATCTTCATCTTCGCCTGTGTTGGTATCTACGCGCTGGTAGGCTTTATGGAAGGTTATCTGGAGAGCAAGCTGAATCTGGTACTGCGTCTGCTCTCGGGTGCGCTGGGCGTTGTGTTGCTCTGGCCACACGGTCTGCTGGTGCTCAACCTGATCGCAGCAGCTGCCTTTATCAGCATATTTATCTACAGCCGTAAGCAGGTCGTACCGGACGTGCAACCCGCTTAACACCTCACAATCTCTTATTCAGGGGGCCGCTTGCCGGTCCCCTACGATCTGAAGAATCACTATGAATCAGAATTACGATTTTATTGTTATCGGGGGGGGCATCATCGGTATGTCCACCGCATGGCAGCTGCAACAGCGCTATCCGGGCAAACGGGTGTTGGTGCTGGAGAAAGAGGCGGGGCCGGCGCAGCATCAGACCGGTCACAACTCAGGCGTTATCCACGCTGGCGTCTACTACACGCCGGGCAGCCTGAAAGCACGTTTCTGTCGCGAGGGTAACGTGGCCACTAAAGCGTTCTGTTCTGAACATGGCATTCAATACGACGAGTGCGGCAAACTGCTGGTCGCAACCAATGCCAAAGAGCTGGAGCGGATGCAGGCGCTGATCGGCCGCTGCGCAGAGAACGGTATCGAAATCGAGGTGCTGGACGAAGCACAGCTTAAAAAGCGCGAGCCCAATATCAGTGGTGTGGGAGCAATCTTCGTTCCCTCGACCGGCATCGTCAGCTACACCCAGATCACCGCAAAAATGGGGGAGCTGGTGGAGCAGGATGGTGGTGAAGTCCGTTTCAACACTGCGGTCACCAGTATCGAGGAAGGTGAAACCGACGTCAGCGTGAGCACAAGCCAGGGCACCTTCAAAGGCGATTATCTGGTGGCGTGCGCGGGGTTGATGTCTGATCGTGTGGTACGGATGATGGGGCTTAAACCCGAGTTTAAGATCATTCCGTTTCGTGGCGAATACTTCCTGTTGGGGGAAGAGCACAACCAGATTGTGAACCACCTGATCTATCCGATCCCGGACCCGGATCTGCCGTTCCTGGGTGTGCACCTGACCCGCATGATAGACGGCACAGTGACTGTCGGACCCAATGCCGTTTTGGCGTTCAAACGGGAAGGTTACCGCAAGACCGATATCAGCCTGCGTGACAGCTTCGAGATGCTGACCTATCCGGGCATGATCAAGGTGCTGATCAAGAACTTTAAAGCCAGCATGGTGGAGTTGAAGAACAGCCTCTGTAAAAAGGGTTACCTGAAACTGGTGCAGAAATACTGCCCATCACTGGTGATCAACGACCTACACCCCTATCCGGCGGGCATTCGCGCACAGGCGGTCTCCAAAGAGGGGGAGGTGGTGGATGATTTCCTGTTTATGAATACCAAACGTGCGCTGGCGGTGTGCAACGCGCCTTCACCGGCGGCGACCTCAGCAATTCCGATCGGCAACCATATCGTGGAGAAAGTGGCGGAACTGGTTGATCACTGATCCTGGTTCTTACGCAACGCCAGCCGGGTAAAAACGGGTCCGATAATCTCAAACACAATGGTTGATCCGATCACCAGCGTCAGCAGTGTTTGGGCGTACTCGGGATACCGGCTGGCAGCCACCAATGCCATCCCCATCGCTGCGCCAGCCTGGGGCAGCATGGCAACGCCGATCCAGCGGCAGACCTGAGGCGGTGCGCTAGCAAGACGCCCACCCAGCCAGCTGGAGAGGATCTTGCCTAGGCTGCGACTCAGGATATAAACCAGCGCGATCAGGCCGAGTGTCTTGAAGGCCAGAAACTCCAGCGAAGCGCCCGCCAGCACGAAAAAGATCGCGAACAGGGGCCAGCTGATCCCCTCGATGGCGTGAAAGGGATAGTCATGGTGTTTAGCCAGATTGGCGATGGTAGCGCCCATCACCATGGAGCTGATCAGGAACGACACCTCGTAGTACTCCGCCAGACCGCCACAGAGAAACACCAACCCCAGTGCTTCGGTCAGCATCGGCTGTCCCGGCGAGATGCGGCCTGTCAGCTGCGCGGCCGGTATACCCAGTGCCAGTCCGAGTAACACGGCGCCCCCGATATCATGCACGGCCATCATCAATGGGCCGGTGCTGCCCGTATCGCCATTCAACATCGCGGTCAGCGATAATCCCAGACTGAACAACACTAACCCCCAGGCGTCATCCAGCGCAACGACGCCCAGCAGCAGTTCCGGAAATGATCCACTGGTCTCCGAGCTGAGAACGGTATCCACCGTCGCGGCGGGGGCTGTTGCCGCTGCAATACAACCCAGTATTACCGCAAGCTGCAGGGAGAGACCGAACAGCATCAGCGT
This sequence comes from uncultured Marinobacterium sp., assembly GCA_947501565.1. Classification (GTDB taxonomy): domain Bacteria; phylum Pseudomonadota; class Gammaproteobacteria; order Pseudomonadales; family Balneatricaceae; genus Pontibacterium. Next base: position 221,346 of record CANMWJ010000004.1, read on the forward strand.
AACGGTGACCAGCAGGGCTGTGCCCAGCGCGCCCACTGTGGAGATACTCAGCAACAACTGATTGTCACGTTTGAGATGGGAATATTTGAGGCGTCCGCCAAGGAGAAAACCGACCATCAGCAGCGTAATTTCGGCGATCAGTTCAAACTGTGCGGTGACATTGGTGGGGATCAGATCCAGCAATTCAGGTCCGATCAGAATGCCGAAGATCAGTAGCAAGGTAACCCGTGGCAGCGGTGTGACACGTCCCAGCAGGTCAGTGGCCAACCCCATCAACAGAATGCCGCCCAAGGCTAACAGTAGCTCTGCCGTCTCGTTCACCTCGATCAACCCCGATCTCTGCGCACTGGTTTTTTAAATGTAGTTGGTTTGTAGTGGGATGGGGTTGCTGAGAGGGAGGAGTGAGGCGGTGAGGCGAGAGCATCGATCTGTGACAAATGGGAAAGGGTGTCTTTCCTTTTCCCTGTTGTGAGGCTTAGGTACCCTTGCGTACTTTGATCAGATTAACGCTGGAAAGAATATGACCACCGATACCGCGACCCAAGACTCCGCAGCACCTGCCGCGACCAAGAAACCGATCGATAAAGCGGTGTGTATCTGTAAGAAGGTGCGTACCAACGAATTTCTGACCAAGGTGAAAGCCCATAAAGCGTACACCATCGAAGAAGCACGTGAAGTGACCGGCGCGAATACCGGTTGTGGGGCTTGTTACGAGTATGCGGAAAGCCTGCTGGCACAGGTGCGCGCGGAAGTGGGTATTACCTGAAAACGGACCGGCTCCTGCCTTTTGCTATCAGAGCAGATAGCAGGAGCGGTTTTTACCACTGCGTTTTGCTTCGTAAAGCGCTTCATCAGCCCGCTGCAGAATGGTACGGGCATCATCACCGGCTCGGAATTCGGTAATTCCGACGCTCGCAGTCACATTGATCTTGCCGTTATCGGGCACCGGAACGTTATGATTAGCGAGGCTATCGCGTATGCGATCGGCCAGATTGATCGCACCGTTAAAGTCGGTCGACGGCAATATAATTGCGAACTCCTCCCCTCCGTAGCGGAAGGCGCTGTCGGTTGAACGCAGGCAGGCTTTGATCAGCGTGCCGAAGGTTTCCAGTACCCGGTCACCCACCATATGGCCGTAGGTGTCGTTCAGCGCTTTGAAGTTATCCAGATCCAGAAAACAGAGCGAGAAGGTATGCAGGTAGCGACGGGAGTTCTCGAGGGCGGTGCCAAGCTGATCGTAGAAGTGGCGTGAGTTGTTCAGGCCTGTAAGGGCGTCGGTAATACTCAGCTCACGGTAGGTGCGTTCACGCTCCAGCAGCTCAAACTCCGCTTTCTTGCGGGCACTGATGTTGGAGAGGGTTTCGATCGCACCGATCACTTCACCCGTTGGGCTTAAAAGGCTGGCGGCGGTGAAGTGCAGCCACTCGCCGTTCTCGCCACATTCAGGGAAGAAGTCTTCCGCTTCATAGGCATCGGGGATCAGCGAGGATGGACGGTATTTGTCTTTGTAGTAGTGCTCAACGTCACTGTTGTGGCCACCATCAACAATCAGGTCTGCCAGACAGGGGCGCGGTGACTGGTAAAACGGCTTCCACTGATTGCAGGTGCCTACCATCTCTTCACGTTTCAGGCCGGACAGTGCTTCCAGAGCGCTGTTCCAGTGCAGGATGACATGATTATTGTCGATAACGAAGGTGGGAAGGGCGATGCGGTCAAAAACCTGCACCAGAACTGAAGGATCCGGGCTTAGCCCTAAGCCTGATGCAAGCGAATTACTTAAATCGATAGGCATCGTATACGCACGTACTTGAATAAATTCTCATGTATTCTAGCGCAAATAAAATACAGTTGTAGCTTGAAAGCAAAAATGGCTAAGGACAGCATCCCACTCCGGAGCTATGGAGTGAAAACGGTGCTGTCCTTAATAATCAACCACAAGCACCTATCTGCTGTGCTTTGGAGCGGAGGCGGGGCAGCGATTAAGGTTTATGGTTTGCAGCAAAGTGAGCGAGTACATGTCTCAGCGTTGCTGCGTGCTGTTTGTCGCCGCTACGTTCCGCCTTCTCGATATCATCAACGATGATTTTCTGTATTCTCTGTTCACCGTCGTGGGTGATCAGATAGTTACCCAGGGCTGCTGCAACAATAGGATCAATGTGCTCATGTTCGGCAATGGCATCCACTTCAGCCGGTTCTAATCCGCACAGGTCCAAGCATTCTTGATAAGTTAACATGGTAAAACATCCTCTGTTTGGTTGTATTCAGTGGTACAAAACATGGATGGCTACAAGGGCGGCTACAGCAACGTCCCGAATGTCTTTGTAGTTTTCCCTAGAGAAAAGTGTAGCTAACTTCTTTTGGTGATTACCGCTCCCAGATCAATAAAACCGTCATATTCCGAAAGCGTATCGCTGTAATCCTCTTGAAACAGGCGTGTCGCTATTTGGATACAGCTTAACTTATTGATTTTTATAATATTCTTTATTGGGTACTGCAGGCCTGTCGTTATCTGGCGACAGAAAGGGCCCCGTCTCTCCACTATTTCCCTGATCGAGCCGGAAACTGCATAGATTTCTGAAACACCTTGTTCGTTAACCTGTTGTTAATAAAGGGTTTGTCAGATTCTGGCACAGGACTTGTTATAAGCAGGGCAAGTGTTCGCGCAATTCAGCCCAAACCTTAAAGTGCCGCCTATGAGGCAGGTATACCAACATGTGCTGGAACAGGATCAAGGGAGACGAAACATGGTAACTGAATTCCTGCTAAGAAATTTCATTCTGATGTTTCTGTTAGTGGAATATCTGGTGTTTTATCTACTGCTGTCCTAAGGCGTCAGCGTGAACTGAACCACAAGTTTGATCCAGGGTAGGAAACGCTGTTACAGCCGCACATCCGAAGCGGCACGCGATGTTCAATTACTAGAACAGCTCCTGCTCAAATAGAGGCTGGCCGATATCTGCTTACTGCTCGGAAGGGGAAGTGGATGTACTGCGCTTAAAGGATTTAACGCGCAGCTCAGGCTATCGTATGTGTTTCTTGGCGGAAAGCACATTCAAGCGGTATGTAGAGAACAGGATACACAGCCTCTCCCTTCCACCCTCTACCATAAATCGATTCCTTTCCAACGATCTCAAGGTCATACCGCATCTGCGGTCAGCGGCGCTATTTCCATGAATTTTTTATGGTTACAGGCTTGGGCTGCTTCTGTAGATCCTGGCAGCTGGATCAGGCTTAAAACAAAAAACGAAAAATTTTTCTGAGGGGTGGGTGATTTTTGATCAAAGCTCCTGCTGTTTTTTGCAATGCGGAACCTTGACCAGGTAATTTACGATAACGTGCAAATAAGATGCATAAAATAGCGGTTAACTTGCGAGTAACCGGTCAGATGGCATGCAGGAAAATTTCCTGTAAAAATACTTATATATTCCTTTTTGTTATTAATTCATTCCTTGAGGTTATTGAAAATTAAGCAAGAAACTCCAAACGCCGCATGGGGCTCCTAAAGGGTATAAGACTTTAGGATGGGAATACTCCAAATGGATAATGAGTTTTATCGCAACGCACAAGACATCGCTCTGAGAATGGGTATAATTCGGCGGCAAAAGAAAAGCACCGCCGATTATACCTGTAACAAAACTGTGGTTGTTCGAACACAGTAGGCGAGTGCTTCGCGAGGGATCTCCGGAGATATCGGCGAGTTTACTCTGACCTACCATCAGGCCTAGCTTGCCCAGCAGCCACAAGCTCTGTCTCCGGTGTCATCTCATCACCATTATAATTATATTGAATGGCGAAGTTGTTATGACCACGAAAGCAGTTGATGTGTTGCTAGTCGGGGCCGGTGCGATGAGCACGACCCTTGGGATGCTACTGAAACAGTTAGATCCCTCCCTCAAGCTCTGCATGGTTGAGCGTCTTGATCATGTGGCCCACGAAAGTACCGATGCGATGAATAACGCAGGTACCGGACATGCGGCTTACTGTGAGCTTAACTACACGCCTAAGACGGCGGATGGCGGTGTAAACCCAGCCAAAGCATTTACCATCAACGAAGCTTTCGAGATCAGTCTTCAGTTCTGGTCTTATCTGGTAAATAAAAACGCCCTTCCTGAGCCTTCCCAGTTTATCAACAACGTTCCACACCAGAGTTTTGTCTGGGGTGAAGAGAACGTTCAGTTCCTGCGTAACCGTTTTGAAGCGCTGAGCAACACTGCTCAGTTCGCAGAGATGGAATACTCCGAAGATCACGACGTACTGCGTGAGTGGATGCCTCTGGTGATGCAGAACCGTAAACCGGACGAAAAAGTTGCCGGTACCCGTGTTCGTTACGGTGCAGACGTTAACTTCGGTTCTTTGGCGCGCAACATGGCGAACTACCTGCAGGAGCAGGGCGATTTCGAAATGCTGCTCAGCCGCTCTGTAGAAGGCCTGACGCAGGGTGCTGACAAACGCTGGACCGTTGAGCTGAAAAACAATCAGACTGGCGCGAAAGAAGTTGTCGATGCCGGCTTTGTCTTCCTGGGTGCTGGTGGTGGCGCACTGCCGCTGTTGCAGAAATCCGGTATCAAAGAAGGTAAAGGCTACGGCGGCTTCCCGGTAAGCGGCATGTGGCTGGTGTGTAAAAACGAAGAGATCATCGAAAAGCACATGGCTAAGGTATACGGCATGGCGCCAATCGGTGCACCTCCGATGTCCGTACCTCACCTGGATACCCGTGTGATCGACGGTAAAAAAGCGCTGCTGTTTGGCCCGTTCGCCGGTTTCACTACCAAGTTCCTGAAACAGGGTTCCGTGATGGATATGTTCAAGTCCATCAAGCCAGGCAACCTGAAGCCGATGCTGACCGTTGGTGCCAAGAGCATGGACCTGACCCGTTACCTGATCAGCGAAGTGATGCAGACACACGACTCCCGTTGTGATGCTCTGCGTACCTTCTTCCCGGATGCGAAAAACGAAGACTGGGAACTGTCTTACGCGGGTCAGCGTGTACAGATCATCAAGAACGACCCTGAAAAGGGTGGCAAGCTGGAGTTCGGTACTGAAGTGATCTCCGCTGAAGACGGATCACTGGCTGCGCTGCTGGGTGCATCTCCGGGTGCTTCTACTGCGGTACAGACAATGATTAAGGTGGTTGAAAGCTGCTTCTCCGAGCAGATGAATTCACCTGAGTGGCAGGCAAAAATGAAAGAGATGGTTCCTTCCTACAAGGAGTCTCTGGTCGATGATGCCGAGCTGCTGAAAACCGTGCGTCAGAACACTCTGACCACACTGGGTCTGGGCAGCTTGTAAGGCTGTACTACCCGCAACAGCTGCGGCTGTTAACAAAAGACGACGACAAAGGAGCCGGTGCGAAAGTGCCGGCTTTTTTGTGCCTGGCGTTTATGCCTCCCGCCCATGTGCGCAATGAACATTCCTGAATTCTGCATATACTTTAAGACACGCCTTCACACACCCATTTCAGGAGTTTGCTATGAGCCATGACTTAAAGCAAAACCTGTCCAGAAGCAGTATCTGGATGCGTTTGCTCTATATGCTGCTGTTCGGCCTGTTCTATACCGTGGCGGAGATTGTGATCGTTGCGGTCGTGGTATTTCAGTTCTTCCTCTTGCTGTTTACCGGCGAACGTAACCAACGTTTACTGGTGTTTGGCAAAAGCCTGAGCACCTACGTGTATCAGATTTTGCGCTACCTCACCTTCAACAGCGAAGCCAAACCGTTCCCGTTCGGAGACTGGCCGGAGAGTTCCCATGGTCATCGCTCAGCGCATATGGCAAACGCGGAGGAATCCTGGACCACTCACCATGTGGGGCGCCACTAGAGCTACCCGGCCACGACACTGACGCCTGAGCCTACGCTGATTAAGATCAACCTCTTCAGGATCTATCTGTGTATAATTGCAAATAAAAGTAATTATCAGTTAGTTTTTGAATGAGGACTTTAGGTGTCAATGTCGATAAAACTTCTGTCAGGTATCGGACTGTCGGTACTGTTGAGCGGCTGCATAAGCGCTAGCGGTGTCAGTGACAATGCTGTCGATCAGGAAGCGAAAAAAGCGAAGCTGGGTCAGCAACTCTATTTTGACACCAACCTGTCCCAGAACCGCACCCAGTCCTGTGCGACCTGCCATGCACCCGACCGTGGCTTCGCCGATCCTCGAGATAATGGTGTTGGCGGTGCCGTATCGCTGGGGGATGACGGCAGATCGCTGGGTGATCGCAATGCGCCGACCGCCGCCTACACAATGTTCAGCCCGAGCTTCCAGCTGACCAAAGATGGCAAATACATCGGTGGTCAGTTCCACGACGGTCGGGAAAACGGTCTGGCCGGCCAAGCCGGTGGGCCGCCCACGAATCCGATTGAGATGGGGATGCCGTCGAAGGCAGCGACTGTAGGACGCCTGAAAGAAAATCCGGATTATCTGGCCGGTTTTACCGCAATCTACGGCGATGGAATCTTTGAAGATGCCGATAAAACCTACGCGGCGATGGCTGACAGTATCGCGACTTTTGAACGTACCGAGCTGTTTGCGCCGTTCGACTCCAAATACGACCGCTTTCTGCGCGGCGAGTACAATCTGACCTCGCAGGAGGAGTTGGGGCGCACCCTGTTTTTCTCCCAGCAGTTTACCAACTGCAACGTCTGCCATCAGCTGCGTAAGTCCCAGCGTCATCCGCAGGAGATCTTTACCAACTACGAGTACCACAACATCGGTGTGCCGGTGAATACCGCTGCTCGCGCCAAAAACGGCGTTGCGGCCGATTTTGTAGATCGTGGCCTGCTGGATAATCCACAGGTGAACGATCCGGCGCAGGCGGGCAAGTTCAAGGTGCCAACCCTACGCAATGTGGCAGTAACCGGTCCTTACATGCACAACGGCGTATTTCAGGACCTGCGCACCGTGGTGCTGTTCTACGACAAGTACAACAGCCGAAGTGCGAAACGTCAGATCAACCCGGAAACCGGCGAGCAGTGGGGGGCACCAGAGGTGGCTGAGAATATCTCCCTGAAGGAGCTGGAAACCGGCCCGGCACTGAAAGAGAAACGGATTGACGCGCTGGTCTCCTTTATGAAAACCCTGACCGACCAGCGTTATGAGCATCTGGTGAAATAAGCCGATGCTATGAAAGTAAAAAGGCGCTCTGAAATGAGCGCCTTTTTTGTGTCTGTTGTCCGACCCGGAGGCGGGAGTGAAAAAAGTGAGGGAACAGTCCTCTCCCTCACATAAAAATCACTAGTACGTTAAAAACGGGCTGTTGATCCATTAACCCGCGTCCGCAACGCGTATGCCAGTGTCTCGAAGGGGATGAGAGTCTACTGGCTATCGACCTGCGAACGAAAAAATACCCGGGTGACCAGATACTTTTTGCTTCACAGGAATAAAACTGCTGGTTATTAGTTAACCATAAAGCGAGATAGTTCCCTGAGACCAGTTGATGGTTTGGCACGAGTCCAGTTGGAAGCGAATAACCGGTAGTTTTTGTGAAGGTTCAACGTAGGTTGGCCAATGCGCAGCATTGCCCAACGGCCTTTGGGATGAATAATTTGATTCGATGCCGGAATCGTTGGGCATCGCTTGGGGCGATGACCAACCTACAAGGTTGATATTGGGTATCGCTGGCAATCCGCACGGTACCTGTAGGTCGGCCAATGCGCAGCATTACCCAACGGCCTCTGGGATGAATAATTTGATTCGATGCCGGAATCGTTGGGCATCGCTTGGGGCGATGACCAACCTACAAGGTTGATATTGGGTATCGCTGGCAAGCCGCACGGTACCGGTAGGTTGGCCAATGCGTAGCATTGCCCAACGGCCTTTGGGATGAATAATTTGATTCGATGCAGGAATCGTTGGGCATCGCTTGGGGCGATGACCAACCTACAAGGGGGTATAACCTGCGCTGCGTAAGCGGAAAGCAAAAAAAAGGCCGGTACTGAATACCGGCCAAGCTAAGAAAGCACTTTTGCACATTGTTGAGGCAACGCTGACACAAAAGGTACTGAGACGAACCGGCATCCCTGCCGATGGCTTTGGTATCGCCCGGATACCTGAATCCTAAGAAGGGGGAAGAGGATTCATATACCCGGTGCTCAACCTCAGAACTTGATACGCATACCTGTCAGATAACCCAGGTCGGAACCGGTTTCATCGGTGTCTGCGATCTCGGCGAACAGACTGACATTTTTCTGTGACGGAAATTTGTATTCCACGTTGGCGTACCATTCGGTGGTGTCGCTGCTGCCCTCGTCGGACTTAACCACACCGATGGCGGATTTGGTGGTCGGAGAAAGTTTGAACACCGCTGCCAGATTGGTTACGTCTTTATCGCCCGCACCGGTATCGGTGGTGCTGTAATCCGCAGCCAGCGCGACAAAACCGAAGTTGTAAGCCGCGCTCACACCCCAGGTGTTCTGATCCTGTGCGCCTGCGGTGTTGGCGTTGTAGGTCTGGTAAGCCGCGGCCAGCTCAACGCCACCCAGTTCGGTGGCAACGAACAGGTCGAAGGCTTCACCGTTGCCGTTGGCGGAGGTTTCCGCTGCGATCAGTGCAGAAGCAATCACCGTCACGTTGTCGAACTTTGCATCCAGGCGGATCACGTCGTCACCCTTGTCAGCGACCTGCTCGAAACGGTCCTGTGCGGTGTGGGTTTCCAGCGCGGCTTCCACGCCGAACTCGTCACCGGCCAGGTTCTGACGGCCGATAGCAACAGCGGCGTTACCGAAGTCCAGGCCGACGTAAGCTTCTTCCAGTTTTGCACTCTCTTTGCTGGAGTCGTTACCTTCACTGTCGAAGCTGAAATCCAGCTGACCGAAAGCTTTCATACCGTTATCCAGATCGTAGGTCACGGTATTTTTCAGCTCCAGATCGTCAAACTCGACGTCCAGATCTTTATCCTGACCTGCTTTCTGACGCAGCTGGATCTGCCAGTCGCCTTTAACTTTGTAGCTCAGGCCGTTGCCTTCGTAGATGGTTGCTGCCTGTGCAGCGCCTGCGGTTACAGCGGCCAGAGCAGCAGCCAGTACAGTTTTCGCGATCGGATTTTTCATTATTTACTACCTGTTGTTTTTATCCTGAAACCACCGCCTGCGGTGTGGTTTCGTTTTTTAGGACAAAGGCTCCCCGCGGTGCTGATCGGGCAGCACCGTTGAATCTGCAAGCGGGGGAGGTTAAGGAACCTACGAACAAGTCCGATACTTTCTCTGCGGTCGATAAAACAGCTTTTACACAAAGGACACGTTGATGCGCGAAAGGCTGCTCAGCGGAATGACTGGTCCTTTCCAAACAGACTGACAAAGCATAAAGCAGTTTTACCGCCCGCCCTTCGGGGCGTTCAGAGCAATCCGATCTCTTCGTTAGCGATTTTCGCCAGGCAACCAGCATGTCTGTAATCGCTGCCTTGATCTCGAATTGCTCTGAAAGCCAGAGGCGTTTCGGATTTATTAGCAGGTTCCTCAGTTGGGAGTTCAGCTAAACCGTCGATTTGGGATCAGGGTTGGCAGTTGTTCTCCCGAATTCAGTGGTGTGGCTTGGGTTTCGTCTTTTGTTCAGAACACTGGTCAGTCAGCGCTCTAGCCTTCGCCTTCACTTACGGCGACTTCCGGTCCTCGTTCATCGGCTGTGTTTTTGCCGCGTTTGCGGGCCAGAAGTTCCAGCAGTGGCGGGATGCAAAGCACGACAATGGCGGTCACCACAATTCCGAGGGTTAATGGGCGCTGCCACAGGAATTCCAGACTGCCATCGGAGATCACCAGCGCACGGGCCAGGTTGTTCTCCATGATTCCGCCGAGGATGAATCCCAGCAGCATCGGAGCCATTGGGAACTCCAGCAGCTTCAGCAAGATCGCGATCACGGTGATGATCACCATCATCTGGATATCGAAAGTGTTGAAGCTGACCAGATAAACCCCGGTGATCGAGAAGAACAGGATCAGCGGAATCAGGATCGGACGCGGGATCACCAGCAACCGAGAGATGTACGGGATCAGCGGCAGGTTAAGGATCAGCAGTACCAGGTTGCCGAAGTACATGGAGATGATCACCGACCAGAACACGTCCGGGTTGTCGATAAACAGACGTGGACCCGGCTGGATACCGTAGGCGATCAGCGCACCGAGCATGATGGCGGTGGTGCCGGAGCCCGGAATACCCAGCGTCAGTAGCGGTACGAAGGAACCGGTGGAGGCCGCGTTGTTGGCGGATTCTGGTGCAGCCAGACCGCGCAGGGCGCCTTTACCAAACTTCAGCTTCTCTTTGGCGGAGGCCAGATTGCGCTCCAGACCGTAAGCCAGGAAAGACGCAATGGTGGCACCGGCGCCCGGTAGCACGCCCACCAGGAAGCCAAACACAGAGGAGCGACCGACAGTTGGGGCTACGTGTTTTACCTCGTCGCGGCTCAGCTTCATGCTGCCCAGCGAGGCCATGTCCATCTGTTCATCTTCCTCTTTGTGTTGACCCTTGAGTACGGTCATCACCACTTCGGTGAGGGCAAAGGTCGCCATCGCCAGCAGCAGGAAGCTGATGCCGTCGATCAGGTCGATATTGCCGAAGGTGAAACGTGGCGTACCCGAGGTGGTGTCGGTGCCCACCGTGGCGATCATCAGGCCGAACACGGTCATGATCAGCGCTTTGATCACCTGACCTTTACCGGAGAACGCTGCCACGGCAGTAAGGCCCAGAATCATCAGCGCGAAGTAGTCGCTGGACTGGAAACTCAGCGAGACAGACGCCAGTGCCGGTGCGGCAAACAGCAGGATGATCGCGCCGATGGTACCGCCGGTGAAGGAGGAATACGCCGCCAGCGCCAGCGCTTTACCCGCCTGTTTCTGCTGTGCCATTGGATAACCGTCGAAGGAGGTCACCACGGTGCTGGCACAGCCCGGCGCATTGATCAGGATGGAGGAAGTGGAGCCGCCAAATACTGCACCGTAATACACACCCGCCATCAGGATGATGCCGGAAGAGGGATCAAGCCCGTAGGTGATCGGGATCATAAGGGCCACGGCGGAGATTGGTCCCAATCCCGGCAGCATACCGATGAAGGTACCGGCAAAACAGCCGACCACTACCATCATCAGGTTGAAGGGCATGACCGCGGTGGACAGCCCGGTGAAGATACCGTCTAACATCGCTTCAGCCTCCTAAAATCTGAGAAAACAGGGCACCCGGTGCCAGATAGATATCCAGCAGCTGGGTCAGGATCGCCCAGATGCCAACGGCAAAGGGCACGGATGCGAGCAGCAGGGTTTTCACACTACGCTCGCCCAGCAGCCAGTAGCCGCCGATCAGGAAAATAATGGTCGCCAGCAGGAAGCCGACCCACTCCAGCGCCAGGGCAAACAGCACCACCAGCACCAGCAGTTTGGCAACCAAGGCAAAGTCGTAACCGCGTAGTTTTAAGTGGCTGCCTTCGCCGCGTTCAGCGGTCAGCAGCAGGGCGATCGCCAAAACACCACCCATCAGAGAGAGCACGTTTGGCAGCGTCTGCGCGTGGAATGGTTCATATTCGTCGCCGGGTAACAACGGAATCTGACCGGCGTAGTAACCGTAAGCGACGGAGAGCAGCAGAAAGATCAGGCCGCCGATATGGTCTTTACAGATATTCATGGAACACCCCCGAGACCTCGTTACACAGGTCTTGGTTTAAAAAGCTCCGGTGAGCCCGCGACAGAAGAAAGCGGGCGCCGGAGGGAAGAGAACACGATGGTTCGGATTGCTTAGAGGTACTGCGGATTCGTTACTTCAGGAAACCCAGCTCGCGCATCAGAGCGCCCACTTCGGTCTCCTGCTGTTCCAGAAAGCGAACAAAGTCGGTATCCGGCTTGAAGATCTCGGTCCAGCCGTTGCGGGCACGTACGGTTTCCCACTCTTCGGTGTCGTACATCTTGACCAGCACTTCGACGAACTCAGCTTTCTGCGCATCGGAGATCCCCGGTGCCGCAAAGAAACCACGCCAGTTAACGAAGGTTGCGTCGTAACCCAGCTCTTTCAGGGTCGGGACCTCGGGTGCAGCGTCGGAACGTTTGTCGCCGGTCATCACCAGAATGCGGACTTCGCCCGCTTCCGCCAGCGCCAGCGCTTCACTGAAGCCGGTGGAGAGCAGTTCGGTTTCGCCGGAGAGCAGCCCCGCCATCGCATCACCGCCCGCGTCGTAGGCCACGTAACGTACCTGACGTGGGTTGCCGCCCGCCGACTTGAATGCCATCGCCGCGACCAGGTGATCCATGCTGCCGCGAGCGGAACCGCCGGCGATCTTCACCTTGCGTGGATTTTCACGGTAATCGGCCACCACCTGATTGAAGCTGGTGTATCTGGAGTCTTTTTTCACCACAAACGCGCCGAAGTCACCGATGGTGGCGGCTATCGGGGTTAGGTCGCGGAAGGACTGGGGGAACACCTTGGAGAGGGAACGGATCACGATCGGGGTGGAGTTCACCATCAGGGTGTCGGTTTTCTGATCGGCGGTTTCGATCAGGTGGGCAATGGCTTTACCGCCGCCACCGCCGGACATGTTTTCGTAGGAGACAGTGTCGATCAGGCCAGACTTGTGCAGTGCCTCACCGGTACCACGTGCCGTGCCATCCCAGCCGCCACCGGCACCGCCAGGAATCAGGAAGTGGATGCTTTCCACTGCAGATGCGTTGAAAGAAGCACCGGCGGTCAGCGCACCGGCCAGCATAGCGGCGATCAGTGTGGAACGTTTGCGGAAATGGGGTTTAGCGAACATGGGACTCTTACCTCGTTGTTGTCGTTATTTGCTTACAAGGTAGAGCGGGCCGGAAAGCAGGAACAGCTTGTGGGCTTAAAGGCTTTTTAAACCCTAAAAGACGTTTTGTTCATAATGTTTACGGGTGTTTGGCAGAGTGATTCGCTAAGCTCAGAGTAGCTCAGGGAATAACCGTATATAGAAGTATGCACCTGTTTAATCGCCTCAAACTGAAAAGCCGGATGATCCTGATCCTTGGCCTGATGACCATTGTCCAGACCGGGTTTATCGGACTCTTTGCCGTGCACTATCTGCACCAGTCGCTGGATGAGCAGATCGGTCAGCGCGCCCTGCATGTGGCTAAAACTATCGCCGCCTTGCCTGCCGTGGCACAGGCGGTGGACGCACAGGATTCCAGCTACCTGCAGCCGGTCAGCCTGCTGCTGGCGGCCAAAACACAGGCCCGCTTTGTGGTGATCGGTGACCGTGAAGCGATCCGTTTGGCGCACCCAAGCCCGGAGAAGATCGGCCGTTCCATGGCGGATGATGACGGCGATGACAGTGCCCGGGCGCTTATCTATGGCGAGGGGTATATCTCCAAGGCGAAGGGTAGCCTGGGCTGGTCGATGCGCGGCAAAGCGCCGGTGTTCAGCGTTGACGGCAGTCGTGTGGTTGGCGTGGTCTCGGTGGGGTATGACCTCAACCGGGTAGCCGACGTAATCCAGCGCTACCGTCTGACGTTGATCACCGTAATCCTGATCTCTTTCGCACTGAGTGCCTTTATCGCAGTCTGGTTTGCCAACCACTTCAAACAGGCGATTTTCGGGCTGGAACCGGAGCAGATCGCGCGCCTGTTTGATGAACAGAAAGCCACGCTGGAGTCGGTACGTGAGGGGATCATCGCCATCAACGCTGAAGGGCGTATTACCACCTTCAACCGGGCAGCGGCGGAGACGCTGAACCTGCCCGAGGGTACCCAACTCAGTGGCCAGCATATCACCGATGTTATTCCCGACAGTGCCATGCTGGAGGTGCTGCAAAGCGGCGAACCCCAATACGACCGCGAACTCTGGTTTAACGACCTCACCTTTGTTGCCAACCGCCTGCCGCTGAAACAGGGCTGCACCATCACCGGTGTAGTCTCCAGTTTTCGGCGTAAGGACGAGCTGGATCTGGTGAGCCGGAAACTGACCCGTATCCAGCAGTACGCCGATACCCTGCGTAGTCAGGCGCACGAGTATTCCAACAAACTGCACACCATCGCCGGGCTGATCCAGATCGATGCCAAGGAGGAGGCGCTGGCGCTGATCGGGCAGGAGAGCCGCAGCCATCAGAAACTGATTCGGCTTTTGCTCGATGCGGTACCCGACCCGATTCTGGCGGGCTGCCTGCTGGGTAAATACAACCGCGCACGCGAACTGGGACTGCGCCTGAAGATTGATCCAGAGAGCCGCATGACTGAGCTGCCGGACCACCTGCCGCGTGAACAGCTGGTGAGCATCATCGGCAACCTGATCGACAATGCTCTGGAAGCGACGCTGAAAACCGGTGGCCGTGATGGCGAGGTGCTGCTGACCATGACAGATCTGGGCAACGACCTGATCTTTGAGATCGAGGATCAGGGGCCAGGTATCAGCGAAGCGGAGCAGCAGCGGATCTTTGAGAAGGGCGTCAGCAGCAAGGGCAAAGCGGGGCACGGTATCGGCCTGCATCTGGTGAAAGTGCTGCTTGATAACCTCAGCGGAACGGTCACCGTGGAGCCGGCAGAGCACGGTGGCAGCCGTTTTATTGTCTATATACCTAAAGAGCGGTCGTTAGTGACCGGAGCGTGACGGACGAAGGAGTGAATAACAATAATGAACCCTATCCGCGTAGTGATCGCCGAAGATGATCAGCAGATCGCAGAAATTCAACGCCGTTTCCTCGAACGGATCGAAGGCTTTGAGCTGGTGGGTGTGGCCCACGGGCTGGAGGAGGCGCAGGATCTGACCGACGTCTTGAAACCGGAACTGCTGTTGTTGGACATCCAGTTTCCCACCGGCACCGGCCTGGAGTTACTGCGTACCTTGCGCGCCCAGAACAGCGAAACCGACGTTATCCTGATTACCGCCGCCAAGGAGGTGGAAACCCTGCAGGCGGCCTTACGTGGTGGCGTTTTCGATTACATCCTCAAGCCGCTGGTGTTTGAGCGTCTGCAGGAAACCTTGCAAAGCTACAGTAAACACCGGGAGAAACTGCAGGCGATGGGCCAGATTGTGCAGAGTGATGTGGATACCATGTTGCCGCGCGGTGTTACCTCGGCTCCGACCGCGCCATCCGAGATCCGCCTGCCGAAGGGGATCGATGCGCTCACGCTGGAGAAGATCCGTCAGGTATTCAGTGCGGACAGAGAACCGCTGAGTGCCGAGGAGATGGGCGAGAAGATCGGTGCCAGCCGCACCACCGCCCGCCGTTATCTGGAGTATCTGGTCAGCACCCAGGAGCTGGTGGCTGAAGTCAGTTACGGCAGTGTCGGGCGTCCGGAGCGGCGTTACCGAGCCCAGGCCTGAGCGGCTTATTCTCAGGCGCAGAGGCCTCAGTCTGCGCCATATAACTTAACCGGCCCACCAACCGCCTGCCAGGCGCTGAAACCGCCATGCACATGTTTCACCTTGCTTAATCCCATCTCGACCAGGGCACGACCGGCCAGCGCTGAGCGCATGCCACCGGCGCAGAACAATACAAAGGTGAGGTCCTGCTGGAAGATCGGTTTGGCGTAGGGGCTTTCCGGGTCCACCCAGAACTCCAGCATGCCGCGTGGGCAGTGGTAGGCGCCGGGGATGCGGCCATCGCGATTGAGCTCACGGATATCGCGGATATCCACAAATTGAACGCCGGACTGCCCAAGCAGCTCCCGTGCTTCTGCGATGGAGATCTCCTCCACGACCTGGTTGGCTTCCTCGACCAGCTGATAGATACCTTTGGTGATGGTGTTCATGGTGACCTCTTACTCGGACTGTTCTTATCGTTTTCCCATAAGGTAGCGAATACAGGTGTGGCTATCTTTGTATAAAATGACACTTTATTTATAAAGTCGGCCAATTTATAAAGTGAGCCAGTTTGTGAGTGAGTCAGCCCAAGTCCTGAGTTTGCTGGATATGACCGTACTGCCGCGCGAGGTTTTTGTGCGGCAGCAGGAAATCCCGGCAAGGCATTGTTTCCCCGCCCACTCACATAACTGGCATCAGCTGCTGTACGCGATCTCCGGTGTGTTGGTTGTTACTGTGGAGGGGGAGCGTTATTTCGTACCGCCTGAACAGGCGATCTGGTTGCCGATGGGCTGCGAGCACAGTGTGTACAGCGAATATGGCGCGGACCTGAAAAGCCTCTACATCGACGCAGCGTTTGCGTTGCCCGGTGGGGCGCAGAGTTGCGTGCTGCAGGTGACGCCGATGGTGCGAGAGCTGATTCGCGAGGCGGCGGGATTTGCGGTGGAGTATCCTCTGCAGGGGTATGAACAGGACCTGATCCAGTTGCTGCTTCAGGCGTTATGCCGTCTGGAGCGCGAACCGGTCCATCTGCCCTGGCCAACCGAACCGGATCTGGTGCAGCTCTGTAACCATCTCTTCGAGCACCCCGACGATACGGCATCGACTGCGGTATTGGCCGAGCGGGTTGCCACCTCACAACGTACTCTCGACCGGAAATTTCGTAAAGCGACCGGCATGTCCCTCAAACATTGGCGATTACAGTTGCGGATGTTGAAGGCGATCGAGTTGCTGAACACCAACAAGTCTGTCACCAGTATCGCGCTGGAATTGGGCTACGGATCGCTCTCAGCCTTTACCTTCATGTTTCGGGAGCGGATGGGTATCAGCCCGGCCCAGTACCGCAAGCGGCAGGAATCCGGTAGCAGCGACTGACTGCGCAGCCTCAGATCAAGTAAATCCCACTTGGGGGTATTTATATTTGATATTTCGTATATACTAATTTCCATATATACAGAATATCTAATGTTTTGGCGGCTATCTCTCTGGTGCCGTCAAAATGAAGGGGATCGACTGATGTTCGCAAGTTTTACCTATCTGGCTGACTGGCTGGTTTATCAACAGCTGGGATTATCAGCGCAAACCAAATGGGGCAGCGCGCTGCACTTCTTCGTCGAGGACGTCACCAAAATCTTCGCGTTGCTGCTGGTGATGATCTACGTAATCTCTTTTCTGCGCGCCGCTATGGATGTGGAACGTGTGCGTAGCTACCTGAGCGGCCAGCATCGCGGGGTGGGTTATCTGATGGGCTCATCCTTCGGGGCAATTACACCGTTCTGCTCCTGCTCCAGCATCCCGGTATTTCTGGGTTTTACCTCCGCGGGTATTCCGGTGGGCATCACCATGGCGTTTCTGCTCACCTCACCACTGATCAACGAGGTCGCAGTTTTGCTGTTGCTCAGCTTACTGGGTTGGAAATTCACACTGATGTATGTGCTGGTGGGGATGACCATCGGCATTATGGGCGGCGCGCTGCTTGACCTGCTGCGCGCCGAGCGCTGGCTGCAGCCCTTTGCCGCGAAAGCCTATCAACAGGCGGTGCAACAGCCGGGTATGGAGATCGAGTGTGAGGTCCGCAAGCTAAGCTTTCAGGACCGGCATGACTTTGCCAAAACCGAGATGCTGGAGATCTTCGGGCGTGTCTGGAAGTGGGTCATTATCGGCGTGGGATTAGGTGCCGGATTACATGGCTTTGTGCCCGAGGGCTGGCTGGAGTCCCACCTGGGCGACGGACAGTGGTGGTCGGTGCCTGCAGCAGTATTGATGGGCATTCCGCTCTACTCCAACGCAACTGGGGTGATTCCCGTGATGGAAAGCCTGCTGCTGAAGGGATTGCCGGTCGGCACCACACTGGCGTTCTGTATGAGCACAGTGGCAGCGAGTTTTCCTGAGTTTATTCTGCTCAAGCAAGTGATGCAGTGGCGTCTGCTGGCACTGATATTTGTGGTCCTGTTGCTCTCATTTACAGTGATGGGATGGATCTTTAACGTGGCGTTTGCGCTCTAGGCCGTCACAAGTAATACAAGGAGAAGGACGATGAAAACCGTCAAAGTACTGGGTACCGGTTGCACTAAATGCACAAAAACTGCAGAGGTGATCGAACGTGTAGCGCAGGCAATGGGCGCCGACGTTGAAGTGATCAAGGAGACCCGCCCGGAGGTGATCATGCAGTATCAGGTGATGCGCACCCCGGCTGTTGTTGTGGATGAAACGCTGGTGCACAGCGGTTCCATCCCGGCGCAGGAGGAGATCAAGCAATGGCTGCAGTGATCCGTCGAGGGATAGAAGGATTGGGTGTGCTGCTGGCCTGTCTGATGACGATGGCTGTGGCACAGGCCCAGCCGCTGGAGCGTATCCAGGTGGCCGAGAACGTCTACGCGCTGATCGGGCCTATGGAGCAGCGCTCCGCCAGAAATCTGGGCAATAACGCGAACTTTGGTTTTATCGTCGGCGAACAGGGTGTCATCCTGATCGATAGCGGCGGAACCTTGCTCGGCGCCAAAGCGATCGAGCAGCAGATCCGGGCGGTCACCGATAAACCGATCAAACTGGTGATCAACACCGGTGGGCAGGACCACCGCTGGTTCGGTAACGCCTACTTCAGCGTACAAGGTGCGAAAACCCTGACCTCCACCCAGACTCAGGAAGATCAGCAGGCACGGGGGGAGACACAGGTTGAAAGAACCTCCGGTTACACTCAGCAAAGCTGGGCGGGCACCGAACTGCAGGTGGCACAGAATAGCGTGGATGCGATCACCGATATGACGGTAGAAGGCGTGCGTCTGCAACTGATCCCGGTAGGCCCGGCGCACACCGGAGGTGAGACGCTGCTGTGGTTGCCCGAGCACAAACTGCTGTTCAGTGGAGATGTGGTCTACATGGATCGGATGTTAGGCGTGGGTCCGCAATCGCAACATCTGGCTTGGATCGAAGCCTTTAAGGTGATTCAGCAGCTGCAACCAAACGTAATTGTACCGGGTCACGGCCAACCCACCGACCTGGCCGGTGCGGAACGTGATACCTACCGTTATTTGGTGTTTTTACGCAAATCCGTGGGGCAGCTGGTCGAAGAGGGTGAGGATATGAGCGCCGCAGCGGCGATCGATCAGAGCCAGTTCAGCTACCTCGAAGTCTACGAACAGATCCACAAACGCAACGCCCTGCGTGTGTTTGAAGAGATGGAGTGGGAGTAGGGGAATAGAACAAATAAAGGGGTAGGCACACGGCTTACCCCTTTTTCGTCGTGACTTATCGGCAACTGCTTAACGCAGATCGTCCACCGAATACCCCTCCAGAGCGTAAGCGGGCAGGTCTTCCTCGGCAGGCACCGGGGTGGATTTTCCGTCATCATCGATCGCAACAAATTTAAAGGTCGCTTCGGTCACTTTCTCGCGTTGGCCGATACGGCCACGGCGCACCCAGGCCTCTACATGCACGTTGATGGAGGTGCGGCCTACCGCATCGATATCGGTGTACACACCCAGAATATCACCCACTTTTACCGGACGGATAAAGCTCATACTGTCGACGGAAACGGTCACTACACGGCCCTGCGCGCGTTGTCCGGCGCAGATACCGGCTGCGATATCCATCTGTGAGAGCACCCAGCCACCGAAGATATCACCGGCAGGGTTGGTGTCGGCGGGCATCGCCATAGTACGGGTGGTCAATCGACCTCGTGTTTTTTCAGTCATGCAGTTTGGCCCTATCATTTATGGAGTAGCAGCGCTCTTTCGGCGCTTTTTATCGGTTATTTAAAGAGCATTATTCCACTTAAGTTGTAGATCAGGGAAGGGTTCTGTGCAGATCAACTGATCATTTGCATGAAACTTTTCACCGGCTCCGCTATCCTACGCCTAACACCGTTCGGTGATTTACCACTAATTTCGGGAAACGGACCTTCAGTTTATGCTCGCATACTTCAGATCAATCGGCAGACGAACACTGGCAGCCTGTGCTGCGCTGTTCTTCGTGCTGTATTGTTCAGTCGGTGTGTGCACAAACTGGCTTGAGGCTTCAGGTAAGCAGAGTTCCGTGATGCACGCTGAGTTGATCGATCACAGTCATCATCAGGCGTCCCATACTTCCCACGCGAGTCATGATCAGCCTTTACCGGATAGCGCCCATTGCGGTGGCGGTGAAAGTGGCTGTGAATGGAGTCGAAACCTTGCTGTGGATCCGATGCAGGATGCCGACCCCGCGCACAGCGTTTTCCTGATCTATCTGCTGGCTGCCAGCGTTATGCTGGCGATGTTGTGGCGACAGGTCCGCCTTGTCGGCCCCTACGTACGTCAGCGTTTCTTCCTGCGCAGTTATCCGCGCTTGCACCTGCAACACGCCGTTTTTCTGAATTAAGTAATCCTTTTCTGACATCGCTATGGCCTGCCGGGTTATCCCGTGCGGGAGATATTTCTGTGTGTATGAGAAAGGATTATGAAAATTCGTTCTTTTCTATTGGCAGTGTTTGCTGCCACTACTCTGCCGGTAAAGGCGGAGCTGAGCTTAGAGAGTGCCATTCAGAGCGCGATCAAAAATGACCATTGGGCACAAAGCAGCGTTCATCAGGAGCAGGCGCTGCGTCAGCAGGCGATCGCCAGCGGGCAGCTGCCCGACCCGAAAATGCGTCTGGCGCTGGCCAACCTGCCCACCGATAGCTTCGATTTCGATCAGGAAAATATGACCCAGCTGCAACTGGGTCTATCGCAGCAGTTTCCGCGTGGCGACAGCCTGCAGATCCGTCAGCAGCAGCTCAGCCAAAAAGCGGACAAAGCACCGCTGCAACGTGCATTGCGTGCGGCTCAGGTAAAACAGCAACTCTCCATGAACTGGTTGAAACTGCACCGGCTGGAAGTACAGCTGCGCTTGCTGGAAAACAACCGATACCTGTTTCAGGAGCTGGTGGAGATCAGTCGTGCCAACTTCCGTAGCGGCAAGGCACGGCGCTTTGAGGTGATCGATGCTGAGCTGCAGATCACCCGACTTAACGACCGCATCACCCGCATGCGACAGCAAGCTGCCTCGTTACGTGGAGAGCTGCAGCGCTGGTTGCCTGAAACGCTCAGTGGGGAAGCGCTACCAACCCCATTGCCTGAGCTGAAACCTCTGGTGGCGGTGAACGATAACGATGCACTGCGTAGCGCCGTCCAGCGTCACCCGCAGCTGCAGCTGCTGGAGCGCGATATCAATATCCGCCAGCGTGATGTGGAGCTGGCGGATCAGGCCTACAAACCGGGCTTTCGCTTAGAAAGCAGTTACGGTTTCCGCGATGATATGCCGGATGGACGCGACCGTGCGGATTTCTTCAGCGTAGCAGTTACCTTCGATTTGCCTCTGTTCCCTGAGAAGCGACAGGATGCCCGCCGCAACGCCGCTGTTCAGCAGCGTGAAGCGGCCCGCTCTGACCGTTTATTGAGCCTGCGCGAATACCAGGCACAACTGCAGCAGGCTCTGGCCAATCTGGAAGGCGTCGAGCAGCGACTGGCGATCTACGACAAAGCTTTCCTGCGCCAGCTCCGAGCCAAAAGGCAATCGGCGACCCAATCCTACGCTGCTGCCGATAGCCGTTTCAGCGACGTGGCTGCCGCCGCGCTGGGCGAGCTTGAGGCCAAAATGATGCAGATCCAGCTGCGTCATCAGCGTGCGCAGATCATCAGCAATATCAATTTCTGGCTGGCGGCCGTCGATCCCGTCCTCTCTTCTTCTGATTCTTTTTCCGCTTCTGAGGTAACCCCATGAACAAGTTTATTCTGACAACCGCTGCCCTGATGATCGGTGCCGCTGCGGGGTATTACCTTCCGGGGCAGCTGAATCCAACCGGCACCGGAGCGGCTGAAGCGAAAGATCCCAATGAACCGCTCTACTGGGTTGCCCCAATGGACCCTAACTACAAACGCGACAAACCGGGCCTCTCGCCGATGGGCATGGATCTGGTGCCGGTGTACGAGGAGGATCTGGCGGGCGGTGATTCACCGGGCACGGTGAGCATCGATCCGGTGGTGGAGAACAACCTAGGCGTGCGCACCGCGCCGGTCTGGTTCAGTCCGTTGCAGGCCAAAATTAGCACTGTTGGCTACGTGGGTTACGACGAGGAACAGCAGCAGGACGTACATTCGCGCATCGCTGGCTGGCTGGAAGTGCTGCACGTAAAAGCGGATGGCGAGTTTGTGGAAGAGGGTGCGCTGCTTTATGAGATCTACTCGCCGGAGCTGGTCACCGCGCAGGAGGAGTACCTGACCGCGGTACGTAGCGGCAACCGTTACCTGCGTAAAGCCAGTGCTGAAAAACTGGTCGCGTTGGGTGTGCCCGAACAAGTGATCGGCCAGCTGCGCAAAACCGGTAAGGCGCTGAACAGCATACCGTTTTACGCGCCGCGTGCCGGGTACGTGAGCATGCTCAAGGTACGGCAGGGGATGTATATCAAACCGGCAACCCGCGTGATGCGCATCGGCGCTCTGGATCAGGTCTGGGTGATTGCAGAGCTGTTTGAGCGACAGGCGGCGCAGATCCGTAAGGGTGACAGTGCCCGTATGCAGCTGGACTTCCAGCCGGGACGTTACTGGGGTGGCAGCGTAGATTACATCTACCCCAGCCTTAACGAAAAGACCCGCACCCTGCGCGTGCGACTGCGCTTTGGAAACCCGGACCTCGACCTGAAACCGGGCATGTTCGCCCGGGTTGATCTGCTGGCGCAGCCGACTGGCGAGGTGCTGAATATCCCGGCCAGCGCCTTGATCGAAACCGGCGATTCCCAACGGGCCGTGGTGGCCTTGGGCGAGGGCAAGTACAAGTCGGTGGAAGTTAAAACCGGCGCGCGTATCGGCGAGCGGGTGGCGATTCTCGACGGCCTCTATCCCGAAGACCGGGTGGTGACCTCGGCGCAGTTTATGCTCGATTCCGAATCCGCCATCAGTTCCGATTTCCTGCGTATGACCCCGCCGACTATGGGTCTGATCGAGGAGACCTGGGCGCAGGCGGAGGTGCGCGAAATGGATGCCGACAGTCGCAAGGTGGTGCTGAAACACGCGCCGATCCGTATGTGGCAGCAGCCAGAGATGGTGATGGAGGTGCCAGTCGACGAGGCTGTAGACCTCAACCTGCTGCAGCCGGGCAACGCCGTGCAGGTATTGCTGAACGGCGCCGATATGGGCGAGCTGAAGATCACCGACGTGATCCTGCCGCAACCCAAGGCACCCCGTGAAGGAGGTGTGATGTGATTAAGGGACTGATTTTCTGGTCGATCAGGAACCGCTTTTTGGTCCTGCTCGCCACCCTGATTACTCTGGGCTGGGGTGTGTTTACCCTGAAAAACACACCCATCGACGCCATTCCCGATCTCTCCGACGTGCAGGTGATCATCAAAACCACCTATCCGGGGCAGGCGCCGCAGGTGGTAGAAGATCAGGTCACCTATCCGCTCACCACGGCGATGCTGTCGGTGCCGGGGGCAAAAACCGTGCGCGGGTTCTCCTTCTTCGGGGATTCATACGTGTACGTGATCTTTGACGACGATACTGACCTCTACTGGGCGCGCAGCCGGGTATTGGAATATCTCAGTCAGGTAGCTTCGCGTCTGCCCGCCAGCGCCAAACCGCAACTGGGGCCGGACGCGACCGGTGTGGGCTGGATCTACCTCTACGCGTTGGTGGACCGCACCGGTCAGCATGATCTGTCTGAGCTGCGCAGCCTGCAGGACTGGTTCCTGAAGTACGAGTTGCAGACGGTGCCTGGCGTATCCGAAGTGGCGCCGGTAGGTGGCATGGTGAAGCAATATCAGGTGAAGGTGGACCCGGATAAGCTGCGTGCCTTTGGTATCCCGCTTTCCCATATCAACACCGCCATCCGTCGCGCCAACCAGGAGAGCGGTGCCTCGGTTCTGGAGATGGCGGAAGCAGAGTATATGGTGCGCGCCAGCGGTTATCTGGATGGGATCGACGCGATCCGTGCGATCCCGTTAGGCGCGACCCAGCAGGGTACTCCAATTCTGTTACAGGATCTGGCTGAGATCAGCGTTGGTCCACAGATGCGCCGTGGTATCGCCGAGCTGGACGGCGAGGGTGAGGCCGTCGGCGGCGTGGTGGTGATGCGCTTTGGTGAAAATGCGCAGAAAACCATCGACGGCGTCAAAGCCAAGCTGGAAGAGCTGAAACGCAGTCTGCCGGAAGGTGTCGAGATCGTTACCGTGTACGACCGTTCCGGCCTGATCGAACGTGCGGTGGAGAACCTGTTCGAGAAACTGCTGGAGGAGTTCGTGGTGGTGGTCGTGGTCTGCGCCGCGTTCCTGTTCCATTTCCGCTCCTCGCTGGTGGTGATCATTAGCCTGCCGGTGGGCATCCTGATGGCGTTTATCGTCATGTATTACCAGGGCATCAACGCCAACATCATGTCGCTGGGTGGTATCGCTATCGCCATCGGGGCCATGGTGGACGGTGCGATAGTCATGGTGGAGAACGTCCACAAGCATATTGAACGTACGCCTCTGACGCCGGAAAACCGCTGGCGGGTGATCGGAGATGCCGCCGCTGAAGTAGGACCCGCGCTGTTCTTCAGCTTGCTGATCATCACCATCAGTTTCTTGCCGGTGTTCACGCTGGAGGCGCAGGAAGGTCGTATGTTCTCGCCGCTGGCCTTCACCAAAACCTACGCCATGGCCGCCGCTGCCGGATTGGCGGTGACGCTGGTGCCGGTGCTGATGGGTTACTGCATCCGTGGCAAAGTGCTGCCCGAACATAAGAATCCGCTCAACCGTCTGCTGCTGGTGATCTACCTGCCGGTGATCCGCGCGGTGCTGCACTGGCCGAAAACCACCGTTGCTGCGGCACTGCTGGTGACGGCTGTAGGGTTCTGGCCGATCGACAAAATCGGCAGCGAGTTTATCCCGCCGCTGGATGAGGGCGACCTGATGTACATGCCCACCACCTATCCGGGGATCTCCATCGGCAAGGCACGCGAGCTGTTGCAGCAGACCGATAAACTGATCCGTACCGTCCCTGAAGTGGAGCGGGTATTCGGTAAGATCGGCCGTGCTGAAACCGCTACCGACCCGGCGCCGCTCACCATGATCGAGACCTTCATTACCCTCAAACCGCGCGACCAGTGGCGCGAGGGGATGACCACCGACAAACTCACCAAGGAGCTGGATAAACTGGTGAAATTCCCCGGCCTGACCAACGCCTGGGTGATGCCGATCAAAACCCGTATCGACATGCTCGCCACCGGCATCAAAACCCCGGTGGGCCTGAAGGTGGCGGGGCCGGATCTGGCGGAGATCCAGAAGATCGGTTTGCAGCTGGAGAAGGTGATTGCTGAAGTGCCCGGTACTGCGTCGGTCTACTCCGAACGTGTCGCAGGCGGGCGTTATATCAAGGTGGATATCCAGCGCCTGAAAGCGGCGCGTTACGGCCTGAATATCGCGGATGTGCAGGCGGTGGTGACCAGCGCCATTGGTGGCATGAACGTCTCCCAAACCGTGGAGGGATTGGAGCGTTATCCGGTCAACGTGCGTTATCCGCAGGACTACCGCAATTCGCTGGAGAAGCTGAAACTGCTGCCGCTGGTCACGCCAACCGGTCAGCGGATCGCGCTGGCGGACGTAGCCAATATCCGCATCGAGGATGGCCCGCCGGGGATCAAAAGCGAAAACGCTCGCCCCAACGGCTGGACCTTTGTGGATATCGAAGGGCGTGACCTTGGCTCTTACGTGGCGGACGCGCAGAAACACGTGGCGGAAAACGTACAGCTGCCGCCGGGGTATTCGATCAACTGGTCCGGCCAGTACGAATACCTGCTGCGCGCGCAGGAACGCCTGAGCTACGTACTGCCGCTGACGCTGGCGATCATTGTGGTGCTGCTCTACATGAACTTCCGTCGCTTCGCCGAAGTCGCGATCATCATGGGAACCCTGCCACTGGCACTGATCGGCGGTATCTGGATGCTCTACCTCAACCAGTACAACTTCTCTGTCGCCGTGGGCGTAGGTTTTATCGCCCTGGCTGGTGTCGCAGTGGAGATCGGGGTGATCATGCTGGTCTACCTCAATCAGGCGTTCAAAGCCAAACAGGCAGCGAATCCAGATGGACTAACGCTTGCCGATCTGCGCGATGCCGTGGTGGAAGGCGCCGGTATGCGTGTGCGCCCGGTGATGATGACCGTCGCCACGGTAGTCGCTGGCCTGTTGCCGATCATGTACGGCACCGGAACCGGTGCGCAGATTATGCAGCGTATCGCCGCCCCGATGGTCGGCGGTATGGTCAGCGCTGTCGTGCTAACGCTGGTGTTGGTGCCGGCGGTTTATTTTCTTTGGAAAAGGGGGGAGGTTAAACCTCTGGATTGATAAGAGGGTTAAGCCAGAAATCAGATGGATCTAAATACTCTGTAAGGTGATTTAACTTCATCAGTCGTCCTGTCGGACGAGATAAGAGGGGGCAGCTGCGCCCCCCTTATCAATCGGCTACGCGCCCCGCCCGGCAGCCCCGCTACTTGCCGGACTTCGTCCGGTACCTTGCGTTTCTCTCTCGAAATAGTGTGCTCGGAAACTCGGCCGCTTCGCGCCCTCAAACAACCGAGCACTCAACCTATTTCTAGATGCGATACTCAGCTGCGTAGAGGGGAGATAATATAGTGCCAATCCGCTCTTTATCACTCGATGATTGCATGGTGGATCTCGCGTGGTTAAGTCATGGCACGAGATTACCCCCTCTACGCCGCCGAGCATTGCAGGATGCAATCGACAAGCGCGAGGACTGTTTGAGGAGCGAAGCGACGAGTTCCGCAGCGCCGATTGTAGCCGAAACGCGCAGGGCATCCGGCGTAGCCGGGCAAGTAGCGGGGCTGCAGGAGGGATCGTTAAGGGAGGGCGCAGCCGCTCTCCCTTGACTACTTCATGGGGCTGGGAGACTCAAACGTACTATTAGGCTTCACTACCTGAAGAAAGACAGCATTCAAGCCTTGCTCTATACGCTTAAAGGCGGCTATGTTCTTCAGCCAGCTAGATTAATTTCAGGGAACGAAATGAGCATTCTTAACCACCTTTCTTTTCGCAACCGTCGATATATTGTTCAAGCGCTCAAACAGATTTCTTCGCATTGGCTTGGTTATGCAACGGCCTCAATACTCCTGGCTGCCTTGCTTGTAGTCGTAATCTCCGACGACCCAAATGAGGTTGGGGACTTCGTAGCGGGTTTTGCTGGCGCTTTAGCATTTCTTTGGTTGATTGCCAGCTTTCGGATGCAGGGTTCCGAGCTAATGATGCAACGTGAAGAATTAGCCTTACAGAGGAAGGCTATACAACTGCAAACCAAAGAGCTCAAGGAGGTTACCAGGCTCTCTGTATTGGAAAATGTGCGGATTATGCTCGAAGACGCCAAGTCTCTTCTTTCGGAGAAAAATGATATCAATTCTTTGAGCTTTCAGCTTGGAATTGAGCTTTTTTCTGAGTTTGGCACTCAGGAAAGTTTGAGATTGAACGAAATGGCAAAAAAACCGGAAGAGTTGTTGGCTAGCCATTGTGATTTTTTCGAAACCTTCAATCTTTCTAGGAATTATGTCTCCAAGGTTTCAGCTATTGTGTCGTTTTACCTTACTTATGCTGGGGTACGGGTCGAAAAAGAAAAGTCCGCCGAAAAAATTGTAATTGAGTACGCAGGTGCTGTTTCATCAGTACCATACTTGGCAGGGGAGATAGAGCAGGTAAAAGAACTGGCGCAAACAATATCTAGGTTAGAAAAAAGCGCGCTTTATAAAGCATATTGCTTAACCTATTCAGCGGCACTTATTCACGAAGGAATAGACGAGAATATGGATAAGCATCACTTAGAGATGATTGGTGTACTCGAAAAAGAGGGGTTTCCCATTCCCGACATCGTGTATGAGGTCCTTTAAAGAATCCTATATATCCGCAGCGCTCTGCTACGTCGGGCAAGTAGCGGGGCTGCGGATCGTTAAGGGAGGGCGCAGCCGCTCTCCCTTGACACCTGTGAAGTGGTTGGACGTCCCAAATACCCCAAACACTATGCTCCTCACCTAACAACCCTGATCAGCCCTTGATCAACACCCCCCTTCCCAGTTATGTTCGCTAAATAGCCAGTTGTTATTCAAAAACAACTCCACGCTTTTTAGCCAAATTTCAGGGAACGAAATGACCATGCTTAGCCGCCTTTCCTTCGCCCATCGCCGCATTCTCGTCCGTGTTCTGAAACAGTTTTCCTCACCTGAGCTGGGTTATCCGATCGCGTTGATCCTGCTGAGTGCATCGCTGGTGGCGACCTTTGTTGCTGAGTCTGGTGTGGCCATCGGAATTGTTGGTATTGCGGGTGTGGTGGCGTTCCTCTGGTTATGGGCTTGTCTGCGTAAGCAATCGTCCGAGCTGAGTCGTCAGCAGCATCAAATTACTCAGCAGCGAGAACGGATCGAACGTCAGGTGAAAGAACTTAGCACCATGACGCAGCTTTCGTTGGTCGATAAGCTGCAGACGATGCGTCGGGAGATTTACGAAGGGTTTAGCGATCGGGATGGCCCGCTGGATGTGGCTCAGCAGCTGGAGCTGTTACTGGATCTGGGCGAGTCCCGTAAAGGTACTGCCGATAGTATCTTCAAGCGTAATGATGCCGGGGCGATGGTGACCGAGTTTGAAGAGCATGAGAGTTCCATGCGCCAGTTGAAGAATTATCTGGTCGACGTATCGGCGATGATCAACCTCTACTGCAGCTTGAACACAGAAGTCACAGAACCACAGGGGCAAACGCCGGAAGAACGGATTCTGAACAGCGGTACTCAACTGGCAAATGTGCCTTATCTCGGTGGTGAGCTGGCGGTGGCTACGCAGGTGGCGCAGAAGGTGATGGCCTGTGAAAGCCATCCACATCTGCTGAAGCTGCAACTGGCCTGCAACGCGGTGCTGGTGAAAAACGGTTTGAAGGAGCAGCTGGATCAGGAGCTGCTGCAACGTGCGGAGCAGCAGGGCATCGAACTGCCGCCGATCGTCGCGGAGCTGCTGGCATCAACCAACGCCGAGCCTGCCTGACGTCATAAGCAAAGACCTATCGATAACAACTGCCATCCCGGGCGACCTCAAGCTCTGCGTATGGCAGTTCATTCTCCAGCAACCACGCATCCATCTCATGCCCGATATGGGTGAGTATCATCTTCTTCGGTTGGAGCGCTTCAAAGATCGCCACACTCAGATTGAGATCGTTATGGTTACGCGGCGGTTCGGGCTGGGGCGGCACGCTGGTGTCGATAACCACTATGTCCAGCTCAAACTGCTTCAGGAATTCTTCGGATGCCAGGGGCAGGCCGACGGTATCGGTCAGGTACGCGATGCGTTTGTTACCCTGTTCAAACAGGTAACCAAAGGTGGGCTTAGAGTGCTGCATCGGAATCGGTGTGATACTCAGCCCATCCTGCAGTGAAAAGGACTCAAAGGCGCTGAGCGGCGGCAGGAATTCCAGGATGCCGGGGTGTTTTTTAAGATCGTCACCGGCACCGCCATCTTCGGGGCCGTAGACCGGGATATCGTCGTTTACGCCCCAGCGCAGGTGGAACAGGCCCTGGATATGGTCCATGTGGTAGTGGGTGAGCAGGATGCCGCTGAGATCGCCGGGCTGGAAACGTTCGCACAGGTCGGTGAGACCACCGTCGATCAGCAGGCGCAGATCGCCCGATTCCAGCAGGGCACTGCAGGGTTTACGGCGCAACGCGGGTTGCTGACGGGCATTCTGGCAGGCACGGCAGTCGCAGCCGTAGACCGGTACCTGACGTACATCGCCGGTGCCCAGCAAGGTCAGTTGCATTTTTACCTCTCCTTGTGCCATTTCACACGCTCACTATTTTAGCTTCTATTTTCAGGCCGGTTCTGCCATCCAGCTGTGGGCGCTGACCACATCCAGCAGGGCCTGAACACCCTCCTCCAGTGCGCCGTTGTTGGCTACCCGCAGGGTACCGGCGGGCATCTCTGAAACCATCTGTTGATGGCGCTTAAGACGCGCTTCGATCTCCAGATTGGATTCGCGGCCACGGTTGATCAGACGTTGGCGCAGCTGACTGCTGTCCACATCGACCAGCACCGGTACCAGTTCATCATACAGCTCCAACGCCTGCGGCAGGTACTCGCGTGAGCCGTTGATCAGCACGTTGGCGCCGGAGTCGAGCCAGGTGTTGATCTCGGAGCCGATGCCGTAGTGGTAACCGTGGGAGGACCAGTTCATGGAAAACAGCCCCAGCTCCTGACGGATGCGGAACTCCTCTTCGCTCAGGTGGATATGGTTTTCGCCGCCTACATTGGCTGCGCGGGTGATATAGCGGTGCGCCACGCAGCAGCGCAGATGGGCGGGCAATCTCTCGCGGCAACCGGCCAGCAGTGAATCCTTACCCGAACCCGACGCGCCGATCAGATAAAACAGGGTACCACTCATCGTTTATTGTCCTTATTAAAGTTTCTTCAGAGTGAGAGGGGGAGGTGGGATAATCCTCCCCTCTGGCTACGTGTTAGAAAACGCGCTTACCACCACACCAGACGCGCTCGACCAGCGGCATCAGGGAGTGGCTGTTGACCTGTACCAGATCGGCACGGCGGCCCACTTCCAGTACGCCACGGTCGTGCAGGTTTGCCGCTTCGGCCGGGTTAGCGGTGACCAGGCGGATTGCATCGGCCAGGCTGTAGTTGTTCTCCTCCATGCCCGCGACCATAAACGCTGCCTGCACCAGCGCCGATGGGTAGTAGTCGGAGCTGAGGATATCCAGCACACCCGCAGCCGCCAGATCTTTGGCTGCGATGTTGCCGGAGTGAGAACCGCCGCGCACAATGTTCGGCGCACCCATCAGCACTTTCAGCCCCAGTTCGTGGGAGATGCGTGCCGCTTCCAGAGTGGTCGGGAACTCCGCTACCTGCATGCCGAGGTCGAAAGATTCACGCGCATGCGCTTCGTTGGCATCGTCGTGGCTGGCGATGGCGATACCGCGGTCGTTGCACACTTCACAGATCTTGCGACGGAACGGATCGGCGTACTGGGCGCTGTTTGCCTGCTGGGTGGCGATAAAGTCATCCATCTCGCTGTCAGAGAGGCCGTATTTGATCTGGTAGTACTCGCGGTATTTCGGAATATTCTCCGGTGGGAACTGACGCTGGCCCGGCGCGTGGTCCATTACAGAGACCAGCTTCACCAGATCTTCGCCGATGTAACGTTCGAAGAACTCCATCAGGCCGGGGAAGCTGACTTCGCAGCGCAGGTGCAGGTAGTGGTTGGCGCGGTTGATACCGGCCGTCTGGCTTTCAATGATCGCTTTGACCATCGCATCCAGCTTCTCCACGCGGGTGCTGTCGCCGACGATGTCGCCCAGTGCCACGGAATCGAAGGAGGTGGTGATACCCGCTGCGATCAGCTGCGCGTCGTGGGTGGCCATCGCCATGTGCGCCGGCCAGTCCACCTTGGGACGTGGGGTGAAATATTTCTCCTGGTTGTCGGTGTGCAGTTCCACCAGCCCCGGCATCAGGTATTCGCCGTCTAGGTTGTCCGCCTGCGGCAGGGTGCTGATGTTTGAGTCGATCTCGGCGATCAGGCCGTCACGGATCACCAGCGTACCGGTCACTACTTCGTCACGCAGGATCAGCTGCGCATTGGTCAGAATCTGTTCGTTCACTGTCATGTACTCAGATCGCTTTGATATCTACGAGTCGGTCGGCAACGGCATCACGTATATCTTCGTCGTGGAAGATGCCAACGATGGCGGCGCCACGTTGTTTTGCTTCACGGATCAGTTCCACCACCACGCGGCGGTTGTTGGCGTCCAGCGAGGCGGTGGGTTCGTCCAGCAGCAGGATCGGGTAGTCGACGATAAAACCGCGCGCTATGTTTACGCGCTGCTGTTCACCGCCAGAGAAGGTGCTGGGTGCCAGATGCCAGAGACGCTCCGGCACATTGAGGCGGCTCAGCAGCTCTTTGGCTTTGGCTTCGCAGATCTCGCGCTCCACGCCCAGATCCAGCAGCGGCTGCATCACCACTTCCAGTGTTGGTACGCGTGGGATCACGCGCAGAAACTGGGAGACGTATCCCAGCGTCTGACGACGCAGGGCGATGATGCGGCGCGGCAGGGCGGAGGTGATATCCACCCGCTGTTCGCCGTCGCGCAGTACGATGCTGCCCTCGTTTACCGAGTAGTTGGCGTAGAGTGCCTTCAGGAAAGTACTCTTGCCCGCGCCGGACTGACCGTGCAGCACCACACACTCACCGGCCTGGACCTGCAGGGAGGCGTTGTTCAGGACCTCGAAGCTGGCGCCACCCTGGTTGTGCAGGGTGAAGGATTTCTCCACGCCGGATACGTTGATCATCGTTGTTTCAATCATGCTCATCATGCGCTCCTAGTTCTGCAGGATGGAGGACACCAGCAACTGGGTGTACGGGTGTTGCGGATCGTCCAGTACCTGATCGGTGAGGCCGGTTTCCACCACCTCGCCGCGACGCATTACCATCAGGCGGTGCGCCAGCAGACGGGCCACGGCCAGATCATGGGTGACGATGATCACCGACAGACCCAGACGGGAAACCAGGTTGCGCAGCAGGTCCAGCAGTTTTGCCTGGACCGATACATCGAGGCCGCCGGTGGGTTCATCCATAAAGATCAGGTTCGGATGGGTGACCAGGTTGCGGGCGATCTGCAGGCGCTGTTGCATACCGCCGGAGAACTGGCTTGGCCGGTCGTCGATACGGCCGGTGTCGATCTCCACCGCTTGCAGCCACTCGGCGGCTTTTTCGCGGATCTCGCCGTAGTGACGTTCACCCACCGCCATCAGGCGTTCGCCGATGTTGGCGCCGGCGCTGACGTTCATGCGCAGGCCGTCGCGGGCGTGCTGGTGCACGATGCCCCACTCGGAGCGCATCAGGACGCGACGTTGGGACTCTTCGCAGGCGTAAAGATCCATGGCGCCGAACTGTTCGCTGTTGTAGATCACCTGACCGGAATCCGGTGTCAGGCGTGCGGACAGGCAGCTCAGCAGGGTGGATTTACCGGAGCCGGATTCACCCACGATGCCCAGTACTTCGCCCGGATAGAGGTCGAAGTTGATGTTGCCGCAGCCTTTGCCGGGGGCGTAAAACTTGTTGATGTCACGCACGCTCAGCAGGGGTTCGATATCCTGCCACTCGCCCTCGTTGGGTTGCAGTTGCGCAGCTGCGTTACTCATGCTGGATTCTCCTGTTGCGCGACACGCTCGCGGCAGTAGTCGGTATCGGAGCAGACAAACATCTTGCTGCCCGCGTCATCGATGATCACCTCATCAAGGAAACTGTGGTTGGAACCGCAGATGGAGCAGTTCTCCTCCCAGCTCTGTACTTCGAACGGGTAGTCGTCGAAGTCCAGGCTCTCTACTTTGGTGTACGGCGGGACGGCGTAGATACGCTTCTCAAAACCGGCGCCGAACAGCTGCAGAGCGGGCATCATGTCCATCTTCGGGTTGTCGAATTTCGGGATCGGCGACGGGTCCATCATGTAACGCCCGTTTACCATCACCGGGTAGTCGTAACTGGTGGCGATATGGCCGAAGCGCGCCACGTCTTCATACAGCTTCACCTGCATCGCGCCGTATTCGCTGAGGGCGTGCATCTTGCGGGTTTCACTCTCGCGCGGTTCGATAAAACGCAGTGGCTCAGGGATCGGCACCTGATAGATCAGGATCTGATTCTCCTGCAGGGCACGCTCCGGGATACGGTGGCGCGTCTGGATCAGGGTGGCGTCCGCGGTCTGCTCGGTGGTTTCCACACCGGCGGTGCTGGCGAAGAAACGGCGGATGCTCACCGCGTTGGTGGTGTCATCCGCGCCCTGGTCGATCACTTTCAGACGGTCGGCTTCGCCGATCACACTGGCGGTCACCTGCATGCCGCCGGTACCCCAGCCGTGGGGCAGAGGCATCTCGCGGCCGCCGAACGGCACCTGATAACCGGGGATCGCCACACCTTTGAGGATGGCGCGACGGATCATGCGTTTGGACTGCTCGTCCAGATAGGCAAAGTTGTAGCCGGTAGCTGTCGCGGCGTTCATCGGCGGTTGTCCTCTTCGCTGGATTCGTTGGCTTGGCGAGCGCTACTTTCGCCGGTATCGATCTCGCGGCGCAGGCGGCGGATCATCTCCAGCTCTGACTGGAAGTCCACGTAGTGCGGCAGTTTCAGGTGAGACACGAAACCGTTAGCGGAGACACAATCGGTGTGGCTCAGAACAAACTCCTGATCTTGGGTCGGGTAGAGCACCTCTTCGCCCAGCTCACCGGCGCGTAGGGCGCGTTCCACCAGTGCCACGGACATCGCCTTGCGTTCGGCGCGGCCGAAGGCCAGACCGTACCCGCGGGTAAACTGCGGCGGTTGTTCCTTGCTGCCGTGGAACTGGTTCACCATCTCGCTTTCGGTTACCAGCACTTCACCAATCTCGATCGGGAAACCCAGCTCTTCCGGCACCAGCTCAACGCTGACGCGACCGGTACGCATCTCACCGGCAAACGGGTGGCTGTCGCCGTAACCGCGCATGGCGGCGTAGCTCAGCGAGAGCAGGAAACCTTCATCACCACGGATCAGGTTCTGCAGACGTACGGCGCGCTCCGCCGGGTAGTTGACCGGCTCACGGGTCAGGTCACGTGGGGTTTCATCGGCTTCCCCCGGCTGGCGACTCTGCTCTATCAGGCCCTCTTTATTCAGCAGCTCCAGTACGCGCGGGCAGGCCTCTAGCTCACATAAAGAGTCTTCAAGCTCGCCCGCTTCGGTGCAGGAGCCTTCAGCTGGTGAAGAGGGCGCTTCACCCTCCGCCAGCAGGGCAAAATCCAGCAGGCGGTGGGTGTAGTCGTAGGTGGAGCCCAGAATCTGGCCACCCGGCAGGTCCTTAAAGGTGCCGGAGATGCGACGTTCGATCTGCATGTTTTCGGTATCCAGCGGTTCGCTGTAACCAAAACGGGGCAGGGTGGTGCGGTAGGCGCGCAGCAGGAAGATCGCTTCCACTGCATCGCCGCTCGCCTGCTTCAGAGCCAGCGCGGCCAGTTCCGGGTCGTAGACGGAACCTTCGTTCATCACGCGGTCTACGGCCAGCGGCAGCTGCTGACGGATCTGTTCAACGCTGAGTTCGGCGACCTTACTGTCGCCACGGCGCTGGCTGCGCATCAGGGCGTGGGCGTTGTCGATCGCCTTCTCGCCGCCTTTAACTGCTACGTACATATCAGCAAGCCTCCTCAATCTGGGTGGTGCGTGGCAGGGCTACCAGCTGATCACCACAGCAGTAGAAGGTGTCGATGCCCAGCGGAAACCGCTGACGACTGCGGATCAGATCGGCGCGGAAGTGCTCTGGCAGGCCCGCGATGCGCAGGCTGCGCTGGGTTTCGATACCGGGACCGGTGAGGGTCCAGAAGGGTTCGTCGCTGATGGCCGGTACCTGCACGATCAGGCTGGTGGACTGGTCCGGGTACTCTGCGTTGCCCCAGTTGAAGTCCGCCAGAAATGGCAGTTCGTCGGCGTTGCACAGGGCGAAGTCGGCCTCGGCGGTGTTGTCGATCAGCGGGCACTGGCAGTGGAAACGTAGGTTGCTGATCACTGCGTCGTTCTGCGCCAGCGCAGGGCTCAGCCAGACTTTGGTGTCGGCATCAAACAGAGTCAGCGCCAGCTGCCAGCTGCTGTTATCCAGACCTTCCGGTGCCTCTTTAGTGAAACTGCAGGCCATCAGGGTGCCCGGTTCGCTCATCGCTTTCAGCGCAGCGCGGAACACCTGCTGGGCGTCCTGTACCGGATCGTTGAAACCGGCGATCAGGGTGTTACTTATGACAGCCATCAGTCCTCTCCTCGTACCAGAGTGAAGAAATCCACTTTGGTGCTGTTGGCCGCTGCGGCACGTGCTTGCACCTGCGCGGCCTGTTTCTCAGCCAGTGGAGTAATCAGCGTGTTCTGTAGCAGGGTGGCAGTGTCGGCCTCCTGCAGCAGGGCATCGGCCAGGGCGGCGGTGATCGCATGTTGTTTATCGCGACCGGCGATGTAGCTTACGCCCAGGGTGCCGCTGCTCAGACGTACCGCACAGCGGGTGAGGGTCATCTCACCGAAGTTAAACGGTTGGCCCGCACCGCCCAGGCGGCCGCGCAGCATGGTCAGGCCGGTCTCGGGTTTGCGGATAAACTGGTATTCGGGTTCCAGCTGCAGCGCCTGCCATTGCTGCTGCAGGTCATCGCTGCTGGCTTTAGCCAGTATGCCCATCCAGCGCTGACGGGCAGCCTGGGCATCGGCTTGGGTTGTCGGGTCCTGTTGGTTGGCAACAGACATCGTGTAGTCCCATCTTGTTGAAAGTTGATGGGGCTATTCTGTGCAGTGAACAGGCATTAAAAAATGGAGCATTTCTTGATGAGAGAGTTAGAAATTCTAATGGCGGGGTGAAACTCTACGGTTTACAGGCGTTTGCGGGGAATGCCGATGAACAAAGGGCTGTGGCAGAAATTTAGGGCGCAGTCGCTGACATATTACTGTCATCTTGGTTTGCTAAAAGACAGCCGCAGTTTCCTTTCTTCGGGACCACTCCCTAGTTTTTCTGGGTATAAGCAGTATGAAACATAATCGTAAACCCCTGCCGCCGCTGAAGGCACTGAAAGCATTTGAAGCCGCGGCCCGCTTGCGCAGCCTTACCCGGGCCGCAGAGGAGTTGCACGTCACCCAGGGCGCGGTAAGTCAGCAGGTAAAACTGCTGGAGGAATACCTCGACACCCAGCTGTTTATTCGTAAACCGCGCAAGCTGGATCTGACCGACGCGGCGCGGGCTTACCTGCCGGTGCTGACCGACGCCTTCAATAACCTGCAGGCGTGCACCAACGAGCTGTTCGGCACCGACCACCGTGCCTTGCTAACGGTGAAGTGCGGTACCAGTTTTATGCAGCAGTGGCTGGTGCCCCACCTGAGCGATTTCTACGAGAAACATCCGGGTATCCGCATCCGCCTGATGTCATCGGTATGGCCGTCGCAGAATGAGGTGGAGGAGGCGGATATCGAGATCTCCAACGGTTTCGGCGACTGGACCGGGATGCAGGTGGAGCGCCTGACACGCGAACGCTTGATCGTAGTGGGTAGCCCGGAGTTTATCGAACGCTACCAGATCAACGACGATGCCATGAAGATCCTGCAACTTCCGCTGATCAGTATTATCGGCGACCGGGAGAACTGGCAGCAGTGGTTCCGCAAACAGAACCTGGCCAATCTGATGCCGATGCCGGTACTGGAGTGCGATACCAGCACCTCTGCCTTTGATGCCGCCTGCAACGGGATCGGCCTGTTGCTGGCACGTAGCTTTAACCTCAAACCGATGCTGGATAAAGGGATGCTGGTGCAGGCGCATCCATTCACCCTGAAAGCGTCGGGCGCGCATTATCTGGTATTGCCCAACAAACCGCCATCGCCAAAAGTGATCGCTTTCCGTGATTGGTTGCAGGCCACGCTGGAGAACGAAGAACAGTACGTACGGCAGTGATCGCGCTGATTTAGATTGTTTGTTGGGAGTCGCTGGCGCTCGTCGCCAACCTGCGGATGAGGTAGGTTGGCGACGAGCGAAGTGACTCCGAACATCCCACCAATGATCACGTGTGACCATCGGGTTCTATTTGCCTGATAGCACTTGGTCTGCTGTCGAAAGTGTGAACTAGCTTCTATAGTTGTTCCAAGGATGTAAGCTTGTTTAACCAGATGAGAGCGGTTTATCGGTAGACTAATTGATAAAACGATTCTGGAAGAGCTTTTCTTGAATTGCTGTCTTGCTGGTCGATAACCATAACGTAGCGTCTGTCAGAGGCGCTTGTTTAGTTGTGCGTATAGGGATGATTACGTCATGCGGTTAGCCACCTCTCCGGTGTCACTTATTATCAAACTTTTCCTTTTAGCTACGGTTTACTTTTTTACCGCTAAGTTGACACTGAGTTTGGCTTCAGGTGGCTATGCCAGTCCATTCTGGCCGCCAAGCGGCATTGCCATTGCGGCAATTCTGCTATGGGGGTATCGGGTCATACCGGGCGTGTTCGTCGGAGTTGTTCTGGTTCACTGGCAGGTCGACCAGTTAAACCTGAACGCCTTTCAGATCGCCGCAGGTAATAGCCTGGAAGCGTTTATTGCCTGTTACCTGATCAATCGCTTTGTTACCCGACGCTATTTCCTGAACTATTTCCGTCAAGTTATCTATTTCACCCTGTACGTCACGCTGGCTTCCGCACTGGGGGCAACTATCGGTGTGCATGCGATCACTGACTGGCAATCGGATCAGAGCCTGACGCAATTTATCTATATCTGGAACTTGTGGTGGCTGGGAGATCTTGTCGGAGTACTGGTATTTACCCCGTTGATCCTCTCCTTTGCGCGGGGTTATAAGGTACCGCAGCGAAGCTGGCAGGAGTATCTGTTCTTTCTTGTCCTTGTAGGATTGACCGGTGCTACAGTCTTCGGCGGATGGAGCACCGTTCAGCTGGACAACGCACCATTTGCATTTTTGCCAATGCCGGTACTAGTGGCGGTGGCTAATCGTTTTTCTCACCGCGGGAGCGCGTTGACCGTACTCTTTTTATCCGTGATTGCGATTCAAGGTACTCTCGCTGGTTTTGGTCCCTTTGTATCCGACGATGTCGCCCATTCATCTCTCCTGCAGCAGGTATATATCATCTGTCTCGCTTTGTGTGGGTTGCTGCTGTGCCCGGTGATTCACGAAGGTTCCCGTGCCCAGCTGGCACTGCAACGTTTTTCCGACCGCCTGGAGGGGCGCATTGAACGTGCGACGGGTGAGCTGGTCGAGAAGAACAGTGCATTGCATGAGAAGCAGGGCGAACAGACGGTGCTTATCGATGAGCTGCGTACCAGCGAAAGCCGCTACCATGCGCTTTTCGAAAATGCCCCGGAAGCCGTCGTGCTTTTCAGCCTGAACACCGGGCATTTTGTGGATGCGAACGACAACGCGTTGTCCCTGTTTGGTCACACACGGGAGCAGATGATGACGCTGACGGTCGCGGACGTTTCGCCGCCAACCCAGCCAAACGGTGGCGCTTCGAATGAGTTAGCACAAGCGCATATCAAGCGGGCGACCTCCGGGGAGCATTGTTGCTTTGAATGGGTGCACCTGGATGCCAGAGGTCTGGGAGTGCACTGTGAGGTGCGCCTGGTGCCGTTCCCTTCACGGGAGGATCAACTGGTGCGGGGTAGCATAACCGTGATTGAGGAACGTATTCAGGCGGAAGCGCGCCGCCGCTTGACCGCCAAGTTGTTTGAGAATACCTCCGAGGCAGTGATCATTATCGACGATCAGCAACGGATTATTGAGGTCAACGATGCGTTTTGCCGGGTGAGTGGATACGAACCGGAGGAAGTAGTTGGTCAGCCCCAGCAGCTATTTGTTTTTGATATGCATGAATCAGCTTTTTACGAAGCCGCATGGAGTGTTGTTGAATCAGAGGGGCGTTGGCAGGGAGAAGTGCAGGGACGTCGGAAGAACGGAGAGCTCTATCCTAAATGGCTGACGTTCAGTGAAGTGCGTAGTCGTGATGGTGTCGTAACCCACTACCTTGGTCAATTTACAGATATCACCGAAGCCAAAGCAAAGGAAAGGAGTCTGGTGGAGTTGGCAACTTTCGATCACCTGACAGGGTTACATAACCGTAACTCCTTTTTACGGAATCTGGAGAGAGCGGCTGTTGAATCTGAGCGAACAGATCGAGGTTTTGCGGTGTTGTTTGTAGATCTTGATGGCTTTAAGAGGGTTAACGATTCTCTTGGTCATGATGTCGGTGACAAGGTTCTACGTATAGCCGCAGATCGTCTGAAAGCGAATACTCGAGGGAGTGACCTTGTCGCGCGACTGGGCGGAGATGAGTTTACATTGCTAATCAAAGAACCTCATGTTGGTGTGGATCAGGCGCGCCTTGCCCGAAAAGTTCTGGCGGCTCTATCTGAGCCTTATGTGCTCGAAGACAGCTCCCTTCATCTCAGCGCCAGTATTGGTATCAGCCGTTTCCCAACGGATGGAACCGACTACAAAGAGCTGCTACGAAATGCCGATATGGCGATGTATCGGGCCAAAAATGCGGGGCGCAACGGTTATCAGTTCTATACCGTGGAGATGAAAGCCCAAGTGCAGCGCCAACTGAGTGTTGAATCGGAATTGCGTGATGCACTGCTAAACGACGAATTTCTCTTACACTACCAGCCCCAGATCGAGCTCGGAAGTGGTCGTTTGATCGGTGTAGAGGCGCTTATTCGCTGGCAGCATCCGACAAAAGGGTTGGTCTTCCCCGGTTATTTTATCGATGTGGCGGAACAGAGTGGATTGATCTGTGAGATTGGCAACTGGGCGCTTCAGGAAGCTTGTAGTCAGGCGCGTAAGTGGCAACTTGAAGACGATATGATACTGCCGGTGGCGGTTAACCTTTCAGCGCGACAGTTTCAGAACTCCGCCGAGCTTCTGGAGCAAGTGCGCACAGCGTTAGATACTAGTGGTCTGGCTGCAGAGATGCTGGAGCTTGAGATCACCGAAAGCATGCTGATGGAAGATGTTAACGAAGCACTGGATACTCTTGTGGCCCTGCGTGACGCGGGCATCAAAATCGCTATTGATGATTTTGGCAC
This sequence comes from uncultured Marinobacterium sp., assembly GCA_947501565.1. GTDB lineage: Bacteria > Pseudomonadota > Gammaproteobacteria > Pseudomonadales > Balneatricaceae > Pontibacterium. The sequence continues at coordinate 261,666 of CANMWJ010000004.1, forward strand.
AGGTTACTCATCACTGGCTTATTTGAAGCAGTTTGCGGCGGACAAGCTGAAGATCGACCGTGCTTTCGTACGAGATCTGGAGCATGACCCAGATGATGCCGCAATCGTGCGTGCAACCATCGCTCTGGCCCACAGCCTTAACCTGAGCGTGATCGCAGAAGGTGTGGAGAACGAAGCGCAGCAGCGCTATCTGGTCGACGCTGGATGTGATCAGATGCAAGGGTACCTGCTGGCGAAACCGCTACCACCAGAGGAACTGGTCGAATTTTCCGGCCGTTATCTGGCGCAGAACGAGGCTTTCCTGTCGGTGGATATCTAGTTTCGGCTTCATCTTGCTGTTGGGAGTCGCCGGCGCTCGTCCCAACCTACCCGACACCGTTGCGGGGGTAGGTTGGCGGCGAGCGAAGCGACTCCCAACGCTATATCTTCCAAGTTAGCTAAAACCACATTTGGATCAATGGCGGCCTTTGGGCGCTTTCGGTATGCTCTCACACCGAATTCTGCAGGAAGGGATGCTTGATGAAGATTCTGGTTACAGGTGCTAACGGTTTTATCGGTAGTGTGGTGACGGAGACGTTGCTCAACGCCAAGCATCAGGTTGTTGCCTGCTGTCGTACGCCCAACAACTTATCCCGTTCCTCTCTCCTCAGCTTTGTGCCTGCGGAATTGCACCACTTCCGTTCCGAGAATGATTGGCTACCTCTGTTGCAGGGCGTGGATGCGGTGATCAACTGCGCCGGTATTCTGCGTGGCAGTAACGCCGATTTTCAGGCCGTGCATGTCGATGCGCCGCAGGCACTGGCAAAGGCCTGTGTCACTGCGGGTATCAGTCGGTTCGTACAGATTTCCGCTCTGGGTGATCCCGAAGACGGTACTTTTATCGACAGCAAACACCGTTTTGACCGCAGCCTGCTACGCCTGATGCCCGATGCTCTGGTATTGCGCCCATCAGTGGTGCTCTCGCTGCGTGGTTCCTACGGAGGTACATCGATGCTACGCGGTCTGGCGGCGGTGCCCGGTCTCCTGCTCCTGCCGGGCAAAGGTGACCAGCAGATTCAGCCCCTGCTGGCGGAGGATCTGGGGACGCTGCTGCTGGAGGCGATCCAGCCGAGCTGTCAGGTGCGTGGAGTGGTTGAGGTCGCCGGACCTGAGGTGATGAGCATCCGTGAATATCTGGGCCTGTTACGTGGCTGGCTGAAGGTACCAACCTACCGCACGCTGGAGATGCCGCTTGGTTTGATCGGCGCGGCCTGTCAGGCGGGGCAGTGGTTGGGGCGCGGGCCGCTTAACAACACTATCTGGTCGATGCTCAAACGGGGCAACACCCTTGATCGTGAAGGGCAGAGCCGCATGACCGATTTCGCGACCCGCTTTAACCCCATACGGCAGCGCCTGTCGGTGGAGTCTAGCTTCGTGCAGGATCGCTGGCATGCGCAGTTGTTCCTGCTGCAACCGATTCTCTGGTTTGCGCTGTGCTTTATCTGGTTGCTGTCGGCCTGGTCCGGTTTCGCGGCCGATCAGGTGCAGTTTGCTAATATCCTTTCGCAGGCTGCGTTTCCGCCCATCGCTCACGCACCGATGGTGGCGGGCACCAGTACGCTGGATCTGCTGCTTGGGATCCTGCTCTTGTTGCGGATTCAGGAGCGGACAATCCTTTGGCTGATGCTGCTGAGTACGTTGGCGTACACCCTGTTGCTGGGCGGATTGGCGCCAGAGTTGTGGCTTGATCCGCTGGGTGGCCTGCTGAAAAATCTGGCGGTGTTGCCATTGCTGCTGGTGTACATGGTGCTTAGGAATCCGCGTTGATGGATTACCCGACGCTCAAGCTGATCCATATTCTCTCCTCCACCATCCTCTTTGGAACGGGATTGGGCACCGCCTTTTATATGTGGCGGGCGCAGCTGAGCGGTGATCTCAACACCTTCCGTATCGTGGCTAAAAACGTGGTACTGGCGGATTGGGTGTTCACTACGCCGGCGGTAATTATTCAGCCGTTGACCGGGCTGGCGATGATCTATCTGGCGGGCTTCAGTTGGCTGCAGCCCTGGTTGCTGTGGAGCATCGCGCTCTTTGTGGTTGTGGGTGCCTGCTGGCTGCCGGTGGTGTTTATCCAGATCAAAGTGGCGCGTTTACTGGCAGGGGATAAGGTGGATATGGCACGGGTGCGACGTCTGATGTTCTGCTGGTATAGCCTGGGATTTCCGGCGTTCCTCGGTGTGATTCTGATCTTTTATATGATGGTGAGTAAGTCGGTACCGTTTGGGATTTGAGTTGGGTGGCGTTGGGATGGATGTTAAATAGATCTGTCCCCTTACTCAAATAAATCTGTCCCCTTACTACCGGATTGTTGGGCATCGCGATGCGATGGCCAACCTACTGGCGAGGTAGGTTGGCGACGAGCGAAGCGACTCCCAACATAAACGGCTGCGTGCTTACTTACGCTTCTTGTAGAACTTCTTCTTACGCGGTTTTGGCTGTTCCTGCTGATCAACAAACTCAAAGTCGATCTTGCGCTGATCCATATCCACTTTCACCACACGTACCTCAACCGTATCGCCTAAGCCATAGCTGATGCGGCTGTTGTCGCCGATCAGACGCTGTTTGGCTTCGTCGAAGTGGTAGTAATCGCTTTTCAGGGCGGAGACGTGAATCAGGCCTTCCACCTGAATATCTTCGATCTCGATAAACAGACCGAAGCTGGCCACGCTGCTGACGATGCCGGTGAAGGTATCGCCGATGAAATCCTGCATGTATTCACACTTCAGCCAGGCTTCCACGTCCCAGCTGGCCTGATCGGCGCGGCGGGAGGCTTCGGAGCAGTGTTCGGCCAGAATCAGCATCGCCTGCATATCGTATGGATACGCCTTGGTTGGCTCCAGTCGCGGTGCGTCTTTTACGCGCTGTACCGGATCGGTGCCTTTGCCGGTAATGCGTTTCAGGGCGCGGCGGAAGGCGCTGCCGGTTTCCTTACGGCGGATCACCGAACGGATCGCGCGGTGCACCAGCAGGTCCGGGTAGCGGCGGATTGGCGAGGTGAAGTGCGCGTAGGCGGAGTAAGCCAGGCCAAAGTGTCCCTGATTATCCGGGCTGTATTCGGCCTGACTGAGAGAGCGCAGCATCATGGTGCGGATGATATGCGCATCGCTACGGTCGCCCAGCGAGGTGAGCAGCTTGTCGTAATCCGCCGGGGTTGGTTTGTCACCGCCGCCCAGATTTAGGCCGCGTTCGCCCAGAAACGCGCGCAGGTTCTTCAGCTTTTTCTCCATCGGGCCGTCGTGCACGCGGTAGAGGGCTGGAATCTGCAGCTGCTCCAGAAAACCTGCGGTCGCCACGTTGGCGCAGAGCATAAACTCCTCGATCATCTTGTGGGCGTCGTTGCGCACCACCGGAACGATCTGGTCGATCTTACGTTCGTCGTTGAAGCGGAAGGTCACTTCGCGGGTTTCGAAATCGATGGAACCGCGTTTGCTGCGTGCCTTACGCAGAGCACCGTAGAGGTTATGCAGCTCACGTAAGTGGGGCACAATCGCACGGTGGTTGTGGGCTACCTGTTTGCCAAGTCCGGTTTCAGGATCGGCCAGCAGGGCACCTACCTGGGTATAGGTCAGGCGCGCGTGGGAGTGGATTACCCCTTCAGAGAAACTGAAGTCGGTCATCTTGCCCGCACGGTTGATCGCCATCTCACACACCATCACCAGGCGGTCCACCTTGGGATTCAGGGAACACAAACCGTTGGAGAGTACTTCCGGCAGCATCGGTACTACGTGACCGGGGAAGTAGACCGAGGTGGCACGCTCGCGCGCTTCGATATCCAGCGGGCTCTCCGGTTTTACGTAGTGGGAGACGTCGGCGATAGCTACATAAAGCGTCCAGCCGTCGTTGTTCTGTTCGCAATAAACCGCATCGTCAAAGTCGCGGGCATCTTCGCCATCGATGGTGACAAAGGGCAGGGCGCGCAAGTCTACGCGGTGGTTTTTATCTTCTTTAGCCACCCTGTCGCCCAGCGTGTTCGCGGCCTTAAGCGCATCCTGTGGCCAGCGGTGCGGAATCTCGTGGCTGCGGATTGCCACATCGATCTCCATGCCCGGCGCCATAGAGTCACCCAGTACTTCGGTTACCCGACCCGTGGCGTTGTAGCGGTTGCACGGCTGATTCAGGATCTCTACGGAGATGAATTGGCCCAGTTTCGCGCCAGCCAGGTCCTCTTCGTCGATATCGATCTCGTTGGTGATGCGGCGGTTTTCCGGCTCCAGAAAGTAGACGCCGTCTTCATCCTGCGCCAGACGACCGACCAGTTCGGTGGTGTTGTGTTCAAGTACCTTGACGATCTTGCCCTCTTCACGGCCACGACGGTCGACGCCGCTGATCCGTGCTTGCACCCGGTCGCCGTGGAAGACGGATTCCATCTGGGTGTTGAACAGGAACAGGTCGTCGCCGCCTTCATCGCGGGAGAGGAAGCCAAAACCGTCGGGATGGCCGATCACTGTGCCGGTCACCAGATCGTCCGCACGCAGCAGGCTGTAACCCTGACGGGGCGTGAAGATCACCTGGCCGTCGCGCTCCATCGCGCGCAAGCGGCGGCGCAGCGCTTCCTGCTCCTCTTCACTGTACAGTTCCATGGTGTCTGCGAGCTGGTGGCGGTCCTGTGCGGTGCCTGCCTGCTCAAGCAGCTTGATGATGTAGTCACGGCCGGGAATCGGGTGACTGTATTTCTCTCTGTCTGAGGATTTAATCGCCCCAGAGGTATGCTTACTCATTCTGTCTTCTCAAAAAAGCCGCAAACGGTGCGTGAGGTGCGTAATCAAATGAGGTGTGGGAACAGATCAGATATAACGCGGCAGCGATGCTGGCTGGTGTCACTCAACCGGTGTGAGTGACGTCAAATTAGGCCGACTCTCGCGGGTTAGCGCGGTATGTCGATGATTCATGCCGGGCCTTGCTTCAAGGCACCACCGGGCATGGGGTGAGTTAACGGCTCTGTGAATCTCGAGGCGTTGCGTCGGTTGCTTCCGTGAAGCGGGTATAGCTAAAAACTAACGATGTACTGAAATTATGGTACACGTATGTTGCAAAGTTCTTTAAACGCGGGAAATAAGACTGGAATTTAAAACTGCGGGACGGGAATACTGGAGCAGTAAAACGGCGTGCGGAGATTTTAAAAATAGAATCGTTTCTCGATAGCGGTCAATGTACAGCACGCTGGTTACTTGTCAACCAGTTTGTCGCGTACGGACCTGATCGTCGCTATCTGGGCGCGCCCGGTCTTGTTAAATATCAGGTACGCAGCAATTGGGGTGTGGTACAAAAAAGAGCGATTGAGATCGGATGGAGTGACGATGGATAGCTGGTTCCTGAAAAACCTTGGCGATGCGCTGATGGCGTTTGATGAACAGGCGCAACTCGAAACGCTGTTTAACGATGCCTACCAACAAGCGGGCTGCCCGGAGGATATGACCGCCTTTGTCCGGCATGAGTCCGATGGTCGTCTGCACTGTGAAGTGAAGGTCTACTTTCCACCGAACACCGCAGTATTAGCACAATCACTGGGTGCGGTTGCTTGCCCCAAACCTTCGCCCGAAGGGTTGGGGATACTGGCGGGTTCTGCAGATCCCTGGCACTTGCTGTTCCCGCAGTAACACGCACATTCAATGTTGGGCTTCGCTGCGCTCAGACCAACCTACCCGTTGCCCGTAGGTTGGCGACGAGCGAAGCGACTCCCAACACCGAATCCAAATACGTGCTTCCCGTAGCTTGATTCGTGCTCCCAACACCCAATCCAAACGCCCTCCTCCCGTAGGTTGGCCAACGCGCAGCGTTGCCCAACACCCCACAAACCTAACACCCTGATATCTTTAGACGGATTTCACCGTTTTAAGCGCGCTTAGTACCTGTAATCGCAGCAATAACAGGGCAAAATGGTATACCCTTTATGTAATTGCGCGGGCTTACGGACCGACGCGTCTTACCTAATCAGGATGAATGACTTTGTTAGACACTATGAAATCCAGGCTACTTCTACTTGCGGTCTCCCTCTATAGCCCTTGGGTCTCCGCAACGACGATCTTTACCCTCTTTAAAGACGAAAACGGCAAAACCAACTGGCAGCATCTGGCCAACACTACTGCCAGCATATTGATCATCATCCTGACGATCACCGCCGTCTATCTGTTCCTCGCCCGTCGTAAAGCCTTCCTGGCTAACCAGGAGCTGAATAAGATCCGTCAGGAGCTGGAGCAACGCGTACAGGAGCGTACGGCCACCCTGGATGAATCCAACAAGCTGCTGCAGGAGAGCAATAGCCTGCTGGAAAATGAGATCTCGCAGCACGTGATCACCTCCGACCAGCTGCGTGTCTCCGAGTCCTATATCAAAGATATCCTCACCTCGATGCCGCTGATGCTGGTGGGTCTGAACAAAGATGGGCGTGTTACCCAGTGGAACCGCCGGGTTGAGGAGCTTTCCGGCGTGCCTGCTGAAGAGGCGCTGGGCAAAACCCTGTGGGAAGCTTACCCGACCGCAACCGTTAAGCCTGAGCAGATCCAGCAAGCGATCGAAGAGAACAAAACCATCCACCTCAAGCAGAGCATGCGCAGCCTGCGTCACTTCGATATCACCATCTATCCGCTGAAGGGCGAAGAGGCCGGTGTAGTGATTCTGGTGGATGACGTGAGTAAGGAAAAAACCGCCGAGAACCTGCTGATCCATAACGACAAGATGTCCTTTATGGGTGAAGTGGCGTCCACCATGGCGCATGATATCAACCTGCCGCTGCAGGCGATCCTGATGGACCTGCGACGTTTCCACAACGTGCTTGCCGACAGCCAGCAGCAGGGTGGTGCCGCCCAGACCGAACTGCTGGGCGAGATCGCCGAGGATATGTCGAACCGTGGTGATCAGGTCCACAAGATCATCAACAACCTGCTGACCTTCTCCCGCAGCCGTCACAGCGAGAAACAGATGACCGATATGGTCGACGTGATGGAACACACTGTCGATCTGGGTAAAGAGGTGATCTCCGGTGAAGGTGGTCTGTCCTTCAATCAGGTGAAACTGGATTGGCAGGTGGAGAACAACCTGCCGCAGGTGCCGTGTTACACCACAGAACTGCAGCAGGTGTTCCTGAGCTTGTTCCGCCACGCGTGTGTGGCGTTGCAGAAGCGCTCTGCTGACGGCGACTTCGAACCGACCATCAAGATCATTCTGGCGCAGGGTTACGACAGCCTCTGGATCAAGATCCAGCACAACGGTGTGGGCCTGAGCAGCGACGAGCAGATGGGGCTGTTTGAACCGTACTTCAGTAACACCGAAGAGGCGGACGATTTTGATGCTGGCCAGCATCTGTCCTTCTCCTACTACATCATCACCGAGCAGCATCAGGGCCACATGGCAGTGACCTCCGACCCTGCGGTTGGATCAACCTTCCACATGGAACTGCCGGTTCCGCAGTAAACCTCGCCAACTAGTTGAAAGTCGCCAATCTACACAACTGTAGGTTGGCGACGCGCGCAGCGGCTCCCAACACTCAGCAATTATTTCCGTCGGGGCGCGCTAAGCCTGAAACACGAAGAGCTTAAAACCTATTTCTTCCTCCCGTGAAAACGGGATCTAAGTCCTCTATTAATGGAAGCACTGACTATGTCTAAAACCGTTGTAATTACAGGTGCCAATCGAGGTATCGGACTCTCTTTTTGCAAACTCTACAAAGCCAACGGTTACCGTGTGTACGCCGCGTGTCGTGGCGCGTCACAGGAACTGACGGATCTGGGCGTAGAGGTGATCGACGGTGTAGATGTATCCGAGGAGCAGGGTGTAACCCGCCTGGCGTCTGCGCTGACGGGTGTGAGCATCGATCTGCTGATCAACAACGCTGGCATCTTGCGCAACGAGGTGCTGGGAAGCATCGATCAGGATTCGATCCGCAAACAGTTTGAGACCAATGCGCTGGCGCCGTTGATGGTGACCGAAGCCCTGATGAATAACCTGGCTGCAAACGCCAAGGTGGCGTTGATTACCAGCCGTATGGGTTCTGTAGCCGATAATACCAGCGGCGGTCGATACGGCTATCGTATGTCCAAAGCGGCGCTGAATATCGCCGGTATGTCACTGTCATATGATCTGAAAGGGCAGGGCGTTGCGGTAGCGATTCTGCATCCGGGGCTTGTGGGCACCGAGATGATCGGTGGTCATGGGGATATCACCCCCGACCAGGCAGCCGAGCGTCTGGCGCAGCGTATCGAAGAGCTGAACCTGAGCAACAGCGGTACCTTCTGGCACTCCAACGGTGATGTGCTGCCTTGGTAATTGCAGCCCTGAATACCGATGTTGGGAGTCGCTGGCGCTCGTCGCCAACCTACGCTCGATTGTAGGTTGGTGACGAGCGAAGCGACTCCCAACAAAAAAATCCAACCCTCTCCTGGCGCGTATACCTACTGCCCGATCCGATCAGGAAAAGATCGCTTCGCCTTTCTGATCGATAAACAACTTCGCTTTGTGGTGGGTCAGTTCCACACAGTTCTGCTCGCCAGCCACGCGATCCACCAACGAGAAACTGTGCTGCTGGTTTTTCTTGCTGATACTGCCGCTGATCCGATAGTGACCGCCCACTTCCTCCGGCGTAGCTGTAATGGTGAAACCTTTGTAACGCACAGCGCCTTCCGGCAGTGGGACAAAAAGAGACTTGATTGCAGCGAATAAGCTCATGGCTAACCTCCACGTTTTTGATTTCATACTAGGAGCAGCAGCAAGCGAAAGGGAAGGGGAGCGGTACCAAAGCATGTGGCTTTCAGGCGAAGTGAGTACTTAAGTTGTATCTAGACGTCGCCAATCAATGGAGGCCGTAAGCTTCTCTATTGGTGGTGTCCTGTCGCTGGAAAGATGGACAAATATCCTGCATTATCAAACTATTACGGATGATGCTGGCGTGATATCGCGCTGGTGTGAATAATCAATATGCGCATGGTCGTTTTCAGCGGAAGAGAATAAGACATACGATCCTTAACCCCCTTTCTCTTCAAAAAATTAGTGGAGCCTTTTGGGTCGCTTATTTTACAGAATTATGAGCCGGCGAGTTATTAAAAATTTGAGTTTCAATGGAGGGTTTGGTGTCAATAAAGTTTACGGGAGTGACGGATTACAATGGTTTTTTGCTTTCAGAGCAGTTTTCCCACAGTGGCGAACTAATTGTACTAACAGGACGGAATGGCTCTGGAAAAACCCGCCTGATTGAAAGTATTCAAAAACAAAGCTCTACTGTTGAATTTGGTGGAGAAAGGTTGACGAGCCAAGAGATAATGCTCGTTGCTCAATCATCACTAAATCCAAACTTTGGCGGGGCGTATAATGATGCACAATATCAGACAAGAATTACCTCATCCCTTCAACTGTATGACCGAGTGAAGAGTGAGTTTGATATGCCCCTTGATATAAATAGAGCTAGAAGTAGCGTAAGACTGCATGAGGGCTCTATACCTTACGAATCTCTCTATAGGCTTTGTGTTTCAATAGGAAAATATTTAAATAAGCCGGCAAGTAAGTTGTCTCATGAGGAAATAAAACTTTATTTTGAAGATTATGTTGGCAACGTCCTTGGGTTTCAAAATGTGTCCACTATTTGTAATAGTTATATTAAGCGAGGAAAGGTAGATAGATTTAACAGGTATTGTGCTGAGCAGGAGGGTGATGATGTGGCTTTCCTTGCAGAGGAAGATTTTATTCGTAAGTTTGGCGATAAGCCGTGGGTGTTATTGAATGAGGTTGTTAATGCTACATTTGATGGTAAGTTCTATTTTAATGAGCCTGATGAAAAGTCAGAAAGTTATTCATATAATGCCATATTAATTCAAAGCGATACGGAAAAAAGTATAGCTGTTGACGCGCTATCATCCGGTGAAAGAACATTGCTTTGGTTAGCTTTGACTCTGTTTAATAGCCAATATTACGATGATACTATGGTGAAAACACCTAGGCTGTTACTTCTTGATGAACCGGATGCATTTTTACACCCACAAATGGTCGTTAAAATGTATCAGGCATTACATGCTTTTTCAGAGAACTTTAAGGTTAGAATATTAATAACAACCCATTCCCCGACAACAGTGGCATTGGCTCCTGAAAATAGTACGTATTTAGTAAGTAATAACTCTATTATATCTGTATCAAAGGACAAAGGGGTAGCAGAGCTTTTAGATGGCGTTACGCAAATTTCAATCAGTCCTGAGAATAGAAGGCAGGTATATGTCGAAAGTCAGTATGATGCTGACGTATATCAAGCAATATATTCTAAGCTAATACATCGTAGTGAATCTCTGGATTCAAAGATATCTTTAAATTTTATTAGTTCTGGCCCTAAAGTTCCTGTTCAGCAACTGAAGGATAAAGCTAAGCAGGTATTAGGTGTGAGTAGTGAGAAGCTTCTGGATGATTTTGTAGAATCGGTAAATGGTGTTGGTAACTGTATTCAGGTTATTGGCCAGGTCGAGGCATTAGAGCAGACTGGTAATAAGTCTGTAAGAGGAGTTGTTGATTGGGATCTGAAAAATACCGCTCTTCAAAATGTTTCAGTTTTGGGTGAGGGTTTTCATATTCAATAGAAAATGTCGCTCTCGATCCGATTTGTATTCTTTTAATGCTTCATACTGATAAACCAGATTCGTTTACTATGAATGAGGTTTGCGGAAAAGATATTCACTGGACTGAGTGGCTTAATGATAGTGCGTTGCTACAAGAGTCTGTTGATCGTTTCGTAAAGAAAGTGTTTGATAGGGAAAGTAATAAAGATAAGAGCCTGGAGTATTTTTCCGGGAAGGTTGTATTGACTGACTCTGAATATTTGAATACGCAAGGTCATATTTTAGAGGGGTTGGTGAAAAGTAAATATAAAGCGTTGAATGGCTTCGCTAGATCGGGGAAAGACGGTGAACTAAAGTACTCTATAGTTAGTAAATCAATGATAAACATGACTGACGGTAGGTTTATCCCTAGAGTTTTCGAACAGGTTCTAGCTATGGTGCAGAAATAAAAATAAACAAACCGTACACAGATGTCCAAGCCTACGCGGTTTTAGGCTTCGCTGCGCTACACTTTGCAAGATAAGCACACCGGCATCAGCACTGGTTGGCCTAACGTTAACCCCAAAAAAGGCCGCTGATTCCCACCTGCGGCCTTTCCAGTTTCTAACCCTTAGAAACTAACTCAATCAATCCTCAGCGTACGCCTCAACCGGTACGCAGGCACAGAACAGGTTACGATCGCCGTATACGTTGTCGATACGGTTTACCGTTGGCCAGATCTTGCTTTCTTTCAGAGCCGGAATCGGGAACGGGCCCTGTACGCGGTCGTATTTACGATCCCACTCAGGGTCGATCAGGTCTTCCAGGGTGTGTGGTGCGTGTTTCAGCGGGTTGCTGTCGGCATCCAGTTCACCGGCTTCTACCTGACGGATCTCTTCACGAATCTGTGCCATCGCTGCGATAAAGCGATCCAGTTCCGCTTTGGATTCGGATTCGGTCGGCTCGATCATCAGGGTACCGGCTACCGGGAAGGACATGGTCGGTGCGTGGAAACCGAAGTCCATCAGGCGCTTGGCCACGTCTTCCTCGGTGATACCGGAGCTCTCCTTCAGCGGACGCATGTCGATGATGCACTCGTGCGCAACGCGGTTGTTGCGGCCGGTGTACAGCACCGGGTAGTGCTCCGCCAGTTGGGTGGTCAGGTAGTTGGCGTTCAGCAGTGCGTTTTCGGTTGCTGCGCGCAGGCCTTCGCCACCCATCAGCGCGATGTAGACGTAGGTGATCGGCAGGATGGAGGCGCTGCCCCAAGGTGCTGCGGATACCGCGCCGTTTTCGGCTTTAGGGCCGTCGATCTGCTGTACCGGGTGGTTGGCTACGAACGGTGCCAAGTGTGCTGCCACACCGATTGGGCCCATGCCCGGACCGCCGCCACCGTGTGGGATGCAGAAGGTTTTGTGCAGGTTCATGTGGGAGACGTCTGCACCGATTGCTGCAGGCTGGGAGACCGCTACCTGTGCGTTCAGGTTAGCGCCGTCCATGTATACCTGACCGCCGTTGTCGTGCACGATCTGGCAGATCTCTTTGATCCCTTCCTCGTACACACCGTGGGTGGACGGGTAGGTGATCATCAGGCAGCTCAGGTCGTCTTTGTGCTGTTCCGCTTTGGCGCGCATATCGGCGATATCAACGTTGCCGTTGTCGTCACAGCCAACCAGTACCACTTTCATATCCGCCAGTGCCGCAGACGCCGGGTTGGTGCCGTGGGCAGAGGTTGGGATCAGGCAGATGTTACGGTGACCTTCACCGTTGGCCTGGTGGTAGTTGCGGATCGCCAGTAGACCGGCGTACTCACCCTGAGCACCGGAGTTAGGCTGCATGCAGATCGCGTCGAAACCGGTGATGACGCACAGCATCTCTTCCAGCTCGTCGATCATCTGCTTGTAACCCTGTGCCTGGTCCATCGGCGCGAACGGGTGCAGGTTGCCGAACTCCGGCCAGGTGACCGGAATCATCTCTGCGGTCGCGTTCAGCTTCATGGTGCAGGAACCCAGCGCGATCATGCTGTGGGTCAGGGAGATATCCTTGTTCTCCAGCTTCTTCAGGTAACGCAGCATTTCGGTTTCGCTGTGATAGCTGTTGAAGACCGGGTGGGTCAGGATTTCGGATTCACGCTGCAGGCCCGCCGGGATGGATTCGCTGCCGTTCGCTGCCAGTTCAGCGTCGATCGCGTCCAGATCCAGACCGTGGTCAGCGCCCAGAATGGCAGTCCACAGGTCTGCTACAGCGGCGCGGTCAGTGCGCTCGTCGCAGGTGATACCCAGCTTGTCGCTGCCGTTCTTGCGCAGGTTGATGCCTGCTGCCAGCGCTGCGTCGTATGCTGCGTCACGTTTGTCGCCCAGATTCAGGGTCAGGGTGTCGAACCAGCTGTCGTGCGCCAGTTCAACGCCTTTGGCTTTAAAGCCCGCTGCCAGAATGTCGGCCATGCGGTGGATGCGGCCTGCGATGGTCTTCAGACCCTCTGGGCCGTGGTAGATCGCATAGAACGCGGCCATGTTGGCAAGCAGCACCTGTGCGGTACAGATGTTGGAGGTCGCTTTCTCGCGACGGATATGCTGCTCGCGGGTCTGCATCGCCATACGCAGGGCTTGCTTGCCACGTGCGTCGACGGAGACACCGATGATACGGCCCGGTACGGAGCGCTTGTACGCATCGCGGGTTGCGAAGAATGCGGCGTGTGGACCACCGAAGCCCATCGGTACGCCGAAACGCTGTGCGGAACCGAAGACTACGTCGGCACCCAGCTCGCCCGGTGATTTAAGCAGCACCAGACTCATGATGTCAGCTGCGGCACAGAACAGCGCTTTCTTGGCGCGTACTTTTTCGATCAGCTCGGCGTAGTCGTTGATCTCGCCTTCAGTGCCTGGGTACTGAGCCAGTACACCGAAGTATTCGTGCTGATCAACCAGTTCGTTCAGGTCGCCGACGATCACTTCGTAACCCAGCGGCTCGGCGCGGGTTTCGATCACGCTGATGCTCTGCGGGTGTACGTTTTTGTCGATCAGGAAAACGTTGGCTTTTTTCGCTTTCGCCATACGTTTACACAGGGTCATCGCTTCTGCAGCGGCAGTACCTTCATCCAGCAGGGAGGCGTTGGCCAGATCCAGACCAGTCAGGTCGAGGATCATCTGCTGGTAGTTCAGCAGCGCTTCCAGACGGCCCTGCGCCACTTCCGGCTGATAGGGGGTGTAGGCGGTGTACCAACCCGGGTTTTCCAGCACGTTACGCAGGATCACGTTCGGTACGATGGTGTCGGTGTAACCCATGCCGATCATGGAGCGGTTGATAACGTTCTTGCCCGCGATCGCTTTAAGGGAGGTGAGTACCTCCTCTTCGGTGCGGCTGCTTGCCAGATCGATCGGCTTAGTAACACGGATCTCTTCCGGTACGGTCTGCTCGATCAGTTCATCAAGGCTGTTAACGTTTAGTGCCTGCAGCATCGCCTGCTGCTCAGCTGCGGATGGGCCAATGTGGCGCGCGACGAATGCGTCCTTCTGTTCCAGATCGGACAGGGTCGGCTGGCCACTCGGTTGGTTGGTTGCCTGCATTTTTAGTCCCCGAAAAACGGTTGGAAAACTCCTGTCCGGCCGGTGCAGTGACCTGACAAAAGTCATTGATTAATACGTATTCAGTACTGGGTAAAAATTGGTCGCTAATAATACCTGTTTATGCGTCGAATGTGACCCTTGTTAACCAAAAGTTTATTTTCGGAAACTTGTGTGAGTTTTATGGATTTTCCCAAATAGAAGAGGGGGTTACGGGGTGCTGATCTGGGGGAGCGGTGGGTTAAAAGCGGATGAAGAGTGCGATCAATGCGGCAGATTGCCGCGCGACAGCCTGTCGCGCGACCCTGTGTCACATCCGCATTGCGAAAAAGATTCTATAGACTAGCGCCCAAAATTAGTAAGTTCTAATGGAAGGGGTGTTCCGTGAAGAAACAATCACTCGCAATGGCCGTAACCCTCGCAGTATCGGCAATGGCACAGGCACAGACCGACGCAGACGGTAATCTGGTTATCGAGATCAACAAAGGTCTGCCGCAGCTGGAAACGACGGTGCGTGAGACCACTACTGGCGTGCAGGCGTCCCCGGTGTCTGATGGCGGTGAGCTGTTGAAGAGTCTGACCGGTGTATCCGGTATCCGCATGGGCGGCCGTGCGATCGATCCGGTGATCCGTGGTCAGAAGGAGACCCAGCTGAACATCCTGCTCGATGGAGGCTACATTCACGGCGGTTGCCCTAACCGTATGGACCCACCAACCGCGTACACCTCCGTTGAGAGTTACGACCGTGTGACCGTGATTAAAGGTAACCGTACCGTGGTTTACGGTGGCGGTGGTTCCGGCGGTACCGTGTTGTTCGAACGTGACTGGCCGATGATCGACGAGAAAGGCTACAACGTCGATCTGTCCGGCAGCTACGAAGATAACAGCGACAAGTGGGAGCTGGGCGCGGATGCCGCGGTTGGTTCCGACGAGGGTTACATACGCTTTATCGCCCACAAATCTGAGGGTGAGGATTACGAAGACGGTAACGGCAACACCGTGGATTCCGAGTACAAGAGTGAGTCCAACGCGGTGCTGGCGGGTATCCGCCTGGGTGAGTACACCACCCTGCAGGCGAGCTACGAGAAATCCGGTGAAGAGGATGTAGAGTTTCCGGGTGCGAAGATGAACAGCCCGTTTGCCGATTCCGAGAGCACCCGTCTCAAGCTGGCACATCAGTTCCAGTCCGGCGCGTTGCAGCAGCTGAAGCTGGATCTCTACCAGTCGGACGTGGAGCACCTGATGGATAACGCCAGCATGAGTGCGCCATCCACCTCCGATACCGACGGTTTCCGCCTGCTGTTGGAAGCGAACGCAGCGGATATCGACTGGACCTTCGGTGCCGATATGCAGAATAACGAGCGTAACGCAGTAGGTATCTCCAACGCGACCAACATGGTGGTCTTCAGCCACTGGCCGGGTGTTTCCATCGATCAGATGGGTCTGTTTGTAGAAGGTGAGAAAGCGCTGGGCGAAGACGATGTTCTGAAAGCGGGTCTGCGCTATGACCGTATCGAAGCCAGCGCTAGCCGCGCAACCCAGCCGTTTGGCAATATGGGGATGAACACGCCGACCACGCTCTATAACCAGAAGTACGGCACCACCGATACCGACAGCACTGAGAACAACATTGGTGGCCTGATCAGCTGGACCCATCGTTTGAGCACCCAGTACACCTTGGAGACCACCCTGTCCCGCAGTGTACGTACTGCGGATGCGTCCGAGCGTTACATCGCGGTGAACAAGATGGGGACCAAGTGGGTGGGTAACCCGCAGATCGATCCGGAAAAACATCACCAGCTGGAGGTCTCCCTCGCCAGTGATATGGAGAAGCTGAACTGGATGTTGAGTGGTTGGTACAACCAGGTGGATGATTACATCCTGCGTCAGAAAGTGGCGGGTGACGATATCTACCGCAATGTGGATGCCGAGCTTTACGGTATCGAGCTGGAAGCGAGCTACCAGCTGGACGCCAACCTGACGCTGGGTGCGAACCTGGCCTGGCTGCAGGGCAAAAACGAAGACGACAACACCGATCTGTCCCGTATCTCGCCACTGGAGCTGACCACCTCGCTGGATTACGTGCAGCAGAACTGGAAAGTGGGTGCCGAACTTAAGCTGGTAGATGGGCAGGATAACGTTTGTCTGAACAGCACCAGCTGTGGCGGTCAGGACGTGCGTACAACCCCGGGTTACGGCTTGGTGAATCTGCACGGCGAATACCGACTGCCAGCGGGTGTAACCGTGGCAATGGGCGTGGATAACCTGCTCGATAAATCCTACACTCTGCACGAAAGCCGTGATGACCTGAGCGCGGGTAACACCGTACCGTTCCAGGTAGCAGAGCCGGGCCGTAACCTCTGGCTGAAAGTAAGCGGTCGCTTCTGATCGGTTGGGTATGTAGCCGTTAGGCATCGCTGCGCGATGGCTAACCTACGGGGACGGAAATATCGTAGGTTGTCCATCGCCCCAAGCGATGCTCAACACAGATCGCCTGTGCGTGAGCCCTGAGTTAATGACTTGATGGTAGGGGCTTGAGCAGGAATGTTGGGAGTCGCTTCGCTCGTCGCCAACCTACACGGGATTGGTATCGGTAGGTTGGGACGAGCCCCAGCGACTCCCAACAAAATCCGCTTGTGGTGTCGTCCTGAAGTGTGCAGCGGATTTTGTGCGTCTGTTAGGCATCGCTGCGCGATGGCTAACCTACGGAGGTGCGAAATATCGTAGCTTGCCCATCGCCCCAAGCGATGCTCAACACAATTCTCCGTGGTGTCATCCAGACTTTGACTCTGATTTTGGTTTGTCTGTTAGGCATCGCTGCGCGATGGCTAACCTACGGAGGTGCGAAATATCGTAGGTTACTCATCGCCTCAAGCGATGCTCAACATAATTCCCCGCGGTGTCATCCCGACCTGGGCTCCGATTTAGGTTTGCACGTTAGGCATCGCTGCGCGATGGCTAACCTACGGAGGCGCGAAATATCGTAGGTTGCTCATCGTCTCAAGCGATGCTCAACTTCGCGGATTGGAACCGCGCAGAGTGGTTTAGAAGCTATACGACAACGAGAACGAACCGTAGTTATGGCCTTCGGGTTGGCCTTTGAATTCGCGGCTGCGGTGGATTCGGGCGAAGGAGAACTTCCAGCCTTTATAGAGTACCGCCCAGCCGATGGCGATTTCACCGACCAGCGGTTCCTTATCCACCGAGTGACTATTTTCGAAAGTGTTGCCGTCGAGGAAGATATCCTGCACTACGTAGCGGCCATCACCGGAGATAAACAGGTGGGCGCCGAGGTTGTTATCGCGGCGGTTGAAGCTGTATCGGTCGTCGTGTTCGCCCGGGGCGCTGTTGTCACCGCCGGGGCGCAGGGCGGAGGTGCCGAAGTCCTGTGGTAGTCGCCAGCCGACACGCAGTTCGGCACCGGCGTTAAGGTAGGTGGCCACATTACCGATACTGCCGCCGCCGTGAAGGATCAGGTCGTACCCCAGTACACCGGTGAGCTGATCTTTCAGCCAGCGGTTTTTATGTTCGTAGATCAGCTGAAAACCCGGTTCGTTCTCCAGCTGGTTATCCCAGCCTTTGAACTTGTCGAAACCGCGCAGATCGTGCACCAGATCCTGCGCTTCCTTGCCGAATGCCCAGGGGCCGATAATCCCCAGGTTCAGCTCGACCGAGTTAAGGCTGTCATCGGTGCGGGCGTGGTAACCGATTCCGCCGTAGAGCCAACCGGCGTAGGGACGGTCGTTGGGATCAACGGTGGTGCGGTCGAGATCCTGTGGCGTGAAAATCAGCTGGCCTAACGAGAGAACAAGGTTTCGTTGGACGCTGCCATTGGCACTGGGGGCCGGATCGAACAGAGGCAGGACTTTGTTCACGTCACGTACCCAGCCGGGCAGGCGTTTGTCCCTCAGGTAATCGTCCACATCGGGCGACACCCAGGAGGCGCGGATGCCGTTGGTGTAGTTACGGTCGGTTTCGGTGAACAGGTCGTTCTCGAAGAACAGGTTCAGCGTCCAGGGTTTTTCGGAGCGGGGGATCTGCAGCAGCGGCTCATCTGTCCCGGCCCAGACGGACGGGGACAGCAGAGCGGTAGTCAGGGCAAGTGCAGAGATCAGCGAAACAGATCGCGCTGGCGTCGACGTTGCTTCAGCAGTTTCCAGGTGATGATGAGCAGGATGCTGAACATCGCCAATACTTGTTCGGGTATGGACAGGCCCATCAGGGTCCACTGGATGGTGTTGCACTCGCTAGCTCCCTGCACTATCTGCATAAACGAATCAATCGATGGCATTGTAGCAAAGAGTTGTTCCGGATTTGTGTTGCAGACAGCACTCGCTTCCAGCGGTTGGTTATGCAACCAGATATGTTTCATGGTGACGCCGATGCCACCGAGGGTGAGTACAAAACCGAGAGAGCCGTAGAAGCGTTGACCGGAAACACCGGGATTATGAAGGAAAGCGAGGAGGAAGATCAGGGCGGCGGAGAGTGTGATGATGCGGGTTAACATACAGAGCAGACAGGGTTCGAGTCTTAACTGCTCTTGTAGGTAGATTGTGGAAAAGGCTATCGCGCTCGCGCAGATAAGAAAACCCAGCCCGTTCAGGCTCCGGTAGCTGACCGTAGTATTGGTATCGACAAAACCACTCATGGGGGACCCTAAATTTATCGATAGTTGCATGTTATGAACTCCCTTCTCCGAGGGATGACTCCCGGCGCCGTTAAATGGGTAGGCACCGGATCGTACAGAGGGCGTATTTAATATTTTTTACGTTTTTATATACGCACTCAAATTCTAATTAATACCCAAACTTAACGTGGTTTCTTTGAGGGCGTCAACAGTTATAAATAAACGTTTGATTTAAGTCGTATAAAACGGGCGTTAGAGATGCGTATAAACAGAAAGAGGCCCGATTTCGGACCTCTTTGTGGAAGTGATAACTGATCTGGTTCTGCTTAGTCCAGTACCGGCTCGTGCCAGTTAGTGTTCTTCAGGAACTTGTGTGCCGGGTAGAATTTACCGTCTTTACCTTCCTGATCTTTGGCAGATTTGATGAACGCTTCCGGCAGCTCGCCACCGGCATATACCTCAATGCCGATCTCTTCGCCGTAATAAGCCAGCGTCTGGTTGATCTCTTCTTCGGTTTTGCACAGCTTGGACAGGTTGCTGGCCTGTACCGCCGCCATATCCTTGTCGGCATCGATGCCCAGAATGTGGGCCATACCGTAGGTGGTCACCAGTACGTCGGCGATGGCGTCGCGTACTTCGGTGATATCGCGGTTCTCAATCCCTTCGACCAGCTCTGCCATCTCTTCCTGAATCAGGTGCAGTTGTTTTGCGGCTTTCTCCCAATTCGGGTTCTGGTAATCACCTTTGGTATTACCAAAAACAGTGTTCAGGAAAGATACGTCGGTAAAGTTGCTCATCAAAGCTCCTAGTTATTTTATTCACCAGCAATCTGCTGGATTTTATCCACGATGGCTTTTAATCCATTACCCCGGGAGGGGCTTAAATGGCGTAGCAGGTCCAATCGTGCAAAGTAGTTTTCGATATTAACTGCCTGGATCTGTTCGGCAGTGGCGCGATTAAGCATGGCGAGTACTAAGGCGATCAGGCCGCGAATAACCCGCGCATCGGAATCGGCCATAAAATGGAAACGCCCGTCGCTGTCTTGCTGATAACTGAGCCAGGTGTTGCTTTCACAGCCGGACACCCGGTTTTCTTCGGTTTTCAGTTCTGCGGCCATCTTGGGCAGGTTTTTACCCAAAAGCATCAGTTCGCGATAACGGCTGTTCCAGTCTTTCAGCGGTTCCAGTTTTTCGAGCAGGGATTCGGCGGTGATGCTGTCGCCAAACGGGGAATCCTGATAGCAGCTATCTAGGGTTGCTGGCGTCTGCGAAACGGACACTTCTGAAACGGGCAGCTGTACCTGATCGGCACTGATAATCTGATCCAGTGCCTGGGCAAAGCGCTCCACCTCATCCGGGGTGTTATAGAACGCAAAGGACGCACGCGTAGTGCCGTTCAGGCCCAGCGCCTGCATCAGCGGCATGGCACAGTGGTGACCGGTGCGCACGGCGATGCCGAGCTGGTCGAGCTGCAGGCCGATATCCTGCTGGTGGTGATCCTGCAGCTGGAAGGAGATCAGGCTGACACTCTGTTCTGGCAGGCCGATACGCTGGAACCCTTTCAGACTACTGCAGCACTCCAGTGCATGTTGCATCAGCTGGGTTTCGTGTTGTTCCAGCGCGTGACGATCCTGCTGTTGCAACCAGAGAACCGCTGCCCCGATACCGATCACGCCGGAGATGTTGGGTGTGCCCGCTTCGAACTTGAATGGCAGCGTGTTGAAGGTGGTGCCTTCAAAGCTGACCCGTTCGATCATCTCACCGCCTGCCTGCCAGGGTGGCATCGCATCCAGTACAGATTCACGGCCCCAGAGTGCACCGATACCGGTTGGTGCAAACATCTTGTGGCCGGAGAAGGCGTAGAAGTCGCAGCCGATATCCTGCACGTCGATGCTGAAGTGAGGCAGCGCCTGCGCACCGTCGATCAGCACGGTCGCGCCCACCGTTTTCGCTGCGGCGGTCATCGCTTTGACTGGATTGATGGTACCCAGGGTGTTGCTGGCGTGGCCGATGGCGACCAGACGGGTTTTTTCGTTTAGCAGGTTACGGTAGGCGTCCTGATCCAGATCGCCGTTCTCCAGCAATGGGATCACCCGGATGACCGCACCAGTACGTTGCGCCACCTGCTGCCAGGGCACGATATTTGCGTGGTGCTCCAGCGTGCTGAGAATGATCTCGTCGCCATGTTGCAGGTTGCTCAGGCCCCAGCTGAATGCGACCAGATTGATCGCTTCGGTGGTGCCGCGGGTCCAGATCAGTTCACGGCTGTTGCGTGCGTTGATATAGGACGCCAGATCTTCACGCGCCTGTTCAAAAGCGGTGGTGGCTTCGGCACTGAGCAGGTGTGAGGCACGGTGTACGTTGGCATTGCTTTGCTGGTAGTAGCCTGCGACGGCGTCGATCACCGCCTGCGGTTTCTGCGTGGTGGCGGCGTTGTCGAGGTAGACAAGCGGCAGGCCGTTCACCTGCCGCGCAAGGATCGGAAATTGTTCGTGTAACATCTTACTGCTGGTTTAACTGCTTGAGATATCGGCTATGCCAACGGGCGTACATCATAGCGCTGGTAAACAGGATGCCGATCAGGATGCAGGCGGCGGTGCCGACCGCGAAGGTTTCAGGCACGCTGGCGTCCAGCACGGCAAACATAAAGTAGAGCAGCAGGACAAAGCAGAGCCAGGCGTGGCCGCGTGGATTGCCTTTGATAATCACTGGCAGGAACGCCAGCAGCAGCGAGCTTTTTACCAGAACGATGGTCAGTGGGTTGGCGCCTGGGATCGGCACCAATACGAAGTGCCAGAGGACAAACAATGCCAGCAGCGCAAAGTATGAGGTAACAGTGCAGTAACGGCTCAGGCGCGCCTTGAGGCGGTAATCTTCTTCAGCCATGGAAATCAGTTCTCCAGCAGTTTCAGGGCCAGTTCGCCCAGACGTTTGCCCTGTGCACGACAGAGGTTGAGTTCGGTTTCGTCGGGTGGACAGTTGTTGTCCCGACCGGCAACGTGGGAGGCGCCGTAAGGGGTGCCGCCGCGTTCGGTGGATAGCAGGCCGCTTTCGCTGTAGGGCAGACCGGCGATCACCATACCGTGGTGCATCAGCGGCAGCATCATCGACAGCAGGGTGGTTTCCTGCCCGCCGTGGATACTGGATGTGGAGGTAAACACAGAGGCCGGTTTATTGATCAGGCCGCCGGACATCCAGATGGAGCTGGTGCTATCGATAAAGTATTTTAGTGGTGCCGCCATATTGCCGAATCGGGTTGGGCTGCCGAGTGCCAGTCCGGCACAGCCTGCCAGATCGGCTTCGCTGCAGTAGGGCGCGCCTTCGTCCGGGATCGCCGGTTCGGTCGCTTCGCAAACGGTGGAGATCGCTGGCACAGTACGCAGACGTGCTTCTATACCGGCCTGTTCCACACCCCGGGCGATATGCTGCGCCAGGGTGCGCGTGGCACCCTGACGGCTGTAGTACAACACCAATACGTAAGGTGCAGACACTTACAGAATCTCCAGTACGGATTCCGGTGGACGACCGATGCGGGCCTGCTCGCCTTTTACCACGATTGGGCGTTCGATGACGCGTGGGAACTCAACCATCTTGGCGATCACCTGATCATCGTTCAGGCTTTCATCGTCCAGACCGGCTTCTTTGTATTCAGCTTCTTTCTTACGCAGCAGGTCACGTGCGGAGATACCCAGTTTAGCCAGTACCGCTTTCAGCTGATCCGCGCTTGGGGTCTCTTCCAGGTATTTAACGATCTCAGGCTCAATACCGCGCTCTTCCAGCAGGGCCAGTGTCTGGCGGGACTTGGAACAGCGTGGGTTGTGGTAGATAGTCACGTCACTCATTATGCGATACCGATTTATAATGTTGATAGTATGTTGGGTCTGAACGGCCTATTGTATACGCCAGACCCGTTGCGACAAAGGATACGTCATGCAGTCACTGCTCGATAAACCCGCCCTGCGCTTTCTCAGTTACCTGCTGAGACAGTTCAAAGCCAATCAGGGCATCCTGAACGCCTCCGCGCTCACCTATACCACGCTGTTTGCGGTGGTCCCGTTGATGACGGTTTCCTACGCCATGCTGGCGGCGGTGCCGTCGTTTCAGGGAGTAGGGGAGCAGCTGCAGGGGTGGATCTTCAGTAACTTTGTGCCGGCTACCGGAGCGGTGGTGCAGGACTATCTGGCCGGGTTTGCCAGTCAGGCGCGTAAGCTGACCGCTGTGGGTGTGGTGTTGCTGGCGGTCACCGCCATCATGATGATGAAAAATATCGAGGCGGCGTTTAACCGGGTATGGCGGGTATCGGAACCGCGCAAAGGGTTGTCGAGTTTCCTGCTCTACTGGGCGATCCTTAGCCTGGGCCCGATCCTGATCGGTCTGGGTCTGGTTGTAACCTCTTATATCGCTTCGATCTCCTTTATTACCTCCGCCACCGAAGTGGTGGGCAAGGCGCGTTTGCTCTCCATTCTGCCGATGGCGCTGTCGGCCGCTGCGTTTACGTTGCTCTATGCCGCCGTACCGAACTGCCGCGTGCCGCTGAAAAACGCCTTTTATGGTGGACTGGTGGTGGCGATTCTGTTCGAGTCGGCCAAGCGTGGATTCGCCTTCTTCGTCACCCAGTTCCCATCTTATGAGCTGGTGTATGGCGCGTTTGCCGCAGTACCGCTGTTTCTGGTGTGGATCTTTATCTCCTGGATCATCATTCTGCTGGGCGCTGAGCTGACCCGTGGTCTGACCGTTTATCGTCAGCTGGACGCTAAAGGTTCGATCTCTGATCTGCATATTCTGGTGGGTATCCTGAACCGTCTGTGGCAAGCACAACAGAAGGGCGAAGCGCTCTCCGACCGGGTACTGCTGAAGGAGGTGCCGGGGCTGGATCAGGGACACTGGGATCAGTACGTGCAGATACTGCTGGAAGGGAAGGTGATCAGCCGTACCGACCGTGGGCACTACCTGCTGGCACGGGATATGGGTCAGCTGACACTGGGTCAGCTCAATCAGCTATTGCCATGGCCACTGCCTGAAGCCCCCGAGGCGGAATCGATGCTGGGGTGGGAGCGGGAGATGAACCGCCGACTGGCTCAGGTGAGTGATTCGCGCAAAGAGGCATTGAAAATTTCGCTGGAGCGGTTATTTTCTGAAACCGACTCTGCGGTGAAAACGGTGGATCAGGTTAAGGAACAATCCTCCTGATTACCCCGACCGCTTTAAAGGCATCATTCATAATAAGAAAGAAGGTAGGTTTTCATGGCGACGATCTGCATCCATGCATTTGTAACGGGACGTGTACAGGGTGTCTGGTTCCGGCAATCCACCAAAGAAGAAGCGGAACGACAAGGGCTGGCTGGTTGGGTACGTAACCTTTCTGATGGCCGGGTGGAGGCGCTGTTGCAGGGCGAAGAGCGTGCAGTGCGTCAGGTGGAAGCGTGGCTGAATCAGGGGCCTGAGCTGGCAACGGTGGCTGAGGTTGTATCCGAAGAGGCAGAGGTCTCGGAGGAGCTGGTCGAGTTCGAAATTCTGTAAATCTATCCCCGCCTGATAAAAGCGGTATTACTCGAAATACCGCTTCTGATTCTTATATACCCGCTCCGGGTACCAGGTTTTACCGTATGAGCCGTTGTAGCGCGCCAGCGCCTCGGTGACATTGCCCTTCGCCACTTTCATGTAGTGCTTCAGAATCGTGCAGCCGTAGCGCAGGTTGGTGTGGATGTTGGTCAGGTTGTCGTTGGGGCGTCCGATCTCGTTTTTCCAGAACGGCATCACCTGCATCAAACCTTGCGCCCCGGCACGGGAGATGGCGAAGCGGTTGAAATGGCTTTCGGTGTGAATCAGCCCTAGCACCAGATCGATCGGCAGATCATTGCGTTTCGCTTCAGCGTGGGCGGTTTTCAGAATCTCGATCCGTTCCAGATTATCCGGTACGTAGGAGGCGATACGTCCGGACATATCCACCAGCCAAACCTCAGCCTGAAAGCGGTCGCCAAAACTGTTGGCGTTGGCAAAACTGTTTTTCAGCGCGTCACGAAGGGCGGGGTCCACCGCGGGTGGTTTAGCGGCGTAGGCGCTGTTCATCATGAACAGCAGGCTGAGCAGAGCGATCCTGATTGCATTCATGGGCCGCAGTATATGTGAAGTTTGAGGCTGTTTATAGAGAGCGGCGTCAGGGGGCATTCCAGAAACCACCTTCTGATGTTGGGAGTCGCTGGTGCTCGTCGCCAACCTACGGATCTTAATCACCCTGTAGGTTGGCCAACGCCCCAGCGTTGCCCAACAACACTGGCAATGAACAAAGATGTTGAGCATCGCTGCGCGATGGACAACCTACGAAGCTCGATCACCCTGTAGGTTGGCGGCGAGCGCAGCAACTCCCAACGATATGTCCCGAAATCTGGTTTACAGCCGGAGCATTACCCATAAGTTTCGTTTCATAACAAACCGGGAACGCGAGACCTGTAGGTTGGCCAACGCCCCAGCGTTGCCCAACAACACTGGCAATGAACAAAGATGTTGAGCATCGCTGCGCGAT
>CANMWJ010000005.1 GCA_947501565.1 uncultured Marinobacterium sp.
TCTGGCTCTGGCTCTGGCTCTGGCTCTGGCTCTGGCTCTGGCTCTGGCTCTGGCTCTGGCTCTGGCTCTGGCTCTGGAACAATACGCTCAGGTGATGGAGGTGGTGTGCTTTTGCTGAGTTGCAGCTGTAGCGGAGTCGAGGATACGCCCTGCAGTGGTTGATCGACCGGAACGGTCAAAATCAGCAGGGCGTGTATACCGATCGCCAGTAACAGGGTGAGCAGGAGCCTGTGAAAGACTCCAAAGCCGTTACGCCCGCTCACCCGGATCGCCTTAGTTGGTAGTGAGCTTGCGCTCAATGGCATCCATCAGGCGGGTGCCGATATCCAGGTTGAACTGGTTGTCCAGTTCGCGGATGCAGGTTGGGCTGGTAACGTTGATCTCGGTGAGGTAGTCACCGATCACATCCAGACCGACAAACAGCAGGCCTTTTTCTTTCAGGCTTGGGGCTACCTGATCGCAGATCCAACGGTCGCGTTCGGTCAGCGGTCGGCCTTCGCCGGTACCGCCAGCTGCCAGGTTGCCACGGGTTTCACCGGCCATCGGGATACGTGCCAGGGCGTAAGGGACCGGTTCGCCATCGACGATCAGGATGCGCTTGTCGCCATCCTTAATCTCCGGGATGTATTTCTGCGCCATGATCGTTTCGGTGCCGTACTTGGTCAGCGTTTCGATGATCACGCCCAGGTTGGTGCCATCTTCGCGAATGTGGAAGATCTGGGAACCACCCATGCCATCCAGTGGCTTGAAGATGACATCGCCGTGTTCAGCGTGGAATGCGCGCAGCAGGTCTTCGCGACGGGTTACCAGTACCGGCGGGCAGCACTGTGGGAACTGGGTCGCGAACAGCTTCTCGTTGAAGTCACGCAGCGCCTGTGGCTTGTTGACGATCAGCGTACCCTCGTTTTCTGCTTGTTCCAGCAGGTGGGTGCTGTAGATAAATTCGTTGTTGAACGGTGGGTCCTTGCGCATCAGGATGACGTTCAGGTCGGACAGATCCCGCTCTTTGTATTCGCCACGGTAGAACCAGTTCTCCGGGTTCATCTCAACGCTCAGCGGCGCCATCATCGCCTTCGCTTTACCGTCGCGGGAGAACAGGTCCTGCTGTTCCATATACCAGAGCTCCCAGCCTTTCTGCTGCGCCGCCCAAAGCATGGCCAGTGAACTGTCCTTTTTAAAGTTGATGTCCTCAATCGGGTCCATCACGATGCCGATTTTGATCGTCATGAATGCTGTAAACCTCTATCGTTTCCGGGTGTACGCCGGTCCCGTGCCGGACATGGTCCGGGTTCCAGCGGCAACCTCATTGTTTGCCTGCTCTATAGATGGGGCCGGGAATGGCAAATTCAAGCGTTCAGCGCCAGTCGCCCCAGAGATACTGCAACAGCGCCAGTGCAGCCACCGGTGCCGTTTCGGTACGCATCACACGTGGCCCCAGCGCTACGGGTTTGAAACCGTTTTCCAGGGCAAGTTCCACTTCACGCTCGGTTAGTCCGCCTTCGGGGCCGATCAGCAGGGCGACAGACTCCGGTTTTTCGATCTGTTCCAGTGGTTGTGCAGTATGGTGATGCATGACCAGTTTAAGGTCGGCGTCTTCGTTCTGGATCCACTGCTCCAGTGTCTGCGGTGCGGCGATTTCGGGTACGCTGGCGCGCCCGCTCTGCTCACAGGCGCTGATCGCTACCTGCTGCCAGTGGCGGATCCGTTTCTCCTGCCGCTCGTTGTTGAGTTTGACCTCACAACGCTCTGAGAACAGCGGGATCATCTGCTGCATGCCCATCTCGGTGGCTTTCTGCACGGCGTAGTCCATGCGCTCGCCACGGGAAAGGGATTGGCCGATGCGTACCTGCAGGGAGGATTCGCTGCCGGCATCCTGTACCTCGATAATGCGGGCTTGCGCGCGACGTTTCTCGACGCTTTCGAGCTGTGCGCGGTAGTTATTGCCGTCCCCGTTAAACAGCACCAAGTTGTCGCCGGTGCGCATCCGCAACGCTTTGCAGACGTGTTGCACGACACTGTCGCTCAGGTCGATGAGGCTGTCGGCGGCAAGGGGTTGGGGGTCGTAAAAACGGGGAATACGCATGGATGTTCTCGGATTAACGGGTATAACGGGGTCGCACAGAGCAGGGATCAATCGATCTCGATGACCAGATCCTGCTCCAGAAGCTCTTCAAAGGGTTCGACTTTCAGCGGTCGGCTCAGGAAGAAGCCCTGAACGGTATCGCAGCCTACGCGACGTAGTTCGGCCAGCTGTTCCTGGGTTTCTACACCCTCGGCGATGACGCTGAGATTCAGACCCTGGGCCATCAGGATGATCGCTTCGACGATCTTGCGGTCCTGAGGGCAGGTGTCCAGCTCGTCGATAAAGGAGCGGTCGATCTTGATGTTATCGATGGCCAGGTTCTTGATGCGGCTGAGCGACGAGTAGCCGGTACCGAAGTCATCAATCGAGATGCTGACGCCGGTGGCGCGGATGTTGCGCAGCTGATCGCTGATCAGCTCCAGATCGTCGATCAGAACGCCTTCGGTCAGCTCCAGATCGAGATGATCCAGCGAGACCTGGTGGCGCCCGAAGATATCGGTCAGGGTGTCGAGGAAGTCCGGACGCAGGAAGCTGATGCCGGAGAGGTTAACCGCGATGCGTGGTGGCGTGAGCTGACGATCAAGCCAGTTGCGCACCTGCTTGGCAACTGCTTCCAGTACCCAGGCGTCGAGACGGGAGATCAGGCCACTCTGTTCGGCCACCGGGATAAACTGTGCCGGCGAGATAAAGCCTTTCTCCGGGTGCTCCCAGCGCAGCAGTACCTCGGCTGCAACCGGATTGTTGTTTTCCAGATCAAACAGCGGCTGGAACACCAGATAGAACTGATCCTCATCCAGCGCTTTCTGCATCTCCTGCCAGAGTTCGATGCTGTGATTCGGTTCATTGTGGGCCACCGCATCATAGAAGAGCAGATCGCGTTCCTGTTTTTTCGCCTGATTAACGGTGTTCTCGGCACGGCCAATCAGCTGGAAGTCGTAACCACCGTCGTCGGGGAAGATGCTGATGCCGGCGCGCCCTGCAACCTGCAAACGCTGCTCTTCCAGCTGGACCGGCTGCGCCAGAATGTCGAGTAAATTACGGCTGAGTGTTTCCAAAGCCTCGCGACTGGTCACGTTGGACAGCAGTATGCCCAGCGTGTCTTCCGACAGGCGTGCCAGTACGTCATCAGAGTGCAGTTCATCATGAATGCGGGCAGCGGTTTTGATCAGCACCTGATCGCTGCGTTCGCGCCCCATCTCGATGGTGATCTCATGCAGCAGATCGAGCCGCAATACAACAACCGCCAGCTGGCAGTCGCGATCATGTCGCGCGATCTCCTTATTAATCGCTTCACCTAGTGCCTGCCGGTTATAGAGGCGGGTGACCGGGTCGAAGGTTTCCAGGAAACGGACCTGATCCTGCATGGTGCGCAGGCGCTGGTTTTCGACCACGTGGTCGCGGAAACACTGCATGGCGCGAGCCATGTCGCCGATCTCATCGCGACGTTCGGTATCAAGGACTTCGAGGTCCGGATTGCCCTCGGTCAGCGTGTTCATCTGGCCGGCAAGACGGGTAACCGGGTGAGCGATGTTGCTGGCGATGCGGTAGGCAAACAGCAGGGCAGCGATCAGCACGGTCAGTGTGATCCCCAGATAGGTGTAGGCGCGCGCGCGTACTAAGGGTTTCAGGTCATCCAGATAGAGCCCGGAACCGATGATCAGTTCGGTGCCCGGAATGCGTTCTGCGTAGCCGAGTTTGGGTACCGCCAGGCCGCCCTCGGGTTTGGGCCAGCGGAACTCCCAGAATACGGAGCCGTTTTCCTTGATCCCCTCGATCATCTTACGGGTGATGTAGATGCCATCATCGTCCCGCATATCCATCTGGTTGGTGCCGGTGAGCTGCTTCTGGATCGGGTGGGCGATATTCACACCCTGGATGTTGTAGAGGTAGAGGTATTCGCTGCCGGAGAAGCGGGTGGCGTTAATCAGTTCCTGCAGCTGGCGATCGAACTGCGCCTGGGTGATGGAGTTCTGCTGCAGATGCTGGTGCAGGGCCATGATCTGGCTGCGCCCGGCCTGAACGACACTCTGGATCTGTGACTTCCGGCTGTTGAGGATGTCATCTTGCGTAAAGCGGTAGGCGAGACTGGCTGTGACCAGCGTGCCGCACACCATAATGATTACCAGCAGAATTAACTTGCGGTGAATCTGTATATTGCTTAGACGCATGACTGGCCAGTAGGGAAAAAGTTATTTACTGATTTCTATCGGCTTACAGGGTAAGTGTCAATTCTTAAAGGGGTTTTCTGCATAAAAAAAGCACCCGAAGGTGCTTTTTTAAAGGAAGTTCCTGATCGGTGATCAGAGGCCAGCAGCGTCGCGCAGTGCGTCCGCTTTGTCGGTGCGCTCCCAGGTGAATGCGGTGAAGGTGTCATCACCGACAGTCATCTCGTAAGGATTGCGGCCGAAGTGACCGTAAGCAGCAGTGGCTTTGTACATCGGATGCAGCAGATCAAGCATTTTAGTGATCGCGTACGGACGCAGATCGAAGTGCTCGCGAACCAGCTCGATGATCTTCTCGTCGGAGATCTTGCCGGTGCCGAAAGTGTTGATGGACACGGAGGTTGGTTCAGCTACACCGATTGCGTAGGAAACCTGAATCTCACAACGGTCCGCCAGGCCCGCTGCAACGACGTTTTTCGCGACGTAACGGCCGGCGTAGGCTGCGGAGCGGTCTACCTTGGATGGATCCTTACCGGAGAATGCACCGCCACCGTGACGTGCCATGCCGCCGTAGGTGTCAACGATGATCTTACGGCCGGTCAGACCACAGTCACCCACAGGACCACCGATTACGAAGTTGCCGGTTGGGTTGATGTGGAACTTAGTGTCGCTGGTGATCCATTCTGCTGGCAGCGTGTGCTTGATGATCAGCTCCATCACCGCTTCGCGCAGGTCGCTCAGCTTCACATCCGGATCGTGCTGAGTAGACAGTACCACGGCATCGATACCTACTGGCTGACCGTTTTCGTAACGGAAAGACAGCTGGGATTTTGCATCCGGACGCAACCAAGGCAGCAGGCCGGACTTGCGTGCTTCCGCCTGACGCTCAACCAGACGGTGAGAGTAGGTGATTGGTGCTGGCATCAGAACGTCGGTTTCGTTGGATGCATAACCAAACATCAGACCCTGGTCGCCCGCGCCCTGATCTTCAGGCTTGGAGCGGTCAACGCCCTGAGCGATATCAATGGACTGCTTACCGATGATGTTGATGACACCACAGGTTTCGCCGTCGTAACCTACATCGGAGGAGTTGTAACCGATATCGCAGATGACTTTACGGGTCAGCTCTTCCAGGTCGATCCAGGCAGAGGTGCTGATCTCACCGGAGATGATCGCAACACCGGTTTTTACCATGGTTTCACACGCTACGCGTGCGTACTTATCTTCCGCGATAATCGCATCCAGCACAGCATCGGAGATCTGATCCGCAATCTTATCCGGGTGACCTTCGGACACGGATTCGGAAGTGAACAAGCCGTATTCGCTCATTTCAGCTAAGTATCCTCATCAGTTAAGGGGGTAAACCTGAGCTGCAGATTCCCGCTCTAAGGGTGGGGGCAGACTCTGTTGAAAGGTAATAAGCGCGGTATTTTATCCATCTATCTGCACAATTGCATGATTTACACCACGCTTTTTCATGAAATTTTCATAGTTGCATATGAAATTACCTCATTTTTTTCGAAAACAGCGATTTCTTATTTGAAGCTGCTACGCATCTGCGAGAAAATTACGCCTTTATTTTTGGGTCCTATCCTTCACGTAATTTATTGGGTTCAACCCCCAGGAGCAGATTGAATGTCCTCTCGCAGAGAACTGGCCAACGCGATTCGCGCGTTGAGCATGGACGCGGTTCAGAAAGCAAAATCCGGTCACCCGGGTGCACCAATGGGCATGGCGGATATCGCCGAGGTGCTGTGGAACGATTTCCTGAAACACAACCCGACCAACCCAATGTGGTTCGATCGCGACCGTTTCGTGCTGTCTAACGGCCACGGATCCATGCTGATCTACTCTCTGCTGCACCTGAGCGGCTACGACGTTTCTGTCGATGACCTGAAAAACTTCCGTCAGCTGCACTCCAAAACTGCAGGCCACCCGGAATACGGTTACTGCCCGGGCGTTGAAACCACTACCGGTCCTCTGGGCCAGGGTATCTCCAACGCAGTAGGTATGGCGGCAGCTGAGAAAGTACTGGCGGCACAGTTCAACCGTGATGGCCACGAAATCGTTGACCACAACACCTACGTGTTCCTGGGCGATGGCTGCATGATGGAAGGTATCTCCCACGAAGCTTGCTCTCTGGCGGGTACGCTGGGTCTGGGTAAACTGATCGCGTTCTGGGATGACAACGGCATCTCTATCGACGGTGAAGTTGAAGGCTGGTACACCGACGACAACGTGAAGCGTTTCGAATCCTACGGCTGGCAGGTTATTCCAGGCGTAGATGGCCACGATCCTGATCAGATCCGCGCTGCGATTGAGCAGGCGAAAGAGAACGCTGAGCAGCCAACGCTGATCTGCTGCAAAACCATCATCGGTTTCGGTTCTCCAAATAAAGAAGGCAAAGAAGATTGCCACGGCGCACCTCTGGGTGACGACGAGATCAAACTGACCCGTGAACGTCTGGGTTGGGAACACGCGCCGTTTGAAGTGCCAGCGGATATCTATGCTGACTGGAACGCTGCGGAAGCGGGTACTCACGCAGAGAACGAGTGGAACGAGCGTCTGGCTGCGTACCGCGCTGCATACCCTGAACTGGCTGAAGAACTGCTGCGTCGTGTAAGCGGTGAGCTGCCAGCGGAATTCTCTGAGAAATCTGAAGCGTACATCGCTGAAGTGGCTGAGAAAGGCGAAACTATCGCATCCCGTAAGGCGTCCCAGAATGCACTGAACGCATACGGCCCTCTGCTGCCAGAACTGCTGGGCGGTTCCGCTGACCTGGCCGGTTCCAACCTGACCCTGTGGTCTGGTGCTAAAGGCGTTGAGAAAAACGACGCGTCCGGCAACTACCTGTTCTACGGCGTACGTGAATTCGGTATGTCCGCGATGATGAACGGTATCGCGCTGCACGGCGGTTTCGTACCTTACGGTGCGACCTTCCTGGTCTTCATGGAGTACGCACGTAACGCCCTGCGTATGGCTGCACTGATGAAGCAGCGTGCGATCCACGTTTACACCCACGATTCTATCGGTCTGGGCGAAGACGGCCCGACTCACCAGCCAATCGAGCAGGTGGCGAACATGCGTCACACGCCGAACCTGAGCTGCTGGCGTCCATGTGACGCAGTTGAGTCTGCGGTAGCCTGGAAGTCTGCGCTGGAGCGTAACGACGGTCCGACTGCGCTGGTATTCTCCCGTCAGGGTCTGCCACACCAGGCACGTACTGAGGAGCAGATCGCGAACATCAAACGTGGTGGCTACATCCTGCGTGACACCGACGGTCAGCCTGACGCGATTCTGATCGCGACCGGTTCCGAAGTGTCTCTGGCGATGGATGCAGCGGAAGCGCTGGCTGCTGAAGGTAAGCAGGTACGCGTTGTTTCCATGCCGGAAACTGGTATGTTCGATAAGCAGGATGCTGACTACCGTGAAGCGGTACTGCCAGCAGCAGTCACTGCGCGTGTAGCGGTTGAAGCCCTGCAGGCGGACTTCTGGTACAAGTATGTTGGCCTGAACGGCAAGATCGTTGGTATGACCACCTTCGGTGAGTCTGCACCAGCGGGCGACCTGTTCAAGCACTTCGGTTTCACCACCGAAAACGTAGTAGAGACCGTTAAGTCTCTGCTCTGATCTGTAAAAAAGGGGCAGCTTATTCAGCTGCCCCTGCTGTTTCTGAGCCCTGTCGATGACCTACCGCGTCGCTATCAATGGTTATGGCCGTATCGGCCAGTGTGTTTTGCGTGCCATCTATGAGAATGGTTACCGTGACACGCTGGAGGTGGTTGCGATCAATGAACTCTCCGACATCGATACCGTTACCTATCTGACCCGCTATGACACCACCCACGGGCGTTTCCCGGTTGGTGTGGACCATAACGGTACCCATCTGCAGGTGAATGGCGATCAGATACTGGTGCTGAACCAGCCTGATGCAGCTCAGCTGCCCTGGGATGAGCTGGGTATCGATCTGGTACTGGAGTGTTCCGGTTCCTTTAAGGATCGAGCCAGCGCCGAGCTGCACTTGCAGGCGGGCGCCAAGCGACTGCTGTTCTCGCAGCCTGCCACCGATGAAGTGGATGCCACGATCGTATTCGGGCTGAACGAACAGCTGTTACGTGCCGACCATACGGTGGTATCTGCCGCGTCCTGTACCACCAATTGTGTGGTGCCGGTGCTGGACCTGCTGGATCGTGCGTTTGGTATCGAAAACGGTGTCACCACCACGATCCACTCGGCGATGAACGACCAGCCGGTGATCGACAGTTATCACCAGACCGATCTGCGTCTGACACGCAGCGCGTTGCATTCCATTATCCCGGTAGACACCGGCCTGAATCGTGGTATCGACCGTCTGTTGCCGCATCTGGCGCAGCGTTTTGAATGTCTGCACCTGCGTGTGCCGACGATCAATGTGTCGGTGATGGACCTGTCGCTGAACCTGAAGAAACCGACGGACAGCGACCAGATCAACGCGATCTTTAAACTGGCGGCTTATGCCGAGCTCAAAGGACTTTTGGGCTATACCGAGGAGCCGCACGCTTCGGTAGACTTTAACCGCGACCCGCGCTCGGGTGTGGTGGACGGTACCCAGACCCGGGTATCCGGTGGCACGCTGGTGAAAATGCTGTGCTGGTTTGATAACGAATGGGGCTTTGCCAACCGGATGCTGGACGTGAGTCGGCACTGGTTGCAGCTAAAAAGCTAATTTCAATTACTTTTCATTTAGAAAGAGTTAGGACACGTCAATGAGCGTACTGAAGATGACTGATCTGGATCTGAGCGGTAAACGCGTTCTGATCCGTGAAGACCTCAATGTCCCTGTCAAGGATGGCCAGGTTACCTCCGATGCCCGTATCCGCGCATCTCTGCCAACAATCGAGCTGGCCCTGAAAGCGGGTGCCAAAGTGATGGTGATGTCCCACCTGGGTCGCCCAACCGAAGGTGAATACGATGAGGAGTTCTCCCTGGCACCGGTTGCTGATTACATCTCCAAGCTGCTGGAACGTCCGGTTCCACTGGTAAAAGACTGGCTGGATGGCGGTTTCGACGTTGCTGAAGGTGAACTGGTTTTGCTGGAGAACGTACGTTTCAACGCCGGTGAGAAGAAAAACAACGAAGAGCTGTCCAAACAGATGGCTGCGTTGTGTGATGTTTACGTAATGGACGCATTCGGTACGGCTCACCGTGCACAGGCGTCTACTCACGGTGTTGCGCAGTTCGCACCGGTTGCATGTGCTGGCCCACTGCTGGCAGGTGAGCTGGAAGCGCTGGCGCAGGCACTGGAAACTCCTGCGAAGCCACTGACCGCGATCGTGGGTGGTTCCAAAGTCTCCACCAAGCTGACCGTACTGGAAGCGCTGTCCGACAAAGTGGACCAGCTGATCGTGGGCGGCGGTATCGCCAACACCTTCCTGGCTGCTGCTGGAAAACCGGTTGGTAAATCCCTGTACGAAGAAGACCTGATTCCTCAGGCGAAAGCGCTGATGGAGAAGGTAAACGTACCTGTTCCGACTGACGTAGTTGTGGCGAAAGAGTTCGCTGAAGACGCGGAAGCGGTGATCAAGTCTGCTGACGACGTTGCAGAAGACGAGATGATTCTGGATATCGGCCCTGAGTCTGCGAAGGTTCTGGCTGAGCTGCTGAAAGATGCAGGCACCATCATCTGGAACGGCCCTGTGGGCGTGTTCGAATTCGATCAGTTCGGCGAAGGTACCAAGGCACTGTCCATGGCGATCGCTGACAACAAAGGTTTCTCCATTGCGGGTGGCGGTGATACGCTGGCAGCTGTGGATAAATACGATATCGCTGAGCAGGTGTCCTACATCTCTACCGGCGGTGGTGCGTTCCTCGAGTTCGTGGAAGGCAAGAAACTGCCGGCAGTGGCAGTACTGGAAGAGCGCGCAGCTCAGTAAATCCGTTGCTTAGCCCTGCGGTCGACAGCCGGTGCCCGTCACGCGGCTGTCAGATGCAGGTGATATAACAACAGCTAAAAAATTTTGAGGTTCAAAAAATGGCTTTGATCTCTATGCGTCAGCTGCTGGACCACGCAGCCGAAAACGGCTACGGCATCCCGGCATTTAACGTAAACAACCTGGAACAGATGCGCGCTATCATGGAAGCCGCGGACAAAACCAACTCTCCGGTGATTGTTCAGGCATCTGCGGGCGCACGTAAGTACGCCGGTTCCAACTTCCTGCGTCACATGATCCTGGCAGCGATCGATGAGTTCCCACACATCCCTGTCTGCATGCACCAGGACCACGGTACCTCTCCTGCCGTTAACCAGCGCTCTATCGCGATGGGTTTCTCCTCCGTAATGATGGACGGCTCCCTGATGGAAGACGGTAAAACCCCATCCACTTACGAGTACAACGTTGACGTAACCCGTCGCGTGGTAGAGATGGCACACGCTTGTGGCGTATCCGTAGAGGGTGAGCTGGGTGTTCTGGGTTCTCTGGAAACCGGACAGGCTGGCGAAGAAGACGGTATCGGTGCTGAAGGTACCCTGTCTGAAGATCAGCTGCTGACCGATCCGGCTGAAGCGGCGGACTTCGTGGCTAAAACCGGTGTGGATGCGCTGGCGATTGCATGTGGTACTTCTCACGGTGCGTACAAGTTCACCCGTCCACCAACCGGTGACATTCTGGCGATCAACCGCATCAAAGAGATCCACGAAAGCATCCCTAACACCCACCTGGTCATGCACGGTTCCTCCTCCGTACCGCAGGAGTGGCTGGCAGTGATCAACGAATTCGGTGGTGAGATCCCTGAAACCTACGGTGTGCCGGTTGAGCAGATCGTTGAAGGTATCAAGCACGGTGTACGTAAGGTCAACATCGATACTGACCTGCGTCTGGCGTCTACCGGTGCGATTCGTCGTTTCATGGCTGAGAACCCGGCTGAGTTCGACCCACGTAAATACCTGAAGAAAACCATGGAAGCGATGAGCGAGATCTGTGTGGCTCGTTACGAGGCTTTCGGTACTGCGGGTAACGCGGATAAGATCACTCCAGTATCCCTGGAGAACATGGCGGCACGTTACGAAGCAGGCGAACTGTAAGTCACGCCGTAACGCGATCTATTAAAAAAGGCGACCTTCGGGTCGCTTTTTTTTCGCCGTTATTTACGGGTTAGGTTGCTAACCCAAGTTATGCGGGTGTGACGGATTCGGTTACCGGTTTCGCGATAGGTAGAGGCTTACGTTGTTCCGGGCGCTGTTGCAGATATTGCTCGACAAACTCAAATGCGGACACCGGGTAACCGTGGAGCCAGCCCTGCTGAACATCAAAGCCCATCTGAGACAGCATCTTCGCTTGTTCGTGTTTTTCCACACCTTCGGCGATCGCTTCCATTCCCAGCTTCTGTGCCAGTTGAAGTATCGTTTTCAATACGTCTGCATTGATGGAATCGGTGCCTAGTGCAGCGACGAAACTACGGTCAGCCTTCAGGACGTCGATGGGTAGGGAGCTGAGGTAACTCAGGCCGCAATAACCGGTGCCGAAGTCGTCCATGGAGATCTTTATTCCGGCATCCCTGAGACGATGCAGGGCCTGCTGAATTTTCGGAGAGGAGTGTTCCACTACCTGGTGCTCGGTGATCTCCAGCACTAACCCCTTTAGCTTGGGCGCACGGGCGATAATGGCATCGATCACGGCAGGGTCGTTGATATGCGCCGCGCAGATATTCACGCTGACCTTAAAGGTTGGGGTCAGGCGCAGCACCGGTGCTAATTCACGAATCACGGTGTCGATCTGCTGCAGCGTCATCTCTTTGATCAGTTCGGAGCGTTCCGCCAGTGGAATAAATGTCATGGGTGGCAGCACGCCTTTAAACGGATGATGCCAGCGCATCAGTACTTCGCAGCCAATGATGCGGTGGTCGGAAGAGCGAACCAGCGGCTGATAGAGGTTAAAAAACTCCCTGCGACGGATGGCTGAGCGCAGCTGGCGGATCGGATCGTTGAGTTTGCGCTGTAGCTGGAAGCAGAGCAGGAACAGCAGGGTAACACCGGCACCGGCGGTACCGATCCAGGAGGCGTTAAAACCATAGATGCCCGCGTAGAGTGAATCGAGATCCTGGCTGATTGCGACGCTCAGTGTTGGCTGCGTGGTCAGCGGTTGGATAAAGGTGTAGTGCATACGACCGTTATCCAACATCCCCTCGAAAGATACCGACTCGTTGATCGGAAAGGTCGGATCGGCATTCAGTGGCATCGAGTATTTGCCGTTGATCACCACTGGCACACCACTGTCGCTGTTGATAATTGCCATAAATCCCAGTGGACTGTGGAAAAACTTAACCTGGTTTTTCAGCCAGACGCGATGCAGGACTGCTTGTACCTGGCCCCCATCCTGATGACGGCGGAACAGCTGATAAATCGGTTCAGCGCGGTCTTCTATAAGATGTGGGCCAAAGAAGTTAAGGCCTTTATGCAGCAAAGGGGTATGGGACGACAGGCTAGGAGAGAACTGTTGCCAGTTGTTGCATAGGGTTTGATTATTGGCGTCGGTGTAACGTAACTCCGAGATGTGTGGAAGTTTCAGCAGTAACTGTTGCGATAAACCCGTGTGGTTGCTTTGGCAGGGCTGCCCGCCCTGAGCACTTTCAATCAGCGCGAAGTTAACGTCAGTAAAGCTTTGATCCAGTTTTTCGGAGAGTGTGATTGCACTTTGTGCAAGTGCGGTGCGCTTGAGGGCCTTGCGGTTATCCAGCTCATAGTAGTAGAAGCTAACGGTGGCAATGGCAGTCACCACGATACTGATCATCAGGGGGATAATCAGCAGCTTGATGGTGGCTTTGCGGTCCGATCTGGCCATATACCCTCCGTAGTATGCAGCATTAGCTCGGTTTAGCTGGTGGAAACCAATTTGTACATTAATTGAGCTTAGTAGTTTTAGACTGATCCTTCAAAGTGGATTCGGGGGCAATCTACTGGAAATTGCCCCTGTTAGTCATATTTTGTTGCGCTAACCGTTGTGCTGCACCTGCGTTCACTGTGGCTGATAGCTATATACATCCATCAGCAGTCGTTCCTGCAGGCCGTTAAAGGTTTTATTTATCGCTTTATTCAGGCCGTCGGATGCTTTGAAGGCGGTCACGCGACTGTCGCGGTTGTAGCGGTTAAGCACTTCGCCGCCGACGGTGGATTCCAGCTTGATGTTGAGATCAGCGTTTACCACTTTAAGGTTCTGAGTCAGCGTAGAGGTGCTGACGTCAGATAGCAGGCGTGCGGTTAGCAGCAGATCAGCATTTTTTTGCTTCGCAGTGGCAAGGCGGTTGGATTGCGCAGCCATACTGACATCGATAAACGGGATGTTCTGTTTATCCATCAGTTTGAAGAGTTTGTTTTTCAATCCCTGATGACCCTCGCCGTCAACAGCAACTGCGATTACCAGATTGGAGCGCTGACGGTGCATTAACCCTGCCAGGCTGAGGTTGTGTTCCATCTGGTCACGATTCAGCGTATGGATTATCCAGATATCAGTGGTCAGGCCTTTGCTCTGTCGATAACCGATTGCGCTACTGACAATCGCTTTGTGCAACGGCAGTTTCGAGGCCTTTTTGTACGCTGCATCACGTTTCTTATGTGCAAAGGATTCGGTCAGATAGCTGCGGCCGAAACGGCTGCGAGCCTGCTGTAAAACCACCGCTTCGCTGCCCATCAGGCTGCTGTTGCTTGGTACCTGCATCGGTTGTACCCAGATATCCAGGCGCTTGCCTGCTTTGAGGGCGTTGTATGCAGGGTATAGGAAGTCGCTGTTGGGCGCTGTTGCCGGTACCTTGCCGGATGCGAGCCAGCCAAACAGAGTGCCCAGGCCGGCAGTATCTGCTGCTTGTGCTTCCTTGAGCATGCTGGATGCGCCGTGCCAGTCACGTTTCTTAATCAGGGGTTCGATCTTCTGCCATCGCTCGCCTAGCCAGCTGAGCTGCAGGTTGTGTTCTTCTGGCAGTGACTGCCAATCGATAATGACTGGGCCTTCGAGCTTAGCCAGTACGGTGTCGTAATCGACCTCGGCAAAGGAGACATTGCTGATGGTGAGCTCACTTTGG
Organism: uncultured Marinobacterium sp.; assembly: GCA_947501565.1. Taxonomy (GTDB): domain Bacteria; phylum Pseudomonadota; class Gammaproteobacteria; order Pseudomonadales; family Balneatricaceae; genus Pontibacterium. Next base: position 14,296 of record CANMWJ010000005.1, read on the forward strand.
CTCTTAATGTGCGTCTCGTTATAAGCCAGCCGGCTGTTTGCTGCACTGATCGCCGGACGGTTCTGGATAGAGCGCACATCGATTGCCACGGGTGAGCTGTTTATCAGGCTGTCTTGCAGGTGCAACTGGCCGCCATCAAGGGTTAGTGCAGTCTGAGCCCCGCTAAGACGTGTATCGCGAAGTGTGAGTGAGCTGCCGTTATCCAGAAGTATATCCAGACCGCTCATGTCTCCGTGGTTGACCTCGCGAGTAGCGTGTTTGAGATGCAGCTGCGCGCTCGTGGCGATTACCTTAAGGTGCTGCCAGGGTTTGTTGTTGCTGCTCTGTAAAACGATGTTGAACGTTTCGCCGCTGATCGCGACGGCAGAGTCCTTGCTGCCTTCAATATCAAGCTGGCCAAGAATGGTTAAGCTGCTGCCATCGGCTAGTTGAATAATGCTTCCGGGTTCAGCGATAACCTGTGCGGCAGGGCCGATAATGACCTCTCCGGACAGCTGGTAGGGGCTACCCAGGGCAGACCAGTAAGTTGTGCTATGCACAGTGCCGGTGACAGGTGTCGGGCCGGGTTTGGCTATCGAAGTGGTTACGGTTGCGCCGGTGCCTTTGTTTTTCGCTGCATCCTGCGGAGTTACCCGGTACACGTAGGTGTGGTCTACTTCAGTGTTCTGATCCAGATAGCTGTTGATCGCGGTTTCCGCCAAAGGTTTGTAAATACCATCAGCAACGTCGGCACGTTCTACGCTGTATTTTACCTCGGTGCCGCTATCCTCAATGCCTTGCCAGCTCAACTGAATGCCCTGTTCGGAAGCACGCCCTTTCAGGTCGCTAAGTGCAGCAGGTTTTTCGGTATCGAACTGGATTCGCCCGGACAGGCGCCACATGGTGGTGGTTTTGTCGCTGCCGCGAACCGCCTTGATCTCTACGATGGCATCTTCCAGTTTGTCTCCTGGCTGCACCACATAACGACCAATATAGTTACCGTCGGACTGTTCGCTCATGGCGATCGGTTTTTTACCCGGCAGGTTGAATTCGCTGATCAGCGCGGGTTCCGCTTCCATCAGAACTTTCAGTTCGTCGCCAGCGCGGAAAGGACCCTCTTTGGCATTGGAGATTGCCAGGCGGATCTGCGGTGGCGTGATGGTTTTCTGTCCTTTCGGTTCCGGAATCAGGGCCGAGAACTTACGCGCCAACTGGTCAATCAGCTGCAGTCGGGTGGCTTCAGACAGCACCTCAGCAGAGGTGACAGCGGTGGCGATAATACCCAGTGGGTTGAGAGAGATGCCGCCTTCACGCTCGATGATGGAGTCATGGTGCTTCCAGAGATCTTTTTTCTGCTTGAGGTCGAAAAGACGTACAGATACCGAGATCTCGTAATGCGCATAGGCTGCTGCATACACCTTATCAATCTGGTCGACGTTTACCCAGAGCAATCCGTCTACACCCAGCTCCTGTGCGATAACCTCCGGGGCCAGCTCTTGGTAGCTCGAGTTGTGTTTGACTTCCAGCCGGTTAAGCCCGTGTTCCACGAGATGAGGTTTCAGCAGGGTGAACTGACTGGTACCGAGGGTATTGTGCAGGGCGTTACTGATATCGATTCGTTCGGAGGTTTCGCCTTCCCCCGTCGCGGGCAGGACCGCAATGCGCTCCGGAATTCCCTCTATGCCGATCAGTTTCTTAGTGGAACTGGCGACGGTGCCGAGCAGGTTACGGACACCGTCAACCGCTTTACTATTGGTGATTCCATCCACCACGTTGCTACGCAGTGAGTCCAAAACAGAGCTGGAGTCTTCGCCACCTTCCGCATGAGCGCCGAGGCTCAGGCCGGAAAGCAGGCATATAAGTAGAAAGCGTCGCAACATCGTCTCACCCTGAAACAGCGTTTGTCCGTCGTTATTAGTTCACCTGCAGTGCAAGGCTCTTAAGCATCTCTAGCTGTTCGCGGGCTGGCTGCTCTTTGGCTTGTTTCATCATGATTGCCTTGCCCAGCTCGGTTACAGCGCCACGCGTATTGCCGACTTCTCGCTGTGCCAGAGCCTGTTCCAGATAGCGTTCTTCCGGATTTTGCAGCTTCTCAACCAGCTTGCTGGCAATCTGCTCAGCCTGAGATTGGGTCAGGTTGCGCAGAATACGGTTGTTGGCAGGCAGGTTAGCGGTTTGTGCCTCCTGCTTGAACAGTCCGATTTCCATACCTTCTACGTTGGTACCGCTGTGTTTTTCTTCCAGCGCCAGGGTTTCGGCGTGCAGCAGTTTTGCGTTGGCCGGATTGATGATACGGAATGATGCGGTCACACTGCCCAGTTTGCGAAGCTCGGTTACCGTGAAGGAGACGTTCTCTTTAATCTCCTCTTCCAGCGTTTTGGACGGTTTCTCCTCACGCTTACGTGCTTCTTCGCTCAGTTCTTGCCAGCGCTTGTATTCCGGGTTCGGAATCTCTTTTACGTCGGTAACCACACGTTTGGTTTTTTGGGTTTTCTGAGTAGATTCGTCAACGTTGGCTTCCACTACGGCGCCCTGAACCAGGAAGTCCGCAGTGCTGAGGTTGATCTCGCCACCTTCCTGCAGCGCTTTGATCTCCTGCTCCTTAAGGACGCTGTCGATGCTGTCGCGTTCCAGAATGCGGATATCTTTGCGGTCTGTGTTTACGAAGTGCTCGACCAGAGACGCGGTAATCATGGCACCGAGGCCAGGGGCGTTGGATGGGCTATCGAACTGTGTCGCAGCCAGCTTCAGCACACTCTGATCATAGAGAATCTTGCTGGCCTGCTCCTTCATGCTTGCCTGTTCTGGCGTCATCGGATTGAAGTCTTCCATCACGCTCAGGTAGGCGAACGAAAGGGCAGGTTGGTCGCCGTCAAAGGCATCGCGGGCCAGAACGTATACTTCGCTGAGGAATTCACTCAATACACTGATGTCGCGCTCCTCTGCGGGTACGAAGGTACTCAGAGTGCTGACACGCTGCAGCTGATCATAAGCCTGCTGCAGGTTCTGTTCAGCCAGCGCGCTTTGAGCCATCAGGTTGTAGTACTGGCTCAGTTCGACAGCGAACGGGCGCAGTTGAAGCTGGTAGCGTTTATCCGTGTAGGACTCCGCCAGCCCAGAGATAACGTAATAGATACTGTCTACGTCTCCCTGCTCCTGGTATCCCTTCAGTGACTGAAGTTTGGCTTTAAAGCGGGAGTTCTCCAGTTTCTCGGTGATCTCCGGCGATTCGCTGTGCTTACTCAGCGTAACCAGCAACTGTTCTGCTTTACCGTACTCCGCGTTATTGTGCCAGTTGTCAGCCTGCTGCAGACCCTTGGCAACGATATCACGGTGGCGTTGTTGCAGTGTGTCAACGTCTTCGTCCAGCGCATAAATAGCATCGGAGGTGCTGAAGTGAAGGGGCAGATTGGAGATAGGAGTGTCGTTCAGCAGCTGCTGCAACTGCGCGATTTTAGTTTCGCGCTTGCTCTGTTCGTCGCTCAGCAACTGGTTGGCGGCGGTATAGGCTTTGGCATCCCAGCGCTTCAGGTCTTCGAGCTCAGCGCTCAGTGCGTTTTGTTCGTTAACGGAGATCAGGCCGTCTGCATCACGCTGCTGATCGAGGTCTGCGCGTAACTTACTGAATTTACGCATGGCCAGGGCCTGGCCAACCTTCTCGACAGAGGCTTTCAGGGTTGCATTATCGGGAGTTTTTTTCAGGTCCGCTTGCAGCTTCTGATACAGTTCGACCAGCTCGCTGTTTGATTTTGCAGCCTGAATGTCTGCGTCAGTAACGGGTTTGATGTTGTTGCCACAGGCGACAAGAAGTGAAACGGTAACCCCCAAGGTAAGGGGTTTTACATATCCCAGGCTCCAGCGTTTACCACGAAACATCCTATCAATTCCCTATATTACTCCGATTAACAAGTTTCTAAGAATAGCAGATGTGCACTGCAGCGTGCAGGCTAATCTATTGGTTATATTTCAGAAATTGAGGATTTTTACGCGGAAAGTACGACGATTTCCCTAATTATTACGACTTTATGTCAATAAGCTGACGAAGTGTGGAGCTAAGGGTTTCGGAGATCGGCTGATCAAGCTTCAGGCTGAGGAGATCATCTGCGCGGGTGACGCCATGATTGAGTGCACAGATGGGAATATCCCACTCCTGTGCTCGGCGGCAGAAACGGAATCCGGAGTACACCATCAACGAAGACCCCAAGACCAGAAGGGCGTCGGACCGTTTTAATTGGTCGAGGGCGAACAGTACCCGCTCTTTAGGTACGTTATCTCCAAAGAAGACTACATCGGGTTTGAGGATGCCGCCGCACTCAGGGCAGTGGGGAATCTGGAAAGCGCTGAAATCTATGCCTTCCAGGTCTGCGTCGCCGTCGGGCGCAGCAGTGGCTGTGTAGTGAGCGTAGGCGGGGTTATCCGTCGCTGATTGATCGTGGATCTGGTTGCGCGGAAAACGACTGCCGCATCCCATGCAGCGTACCTGATCAGAGCGGCCATGCAGGTCAATTACGTTTTGGCTGCCGGCACTTTGGTGTAAGCGGTCGACGTTCTGTGTGACCAGCTGATGGACGTGGCCCAGCTTCTCAAGTTGAAAGATCGCTTGGTGGGCAGCGCCCGGGAGGGCATCACGAATAACCGGCCAGCCCACCAAACTGCGCGCCCAATAACGCTGGCGAACATACAGATCGGACATAAATGCCTGATGCTGGACCGGTTGTTTACGTTTCCAGTTGCCGGCACTGTCGCGGTAATCCGGGATGCCGGAATCAGTGCTGACCCCGGCGCCGGTGAGAACAAAAAGGCGCGGGTGGCGATGGATAAATTCAGCCAGTTGCTGGCCTGCGTTTTCGGTAGACATATATGCATCATATCGGCTGAGAGGATATCTGTCAGGCCAGCGTCGGAGCGATATCGTAGAGTTGCAGGCTTTTCAGGGGATCAAACAGGATCAGGTAACGGTAGTGATGAGCGGATCCATTCATCGGGATCGCGGCCAGTCCATCCAGGGGTGTGGCAGGGGAAAGGAAAGGTTCAGACGACTGTAGATGCTGGCAGAGTGTTTCAAGAGCCTGGCAGGTGCCCTGGGGCACCAGTTTGAAATGGGTAGTCAATGCGTGAAAACGCTCATCCGGGAGAGTGACAAAACGGCACAGGTCCTGAGGGCGGGCGATAACCCGAAAGGGTCCGGGGGGCTGGTCCGGGGTATCCAGCGAATGGCTCCACACACTGGTAGCGTGGCTGTAGATACCGTTGTGGAAGAAGCTGGTCTCAGGGCCGAAGGTTTCCAGCTGACCGCTGTCATAGTGATCAACGATCTCTTGCCAGAGTTGCTGGATAAGTTGCTCGGTACTGACCATAGTTGGGACCGTTTCCTTGCACGGTAAGGGCTCCCTTCAAGCATAGCTCAGCCAGGCATATGATCGCTCTATGGTGATTCTCAGGCATAAAAAACCGCGCCGAGGCGCGGTTTTTCACAAAGGTTCGGCAATTAAGCGTCGAACTCTTTATGCGCCGAACTTAGCTTTTGCTTCCAGACGGCGACGGTGCAGAACCGGCTCGGTGTAACCGCTAGGCTGTGCACAACCTTCGAATACCAGCTCACATGCAGCCTGGAAAGCTACGCTGCCATCGAAGTCTGCAGCCATTGGGCGGTACAGCGGATCCGCTTCGTTCTGACGGTCTACCACTGCAGCCATACGCTGCATGGTTTCCATCACCTGCTCTTTGGAGCAAACTCCGTGGTGTAGCCAGTTAGCGATGTGCTGGCTGGAGATACGCAGGGTTGCACGGTCTTCCATCAGGCCGACATCGTTGATGTCAGGCACTTTGGAACAACCTACACCGGAGTCTACCCAGCGAACAACGTAACCCAGGATACCCTGTGCGTTGTTGTCCAGCTCGTTCTGAATCTCTTCAGCGCTCCAGCTTGGGTTCGCTTCTACCGGTACGGTCAGAATGTCATCCAGAGACGCACGGTCACGGGACTTGATCTCGCCCTGGCGAGCGAATACGTCTACCTTGTGGTAGTGCAGTGCGTGCAGGGTTGCCGCAGTCGGAGATGGAACCCATGCGGTGTTCGCACCGGACATTGGGTGGCCGATCTTCGCTTCCAGCATGTTCGCCATCTGATCCGGGATAGGCCACATGCCTTTACCGATCTGTGCACGACCGCTCAGGCCACACGCCAGACCGTTGTCCACGTTCCAGTTCTCGTATGCCGCGATCCAGGCAGACGCTTTCATGTCGCCTTTACGGATCATTGGGCCTGCTTCCATGGAGGTGTGGATCTCGTCACCGGTACGGTCAAGGAAACCGGTGTTGATGAATACCACACGCTCTTTCGCAGCGCGGATACACTCTTTGAGGTTCACAGTGGTACGACGTTCTTCGTCCATGATGCCCAGCTTCACGGTGAAGCGTTCCAGGCCCAGGCCGTCTTCGACGCGACCGAACAGTTCGTTAGCGAACGCCACTTCTTCAGGGCCGTGCATCTTCGGCTTAACGATGTACACAGAACCGGTGGTGGTGTTGCTGAACTTGCCGTTACCTTGCAGGTCGTGGATGGAGATCAGCGTAGTCACCAGTGCATCCATGATGCCTTCTGGTACTTCGTTGCCGTCTTTGTCCAGGATCGCAGGGTTGGTCATCAGGTGGCCAACGTTACGCACGAACATCAGACTGCGACCCTTCAGAGCCAGGTCGGAACCGTCCAGCGCGGTAAATTCACGGTCACCGTTGATAGTACGGGTGAACGACTTGCCGCCCTTGGAAACTTCTTCGCTCAGGGTGCCTTTGATCAGGCCCAGCCAGTTGCGGTACGCCAGTACTTTGTCTGGAGCGTCTACCGCTGCAACGGAGTCTTCGCAGTCCATGATGGTGGTCAGCGCGGATTCCATCTGGATGTCGTTGATGCCAGCCGCGTCGTCTTTACCGATCAGGCTGTCACGGTCGATCTGTACTTCGAAGTGCAGACCGTTGTTTTTCAGCAGGACAGAGGTAGGTGCGTCCTGCGCACCGGTGTAACCGACCAGTTTGTCGGCGTCAGCCAGAGTGGTTTCGCTGCCGTCAGCCATAGCGACAACCAGCGCACCGTCTTTGATGCTGTAGCCTGCGGAATCCTTGTGGGAACCGTTGGCCAGCGGCGCAGACTCGTCGAGGAAGTTGCGCGCGAATTCGATGACTTTAGCACCACGGGCAGGGTTGTAACCGCCGGATTTCTCTGCGCCATCCTCTTCGGAGACCGCATCGGTGCCGTACAGGGCATCATACAGGCTGCCCCAGCGAGCGTTAGCTGCGTTCAGTGCGAAACGTGCGTTCATCACCGGTACTACCAGCTGTGGACCGGCCATGGTAGCCATTTCCGGGTCTACGTTGGCGGTTTCCGCAGTGAAGTCCGGACCTTCCGGCAGCAGGTAGCCGATCTCGGTCAGGAACGCTTTGTAAGCTTCCAGATCAAACGCCTGGCCTTTACGTTCTTTGTGCCAGCTGTCGATCTGCGCCTGAATGTCGTCACGCTTAGCCAGCAGTTCGCGGTTGCGTGGTGCCAGGTCGTGAACGATCGCATCGAATGCAGCCCAGTACTGGTCAGCATCCACGCCGGTTTCAGGCAGCGCTTCGTTGTTGATGAAGTTGTATAGATCCTCTGCGACTTGCAGGCCGCCGGTCTGTACCCTTTGACTCATAGTGTATTGCCTCAGTTGTATATTTTTCGATTCCGGAGCGAGGCAGCCGTGAACCGTATTGTATGTTTATCGCTCAGGGAGCTTTGTGCATTGCAACAGTAGCGGAATCGAGGAGGGATGTCGCCCCCTAATCCACCTAAAGTATGAGAAAGTTAGGCACATGGTGGTGGCCTGATTTCATGCCCGGTGAAAACACTGCAGGGGGCGGCAGCGCTGAGCTGCAGAACGTTTAGTCGTTAAGCGAACGGGCGCTCTGAAACTGGTCGCTGGCGGTCATGAACTAGACTTAACGGGTATCCGTGGATTCGGGGGAGGTGCTATGACAGTGTTCAGCAGGGAGTTGCTCCTGGCGGAGTTGCCGCTCTGGCCAGCACAGGCCTGTGGGTTGATGCCTGCACAGATCGAATCTGATAACCCTGCCCTGCAGGCTTACCACAGGCATTACGGTCTGGACGCGATGGTGGAGCAGTGTGATTACCGTATCGGGTTGGTCAATATGCCCGACTTTCGCTTCTGTATGCAGCGCTTTCGGCCAGAACAACCACGGGGGCTCGCGGTGGTCTGTCACGGCTATATGGATCATATGGGGTTGTATGGACACCTGATCCAGCATCTCTTGGCGGAAAAGCTTGAGGTGTTTATCTACGACCTGGCGGGGCACGGCCTCTCTGGCGGCGATCCGCTGGCAGTGGATAACTTTGACGAATACGCCCATCAGTTGCAGAAAGTCCTGCAGATGGTGGAATCCCCCGATGAGTTGCCGTTGATTTTGGTTGGGCAGAGCACTGGAGCTGCGGTGATCAGCGCGCAGCAGTGGCTCTGCCCGCAACCCTCGCTCGCGATTGCACACCGAATCCTGCTGGCACCGCTGGTGCGTCCGGCACTGTGGCGGGCGATTCGCCGTAAATTCCATATGCTGAAACATTTCCTGCAACAGGTGCCAAGGCGCTATAGCGCTAATTCCCATGACGCCGGATTTCTGCGCTTCCTGCAGCAGAACGATCCCATGCAGCACGGTGATATTCCGTTAAGCTGGATCTCCGCCATGCAGGCCTGGGCAGACTATATTGAAACGGCAGAAGCCAAACGCTGTGCGGTGACCTGTGTCCAGGGGATAGCTGATGGAACCGTGGACTGGCATCACAATCTGCGGGTGTTGAGTCGGGTCTATCCTGAGATGCGGGTCGAGCTGGTGGAGGGAGCCCGGCATCATCTGGTTAACGAGAGCCCCGAGTACCGGGATCAGGTGTTTGGCGTCATAACCGACGTTGTCTCCGCTCTGCCCCAGACGCGGGTCCGGGAGACGGGAGCGGAATCGAAGGCACCTTGTTCTCCGCCTTAAAAGGCCTGTCTATGGCCGGAAAGTGTTACAGGTGCCTTGGCAGATGGTTACGGATCTGATCAGGGGCCAGGCTGGCCAGATTCTTATCGATCTCCCCTTTTACCAGGCGTCGTAGTTGCGTTGGCATCTTCTGGCGTAAGGTGCCAAGAAATCCCGGATCGCTGACCACGTAGAGTTTTCTGAGTCCCTGTTGCTGTGCCGCACTGAGCTTGTCACTGATTTTACGAGCAAAGTGCATGGCCTCCTGATTACGTGCTTCATTTTCTTTTGTCATAGGGTGGCGCCCCATTCCTGCGACGCCGGAGCTTTTGCCCGGTGAGTCACTGATCAGCTCGCGTTCGCGCATCCTGCTTTGCGTATGGATCAGGTTGTCTTCTTCGATAAGGGGGCTGGTGGGGCTGTCTACGGAAAAGAAGCGGGCATGGCCTTTATCGGCCACAAGTATCCAGGTGTAGTTCATAACAAACCTCCTGCTGTTGCTGCGTTGGAGGATGGAAAACAGGATTCCGTTCGCTACGCGTTTAGCGTTCAACGAAAATCCCGGGCGGGGACGGAGAACATCAATGCCTGAGAAAAGTATAGTTGTGATGTTGGAGGCTGTGCCACGAAGGAGGCTGGTGTAGGGAGAGGAGTGGTGCAAGGAGAAAGGAGATGGAGCAGCCCGTCAGGCTGCTCCGGGATCGGTAAGATCAGGAGGGATCAGAACAGGCGGCGTACGCGGATGGTACCTTCGACCTGTTTAATCTTGTCCACAGCGATCTGGGAAGACTCAGCTTCCACGTCGATTACAACATAACCCACCTTGTCGTTGGTCTGCAGGTACTGACCAGAGATGTTGATGTTGTTCTCGGAGAAGATGGTGTTGATCGCCGTCAGTACACCCGGCACGTTGCGGTGGATGTGCAGCAGACGGTGAACATTCGGGTGCTCTGGCAGTGCCACTTCCGGGAAGTTCACGGAGGTGATAGAGCTACCGTTGTCAGAGTATTTCGCCAGCTTCTCTGCCACTTCGTAACCGATGTTTTCCTGCGCTTCCATGGTGGAACCGCCCACGTGTGGGGTCAGGATCACGTTATCGAACTCACGCAGCGGAGAGATGAACTCGTCATTGTTGGTGCGTGGTTCAACCGGGAATACGTCAACCGCTGCACCCAGCAGACGGCCTTCAGACAGTACGCCACACAGTGCATCGATATCTACCACGGTACCGCGTGCGGCGTTCAGGAAGATGGAGCCCTGTTTCATCTGGGAGAATTCAGTCTCTCCCATCAGATCTTTGGTGGATGCAGTTTCAGGAACGTGCAGGGAGATCACATCACACATGCCCAGAAGTTCCTTCATGGAACCGATCTGAGTCGCGTTACCCAGTGGCAGTTTGGTGACTACGTCGTAGAAGTACACTTCCATACCCAGGGATTCAGCCAGTACGCTCAGCTGAGAACCAATGCTGCCGTAACCCACGATACCCAGCTTCTTGCCACGGATCTCGTAGGAGTTTGCTGCAGACTTCTGCCACTCGCCACGGTGTGCTTTAGCGTTCTTCTCAGCAACGCCACGCAGCAGGATGATCGCTTCGGCCAGTACCAGTTCCGCTACAGAACGGGTGTTGGAGTATGGCGCGTTGAAAACTGCAACGCCGCGCTCGGTAGCTGCGGTCAGGTTCACCTGGTTGGTGCCGATGCAGAAACAGCCGACAGCAACCAGTTTCTGGGCTGCGTCGAATACTTTATCGGTTAGCTGGCTGCGGGAGCGGATGCCAATGAAGTGAACGTCTTTCACTTTCTCGATCAGTTCCGCTTCAGGCAGTGCGCCTTTCAGGTATTCAATGTTGCTGTAGCCGTGTGCGTTGAGGGTATCAACCGCAGACTGGTGCACGCCTTCCAGCAGCAGAATTTTAATCTTGCTCTTTTCCAGAGAAGTAGTTGGGCTCATTTTCTGCAAACTCTCGTGGGGGCGGAGTAATCCGCCGGGTCAATCGGCCTAAAAGAAAGGGCGCTATATTACCATAGTCCTACATGAAAAGGACGCGGCAAAACTGGCGAGCAGAGGAAAAATATTCAAGATAAAGTGAAGCTGGCTACAGTAGATCGTGGGCCGAAATAGCGGGAAGGTGCTGCAGGGGGTTAGGGTCAGAGGCGGGCAGAGAGGTTCTGAGCCGCAGCGGTTGCGGCTCAGAGAGAGTGCCTGCTTAACCGTAGAAGCACAGGTAAGCGGTCGCCTGCTCAACCTTCAGCTGGAAGCTCTGGTTAGCAGCAACTTTGAACTCAGTGCCAGTTGGGTAGGACTGGAAATCATCCGCGCCCGGCAGCTTAACGATCAGCTCACCGCTGACTACTTTCATCAGCTCGTCTTCGCTGGTGCCGAACTCGTATTCGCCCGGTGCCATTACACCTGCAGTAACACGGCCTTCGCTGTTCTCGAAACCGATAGATTTAACGTTACCGTCGAAATATTCGTTTACGTTCATGTTTTCTTCCTCTTAATCACTGGCGCAGCATGATAGAGATTTGGACGTTCGCTGTCAGCTTTGCTCCAGCAGAAAATCCACAAACGCCTGGTTGGCGCGGGAGAGATAACCATCGCGGCGCCAGGCGATGGAAAGATCCAGCCAGACCGGTTCGGTGAAGGAGAGACCCACGAGGTCTGCATCCTCCTCGATTACCATGCCCAGCAGAGTGCTGATACCAAAACCCTGCTTCACAATCGATTTGATCAGTGGGATCAGGTTGGTCTCGAAGCCGATGTTGGGTGAGCGACCCGCCTCTTGCGCCATGCGATCGACAATCTTGCGGTGGAAGTAACCCTCCTTGAACATCACCAGCTCTTCGTTAAAAAAGTCGTCGTAACTGATGTGTGTCTGCTGCGCCAGCGGGTGGTCGCGGGCGACGGTGACCAGCATCTCTGCTTGCAGGAAGGTTTCTGCTTTGAGCTCTTCGGGTACAAACTCCGCAACGATGATGCCCAGATCCAGTTCGCCCCGTTCAAGCATCTGCTGCAATTGCCAGGTGCCGCCCTCGATCACCGACAGATTCAGCTCCGGATAGCGGTGGCGAAACGCCATCAGGATTGGCGGGAAGTAGTAGGAGCCCAGCATACTGGGGATGCCCACACGCACCTCGCCCCGGGTCAGTCCCTTGAGTTCCGCCATCTCCAGGCGGGCGTCATCCAGCGCCTGCAGAATCTTCTGGCTGTGTTGCAGCAGTTTCTCGCCTTCGTCCGTCAGGCTGATCTGACGTTCGAGACGGTGGAACAGCTTCAGCTCCAGCTCCGCTTCGAGTTTCTTGATCGCCATGCTGATCGCAGGTTGGGCCACGTGCAGCTGCTCCGCTGCGCGGGTAAAGCTGCCAGCCAACGCAACCGCCTGAAAATAGCGTAGGGGTTTGATATCCATCTTAATCATCAAGGATGTTTATGGGTTTTATCAAAAGTATATATTTTTATGATTAGTAGGGCGCTGCTAATCTGGCCTCACGTTTACTCTTCCAGGTCTGATCATGTCCCAAACGCCGCAATCCCGCCCAGACAGTCATCCGCGCATTGAGCTGCGTAGCGCCTTGTTCTGGCGTGCCACGCTGGCGTTGTGCCTGGGCTCGTTCATGATCTTTGCCAACGTTTACGTGACCCAACCACTGCTGCCGATGCTGGCGCGGGATTTTGAGATCACCCCACTGGAAGCGGGCTGGAGTTTTACCGTTGCTACGCTGACGTTGGGGCTGTCGTTGCTGGTATACGGACCGCTGTCGGATGCTGTGGGGCGTAAGTGGTTAATGGTGCTGAGTATGGCCGGTGCAGTACTCAGTACGCTGCTGCTGTCTCAGGTGACCGATTATCAGGCCCTGTTGTGGCTGCGTGGTATTCAGGGCTTCTGTCTCGGGGGACTGCCCGCGATTGCGATCGCCTACATGGGCGATGAGTTCAGCAAGCGGGCACTGATGGTGGCGGTCGGTTTGTATATCAGCGGCAATACCCTGGGGGGTATCGGTGGCCGTCTGATCGGCGGTTTTATCGGTGACTGGCTGGGATGGGCGGATGCCTTTCTGGTGATGACGCTGATCAGTTTCTTCTGCCTCAGTGCGTTTGCGCTGCTGTTGCCTGCGTCAACTCACTTTCAGTCCCGGGCGCTGCATCCCCGAGTGATGCTCAGCGACCTGCTGGGGCATCTGCGCAACCCTTTGCTGCTGACCGCCTATCTGATCGGTGGCTTCAATTTCTTTATCTTTATCAATCAATACAGCTACGTCACCTTCCTGTTGGCTGACGCACCCTACAATCTGCCCGCGTCGCTGCTGGGTATGTTATTCCTCACTTACCTGACAGGCACGGTCGGTTCGGCCTTCTCCGGCAAGATCGGTTTGCATCTGGCACAACCGCTGGTGGTTGCACTAGGAATTCTGACGCTGATGGCGGGTACCCTAGTCACCCTGATTCCGTCGCTTTGGGCGATCATCGTCGGATTCCTGCTGAACAGTTTTGGTTTCTTTCTGGCGCACTCCTCGGCCAGCAGCTGGGTCAGCCGCAGTGCGCAACACGCCCGCGCCAGCGCCTCCTCGCTCTATCTGGTGTTCTACTATCTGGGTGCAAGCAGCGGCGGTTTCTACCTTGATCCGTTCTGGCACTGGCATGGTTGGGCGGGCATCGTGCTGGGTTCGTTGCTGGTGCTGAGCCTGACGTTGCTGGCGGCGTTGTGGTTGCATTTGAGAACCCGGCAGCACTCGCTTATCACTGATCCCGGCATCTGATCTGTCGTTCCGATTCGGCTAAACCTTTCCCCTGACCGGTGCTCGGGCTAAGATGGCGCTGCCTAAACGCCAGTGAGGAGAGCGCAATGCATTACCAGCATCGATTTCAAGATGGATCAGATCTGCAACTGCCGTTGGGCAAGGTTGTCTGTGTCGGGCGTAACTACGCCGACCACGCCGCTGAGCTGAATAATCCTATCCCCTCCGAACCCATGCTCTTTATCAAGCCTGCCAGCAGTGTGGTGCCGATGGAGCAGCCTTTCAGTGTGCCCCAGGGCATGGGCAGTGTACATTTCGAGACCGAGATGGCAATCCTGATCGGTGAGCGTTTGCAGCATGCTGACCTGTCCGCAGCGAGCGCTGCGATTGCCGGTGTAGGTCTGGGGTTGGATCTGACCCTGCGTGATGTGCAGGACGGCCTGAAGAAAAAGGGCCATCCCTGGGAAAAGTCCAAGGCGTTTGATGGTTCCTGTCCATTGTCGGCGTTTGTAAAACCGGAACTCGTACCTGATCTGCAGGACCAGCAGATCCGTTTAACGGTCAATGGTGAACTGCGTCAGGACGGTAACAGCGCGCTGATGCTGAACAAAATACTGCCGCTGATCTGTTACATGAGCGCCTTTTTTACTCTGGAGCCGGGTGATGTGGTGCTGACAGGTACGCCAGCCGGGGTTGGGCCGGTGCTGCCGGGTGATCAGTTGAAAGTTGAATTGGTTGATCTGCTGACGGTTGAGACCGCAGCTAAATAAGGAAATACGCGATGTTGTGGGTAAAAACGTTTCATATTCTGGCGATGACCAGCTGGATGGCGGGTATCTTCTACCTGCCGCGCATCTTTGTACATTACGTTGAAGGTCGCGAAGCCGGTCAGGATGTTGCGCGACTGGAGATCATGGCGCGCAAGTTGTTCGGGTTCATGACGATTATGGCGGTGTTCACCCTGGGGCTGGGTCTCTGGCTCTGGTTTGGCTGGGGCTTCAGTGGTGGCTGGCTGCACGCGAAACTGACCTTTGTGGCACTGCTTATCGGTTATCACTACTGGTGTAAGGCTTACCTCAACAAGATGCAGGCGGGCAGTCTGGACCGCAGCGGGCGCTACTTCCGCCTGTTTAACGAGTTGCCCCTACTGATCTTTATCCCGATTCTGATCTTTGTCGTTGTTAAACCGTTCTGATGGCTAAGGTAAAAGAGGGCTGGCAGCGATTGGCACTGATGCTGGAGGGAATGCCCCCAGCGCAGCGTGAGACGTTGCTGGCACAGATCGGCCAGGATGAACCGGCCTTAGCGCAGTGGCTGAGCGAAAACAGCGTCAGCTTCAAAAGCGTGCTGACGCTCGGGCAGCGTGAGCTGGCGGTTCTGCTCTCTGGTTTCAGCGATGAGCAGATCGCCGTGGCACTGAAGGGGCTGACCCCAAGTCAGGCCGAAGCGCTGCTGGTCGGCGTGTCCCGCCGTCGTGCGACCCAGATTGCGGAGAACCTGTTGCAGCTGCCGCCGATGCGGCGCAGTGACGTAGAGGTGTTGCGTGACGAGATCGTAAAGCGGGCGCGGGAGCTGGAGCAGGCGGGCAAACTGTCGTTCAATCAGGAGCCGATGATCCGTTAGATCCCGGCCCTGAAATCCTTTCGCTTAGTTCTTGCTTCAGTTCTTTCTTTAGTTCTGAGCCGCCAGCTTCTGTTGCAGGAGCTGGATGCGGGCGCTGATCCGTTCGCTGCGGTCGCGTACCTGATCCACCTGCTGCAGAAAACCGTCCACTTCGGGGCGGGTTGGCAACAGACGCGCCTCTTCGGTCAGGTACTCTTCCAGATTGTGGATAAAACTGCTGCCGGTGCGGCGGTAGCTATTCAGTTTCCAGTTGAAGAAGTTAGCGGCCTGATGCGCAGGCAGATCACCGATCACATCCCCCAACATACCCTCCCAGTCGATCTGGGTATCCGCCAGAATCCCCTGGAAGCGGTTGGCAAGGCCGGAGTCGCCGCTGACACTGATCCCTTTGCCGAACAGGGCGTCGGCTTTCTCTTCGCTGGTCAGCAGCTTAATAAAGTCTGCCGGGCCACCGCTTAGGACAACGTCGGCGTCGTTTTCGATATGGGAGTGGATCTGCAAGCCCTGTGAGTTGGGCAGCAGGTAGATCGAGAGGGCAGGCACACTGAGCTGGATCTGGATCACCTTGCCGCTGAGCTGCTCAAGGCGTGACAGGGTCACCGTATCGCGCTGCAACAGGGTGTTGATCGCCTCTTCCGCGACAGTGAAGGCGGTTGCGCTCAGCATCTCGATCATGGTTCTGGGGTTCCCGATTAAGGTTTGATGCCGGTGTGCAGTGCGACGATGCCGCCGGTCATGTTCTGGTACTTACAGTTCACCAGACCGGCGTCTTCCATCATGTCTTTCAGGGTTTCCTGATCCGGGTGCATACGGATCGATTCCGCCAGGTACTTGTAACTCTCGGCGTCACCGGCGATCAGCTGGCCCATCTGCGGCAGGATGTTGAAGGAGTAGAAATCGTATAGCTTGGTCAGGGCCGGGTTGTCGGTCTTGGAGAACTCCAGCACCATCAGTTTGCCACCGGGCTTGAGGACGCGTGCCATGGACGCCAGTGCCTGATCCTTATAGGTTACGTTACGCAGACCGAACGCGATGGTGATCACGTCGAAGGTGTTGTCTGGGAACGGCAACGACTGAGCGTTGGCCTGGACAAACTCCACGTTGCCGGTGATACCGCGATCAAACAGACGATCACGGCCCACTTTCAGCATGGAATCGTTGATGTCCGCCAGTACAACCTTACCGGTTGGGCCCACCAGGCGGGAGAAACGCATGGTCAGGTCACCGGTACCGCCAGCGATATCCAGTACCGTACCTCCGGCACGTACACCGCTCTGCTCGATCGTCAGGCGTTTCCAGATACGGTGGATGCCGCCGGACATCAGATCGTTCATCACGTCGTACTTGGACGCCACGCTGTGGAAAACGTCGGCGACTTTCTTCTGCTTGTCGTTTACATCAACGGTTTCATAGCCGAAGTGGGTGGTCTGGTCTTTGTTCTGGTCGGTCATCTGTCTGGCTATCGCTTCACGATTTAAGTTGCACGCATTGTACCGGGACGGCTGCGGTTTGTCCTCGCAAGATTCTACGTCGGGTAAGTCAGCCCTTGGCGATCAGGCCACCGTCACGGCTCTCGCCTGCGTCCGCCAGCTGTTGCAGGTAACGTTGCCAGTAGCTGTCGTGGTTGTGACACAGGTCGTGTAAGTATTCCCAAGTGTAGAGGCCGCTGTCATGACCATCGTCAAAGATGATCTTCAAAGCGTAGTTGCCAGCCGGCTGCACGCCTTTGATGCCGACCAGCTTTTTGCCGGTCTGCAGGACGCCGTTACCGATGCCGTGGCCGCGCACTTCGGCGGACGGGGAGTGAACGCGCAGAAACTCGGCGGTCAGCTCAAAGCTTGAGTCGCTGTAGACCAGCTCCAGTGTGCGGGATTTGGTATGCAGGCGGATATCGCTGGGTAAAGGGGCAGTACTCATTCTCAACTCCTACAGAGCAGAAAGGCCGTGCTTCACAGCAACGGCCTTTGTTATCAGTATAGAAACACTCTGACGGTAACGGATTATCAGAGGATGTAGTGGCTCAGGTCTTCGTCCTGGCTGAGTTCGTTCAGGTACTTGTTCACGAACGGCTCGTCTACGATGATCTTCTGACCATTGAGGTCGGAAGCGTTGAAGGAGAGGTCCTCCAGCAGACGTTCCATCATGGTGTGCAGACGACGCGCACCGATGTTTTCGGTTTGCTCGTTCACCTGGAAAGCCAGCTCGGCGATCCGCTTGATCCCCTCTTCGGTGAACTCCAGGTTCAACCCTTCGGTTTTCAGCAGCGCCTGGTACTGCTCGGTCAGGGAAGCGTTCGGTTCGGTCAGGATGCGGCGGAAGTCGTCCGGCGTCAGCGCGTTCAGCTCGACACGAATCGGCAGACGGCCCTGAAGCTCCGGGATCAGATCGGATGGGCGTGCCAGATGGAACGCACCGGAGGCGATAAACAGGATGTGGTCGGTTTTCACCATGCCGTATTTAGTGCTCACGGTGCAGCCTTCGATCAGCGGCAGCAGGTCGCGCTGTACGCCTTCACGGGATACGTCACCGCCAGTGTTTTCGGTGCGTTTGCAGACCTTGTCGATCTCATCGAGGAAGACGATACCGTTCTGCTCCACCGCTTCCACGGCGCGTTGCTTCAGTTCGTCCTCTTTGATCATGCTGGCCGCTTCTTCGTCGGTCAGCATCTTGAAGGCGTCTTTTACCTTCAGACGACGGCTTTGCTTACGCTGGTTGCCCATGCCGGCAAACATGTTCTGCAGCTGGCTGGTCATCTCCTCCATGCCCGGAGGGGTCATGATCTCCACGCCCATCTGCGGCTCGGCTACTTCGATCTCGATCTCTTTTTCGTCCAGCTGACCTTCGCGCAGTTTCTTGCGGAAGATCTGGCGGGTAGCGCTGTCGGTGCGGGACGGTTCAACCGGTTCGTTGCTGAAGCCCATGTTGGTGTCGCGGGCCGGAGTCAGCAGGGCGTCGAGGATGCGTTCCTCGGCAGCTTCCTCAGCACGGAAGCGGACTTTCTCCATCTCGCTTTCGCGCAGCATCTTGATCGCCATATCGACCAGATCGCGGATGATGGTTTCCACGTCGCGGCCGACGTAACCCACTTCTGTGAATTTGGTGGCTTCGATTTTGATAAACGGTGCGTTGGCCAGCTTGGCCAGACGGCGTGCGATCTCGGTTTTACCGACACCGGTTGGACCGATCATCAGGATGTTCTTCGGGGTTACTTCGGCACGCAGCTCTTCGTTCAGCTGCATACGGCGCCAGCGGTTGCGCAGCGCGTTGGCCACGGAGCGTTTGGCTTCATCCTGGCCGACGATGTGGCGATCCAGTTCGTGAACGATTTCGCGAGGGGTCATATTAGACATGGAAAACTCCCTAGGGTCAGGCAACTGAATCCAGCTCTTCGATGGTCAGGTTGGCGTTGGTAAAGACACAGATCTCTGCTGCGATGTTCAGGCTTTTCTCGACGATCTCTTTCGCCGGCAGTTCGGTGTTGTTGTTCAGGGCGCGGGCTGCGGCCAGGGCGAAGTTGCCGCCGGAACCGATGGCAATCACGCCGTCTTCCGGTTCGATCACATCACCACTGCCGGAGATCAGGTAGGTTTTTTCGCTGTTCGCTACCAGCATCAACGCTTCCAATCGGCGCAGAACACGGTCGCTGCGCCATTCGCGCGCCAGATGAATGACGGCGTTGACGATATTGCCCTGATGTTTGTCCAGCTGCTGCTCAAACAGATCGCGCAGGGTGATGGCGTCGGCTGTGGATCCTGCAAAGCCGGTAATAACGTCGTGTTTTGGCAGTTTGTTGACCTTCTTGGCGCTGCCTTTCATCACGGTGTTGCCCAGAGAAACCTGACCATCACCGCCAACAACAACTTTGTCACCGCGGCGTACTGAAACAATCGTAGTCATGGAGAGCTGAACCTTCTGTATGTATTGAGTTTCGGAAGCTTCAATAGATATGGATGCGAACTTGGCTTTTTCAAGCCCTGCGGGTGAAGGCTGTTTTACAGAGGGTTCTATCGCGTGGTGACGGTCAAGCGGGGGAGGAGAAGGGGAGCGAAGTAGATAAAGGCGAATCAGTTCGCCTTTATCTTCAGCGGAAAGATGTTCTGTTTGGTGAGTTTGTCGTACGCCTTCTGCAGATTTACGCGGTTGTCGAACGGACCGGTACGTACGCGGTACCAGGTTTCACCTTTGTCGTTGGTGGATTTCTGGCTGGCTACATTCGGCAGACCGAGCAGGATCAACTGGGCGCGCATCCGATCAGCATCGGCAGCGTTACGGAATGAGCCGGTCTGCAGCAGGTACGTGTTCTCACTTTTTGCGCTCTTTGGTGTCGACTTGTACACCGTCGGGTCCGACGTGGTGATCTTGCTTTTCGGCAACATCTCGTAGAACTCAAAGCGCTTTTCGTCGGCTGCTTTGCTATCTGCTTTTGCTGTCGTTTGCGGCTTGGAGGCCGGTTTGGGTTTGGCCGGTTCCGCTTTGACGGTAGCCGCCGGTTTCGGTTTAACCGCAACCGGCTTTGCCTCTTCGCCCGGGCGAACCTGGAGCAGACTGTAGAGCAGATAGATCAACGCGCCAGACATCAGAACCGTGACCAGCATCAGCTTCACCGGGAAAGGTTTTTTCGCCTTTACCGGTGCTTTTTTGCGCTGCTGCGGTGCAGGTTTCTTGCCGCTGCTGCGGGTGGCGGTTTTGCCACTGCGCTTTTTAGAGGCGTAGTCTCTGCGCGTTGCCATCGATTACATGTGCTCCGGAGCGCTGACACCCAACAGCTGCAGGCCGTTGGCGATCACCTGACGTGCCGCTTCGCTCAGGGTAACGCGGGCGTTACGCAGTTCAGCATCGTCGATCAGCATCTTGTGCGCGTTGTAGTAGGTGTGGAAGTCGCTTGCCAGCTCCTTCAGGTAGTTGGCCAACATATGCGGTTCGTGTGACAAACCTGAGTTCTTCAGTACGTCCGGGTACTTGGACAGTTTGGTGATCAGGTCTTTTTCGTGTTCGGTTTCCAGGCGGTCCAGATTCGCCAGGCCAGCGTCTTTGTCCCAGGTCCAGCCCGCTTCGTCCAGCTTACGCATCACGGAGCAAACGCGCGCGTGCGCGTACTGGATGTAGTACACCGGGTTGTCCTTGGACTCGGATTTCGCCAGTTCCAGGTCGAAGTCCATGTGCTGTTCCGCTTTACGGGTTACGTAGAAGAAGCGGCATGCGTCGCTACCTACTTCGTCACGCAGTTCACGCAGGGTAACGAAAGAGCCGGAGCGGGTGGACATTGCCAGACGCTCTTCGCCGCGGTACAGAATCGCGAACTGTACCAGACGTACCACCAGACGCTCAGGGTCGTACCCCAGCGCCTGAATTGCCGCTTTCACACGGGTGATGTAACCGTGATGGTCAGCGCCCCAGATGTTGATCACTTTGTCGTAACCACGTTCGAACTTGTTCATGTGGTACGCGATATCGGAGGCAAAGTAGGTGGTCTGGCCGTTGGCACGTTTTACCACGCGGTCTTTGTCGTCGCCGAAATCGGTGGAGCGGAACCAGAGGTTGCCGTCGTTTTCATCTTTGTAGATGAAACCTTTTTCGGTCAGGGTTTCGATCGCACGGTCTACGTCGCCGGAACTGGTCAGGGAGCGCTCGGAGAACCAGTTCTGGTAGTTAACGCCGAATTCGCCCAGATCGTCACGGATATCGGTGAGGATGGAGTCGAGGCCAGCGTCAAAAACGATGCGGTAGTCCGCTTCGCCCAGCATTGCGTTGGCACGGTCGATCAGTGCATCGATGTGGATCTCTTTGTCCCCACCAAACGGCTCGTCATCCGGGATGTCGGCAAACACTTCGGTAGCCGGACGGTTGAACTTGTCACCGTGCTCAGCGTGCAGCTCGGCTGCGATGTCGTGGATGTACGCGCCTTTGTAGCCGTTGCATGGGAAGATCAGCTCCTGGCCGCACTTCTCCAGGTAACGTAGCCATACGCTGGTGGCCAGGATGTTCATCTGACGGCCTGCGTCGTTGACGTAATATTCGCGATCAACGTTAACGCCCGCTGCTTCCAGCAGATCGGAGACGGTTGCACCGTAAGCGGCACCACGGCCGTGGCCAACGTGCAGTGGGCCGGTCGGGTTAGCGGAGACGAACTCTACCTGAACTTTTTCGTCGCTCTTCTTCTCCACCAGACCAAACGCAGCGCCCTGGGTCAGGACCTGTTCCACAACCGCCGCGGTGGACGCCTGGTTCATGAAGAAGTTGATAAAACCGGGGCCTGCAATCTCGGTACGGTCCAGCTGTGCGGATTCAGGCAGGGCTTCGGTGATCATCTGTGCCAGCTCGCGCGGGTTACGCTTGGCCGGTTTCGCCAGTGTCAGTGCGACGTTGGATGCGAAATCGCCGTGGCTCTTATCACGGGTGTTTTCCACCATGATGCGAGGCTGTACGTCTGGTGACAGGACTTCGTTTTCAACCAGAGTCTTCAGGGCAGATTCGATCAGCTCTGCAATATGTTCTTTCATCAGCTTACAGGTACCGGTTAACAGTTCAGGAGGGTAAGGCGGGTGGGACGGTGACTCGTCTGAACACGGCGTTCAAAAGCTGTCCGCAGTCGCCTCCGGGAAACCGGGTATTATCCCCGTATCGGGAGGAATTGTTAAGCCCTAATCGGGGCGCTGATGTGTGGCTGGAAAAGAAAGTAAGGGCTGACTTCGGTGTCGGAAGATCAGCCCTTGAGTCGAGGTGCTTCTCAGACGGAGAAACGTTTGATCAGCGACTGTTGCTGCTCGGCATAATCCAACAACTCGATGCTGCCGCTCGCCGCCTGGCTGGCGCCAGTGGCGGTCTCCGACGCCGCGCTGCTGATGGCGGTCAGGGTGCAGCTCACTTCCTCGACAGCGGTGGTCTGCTGGGTGGCGGCTTCGGCGATCTGGGTGTTCAGTTCACGAATGTATTCGATCGCCTGATTCATCGCGTTCAGCGCTTCCTGCGAGGTGTTGGCATGGCTGACACACTGCTGTGCCTGGTCGGAGCTTTCGTTCATCACGATCACGACACGTTTGATGCTGGATTGCATGTTTTCCACCATCTGCTGGATCTCCTGAATGGAGTTCTGCGTCTGGCTGGCCAACTGGCGTACCTCGTCTGCCACGACGGCAAAGCCACGGCCGTGATCACCGGCGCGGGCGGCTTCAATCGCCGCGTTCAGCGCCAGCAGGTTGGTTTTCTCAGCGATGTTCTGAATGGTGGTCAGGATCGCGCCAATCTCGTTGCTGTATCCCGCCAGCTCATTGCTGACGCCGACCGCCTGATCGATACCTTCAGCCTGAATCTGGATGCTGGAGAGGGTGTTGGTAACCTGCAGATTCACATTCTGGGTCAGGTTTTCACATTCGCGCACTGCATCCAGGGTGGTGTTGCTGTGGCTGGCAACCTCGGAAACGCTGCTCTCCAGTTCGGTGGCAGCGGAGGCGGTCAGATCAAGCTGTTCACTCTGGCGGCCCATCGAATCCGTCGCCAGCTGGCTGATGGACGCATTCTGTTTGGCAACGTCGGACAGGTGGGCCGAGCCGCTGGCGATCTGCGCCAGAATATCTTTCAGCCCGGTGACAACGGTGTTGAGGGATTTGGCCAGATCTCCAAACTCGTCTTTGCGAGCGTCATCAAAGTGGACGCGCAGGTCTCCTTTACGTACCTGTGCCAGCAGGTCGCGGATCTCGGAGAGCGGGCGGCGGAAGGTATTGATGGTCACCACTGCCACAAGCAGGGCAACGATTACCGAACCGGCGGACAGGCCCAGAATCAGGGTGCGGCTCAGGGTGGCGGTATCATCGGCGGACTGGCGGGCGTGCTCGGCCAAGTTCTGAGCGCTTTCGATAAAGGCATTACCGGCAACGCGGGACTGTTCAATCAGCTTGCTGGTGGTCGCCATATGTTCTTGCAGGCGGTGCCCGGCATCTACACGCTGACGATAGAAGGTCACCAGACCGTTGTCGCTGTAGAGGTGCTGCTCCAGCTGATCGATGATCGACTTGATCTGCTTGCCCTTAGGCTCCTCCTGAGCGAACGCATCGTAGGCCTTACGCAGGGTGCCTGCGTTATTCTCCAGCGCCTGATTCAGATCGTTGATGTCCTGTGAACGTACAAAGTTGACGATCTGGAACTTGTGGGTGCTGACGGCGCGGGTCATGTTACGCGCGAGGATGATGCCATCGTCGCTGCCGTTGTTACTGATGTAGCGCTGGCTCCAGGCGCTGAGGGAATCGCCCAGGCTCTGGAATTTGATCTGTGCTTCGATGATGCGGCGATCGAGAATCAGACGCTCTTTCTGATCATCCATCAGCTTGCCTGCGACAGTGGAAAACTGCTGGCTGAGGCTTTCGATCTGGTTGAACGTTGCGGCCAGTTCAGGATCGGCGACCGTACGTGGCTTGAGGGACTGCAGTTCCTCGTTGAACTGCTTGAGTCGGCCATTAAAGATCTTGCCTTGTGCCCGTAGCTCTTTCGCACTCTGTTGTGCCAGAGCGTTGTAGAGGGCCTGGTTCGCTTCCTGCAGGCTGATCATCTGTTTAAAGCTGCCACTTAACGTTGGCAGGGCGTCGTCTGTTACGTGATACAGGCGACCAACTATATTGTTGTTGCCGTATAAACCGCCCGCGCCAACCACGATGATGAACAACACCATGGTTGCAAATCCCAGCCCAATCTTCTGGGTAATGCTCAGCCTCATAATGCCCCTCTATTTTTTTTGTTCTACTTTTGGGTGAGATCAAGCATAGATTTTATAGAGCGGCCCTGTAAATAGTTTGATAGGTGATTTCCTGTATTTTGTTGCAGTTTCGCCCTAAAACGTTGCTCGGTATCCCGCACTGCAGTCCGCTGCCTGAAATCGGAGAGGAAAATCGACCTCTTGGTGGAGATCAGAAGGTATCGGCGGGATCAACGTCGATAGACCAGCGTACCTTGCGGGTTTCCCGGTTCTGTTCCAGAAAGTGGGTCAGGGTGTGCAGCAGTTGGTGCAGATTGCGCCGGTTGTGTCCCTGAATCAGCAGCTGAGCCCGATGCATACCGGCACGTTTCTCCATCGGCGAAGGAAAAGGCCCCAGCCACTGAACGCCGGATGGTAGCAGGATGTCGGATTCCAGCTGTTCGCGCACGGCAGCGAGAAACGCTTCCGCTCGTCCGCTGCCGTTGGCTTCGGCGCGCAGCAGGGCGTAATGGATATAGGGTGGCAGTTGGGCCTGCTGGCGCTGCGCCAGCTCCTGCTGGGCAAAGGTGGCATAGCCCTGATGAACAAGATGCTGAAGGGTGGGGTGGTCGGCGTGGTAGGTCTGCATGATCACTTCGCCGGGATGGTCGGCGCGGCCGGCGCGGCCAGCGACCTGCAGGACCAGCTGTGCGGTGCGTTCCATGCCGCGGAAGTCCGCGCTGAACAGGCCACTGTCGGCGTTGAGGATCGCAACCAGCGTCACCTTCGGAAAATGATGCCCTTTGGCTAGCATCTGAGTGCCGACCAGAATGCAGGGTTCTCCGGTGTGGATCTGCTTCATCATCTGCGCCATGGCATCTTTGCGTTGTGTGGTGTCGCGGTCGATACGCAGTACCGGTGTGTCGGGAAAGAGGCGCTTGAGGCTGTCTTCGGTACGTTCGGTACCGGCCCCAATCGGTTGTAGCTGGTCGCTGCCGCAGTCGCCGCAGCGCATCGGGATCGGGGTTTGCTTATCACAGTGATGACAGTGCAGATGGGGCGGATTACGGTGCAGAGTCATGTGCGCGTCGCAACGGTTGCAGTCGGCGATCCAGCCGCAGTCGTGGCAACTTAGGGTCGGTGCAAATCCACGGCGGTTGATAAACACCAGTACCTGAGTACCGCTGTTCAGTGTGGTACGGATCTTCTCGATTAACGATGCCGAGAGACCCGCCTGCAGGGGCTGGTGTTTGACGTCGAGCAGCTCGAAGCGCGGCGCTGACGCGTTGCCTGCACGTTCGGTGATGCGCAGCCACTGGTAACGCAGCTGTTGGGCATTGTGCAGGGTCTCCAGTGACGGTGTGGCGCTGCCCAGTACGACGGCAATCTTTTCACGTTGGGCGCGGGCAATCGCGAGATCACGTGCTGAGTAGCGGTATCCGTCCTGCTGTTTAAAGGAGGGGTCGTGTTCTTCGTCGACAATGATGATGCCGGGGTTTTTGAGCGGCGTGAAAATGGCCGAGCGGGTGCCGATCACAATACGGGCGTCGCCATCACGGGCCTGCAACCAGGCGTCGAGGCGCTGGCGATCACTCAGATTTGAGTGCAGTACCACCACCGGTACCTGGAAGCGGGTTTTGAATCGTGTGACGGTCTGGGGTGTCAGGCCGATCTCCGGCACCAGCACCAGGGCCTGTTTGCCTTCCCGCAGTTGTTTCTCGATCGCCTGCAGGTAAACCTCGGTTTTGCCTGACCCGGTGATGCCCTCCAGCAGCACCGGTGCAAAACCCTCGCAACGGTTCAACGCGTCCAGCGCGGCAGCTTGCTGCGTATTCAGGGTCAGCGGGGCTTCATGCAGAATATCGGCATGTGTGTCATGGGTCGGGTGGTGAACAAAACTCTCTGCCTGTCCCTTCTCAACCAGCGTTTTCAGCAGCTGTGTGTTGTAGCCCTCGGCCCGCAATGCGTCGCTACTGATCCCTTGTGGGTGTTCAATCAGCGCGCTCAGGAGTTCCCGTTGCTTATGGGCGGTTTTACCAAGTTGTTCCGGAGAGGCATCGCAAGTCGCCCGCCAGAGGTGTTCATGGGCGCGTTCGCACGGAGAGCCTTTTCGCAGCAGGACGGGCAGTGCCTGTGCCAGTGCGTCGCCGACCGGGTGCTGGTAATAGGAGGCGGACCAGCGTGCCAGCTCAAACAGGTGTGTTGGCAGCGGTGGGGTCTCATCCAGCACCTCAAGCGCCGGTTTTAGTTTATGGACGGGGAACTCAGAGTGATTAGCGATCTCCAACAAGATACCCACCAGTTCACGATTGCCAAAGGGTACCTTTACCCTGATGCCGGGGGTAAGGTTGGAGCAGTCAATTCCCTGCGGCGGCAGGTAGTCGAAGCTGCGGCGCATCGGGGTGGGAATGGCGAGTCTGAGTATAACCATTGGCAGCGAGTTTCAGGGCAGAGTTCGGGAGCCACAGTGTAGGCACTTTCCACTGAATATTAAATGGCGGGGTGTATTGCGGGTACTTGCCTCTCTGCGTATAATTCGCGGCCTTACTCTCAGCGTGCCGACTTTAATAACGGTTGCGCTTTACTAACTCAGTGCGGTGCTTGGCAAAAGACCAAGTGGCGGCACGCTTAAAGAGGTTTTAACCATGAAAGCTGGTATCCACCCAGAATACACCGAAATTTCTGCAACCTGCTCTTGCGGTAACGTTGTTAAAACACGTTCTACCCTGGGTCAGGACATGCACCTGGACGTATGCTCCGCTTGCCACCCGTTCTACACTGGTAAGCAGAAAGAAGCGACTACTGGTGGTCGTGTTGACCGCTTCAACAAGCGTTTCGGTGCACGCAGCCTCAAGAAGTAATCAATGCTTCCTGGCAACGTTCACGAAAAGGCACTCCTCTGGAGTGCCTTTTTGCTTTCTGGGCTCTGCCTTCTTTTCCCCTCCTTTGTACAGGCCGCCTGTCCTGTTCCTGATTCGCTCCAGCCTGTCCGCGTAACCAAAGTCTTTGACGGTGATACGGTAAAAGTTGCTGATGGGCGTTCCATCCGGCTGGTTGGTATTAATACGCCGGAAATGAATTACAAATCCGGCGCGCCGGAGCCTTACGCGCGTGACGCGCTGGCATATGTTCGGACACATGCCGAGCGGATAACGGGGATGGTTCCTGGAGCGCAGCGGCTGGATCGCTATAAGCGAACGTTGGCACATCTCTATTTCCAGAACGGCAGCAATGTTGAGGAGCAGTTACTGCGTAAGGGGTTGGCGGTGGCGATCTCTATGCCTCCAAACCTCACACTTCGGCGTTGCCTCTGGCAGGCGGAGCGGTATGCGCGGGAGCGACGTCTGGGGATCTGGTCCCGGGCGGACAGTGTGTTGGCGGTGGTCGAGCTGCCGTCGGATGCCGCAGGTTTTCATGTGTTGTCGGGGCGCATTACACGCGTACAGCTATCCGGAAAGCGTTGGTCGCTCTGGCTGGACGGGCAGGTGGAGTTAAAGATCGCAGCGAGGGTGCGTTCCTATTTCCAGCAAAAAGATCTGCAGGCGCTGGTTGGGCAAACCGTTGAGGTCCGTGGCTGGCTGATTAATCCAGGGACGCGTTCCAAGGGGAAATCCAGTGCGTACAGGTTAATGTCCATTAGTCATCCGGATCACATCCGTCCTACCCATAGATAACTACCCAAAAGAATAGTTTGATAACTTTTTGGTATGCGCTAGATCGCCCACAGGTTGTGGGGTTGTGGCCTTTTCTATATGATGCGGAGTTCGTCTTTTGTTAACTATTTGGAACAGCAGCCATGTCTGAAGATATGAAGCAAGCCGCACTCGATTACCACGAGTTCCCGCGTCCGGGTAAGATCAGCGTTGAGTTATCTACTTCCGCTGAATCTGCGCGTGATTTGGCTCTGGCATACAGCCCTGGTGTGGCTGAGCCAGTACGTGAAATCGCTAAAGATCCTGAAAATGCTTACCGTTACACCGCTAAGGGTAATCTGGTAGCAGTAATTTCTAACGGTTCTGCGATTCTTGGTCTGGGTGACCTGGGACCTCTGGCTTCCAAGCCTGTTATGGAAGGTAAGTCTCTGCTGTTCAAGAAGTTTGCCGGTCTGGATTCCATCGATATCGAAGTTGACGCTGAAAGCCCACAGGCTTTCATCGATACGGTTGCCCGTATTGCTGAAACTTTCGGTGGTATCAACCTGGAAGACATCAAAGCACCTGAGTGCTTTGAAATTGAACGTGTTCTGATTGATCGTTGTAACATCCCTGTATTCCACGATGACCAGCACGGTACTGCTATCGTAACCGCTGCCGGTATGATCAACGCTCTGGAAATCGCAGGTAAAGAACTGTCTGAAGCTAGCATCGTATGTCTGGGTGCTGGTGCAGCAGCTAACGCTTGTATGAAGCTGCTGGTAAACATGGGTGCAAAAGTAGAAAACATCTACATGCTCGACCGTAAGGGTGTGATCCACTCTGGTCGCGACGATCTGACCCCAGAAAAAGCTGCATTCGCAACTGAAACCGAAAAACGTACTCTGGATGATGCGATCGACGGTGCTGACGTATTTGTTGGTCTGTCCGGTCCTAATCTGCTGTCCGGCGAGCAGCTGGCTAAAATGGCAGCAAACCCAGTGGTATTTGCATGTGCAAACCCTGATCCAGAGATTCGTCCAGAACTGGCTCACGAGACCCGTGATGATGTAATCATGGCGACCGGCCGTTCTGACTTCCCGAACCAGGTAAACAATGTACTGGGCTTCCCATTCATCTTCCGTGGCGCAATGGACGTTCGCGCGTCTGCGATCAACGAAGAGATGAAAGCGGCTGCAGTGCGTGCGATCGCTGAACTGGCGAAAGAGCCTGTTACTCAGGAAGTACTGGATGCATACGCGCTGGATTCTCTGGAATTCGGTCGCGAATACATCATTCCTAAGCCAACCGATACTCGCCTGCTGGGTGCTGTATCCGGTGCGGTTGCTCAGGCAGCAATCGACAGCGGCGTAGCGCGTCTGCCTCTGCCAGACCACTACCCACTGGGCACTGCGGCAGACCTGAAGTAACGGTCTGTAAAGCATAAAAAAAACCCGGCTTAGGCCGGGTTTTTTTATGTCTGCTTTTCGAGGTTTAAGCGTGAAAGAAAACGGAAGGTCTTAGAAAAGATCTTCCGTGGATTCACCGCTTTGCTGTTGTTCCGCCTGAAGTGCCATCTCTGTCGGAGCGTCGTCTTCACGGAAGTATTCAAACAGCGCGCCCTGCTGGCCAGGTGCTGCGAGCAGGCCGGTTTTCGGGTCGATCTTAACGCTGACAATGCCTTCTGGCGGCACCGGTGCATTTTCCGGTTTGTCTTTCAGGGCAACGCGCATGTAGTCGATCCAGATCGGCAGTGCTGCGGTGCCACCAAACTCTTTGCGGCCCAGCGTGTCCGGCTGGTCGAAGCCGACCCAGACTGTGGTGGTCAGACCACGGTTGAAGCCGGAGAACCAAGCGTCCTTCTGGTCGTTGGTGGTGCCGGTTTTACCTGCCAGGTCACGGCGTTTCAGTACCAGTGCGCGACGGCCTGTACCGCGGGTGATCACGTCCTGCATCATGTTGTAGATCAGGTAGGCGGATTGCTCGTCGACCACGCGTGGTGCTAACGGATTGTTGGTCACCTCTCGGCCTGCTTCCGTTACCGCTGGCGGATTTTCCGGGTCAACATAGAGGCAGTCTACGCAAACGGTGTGCGGCGCCTCCTGGAAGATGATTTCACCGTCGCTGCTCTCGATGCGTTCGATAAAGTAAGGCGTGATCTGGAAACCGCCGTTGGCGAGCGTTGCATAGCCGTTGGCAACCTGGATAGGCGTCATATCGGCGCTGCCCAATGAAAGTGACAGGTTGTTTGGCAGTTTCTTCTTATCGAAACCAAAGTTTTCCAGGTAATTGAGTGTGTTTTTGATGCCAATTGAACGCAGTATGCGGATCGATACCAGATTGCGTGATTTGAACAGGGCTTCACGCAGGCGGGTCGGGCCGTAGAACTTCTTGCTGTAGTTCTCTGGGCGCCAGCTCGACTCCAGCTGGTCGTCATGGAAAACCACCGGCGCGTCGTTAATCAGTGTTGCCGGGGTGTAGCCATTCGCCAGTGCCGCGGTATAGATAAACGGTTTGATGTTCGAGCCGGGCTGACGAATCGCCTGGGTGACACGGTTAAACTTGTTGTGGTGGAAGTTAAATCCACCAACCAGAGACTGAATGGCACCGTTGTTCGGGTCTACTGAGATCAGGGCGCCCTGTACGGCAGGGATCTGGGTCAGATGCCATACCTGTTCAGGTTTTTGTGCTTCGTCAGAGGGCTTTTTGCCTTTCTTCTGGGTGTCTTGTTCACGCAGCTGTACGCGGATTACATCGCCAACTGCGAGAATGTCACCCGCCGTTTTCGGTTTCTTACCCTGACGGTTGGCGCTCTCATATTTGCTTGCCCAGCTCAGTTGCTCCCAGTTCAGGGTGATGCTCTCGCCGCTGGTTAAGGTAGCCGTCACGCTCTTTTCGCCCACTTCGGTAACGGCGGCTGCCTGAATGTCGCTGACACTGCCGATCTTGTTCAGAGCTCTGGTCAGTGCGGTCTGATCGTTCAGGGTGGCAGCGTCCAGCTTGGATTCCGGGCCGCGGAAGCCATGGCGTTCGGTATACGCGAGCAAACCCTTCTGCAGGGCCGCATTTGCGGTGGTCTGCAGTTCACTCTTCAGTGTGGTGTAAACGCGATAGCCTTCTGTGTAGAGATCATCGCCGTACTGTTCGTACAGTTTGCTACGTACCATCTCGGCAACGTATTGGGCGTCCACCTCAATATCCGCGCCGTGACGTTTCGCACTTAACTCTGCTGCGCGGGCCTCCTCATACTCCTGATCGTTGATGTAGCTCAGGCTGTGCATGCGCTTCAGAATCCAGTTGCGGCGCTCAAGCGCGCGCTTTGGATTGGAGATCGGGTTGTTGGCGGATGGCGCTTTTGGCAGGCCTGCGATCATTGCCAGCTGAGCGATCGACAGCTCGTCCAGGTTTTTGCCGTAATAGGTGTTGGCGGCGGCCTGGATGCCGTAGGAGCGATGGCCAAGGTAGATCTTATTGACGTACAGCTCCAGGATCTGCTCTTTGCTCAGCTCCTCTTCGATCTGGATGGAGAGCAGGATTTCACGGAACTTACGCTCGAAGGTACGTTCCCTTGTCAGGAAGAAGTTTTTCGCCAGCTGCATGGTGATGGTGGAACCACCACTTTTAATACGTCCGGTGGTGCCCAATTGATAGGCAGCACGTGCTAAGCCTTTAACGTCGATGCCTATATGCTCGAAGAAGCGGCTGTCTTCCGCTGCCAGCAGGGCTTTGACGAAGTACTCGGGGATCTGATCGAAGGTGACCGGGGTGCGTTTCTTCTCGCCGTACTCTGCAATCAGCTTCTCATCCGCGCTGTAGATGCGCAGCGGGGTCTGGAACTTGATGTCGTGCAGGGTTTCAACCGGAGGAAGATCTGCAGAGTAATGCTTATACGCGTAGAACCCCGCGCCGGCGCCAACCAAAGCGACGAAGATACCGAGGATGAAGAGGTACTTAAACAGTTTTTTTATGGCGCCCATGCTACTGTATTTCAAGAAATTATGTTGTCTGCCGCCTATTATACTGTTACTAGTTAATCGCTCTACCGACAATTTGATTTATTTCAGTCAAAATGGGCGGCAAATTAATTAAAATCGCTGCCACATACAGATAATTGGCATGGATAAGGATTGACCTAGGTGTTTGCTCTTTTTGGAAAAAAAGAATCAAGTCTGGTCGGAGTGGATATCGGATCCTCTTCGGTTAAGCTGGTTGCCCTATCAAATAATGCGGGCCAGTTCTCTCTGGACGCGTACGCTATTATCCCGATGCCGCCTGCAGCCGTTATTGATGGCAACGTGCAGGATGTGGGTCAGGTATCTGATGCGGTTGAACGAGCCGCGAAGGTGGCGGGAGGCTCGTTGGGTGGCGTTGTGGTTGCCGTGCCTTCCTCTGCTGTGATCAGCAAACATATCGAACTGAGCAATGCCTTCAGTGAACTTGAACTGGAGGAGCAGGTAAAACTGGAAGCAGACCAGTTTATCCCTTACCCCCTGGAAGAAGTTGCAATCGACTTCGAAGTGACCGGGCCAACAGTCCATAACGCAGACCTCAATCAGATTTTGGTGGTGGCTTGCCGTCGTGGGGATGTCGAACTCCGCGAGGATGCTGTCAATGGCGCCGGTTTGCGCTGTGAAGTGGTTGATGTAGATACCTATGCAGTCGAGCGTGCCTTTGCTGAGCTGGAAGGTGAAGAAACCGACGAAGAAAGCCTGGTTGGTATCGTCGATGTGGGGGCAGCGACACTGACACTGAATGTATTCCGCGCCGGTGAAATCGTTTACAACCGTGAGCAGGCGTTTGGTGGTAATGAACTGACGAACAGTATCCATCAACACTACGGTATCCCACTTAACGAAGTGGAACAGAAGCTGCGTCAGGATAATCTTGGCACCGAGATCCAGCAGCTGTTTGTCCTGCCATTCCGCAGTACCGTTGCTCAGCAGGTTTCCCGTGCGCTGCAGTTCTTTTACTCCTCCGGTGTTCATAGTGAACTGCAGCGACTCTATGTGATGGGCGGCACAGCTGCGATCAAGGGATTGGCCGAACAGATTGAACAGGAGATCGGTGTAAAAACCGTCACTGCAAATCCGTTCGAGCAGATGAACGTGAACGCTAAGATTAACCGTGCACGACTGAACGTAGATGCGCCGACGCTGGTGAAAGCCTGTGGTCTGGCGATGCGTCCGACAGGGGATTAACGCACCTTATGGCATTGATTAACTTAAGGCCCTGGCGTGAAGAGCGTAACGCCGCCCGGCAGAAACAGTTCATTACCAACAATGCCGCCGCTGCAATTTTCGCGGCGCTGGTGGTGTTTGGAATCGGCTACTACTTTGATATGCAGAGCGAGTGGCAGCAGAAACGAAACCAATACCTCAAAACTGAGATCGCCAAACTTGACCAGCTGCGTGCAGAGATCGATGAGCTGAAAAGCCTGCGTGCGCGTCTGTTGGAGCGTTTGCAGGCGATCCATGAGTTGCAGGGCAACCGCCCGATCATCGTGCGTAACTTCGATGAGCTGGTGCGAGTATTGCCCGATGGCGTGAACTATACCTCCCTGACGCGGCAGGGCGAGTCGGTAAACGTGATGGGTATGGCACAGGACAACCTGGAAGTGTCCAGCCTGATGCGAAACCTTGAACAGAGCTTGTGGTTCGGTGAGCCAAACCTGAGTCAGGTCGACAGTAAAGATGGACGTAAGCTGTTCAAACTAACGGTGAATCTGGAGAAACCGAAAGCGGAGGGCGACAATGAATAGCGCCAGTTTT
This sequence comes from uncultured Marinobacterium sp., assembly GCA_947501565.1. Lineage (GTDB taxonomy): Bacteria > Pseudomonadota > Gammaproteobacteria > Pseudomonadales > Balneatricaceae > Pontibacterium. Next base: position 47,705 of record CANMWJ010000005.1, read on the forward strand.
AAGAATGCTTTCAAAGGGTTCGACATCAACAACCTGGATTTTGCTACGGCGGGAAGTTGGCCGGTGGGTGCCAAGGTTGTCACCTATATTCTGTTGTTCAGCGTGATCGTCATGGGGGGCATCCATTTCTACGTGACTGATAAGACCAACCGACTGGACCGTGAGATTCGTAAAGAAACGGAACTCAAACAGATCTACGAGCACAAAGCGTTCGAAGTCGCCAACCTGGATGCACTGCGCGAACAGATGGCGGATGTGGAAGGGCGTTTTGCTGAGATGCTGCGTCAGCTGCCTACCCAGAACGAGGTGCCTGGATTGTTGGACGACATTACCAACATCGGCCGTGAAAGCGGGTTGGAGATTAAGCTGATAGAACTCCAGCCGGAGAAACAGAATAACTTTTTGATCGAGCTGCCGATAAATATCACTGTAGGCGGTAGCTACCATCAGATGGGCGAGTTTGTCAGTGGCGTTGCGGCGATACCGCGAATTGTTACCTTGCATGACTATAAAATTGTGCCCTCCGACGGTGGGCGGTTGACGATGAATATCAGTGCCAAGACGTATCGCTACGACGATACGCAGTAAACGAAGGGTGACGGAATAAGCATGGCTATACGATTGATCGTGGGCATCCTGCTGAGTTCAGCACTCTCGGGGTGTGTGGTGTGGGTTGAAGATACGCAGGACCTGACCCGTTTTGTCGCGGCCACCAAAGCGCGACCGGTCGGACATATTGAGCCGCTGCCCGAGTATAAACCTTACCAAAGCTTTGTGTATGAAGGGTCCAGCCTGCGCGAGCCCTTTACGCCGTTGCAGCCGTTGCAGGCGATTGGCAACCTCAACGATCCGCAGAGCAATGAAGCCACAAGCAGCAAAGAAAGCTTGCGACCGGATGATGATCGGGAGCGGGATTACCTCGAGGAGTTTTCCCTTGATGATCTGATAATGGTCGGTACTATCAGGCACTTAGGTAACAATACCCTCTGGGCGCTGGTGCGTGACACCAACAACGCAATTCATCGCGTTGGCATCGGCAGTCATATGGGATTGGATTATGGCGAAATTGTCGCCATCGAAGAGCGCAAACTGGAGCTGGTGGAGATCGTTTCAAATGGCCGTGGAGGCTGGATGAAACGTCCCCGTGTTATGGCGTTGAAACAGTCTGCGCCTGGTGAGAATAGAAATTAAAGGACCGCATCGTGGATAGCTTAACTCTCAAAGGTCGTTCAGGCAGCAAGCTGCAGCGCTGGCTTGTGCAGATGGTCCTGATGTTGGGGATGGTTTCGTTCGCACCGCTGGCCTCTGCGCAGCAGATATTGTTGAAAGGGGCTAACTTTGTCGCGTTGCCGGGTAAAAAAGTCGAGTTGCGTTTCGATTTTGATGCGCCGCCGCCTATTCCGAAAAGTTATCAGATCGACCAGCCGCCACGTATCGTTCTGGATCTGTGGGGTGTGCAGAGTGATCTCAAGCAGAAAAGCCTCGATGTGGCTACCGGTGTCGTGCAACAGGTTCGTCTGGCACAGACTGAAGGTCGCCTGCGTGTAGTTACCAGTCTGACCGATAGCACAGCGTTCAAAACGTACACTGAGGATAACAGCCTGTATGTGGTGGTAGGCGAAGGTGATGCGGATATTACAAAGAAACGCCGCCTGTCAAAGCTGGAGCAGGTGAAAGCTGCGACACGCCCGGATCTGGCCGGTGAGCCGGATAGCACCCGTATCATGGGGATCGACTTCAAACGTGTCGGCGAAGGTATGGGGCGCGTGGTGATCTCGCTGTCCGATGATCAGGCGGGTGTGGATATTCTGGAAGAGGGTAATAACGTCGTCGTTAATCTGGTGGGGGCAACCCTGTCAAAAGCGCTGGAGCAGCGCGTTGACGTGCAGGATTTTGCTACACCGGTACTGTTTATTGACTCTATGGGCGCCGGTGAAAACACTACTGTGCTGGTGAAGCCAGGCGCGGAGCCGTACAACTATCTGGCCTACCAGGCTGGTAACAGTTTGGTCCTGGATTTCAAACCAATGACGGCTCTGGAAAGCGAAGAGCGTCAGAAAGAGCTTTTCCCCTACAGTGGTGAACCGATCGACCTGAACTTCCAGGATGTCGAACTGCGTTCGGTATTGCAGATTATCGCCGAGGTGTCTGAGCTTAACCTGGTGGTCAGTGACAATGTGGGCGGTAATATCACTCTGCGTCTGAAGAACGTCCCTTGGGATCAGGCGTTGGATATCGTGCTGAAAACCGAGAATCTGGACAAACGTATTCTGGGTAACGTGCTGTTGATCGCGCCAGCCGAAGAGATCGCGGAACGTGAAGCGCTGGAAATCGAGAATACAAAAAAGATTGAAGAGTTAGCACCGCTACAGACCGAATATATCCAGGTCGATTTCCGCAAAGCCTCTGACATGATGGGGCATCTGCAGGAGGCGAAAATGATCTCCGAACGTGGCTTCATCATGGCTGACGATGAAACCAACGTGTTGATGGTGCGCGAGACAGCCAAGGGAATGGAAGAGATCCGCAAGACCCTGCGTAAGTTCGACGTTGAGGTCGAACAGGTGTTGGTAGAAGCGCGCCTGGTAACGGCCCGTTCCTCGATTACCAAAGACTTGGGTGTGAAATGGGGCTTTGGTTACGAAGACGTGGATAACGGCAGAGGTGTCATCCTGAATAACGAGATCGGCGGTGTCGATTTCGCTAACCCGCCCAGCAGTGCTGGGTTGATGGTGGATCTCGGGGCAACGGTTGCCAGTCCTACCTCCATTGCGATTGGTATCAAACCCGGCGGCAGTTCTCTGCTCGCGTTAGAACTTTCCGCACTGGAAAGTAATGGCCAGGCCGAGATCATCTCCCAGCCGAAGATCGTCACCATGAACGGTAAAACCGCTAGTATTGAATCCGGTCGTGAAATCCCGTTCCAGACAGTAGAAGATGGTGAGGTTAAGATTGAGTTTAAAGACGTTGTGCTGCGTCTCGAGGTGACTCCGCGTATTAACCCGGGTGACCGCATAGCGATGGATCTGTTGATCAAGCAAGACTCTTTGGGGGATACAACGTTCAACGGTCAGATCACCATCGACAACAATGAACTTATGACTTCCGTGGTGGTGCCTGATGGACAGACGATCGTGCTCGGCGGCGTATTTCAGAACGAAAGCTCTGAAACCATCAATAAAACTCCATTGCTAGGAGACATTCCGGTACTTGGCAATCTTTTCAAGAACAAAGAGAATACAGGTATCAAAACAGAGCTCCTGATCTTTATCACACCTAAGTTGATTCGGGAGTCCCTGACTATTAACTGACAGGCTGACCTGAATTGAACATTTTTCTAGTAGGGCCTATGGGCGCGGGTAAGAGCACCATAGGCCGTTTACTTTCCCAGGAACTGAAGCTCACTTACATCGATTCTGACCGCGAAATAGAAGAGCGTGCCGGGGCTGATATTCCCTGGATCTTTGATGTGGAAGGCGAAGATGGCTTCCGTGATCGCGAAGAGGCGGTGATCCGTGACCTGACGGCGCGTGAAGATATCGTGCTGGCCACCGGTGGTGGTGCGATTTTGCGTGAAGCAAACCGTGCAGCGTTGCAATCGTGTGGCTACGTTGTCTATCTTCACACCTCCGTGGATCAGCAGCTGGAGCGTACGGCGCGTGATAAGAACCGTCCGCTGTTGCAGACTGAAAATCCACGTGCGGTGCTTGAAGCTTTGCTGGCGGTGCGAGACCCACTCTATTCGCAGGCCTGCGACCTGGTTGTGCGCACCGACAAACGCCATCCGCGCTCGGTGGTGACCGAAATTATCCGTGAATACCAACAGCGCAAATAAGTGAGCTGGTGAGCAATTAATACAACCCACGTATGAAGAGTCCTATGAAAACACTGAACGTTGATCTGGGTGATCGGAGTTATCCGATCTTTATCGGTGAGAATCTGCTGGATCAGGGGCTGATGTGTTCCTATATCCGTGGGAAACAGATCCTGATTGTCTCTAACGAAACCGTCGCACCCCTGTACATGGAGCGGTTGCAGGCAAGTCTGGGCGATGCTTACAAGGTGGATGCCGTGGTGCTGCCTGATGGTGAGCAGTATAAAAACCTGGATCAGATCAACACGGTTTTTGACGGGTTGCTTGAAAAACGTCACAACCGTACCACCACTTTGATCGCGCTGGGCGGTGGCGTAATTGGTGATATGACCGGTTTCGCGGCCGCGTGCTATCAGCGTGGCGTGGACTTCATACAGGTGCCTACGACGCTGCTGTCACAGGTCGACTCCTCTGTGGGGGGCAAGACCGGCGTAAACCATCCGCTGGGTAAGAACATGATCGGTGCGTTCCATCAGCCGCGCTGTGTGGTGATCGATACGCAGGTGCTTAATACCTTGCCGGAAGCTGAGCTGGCTGCGGGTATGGCAGAAGTGATCAAATACGGCCTGATCTACGACGCTGATTTCCTCGATTGGCTGGAAGCCAACATGGAATTGCTGAATGCACGTGATCCGGAAGCGCTGATTCAGGCAATCTACCGTTCCTGTGAGATTAAGGCTGAGGTGGTCGCGCAGGATGAGAAGGAAGCGGGCATTCGCGCATTGCTGAATCTGGGGCACACCTTTGGTCACGCCATTGAAGCGCATCAGGGCTACGGCCAGTGGTTGCACGGCGAAGCTGTGGGCGCAGGCACCATGATGGCTGCAGACCTGTCAATGCGCCTGGGCTGGCTGACCGAGGAAGAGGTCGCACGCATTAAGCGCATTCTCCTGGCCGCCAAATTGCCGGTTGTTCCTCCGTCTGATATGTCCGAAGAGGACTTCATGTCGCTCATGGCGGTAGATAAAAAGGTGATCGATGGGCAGCTGCGCCTGGTGCTGATTAAGCAGCTGGGTGATGCTGTTGTAACGTCTGACTTTGCGACTGAGCAGTTGCAGAAAACGTTAGCAGCAGGCGATCAGCTTGGCGTCATTTAATCGCGGAATCCAACCTCTATGATCGAAGGTGGCGTTAAACAAAATACTGGCCGAGGTGGGAATAAGGGCTATTTTGAGCCGGAGTCCCGTCTTCAGCTTGTGGATAAGTTGCGCCACTTTGTTCGTTTCTCTGACTTTCTCCTGCTACTCACCGGTGATCCCGGTGCGGGCAAATCAACCCTGCTGCAGCAGTTAGCGCCGTTTGCCAACGATAGCAGTATCCACGTATGCAAGATTGCGGGTTCCAGCGATCTTAATTCCAACGCGTTATTGTCTGCATTGCTGGCCCAGGTTCCCAATCATAGCAACCAGCCTGCGACTGATCAGGGGTACCTGATCGCCCTTAACGAACAGGTTCAGGCGTTCCGTAGCCAGGGCAAACGGTTGCTCATTATCGTGGATGATGCCGACCAGCTGTCAGCAGAACAGCTGGAACTGCTCATTAACCTGCAGTTCGCTAACGATAACGATGATGGTACCGCTCCACAGTTGCTGTTGGCCGGTGCGCCGAGCCTGATTGATACCCTGCAGGAAAGTGGCTGGCTTGAATCGTTGGCTGGACGCTTGCATGAACTCGAACTGGAGCCATACAGCGCTGAGGAGATGCGCGAATATATACAGCAGTATCTGCCTGCCGTCGCAGCTTCAGGTGAAAAGCAGATAGCGAAGCTGATCGCTGAAAGTGGCGGATTGCCTGGGAGGGTGGTGAATAAAACCAGCGCTACTCTGCCATCGGCTGGGAAAAAGAAAAAACGGTTCTGGCCGCAGTTGCCTGCATTTAAAGTTGGGCGCGCCAGTGCAGGGCGTAAAGCGTTTCCATTGCCGCCGCTGCATATGGCCGCTATAGCCGCCATGCTGGTCGTGATTACTGTGGCAGCAGCGTGGCAGTTTAGCCCTGAGGAAAGCCCTGTCGTGACCGTCGATAACGGCGGTGAACGTATTGCCGTGCCGTTGGCGCTGAATGTGGCTGAAAGCGATAAAACCGATGCGCCTGTGTCTGGTAACAGCGAGCTGGCGAAACGTTTGGCAGAACAGGAGGCGAAACTCCGGCCTTCCGCAGAGGAAAAGCCGGTTGGTGCAGAGGCTTTGCAGCCGGACTCACGGCCGACAGAGACCGATGCCATATCTGTGCAAAACGATGCTGTGGCTAAACCTGAGCCGCCTGCGGTTGCTGAGCCAGAAGCGGTGCAGTCTGCAGACAAGCCACAGCTCAATAAAGAGAAACCTGATAGCCAGGTTGCTGCTGCGAAACCGTCACCTGCGGTGGCTGAAAAGTTGAAGCCTGTTGTCACACAACCAGCAGCTGGTGAGAAGCAGACAGTTGCGGCAGCCCAAACGCAAGCGCCTGCAGCTAAGCCTCAACCCAAGGTTGCTGGCAATGCGCGCATCGAGCGCGATGAAAAAGCGCTGATGGCGTTGCCTGCATCCGGCTATATGTTGCAGGTGTTGGGTGCGAGAGAGCTGGACAGCATAGAGCGTTTTATGCAGGCATACCCCGGTGAAAAAGATCTGAGAGCGTTCTCAACCCTGTTTAAGGGTAAGCCGTGGTATGTTGTTGTGTACGGAAATTATAATAGTCGTAGCAATGCGATGGCAGCGATTCCACAGTTGCCGACAAGTTTGCGCAAACAGCGTCCCTGGGCGCGAAGCCTGAAAGGTATTCAAAACGATATTAAGAAGAAATAACCCTTCTAAATCAAAGTCTTAATATTCTCTTTTCAAAAACGTAGATCACGTTTTTGCACCTCTTTTTTGTCTAAAATTTGTCCTCCGCCTGCTACATGTGTAAAATGGCCGTCCCTTTTTGCCTGCATAGCGCAAGTGCAGCATAGAGGCTCATAATATAAGGTATTGATTATAAAGAATTTTTGAGTGAGGGCTTATGAGCAAGGGTCTTTATCGCCCCGGCGAGTTCAAGGATAACTGTGGCTTTGGCCTGATGGCACATATGCAGGGCCAGCCAAGCCATGACCTGCTGGAAAAAGCGATTGAAGCACTGGCATGCATGACTCACCGTGGTGGTATCGCCGCTGATGGGAAGACCGGTGACGGCTGTGGTCTGTTGATGCAGAAACCAGACAGCTTCCTGCGTACAGTGGCGAAAGAAGAACTGAATGTCGAGCTGGGCGAACAGTACGCCATCGGCATGGTGTTCCTGCCGCGTGATGCAGCCGAAGCCCAGACAGCTCGCGAAGCAGTCAATGCAGCGCTGGAAGCTGAAGGTCTGGGTGTGTCTGGCTGGCGCGTGGTGCCAACCGACGAGAGTTGTCTGGGACCGATCGCAAAGGATACCTTGCCGCTGATCGAACAGGTATTCATCGCTGACGGTGGCAAAAGCGCGCGTGATTTCGCAATCAGCCTGTTTATTGCACGCCGCAAGGCAGAGATCGCAATGTCCGCTAATCCGGACTTCTACATTGCGAGCCTGTCCGACAAAGTAATCTCATATAAAGGTCTGACCATGCCGGTCGACCTGCCAGTGTTCTTTAAAGACCTGGCCGATCCGCGTCTGGAAACTGCGGTGTGTACTTATCACCAGCGTTTCTCTACCAACACTGCACCTCGCTGGCCGCTGGCTCAGCCGTTCCGCTTCCTGGCCCACAACGGTGAGATCAACACCGTTGAAGGTAACCGTAACTGGGCGAAAGCGCGTGCGAGCAAGTTCGTAACCGAACAGCTGTCTGACATTGAGTCCCTGCAGCCGATCGTGAACACCACCGGTTCTGACTCCTCCTCCATGGATAACATGCTGGAGTTCCTGCTGGTAGGCGGCGTGGATATCTACCGCGCAGTTCGTATGATCGTGCCACCGGCTTGGCAGAACGTTGAGACTATGGATGCCGACCTGCGTGCATTCTACGAGTACAACTCCATGCACATGGAGCCGTGGGATGGTCCTGCAGGTATGGTAATGACCGACGGTCGTTACGCGGTATGTATGCTGGACCGTAACGGTCTGCGTCCATCCCGTTGGGTGATGACTAAGCAGGGTTACATCTGTACTGCTTCCGAGATCGGCGTATTCTCCTACGAGCCAGAAGATATCGTGGCACAGGGCCGTGTTGGTCCGGGTCAGATTCTGGCGATCGATACCGAAACCGGTGATGTGAAACACACCGACGATGTGGATAACTTCCTGAAATCCGCACAGCCATACAAACAGTGGCTGAAGGACAACGGTATCCGTCTTGAGCAGACCATGAAGGAAGAGTCTGAAGCCTTCAAAGACATGTCTGCCGACGAAGTGAAGACCCACATGAAGATGTTCCAGATCACCTTCGAAGAGCGTGATCAGGTGCTGCGTCCACTGGGTGAAACCGGTATGGAAGCAGTGGGTTCCATGGGCGATGACAAACCGATGGCGGTTCTGTCCAGCCGTATCCGTTCCGTATACGACTACTTCCGTCAGCAGTTCGCGCAGGTAACCAACCCGCCGATCGATCCGCTGCGTGAAGCGATCGTTATGTCTCTGGAAACCTGTGTGGGTGCCGAACGTAACGTCTTCGAAGAGACCCCTGAGCACGCCCGTCGTCTGATTCTGGGCACCCCGGTTCTGTCTGCCAGCAAATTCATCAAGCTGCGCGACAACGACCTGGATGGCTTCGGTGTTGAACAGATCGACCTGAACTATGACGAATCTTCCAACCTGAAAGACGCGGTGGACGCGATCTGTGATCAGGCGGAAGCGGCGGTACGTGGCGGTAAGGTGATTCTGGTCCTCTCCGACCGTTACCTGAGTCGTGGCAAGATCCCTGTTCACGCTGCGATGGCAACCGGTGCGGTTCACCACCGTCTGGTTGAGACCGGTCTGCGTTGTGACGCGAACATCGTCGTTGAAACCGGTACTGCTCGTGATGCACACCACTTTGCTGTGCTGTTCGGTTTCGGTGCGACGGCGGTATACCCATACCTGTCTTATCGTGTACTGAACGACCTGTGCGCGAGCGGTCAGCTGGCTGTTGATCCACTGGATGCCCACGAGAACTTCCGTAAGGGTATCGGCAAAGGCCTGATGAAGATCCTGTCTAAGATGGGTATCTCCACCATTGCGTCTTACCGTGGTGCACAGCTGTTCGAAGCGATCGGTCTGAGCTCTGAAATCGTAGATCTCTGCTTCAAGGGTGTGACCAGCCGTATCGAAGGCGCACAGTTTGAAGACTTCCACTTCGAGCAGAACCTGCTGGCGAAAGAAGCCTGGACTGCACGCAAGCCGATTCAGGCGGGCGGTCTGCTGAAATACAAACACGGTGGTGAATACCACGCGTACAACCCTGACGTGGTACGTACCATCCACGAAGCGGTTGAGTCCGGCAACTTTGCCGACTACCAGAAGTACGCGGACCTGGTAAACAACCGTGGTTTCGCAACCCTGCGCGACATGCTGGGGCTGCGCAAAGATGTTAAATCGATCCCGCTGGACGAAGTCGAGCCGGTTGAGAACATCTTCAAACGTTTCGACTCTGCGGCGATGTCGCTGGGTGCCCTGTCGCCGGAAGCGCACGAAGCGCTGGCGATGGCAATGAACGAGCTGGGCGGTCGCTCCAACTCTGGTGAGGGTGGTGAAGACGAAGCCCGCCACGGCACCATGAAACGCTCTAAGATCAAACAGGTCGCATCCGGCCGCTTCGGTGTAACCCCAGAGTATCTGGTAAACGCAGAAGTTATGCAGATCAAAGTAGCCCAGGGCGCGAAGCCGGGTGAAGGTGGTCAGCTGCCGGGCGGTAAGGTGAACAGCCTGATCGCACGTCTGCGTTACTCCGTACCGGGTGTAACCCTGATCTCGCCTCCGCCACACCACGATATCTACTCTATCGAGGACCTGGCGCAGCTGATTTTCGACCTGAAACAGGTTAACCCTGAAGGTCTGGTTTCCGTGAAGCTGGTATCCCGTCCGGGTGTTGGCACCATCGCTTGTGGTGTTGCCAAGGCTTACGCGGACTTGATCACCATCTCCGGTTACGACGGTGGTACTGCGGCATCTCCGCTGACCTCCATCCACTACGCGGGTTCCCCATGGGAGCTGGGCCTGTCTGACGCGCACCAGTCCCTGCGTGGTAACCACCTGCGTGGCAGCGTACGTCTGCAGACAGACGGCGGTCTGAAGACCGGTCTGGACGTAGTGAAAGGTGCGATCCTGGGTGCGGAAAGCTTCGGTTTCGGTACCATGCCGATGGTAGCGCTGGGTTGTAAATACCTGCGTATCTGTCACCTGAACAACTGTGCGACCGGTGTTGCGACTCAGAACGACAAACTGCGTGAAGACCACTTCCGCGGTACCGTTGAGATGGTTAAGAACTTCTTCCGCTTCGTGGCTGAAGAAGCACGTCGCTGGATGGCTGAGCTGGGTATCCGCTCCATGGAAGAGCTGGTGGGTCGCGTAGACCTGCTGGAGATCCTGGGTGGTGAAACCAACAAGCAGAAGAACCTGGATCTGGGCCCGATCATCTCCGACGGTGGTGTACCGGCTGAGTACCCGCAGACCTGTCAGGTTGAGCGTAACGAACCTTACGATCCGGCAACCCTGAACAATCAGATGCTGGAGCTGACCCTGAGTGCCATCGAAGGCAAGCAGGGCGGTGAGTGGGATCTGACCATCACCAACTGTGACCGTTCTGTCGGTGCCCGTACCTCCGGTGCGATCGCCAAGGCACACGGCAACCTGGGTATGGCCGATCAGCCGATCACCTTCAAGTTCAAGGGCCACGCAGGCCAGTCCTTCGGTGTATGGAACGCTGGCGGTCAGAACCTGTACCTGGAAGGTGACGCCAACGACTACGTAGGTAAAGGCATGGCAGGCGGTAAGATCGTCCTGCGTCCGTTTGACGAAGTAACTTACAAGTCGAACGAAACCTCAATCATGGGTAACACCTGTCTGTACGGTGCCACCGGCGGTAAGCTGTTCGCAGCGGGCTGCGCGGGTGAACGTTTCGCCGTACGTAACTCTGGTGTGCACGCGGTAATCGAAGGTGCGGGTGACCACTGCTGTGAATACATGACCGGTGGTCTTGTTACAGTGCTGGGCGCAACCGGCTACAACTTCGGTGCGGGCATGACCGGTGGTTTTGCTTACGTGCTGGATCAGGAAAACAACTTCGTTGATAACTACAACCACGAACTGGTTGAGATCCACCGCATCCACACCGAACAGATGGAAGCGTACAAAAACCACCTGCGTTCTGTGATTACAGAATTTGTTGCGGAAACCGGTAGCGCATGGGGCCAGGAGATCCTGGATAACTTTGCTGACTTTATCGGTAAGTTCTGGCTGGTGAAACCTAAGGCGGCGAGCCTGGGTGACCTGCTGGACAACATGCGCAGTCGTCCTGAGTAAGCGGGCGACTATTTAACGGGTGAAAGAGTAACGAGCGCTTGCTGCGGCAAGCGCCCAGATTGAGGTGGGAACATGACTGAGCGTTTAAACAACGATTTCCAGTTCCTCGACGTGTCCCGAGAAGGACCGCAGAAGATTAAGGCTGAAGTTCGTAAGCAGGAATTTGCTGAGATCTATGAGCCATTCGCAGAAGAAAATGCAGCAGATCAGTCACACCGTTGTCTGGAATGCGGTAACCCTTACTGCTCCTGGAAGTGTCCGGTACACAACCATATTCCGAACTGGCTGAAGCTGGTTTCCGAAGGCAACATCATTGAAGCGGCGAACCTGAGCCACCAGACCAACTCCCTGCCGGAAGTCTGTGGTCGTGTCTGCCCGCAGGACCGTCTGTGTGAAGGTGCTTGTACCCTGAACGACGGTTTCGGTGCGGTGACCATCGGTTCCGTAGAGAAATACATCACCGACACCGCCTTTGCGATGGGCTGGCGTCCGGACATGTCTCAGGTGCCTGAGACAGACAAGAAAGTTGCGATCATCGGTGCGGGCCCTGCAGGCCTGGGTTGTGCTGATATCCTGGTACGTAACGGCGTGAAGCCGGTTGTATTCGATCGTAACCCTGAGATCGGTGGTCTGCTGACCTTCGGTATTCCAGAGTTCAAACTGGAAAAGAACGTGATGTCTCGCCGTCGCGAAGTGTTCGAAGAGATGGGCGTTGAGTTCCGTCTGAACACTGAGGTCGGTAAAGATGTAGCGATGCAGGATCTGATCGACCAGTACGATGCCGTATTCCTGGGCATGGGTACCTACACCTACATGAAGGGTGGTTTCCCGGGTGAAGATCTGGACGGCGTGTTCGATGCGCTACCGTTCCTGATCTCCAACGTGAACAACTGCCTGGGTTACCCACAGGACGAGAACGGCTTCATCGACCTGAAAGGGAAGAAGGTGGTAGTGCTGGGTGGTGGTGACACCGCGATGGACTGTAACCGTACTTCCATCCGTCAGGGTGCCGAGTCCGTGATCTGTGCTTACCGTCGTGACGAAGAGAACATGCCGGGCTCCAAGCGCGAAGTAGAAAACGCGCGTGAAGAGGGCGTACAGTTCATGTTTAACCGTCAGCCGGTTGAGGTTGTCGGTGAAAACGGTCAGGTTACCGGTATCAAGGTTGTATCCACTCAGATGGGTGAGCCGGACGAAAACGGTCGTCGCCGTGCGGAAGTGGTACCGGGTTCTGAAGAGATCCTGGACGCAGATGCAATCCTGGTGGCTTTCGGTTTCCGTCCAAGCCCAGCGCCTTGGTTCGCTGACTTCGGTATCGATCTGCACGAAGACGGTCGCGTAAAAGCGCCAGAAGCGGGCAACTTTGCCTTCCAGACCTCTAACCCGAAAGTGTTCGCCGGTGGCGACATGGTGCGTGGTTCCGATCTGGTGGTAACCGCAATCGCTGAAGGCCGTAGCGCGGCTGAAGGCATCATGGACTTCCTCGAAGTCTGATTGCCGTAAGATCTGAAAAGGCCGCTTAGAGCGGCCTTTTTTGTACGAATCGGGTAAACGTAACCTGCGTTGATCTGATTCAAGGGGCTAGTCACAAGTTGCAGCGCAAATCACTGCATTACCCGGTAGAATAGCCCGATTCAAATTACTAATTGTTGTGTGTGGCTGACAAGATGGCTGAATTAAAAAACGATCGTTTTCTGCGTGCGCTGCTGCGTGAACCTGTAGACGTTACTCCGGTATGGATGATGCGTCAGGCGGGACGTTACCTGCCAGAATACAAACAAACGCGTGCCCAGGCGGGTGATTTCATGAGCCTGTGCAAAAACAAGGAACTGGCGTGCGAAGTGACAATTCAGCCGCTGGAACGTTATGCGCTGGACGCGGCGATCCTGTTTTCTGACATTCTGACCATCCCTGACGCGATGGGTCTGGGTCTCTACTTCGAGACCGGTGAAGGTCCACGTTTCAAGAAGATCATCCGTACCGAACAGGATGTTGCCGAGCTGCCTGTACCAAACGCGGCGTCCGACCTGGACTACGTCATGGACGCGGTGAAAACCATCCGTTCCGAACTGAACGGTCGTGTGCCGCTGATTGGCTTCTCCGGTAGCCCTTGGACGCTGGCGACCTACATGGTTGAAGGTGGCTCCAGCAAGGACTTCCGTCACATCAAAAAGATGATGTACGCAACGCCTGAGATTCTGCACGAGTTGCTGAATAAGCTGGCGCTGGCCGTAACCGATTACCTGAATGAACAGATCCGCTGCGGCGCACAGGCGGTGCAGATCTTTGATACCTGGGGTGGCGCTCTGAGCGGCCCGATGTACCGTGAGTTCTCACTGAAGTACATGCAGCAGATCGTGTCCGGTCTGATCCGTGAACACGAAGGCCGCAAAGTGCCTGTTATCCTGTTCACCAAGAACGGCGGTCAGTGGCTGGAGCACATTGCCGACGCCGGTGCTGACGCGCTGGGCCTGGACTGGACCACTGATATTGCTGATGCGCGCCGTCGTGTCGGCGATCGCGTTGCCCTGCAGGGCAATATGGACCCAAGCGTACTCTACGCGCCGGAAGCGCGTATCCGTGAAGAGGTGGAGAACATCCTGGCGGGCTTCGGCCACGGCAGCGGCCATGTCTTCAACCTTGGACACGGTATCCACCAGTTTGTGGACCCGGCGGCACCGAAGGTGTTTGTCGATGCGGTCCATGAGCTGAGCGCCAAGTATCACGAAGCGCAGAACGACTAAATAACTACAAAAATTAAAGGGACTTTCGGGTCCCTTTTTTGAGGGTGGGCATTCACGCCTACAGGCGTACCAACAGGCCTCCCTTAATCCAGATAGAGTTAACGTTAGGAACTTATGAAACCACTCACGCCTTTACTCGAAAGTAACCGCGAATGGGCGGCGAAAGTCAGCGAGAAGAACCCAGAGTTTTTCGAAACGCTGGCAAAACAGCAGGCACCGGAATATCTGTGGATCGGTTGCTCCGACAGCCGTGTACCGGCCAACGAGATCGTTGGTATGTTGCCGGGTGAACTTTTTGTACACCGCAACGTTGCCAACGTAGTTGTGCACACCGACATGAACTGCCTGTCGGTGGTTCAGTACGCGGTACAGGTACTGAAGGTGAAACACATCATGGTTGTAGGTCACTACGGCTGTGGTGGTGTGCAGGCTTCGATCGACCCAACGCCACACGGCATGATCGATAACTGGCTGCGCAACATTCGCAATGTGTACAACAAGCACAAGGATCTGCTGTCCGCGTGGTCGGATTCAGAAAAGGAACACCTGGACCGCCTTTGTGAACTGAACGTGATCGAACAAGCGCGGAATATCTGTGAAACCACCATTGTGCAGGAAGCCTGGGCCGGCGGTCAGGAGTTGACTGTACACGGTTGGGTGTACGGCCTGAGCGATGGTCTGATCAACGATCTGGAGTTCAACGCCGCTAACCAGGGCGAGGTGGAAGATCAGTATAAGATCGCCATCCGTAAGATCGAAGTGATGCGCGATATGATGCGCGGAGAGGAAGAAACGGACGCGCAAAGCGCCCGTTCCTTGTGGGATCGTCTGAACAAGCTGTTCGGCTGAGCCTTAGCCCGCTGCCGCCAGCGCCTGTTCCAGATCGGCCAGCAGATCATCGATGTGCTCGATACCGATCGACAGGCGCACCATCTCCGGTGATACACCGGCGGAGGCCAGTTCTTCATCGTTCAGCTGACGGTGAGTGGTTTCCGCCGGGATCGACGCCAGTGACTTGCAGTCACCGATATTTACCAGACGTACGAAGATCTGCAGCGCATCGTAGAACTTACGTGTCGCTTCACGACCTGCCGCCAGACCGAAGCTCAGAATGCCGGATGCGTTACCATCCATGTATTTCTGTGCCAGTGCGTAATCCTTATGGCTTTCCAGACCCGCGTATTTCACCCAGCTTACCGCGTCGTGGTTTTCCAGGAACTGCGCGACTTTCTTAGTGTTCTCGTTGATACGCTCCATACGCAGAGACAGGGTTTCGATGCCCTGGATCAGCAGGAAGGCGTTCATTGGTGACAGCGCCGCACCCATGTTGCGCAGCGGAACCACACGGCAGCGACCGATAAATGCAGCCGGGCCGAACGCTTCGGTGTATACCACGCCGTGGTAGGACACGTCCGGGGTGTTCAGAAGAGGGAAACGCTCAGCGTTGTCCGCCCATGGGAACTTGCCGGAGTCGATGATCACGCCGCCGATGGAGTTGCCGTGGCCGCCGATGTATTTAGTTGCCGCCTGAACCACGATATCAGCGCCGTGTTCGATCGGACGCCACAGCGCAGGGCTAGGTACAGTGTTATCCACAACCAGTGGGATACCGTTGCGGTGTGCGATCTCCGCCAGTTTTTCGATATCTGCGATGCCGCCGGACGGGTTACCTACAGATTCACAGTACAGCGCTTTGGTCTTCTCGTTGATCTTGCTTTCGATCTCGGCGAAGTCGTCTTTATTCGCAAAACGTACTTCAATGCCCTGGCGCGGCAGGGTGTGCGCGAACAGGTTGTAGGTGCCGCCGTACAGCTCGGAGGTGGAGACGATGTTGTCACCCACTTCTGCGATGGTCTGGATGGTGTAGGTGATCGCAGCCATACCGGAAGCCACTGCCAGCGCTGCAACACCGCCTTCCATCTCCGCCACGCGTTTTTCCAGTACGTCAGTGGTCGGGTTCATGATGCGGGTGTAGATGTTGCCCGCGACTTTCAGGTCGAACAGGTCAGCACCGTGCTGCGCATCGTCGAAGGCATAAGATGTCGTCTGATAAACCGGTACTGCGACCGCTTTAGTGGTCGGGTCCGGTTCGTAGCCGCCGTGAATGGCGATGGTTTCCAGTTTCATCTGTTCTATCCTCAGCAAGTTCTTATAGTGGTTTTTACTTATGTCTGGAGAGTCGATTGTAATTGCTGCGCTCCATAAATAAAGAGGACTTTCCGCACAACTCGTGCATTTTGTAAAATGGCGGGCTTACCCACCTGAGCGGAGAACGGCATGGCCCGGCAAAAAACAGCTTACGTATGTAACGACTGCGGCGCGGATTACAGCAAATGGCAGGGGCAGTGTACCGCCTGCAACGCTTGGAATACCTTGACCGAAGTCCGGCTGGCCAGTGCAAACTCCGGATCTGCCGCGCGTAACGTGCGCTTCGATGGTTACGCTGGCGGCGCGGGCGATCAAAAACGGGTGGTGAACCTCTCCGAAGTAAACCTGGAGGAGATGCCGCGTTTCTCAACCGCTTCCGGTGAGCTGGACCGGGTATTGGGCGGCGGTCTGGTGCCGGGCTCGGCGATTCTGATCGGCGGTCACCCCGGTGCGGGTAAGAGTACTCTGCTGCTGCAGACCATGTGTCACCTGGCGGCGCAGATGCCTGCACTGTATGTAACGGGTGAGGAATCCTTGCAGCAGGTTGCCCTGCGCGCCAAACGCCTGGGCTTGCCTACCGACCAGCTGAAGATGTTGTCGGAAACCTCAGTCGAGCAGATCTGTACCACCGCGGATCAGATCAAACCTAAGCTGATGGTGATCGACTCCATTCAGGTGATGCATGTGGCGGACGTCAGCTCGGCGCCGGGTTCGGTATCACAGGTGCGCGAAGGTGCGGCTTACCTGACGCGTTACGCGAAGCAGACCGGCACGGTGCTCTTTCTGGTAGGGCACGTGACCAAAGATGGCTCTCTGGCCGGTCCTAAGGTGTTGGAGCACATGATCGACTGCTCCTTACAGCTTGAGGGCTCCTCTGATTCCCGTTTCCGTACCCTGCGCTCCCACAAAAACCGTTTTGGTGCGGTGAACGAGTTGGGTGTCTTTGCCATGCTGGAGAACGGCCTGAAAGAGGTGCGTAACCCCAGCTCTATCTTCCTGCAGCAGTCCGAAGTCCCGAGTCCCGGCAGTGTGGTGATGGTGGTCTGGGAGGGCACACGTCCGTTGCTGGTGGAGATTCAGGCGTTGGTGGATGAATCCCACGTCAACAACCCACGCCGCGTGGCGGTTGGTCTCGAGCAGAACCGTCTGGCCATGTTGCTGGCGGTACTGAACCGTCATGGAGGTTTGATGACCGGAGACCAGGATGTGTTTGTTAACGTGGTGGGGGGCGTTAAGGTGCTGGAGACGGGTGCCGACCTGGCTTTGCTGCTGGCAGTTGTGTCCAGCTTCCGCGACCGGGCGTTACCACAGGACCTGATGGCATTTGGTGAGGTGGGACTGTCCGGTGAGATCCGTCCGGTACCCAACGGCCAGGAACGTATCCGCGAGGCCGCGAAGCACGGTTTCCGTCGTGCCATTGTGCCGAAGTCCAATGCACCGAAAGAGCGTATCGAGGGGATGGAAGTGGTGGCGGTAAACAGTTTGTCCGAAGCGCTGGATGCGATCTGAGATCAACCAGCGCGGACGTTAAGTACTTAGCGTGAAGGGATCAGCTGCTCGAGTTCCCGTTCAAACAGCGCTTCGTCACCAAGGTTCAGTTCCACCAGGCGGCGCAGGTGGGTCATGGTGTCGATATCCAGATTGTCCATGCGGAAGCCGTAGTGAGACTGTTTATGGTGCATCAGGTGCGCGGGGAACTCCAGTTTCAATTCACCCAGCTCCACTTCAACCAGCGCCGTGTCGTTGATCGCCATTGGTAGAGGCGATTCAGCCAGGATCAGCATGCCGTTCAGGGAGATATCCGCAAGCTGCACATGGAAGCGTTTGTGCTGAAACAGCAGCACAGTATCAGCGTCAAAATGGATCCGCGTAAATTGACGGCGCTCACCGGAATTATCTGTATTACTCACTCTCAGCTCCCAGTCATTTTTCAGGTAACAGCATCTTAGCACTGAATTTCTGTGTGGACATATAGGGGGATGGACTTCCTGCGACAGAATGCTGGAGAGCTGCACCAGATCATCTGCCGCGACCGGTCGTGAACCGGGGAGTGGTTCCACAAATCTTGTCTGTTTTTAGGTTTGTTTGAAAAAGTTAAAAAATATTGCGGGCTTTCAGGCTGGTTTCAGGGTCGCTTTGTAACCTTAGCTTCAACAGTTAAACAACGGCGAGGACAGGACAATGAAAAAAGTTATGACAGCAATGGCACTGGGTATGGTAATGGTTGCAGGCCAGGCAAGCGCGGCATTCTACGATAACCTACCGGACGTAGAGCGCAACTATTCAAGCGGTACACCAATCGTTAACGTCACCAGCTTCCAGGACAACAACGAGACGGTGGAACTGGATCAGCAGGCGTATGATCAGTTTGTACAGAGCAGTGACCGTGTATACGACCCAGCGCTGTACCACGGTAACTAAGATGGGTTATCCAGGCTAAAAGCCGCGTCTCAGGATGCGGCTTTTTGCTGTCTGGAGCGAGCGGATAAATTGGTCTGGCTTGTTTGAATCTTGCTGATACGTCATCAGCTTTTTCAGCGTGATTTCAGTGTTCTCGGGTAGGCTTAGGGTAAGGTCTGGGCAACAGCGAGGAATCAGCGATGAAACTTTTGGTCACAGCATTGAGTGCCGGAGCCTTATTAGCGGCTAGCTCAGCGAGCGCTGTTTTTTACGATGAGCTGCCCGATGTCGAGCGTAATTTTTCTGACGGAACCTATTTTCGCTCGGTTACCCACTACATGGACAATGGTGAAACGGTAGAGCTGGATCCGCATGAATACGAAGCGTTCAAACGTGAGCGGGATACGGAATACGATCCACACCTGTATTTTGGTAATTAGTGATTTGACGTTGAGCAGGCACAAAAAAGCCGCATCGGATGATGCGGCTTTTGTCGTTTAGCGGGCAGGACCTTAGCGGTCAGACATGCGCTTGTACTTGATACGCTCAGGCTGGTGCTCTTTGCCGTGACGACGTTTGTAGTCTTCCTGGAACTCGGTGTAGTTACCTTCGAAGAACTCAACTTTGGAGTCGCCTTCGTACGCCAGCATGTGGGTACAGATACGGTCCAGGAACCAACGGTCGTGCGAGATCACTACCGCACAACCCGGGAACGCCAGCAACGCTTCCTCAAGAGCACGCAGGGTTTCTACGTCCAGATCGTTGGTCGGTTCGTCGAGCAGCAGGACGTTGCCGCCCTCTTTCAGCAGTTTCGCCATGTGCAGGCGGTTACGCTCACCACCGGACAGGTCTTTTACAAACTTCTGCTGATCACCGCCCTTGAAGTTGAAGCGGCCGCAGTATGCGCGGGATGAGGTGCTGTAGTTGCCAACAACGATGTTGTCCTGACCGTCGGAGATCTCTTCGTATACGGTTTTGTTGCCGTCCAGTTCGCGGTTCTGGTTTACATACGCGAGCTGTACGGTCGAGCCCAGTTCGATGGAGCCGGAATCCGGTGTTTCTTCACCGGAGATCATCTTGAACAGTGTGGACTTACCGGCACCGTTACCACCGATGATGCCAACAATCGCACCCTGCGGGATGGAGAAGCTCAGGTCTTCGAACAGCACCTTGTCGCCGAATGCCTTGGAGATGCCGTTCGCTTCGATCACCTTGTCACCCAGGCGCGGACCCGGTGGAATGTAGATCTCCTGGGTCTCGTTGCGGGACTGGAACTCCTTGGACTGCATCTCTTCGAACTGCTTCAGGCGCGCCTTGGATTTGGACTGACGACCCTTCTGGCCCTGTTTAACCCACTCCAGCTCGGAAGCAACGGACTTGCGGTGAGCCGCTTCCTGCTTGGCTTCCATCTCCAGACGCTGTTCTTTCTGTTCCAGCCAGGAGGAGTAGTTGCCTTCGTACGGGATACCGCGACCGCGGTCCAGCTCCAGAATCCAGCCCGCAGCGTTGTCCAGGAAGTAACGGTCGTGGGTGATCGCTACCACGGTGCCCGGGTATTCCTGCAGGAAACGCTCAATCCAGGCAACGGACTCTGCGTCCAGGTGGTTGGTCGGTTCGTCCAGCAGCAGCATGTCTGGCTTGTCCAGCAGCAGGCGGCACAGGGCAACACGGCGACGTTCACCACCGGAGAGGTGTTCGATCTTCGCATCCCAGGCTGGCAGACGCATCGCGTCAGCTGCACGTTCCAGTGCGGTGTCCAGGTTGTGGCCGTCTTTCGCCTCAATCAGGTTTTCGAAGTGCGCCTGTTTCTTCGCCAGCTCGTCGAAGTCTGCATCCGGCTCTGCGTACGCTGCGTAAACGGCGTCCAGACCGGCCAGCGCTTCTTTTACGTCCGCAACGGCTTCTTCAACCACTTCGCGTACGGTTTTGGATTCGTCGAGCTTTGGCTCCTGCTCCAGGTAGCCAACGTTGATACCCGGCATCGGACGGGCTTCACCGATGTACTCCTGATCAACACCTGCCATGATGCGCAGCAGGGTGGATTTACCTGCACCGTTCAGACCCAAAACGCCGATTTTTGCGCCCGGGAAGAAGGAGAGGGAGATGTCTTTAAGAATTTCGCGTTTTGGCGGAACAATTTTGCCAACGCGATTCATGGAATATACGTACTGTGCCATGCGCTCAGAACCTGTCAGTGAATCAAGATGCGGGAATTTTAAACGATTGCGGGTATCGAAAGCCAACTTGATAGGCATCAAACGGGGATATGGCAGCTTACGGGACAGAGGCTATCTTAAAAATGAAGAGTGATTGAAAAATAACCAGATGGTTTGGAGGATACCCGGATGAAAGAGCTGACTCCTTTTAACAGCCTGTTCGACGATACCTTCTTCAGCGAATTCTTCCGGCCGCATCGGGGGCATGGTGATCTGATGCCCGCGATCGATGTACAGGAGGATAGCGACGGTTATCACATCAAGGCGGATCTGCCGGGTGTGGAAAAGGACGATATCGAGGTGACCCTGGATAACGGCATTCTCACCCTGACCGCAGAGACGCACAAAGAGGAGACCGAGAAAGAAGAGGGGCGTGTGATCCGCCGCGAACGCCATATGGGGCGATACCGCCGTTCCATGACGGTTGGGCAGAATGTGGATGCCAGCGCTATCCATGCGCGCTTTGAAAACGGTGTCCTGTCGTTGGATCTGCCACGGCTGGAAGAGCGGCCGCCGGAAGGGACTCGAATCCAGATCGAATAGCTGCGGTTGTAGATGAAAAAGCCCCGCTCAGGCGGGGCTGTTTCGTTTTGGCAAACAGGGTTTTTGAATGAATCCGGTTGATGAAATTTTGAGCCGGTTTCAAGTGCCGATGCAAATATGTTCGGGTATAATGCGCGTTTTCCAAAAAAGCTGTATCAGGTTGTACCGGCCCCGCCGGAATCCGACAACTGCACAGTCGCCGCAACCTGAAGCTTCCATACCTATCTAGGGGACCGCCACACCATGTTTAGCAAAGATATGTCGATCGCTGATTTTGATGCTGACCTGTACGCTGCAATGCAGTCTGAGGCTACACGTCAGGAAGAGCACATCGAGCTTATCGCTTCCGAAAACTACACCAGCCCACGCGTAATGGAAGCGCAGGGTTCCGTACTGACCAACAAATACGCTGAAGGTTACCCGAACAAGCGTTACTACGGTGGTTGTGAGTACGTTGACGTAGTTGAGCAGCTGGCTATCGACCGTGCCTGCGAACTGTTTGGTGCTACTTACGCGAACGTACAGCCGCACTCCGGCTCCCAGGCAAACGCAGCTGTTTACATGGCGCTGTGTAAGCCGGGCGATACCGTTCTGGGCATGAGCCTGGCACACGGTGGTCACCTGACCCACGGTGCGAGCGTGTCTTTCTCCGGTCGTATCTACAACGCAGTTCAGTACGGCCTGAACCCTGAAACTGGTGAGATCGATTACGCGGAAGTTGAGCGTCTGGCACAGGAACACAAACCTGCAATGATCGTTGCTGGTTTCTCTGCTTACTCCCGTGTTGTTGACTGGCAGCGTTTCCGCGATATCGCAGACAGCGTTGGTGCTTACCTGTTCGTAGACATGGCACACATCGCCGGTCTGGTTGCTGCAGGCGTATACCCAAGCCCAATCGGCATCGCTGACGTTGTAACTACCACTACCCACAAAACACTGGGTGGCCCACGTGGTGGTCTGATCCTGTCTGCGCGCGCTGACGAAGACCTGCAGAAGAAGCTGAACTTCGCTGTATTCCCTGAATCTCAGGGCGGCCCGCTGATGCACGTGATCGCGGCAAAAGCAGTGTGCTTCAAAGAAGCACTGGAAGACGAGTGGAAAGCATACCAGGCACAGGTTGTTAAGAACGCGCAGGCGATGGCAGAGACTTTCATCGCACGTGGTATCAACATCGTATCCGGTGGTACTGATGATCACCTGTTCCTGGTGGACCTGATCGACAAGGACATCACCGGTAAAGATGCTGACGCGGCGCTGGGTCGTGCGAACATCACCGTGAACAAGAACTCCGTGCCAAACGATCCACGTTCCCCATTTGTTACCTCCGGTCTGCGTATCGGTTCTCCGGCGATCACTCGTCGTGGTTTCAAAGAGGAAGAAGCTGTCCAGCTGACTAACTGGATCTGTGACGTACTGGAAGATATCTCTAACGAAGAGACTATCGCTAAGGTTAAAGAGCAGGTGAAAGACCTGTGTGCACGTTACCCGGTCTACAAGTAATACCGGAAAGCCTGTACAATCCCGGGGCGGCTGATTAGCCGCCCTTTTTATTTGGGTAACGGTTGTGTTTACCCTCGCTCTTTTTGACAGGTAACGGCCATGCATTGTCCATTTTGTGCTGCGAACGAAACTAAGGTTGTAGATTCCCGTCTGGTTGCTGAAGGCCAGCAGGTCCGCCGTCGTCGTGAATGTACCCACTGTCATGAGCGCTTTACCACTTATGAAGCCGCTGAGCTTCTGATGCCGCGTGTGATCAAAGCCGACGGTTCCCGTCAGCCATTTGACGAAGACAAGTTGCGCGCGGGTATCCACCGGGCACTGGAAAAACGCCCCGTCTCAGTGGAGGAGTTTGAAGCCTCCATCAACCGTATCAAACATTCGCTACGCGCCACCGGTGAACGGGAACTCCCATCTCGCCAGGTGGGTGAAGCGGTGATGTCTGAACTGCGTAAACTCGATGAGGTGGCGTACGTGCGCTTTGCCTCCGTTTACCGCAGCTTTCAGGATATCAACGAATTCAAAGAAGAGATCGACCGTCTCTCAGCTGACCATCAGGGTGAAGACGCCTGATGAGCGGATTCAGTCGCGCAGACCGCGAATATATGGCGCGGGCGATCCAGCTCGCCCGGCAAGGTCTCTACACCACCCAGCCGAACCCACGTGTTGGTTGCGTTATCGTGCGTGACGGCGAGATTGTGGGGGAGGGGTTTCATCTTCGTGCCGGTGAGGCACATGCGGAAGTGAACGCCTTGCACATGGCCGGTGATCTGGCTCAGGGTGCGACTGCGTATGTCACCCTCGAGCCCTGCAGCCACTTCGGTAAAACCCCTCCTTGTGCAGAGGCGTTGAAGCGTGCGGGCGTTGCTCGTGTGGTATCGGCGATGGTCGATCCGAACCCGCAAGTAGGTGGACGTGGTATCCGTATTTTGCAGGAGGCGGGTATCGACGCCTCCCATGGTTTGCTGGAAGCCGAAGCCAGGTTGCTTAACCCGGGTTTTATCAAACGGATGGAGCAGGGGCTTCCATACGTACGTGTGAAAACCGCCAGCAGTCTGGATGGCCGTACCGCTATGCAGAGCGGGGAATCTCAATGGATTACCGGGCCAGCGGCACGCAGTGACGTACAGCGTCTGCGCGCACAAAGCTCTGCCATTGTGACCGGGGTTGACTCCATCCTGCATGATGACTCCTCGCTCACGCTGCGTGAACAGGAATTGCAGCTGGATAACGCAGCGTTGGTGGTTGAGAAGCAGCCGTTGCGTGTAGTGATGGACAGTCAGCTACGTATGCCGCTGCAGGCTAAAATTCTGTCGCAACCAGGTCGTACACTGATCGCCACCCTGAGCGATGATGCAGAGAAGACTGCGCAGCTGGAAGCCGCAGGCGCAGAAGTGATCCGCGTTGACGCAGTTGATGGACGTGTCTCGGTAAAAGCTCTGCTACTGTATCTGGCGAGTGCGGAGCAATGTAACGAGCTTCTGGTGGAAACCGGTGCGACCCTGGCCGGTGCGTTTATCGAAGCCGGTCTGGTGGATGAGCTGGTGGTTTACATGGCGACCACCCTGATGGGCTCGGATGCACGGCCGATGTATGAACTACCCTTTACAACGATGGCGCAGCAGCAGCGTTTGCGCCTGAGTGACAGCCGCATGCTGGGCGACGATCTGCGTCTGACCCTGCAGTTTGCGGAAACAGAGAAGAAGTAATGTTTACCGGAATTATTGAAGCGGTGGGCACCATCGCCGCGATTCAGGAACAGCAGGGCGACCTGCAGCTTTACGTGCGCACTGGAGCGCTGGATCTGGGTGACGTTAAACTGGGCGACAGCATCGCCGTTAACGGTGTCTGCCTGACTGCGATTGCGCTGCCGGGTGACGGTTTCTGGGCCGATGTGTCGCGTGAAACGCTGACGCATACCCGCTTTCCCAGCCTGAGCGTGGGTGAATCCGTCAACCTGGAAAAAGCGTTGATGCCAACCAGCCGTCTTGGCGGTCATATCGTCACCGGCCATGTGGATGGTCTGGGTGAAATCGTCGATCGTCGCGAAGATGCCCGTTCAGTGCGCTTTACGGTCAAGGCACCGGCGGAGCTGGGGCGGTATATCGCTGCCAAAGGCTCGATCACCGTGGACGGCACCAGCCTGACCGTCAACGCCGTGAACGGTAACCTGTTCGAGCTGAACATTGTGCCGCATACGGTGCAGGAAACGATTATCGACCACTATGTACCGGGACGCCTGGTGCATCTGGAAGTGGATATTATCGCGCGTTATCTGGAACGTATGCTGGGGCATCGTGCGGAACCTGAAGAACACTCTGAAACCAGCGGTGGTGGGTTAACCCTCGACAAGCTGGCTGAATATGGATTTACCAACCGCTGAGGCGGACGAGATTAACCACATGAAACTGAACAGCACTCAGGAAATTATCGACGACATCCGCCAGGGTAAAATGGTTATCCTGATGGATGACGAAGACCGTGAAAATGAAGGCGATCTGGTGATCGCGGCGGAGATGGTACGTCCCGAAGATATCAACTTCATGGCGACCCACGCCCGTGGTCTGATCTGTCTGACCCTGACCCGTGAGCACTGCGAGAAGCTGAATCTGCCACTGATGGTGCAGAGCAACGGCGCGCAGTTCTCCACCAACTTCACCCTGTCTATCGAAGCGGCCTCCGGCGTAACCACCGGTATCTCCGCTGCTGACCGTGCGCACACCGTGCGTGTAGCGGTGAAAGACAGCGTGAAACCTGAAGATATCGTACAGCCGGGTCACATCTTCCCGCTGATGGCACAGCCGGGTGGCGTACTGAGCCGTGCCGGGCATACCGAAGCGGGCTGCGATCTGTCACGTCTGGCGGGCTTGACCCCAGCAGCAGCGATCGTTGAGATCATGAACGACGATGGCACCATGGCGCGTCGTCCGGATCTGGAGAAGTTTGCTGAGAAGCACAACCTGAAGATCGGCACCATCGCGGACCTGATCCACTACCGCACCACCAACGAGCACACCGTTGAGCGTGAGAGCGAAGGCGTATTGCCGACCGAATTCGGTGACTTTAACTACATCACCTACCGCGACGAGATCCAGGGCTGCACGCATCTGGCACTGACGCTGGGTGATATCCAGCCAGACGAAAACACCATGGTACGTGTCCATATCCGTACCGAAGTGATGCGTGATGTGGTGGGTGCTGCGCCGGGTGAAGAGCGTAAGTGGACCGTACGTAAAGCGCTGCAGCGTGTGGCAGAGGAAGGTAATGGCGTCGTACTGTTGCTGGATACCGGCGCGCGTATCGACCTGGGTGATGCGCTGGAAAGCGTATTGGCGGGTAAGAAGAAATCCAAAGTGGATGTGAGCTCCTCCGGTGCGTACCTGACTGTAGGTACCGGTTCTCAGATCCTGCGTGACCTGGGTGTACGCAAGATGCGTCTGCTCAGCTCACCGATGAAGTTTAATGCGATCTCCGGTTTCGATCTGGAGATTGAAGAATATATCCCTTGTGAAGAATAAGCTGGACTTGAATCATGGCAGTTAAGACATTTGAAGGCGATTTCGTTAGCGGTAACGGAAATTACGCAATCGTGGTTGGCCGTTTCAACGCATTTGTTGTTGAAAGCCTGCTGGAAGGTGCACTGGATACGCTGAAGCGTCACGGTGTGGATGAAGACAACATTCAGGTTATCCGTGTACCGGGTGCGTTCGAGATCCCGCTGGCGGTGAAAAAGATCGCTGCACAGGGCAATGCTGACGCGATCATCGCACTGGGTGCTGTGATCCGTGGTGGTACCCCACACTTTGAATACGTATCCGGCGAGGCGTCCAAAGGCGTTGCGCAGGTATCCCTGGAGTACAACGTACCTGTGGCTAACGGCATTCTGACCGTTAACAGCATCGAACAGGCGGTTGAGCGTTCCGGCACCAAGATGGGCAACAAAGGCGACGAAGCTGCCCTGTCTGCGCTGGAGATGGTCAGCCTGCTGCGTAAGCTTGAGGTTTAATCACGAATGAGCGACACCCCTTCCTCAAAGTCAGCGAAGAAACCTTCGCTGACCTCCATGCGCCGTTCTGCCCGTAGCTTCGCGCTGCAGGCACTGTACCAGTGGCAGATGGCCGGTCAGCCGGTGAACGAGATCGACGCGCAGTTCCGCGTGGATAACGACATGAGCAAAACCGACGTGCAGCTATTCTCCGAGCTGCTGCGCGGTGTAGCTACGCGTAAAACCGAGCTGGACGGACAGTATGAGCCGTTTCTGGACCGCGCGCTGAGCGAGCTGGATCCGATCGAGCTGACCGTACTGCGTATCGGTGCGTACGAGCTGATCCACCGCCTCGAAGTGCCTTACCCTGTCGCGATCAACGAAAGCGTTGAACTTGCGAAAAAGTTTGGTGCGACCGAGAGTCACCGTTACGTCAACGGTATTCTCGACAAGCTGGCGCAACGCGTGCGCATGGCTGAGATCAAGGCCAAGTCCTCACGATGAGCACCCCGCAACTGGGCGAGTTTGAGCTGATACGGCGCTTTTTTGCCGACGCTGCCACCGATGACTCAGTTGCGTTAGGCATCGGTGACGATTGTGCGTTGCTGGTGCCGAAAGCGGGCGAGGTGATGGCTGTGTCCATCGATACCCTGGTGGAAGGTACCCACTTTCTGCCGGGTAGCGATCCCGCGTATCTGGCTTCCCGTCTGCTGGGGGCGTCCGTCAGTGATCTGGCTGCCATGGGCGCTGAACCTGCTTGGTTTACACTTGCTCTCAGCTTGCCGCAAGCTGATCCTGAATGGCTGGGGCCGTTTACGACCAGTCTCGCACAATGTGCAGGGGCTTTCGGTATCCGGCTGGTGGGCGGCGACACAACCCGTGGTCCACTGACGCTGACCGCGCAGGTGCATGGATTTGTCCCTGCTGAGCAGGCGCTTACACGCAACGGCGCACAAGCCGGAGATCTGGTCTGTGTGACCGGGACCCTGGGCGATAGCCGGGCCGGACTGGAGGAGCTGTTAGCGGGTAAAGATGCTGATACGCCTCACGCGCAGTACCTCGCGCAGCGCTTCTTTGCGCCAACGCCCCGTCTGGCCACGGGGATGGCCCTGCGTGGACATGCCCGCGCCTGTATCGACATCTCGGATGGTCTGCTGGCCGATCTGGGGCATCTGCTGGAAAACGGCACCCTGGGGGCTGAAATCGATCCGGACAGCTTGCCGCTGTCTGCAGCGCTAAACGCCTCTGT
This sequence comes from uncultured Marinobacterium sp., assembly GCA_947501565.1. Classification (GTDB taxonomy): domain Bacteria; phylum Pseudomonadota; class Gammaproteobacteria; order Pseudomonadales; family Balneatricaceae; genus Pontibacterium. The sequence goes on from CANMWJ010000005.1 coordinate 75,789, forward strand.
GGATAAAACACAAGCCCAGCAGTGGGCGCTGACTGGCGGCGAAGACTTTGAACTCTGTTTTACCCTGCCCGCGACAAAACGCGATCTACTGACAACACTGCCGGAACCGGTAACTGTTGTTGGAACGATCACCGAGCAGAGCGGTATTCGCGTGGCCGGTAAACCCGCCGATGTTAAGGGCGGGTACGATCATTTTGCCAAGGACTCCTGATGAATGTAGTACCGCGTTCGGTATGGCGTAACCCGATCCACTTTCTTGCCTTTGGCCTGGGTAGCGGCGCAGCACCCTTTGCGCCAGGTACCTTTGGCACCCTGGCGGCGATCATTCCGTATCTCTGGTTTCAGAACCTGTCACTGCCGCTGTATGCGGTGATGCTGCTGATCACCACCCTGATCGGCATCTGGTTGTGCGAGCGTACCTCCAGCGATATAGGTGTGCATGACCATGGCGGCATCGTCTGGGACGAGTTTGTCGGTTTCTGGATCACGATGTTTGCCGCGCCGTCCGGTTGGTTGTGGATCGCTGTCGGTTTTGCCTGGTTCCGCTTCTTCGACGTGCTCAAGCCCTGGCCGATCCGCTGGGCTGACAAGAAGGTCTCCGGTGGATTTGGGATTATGCTTGATGATGTGCTGGCGGGTGTTTATGCCTGGATTGCGTTGCAAACTACGTTTTACTTTATAGCTATATATTAAAGTGTTCTAAAAAGCAGCACTCGATTCAGCTTCGTTTCAGCTCCCGGACCTATCGTTAAACCCGAGAACAAATTAACTCGGAGAACGGTCATGAAAACCCTTACTCAGATGGTTAGTGCTGCATTTCTTGGTCTGGTATTGCTGACTTCACAAGCATTCGCTGCTGGTGGTAGCTTGTATCCGCTTGATCCATGGAGCCACACAACTGAAGGTCACATGTCGAGTGAACAGCATATGGAAGATGAGATGGATCGGGATATGCGTTAACACAACCCCGAAAAAGGATTCAGAAACGGGAGTGCTCATTGAGGGTGCTCCCGTTTTTTTTGTTTTTTCGCCCCAAAGGTAAGGGCGTACGCGGTGCAACGTTGGTTTTTAGTGGTTTGCAGCTAGGGTGTCACCCTTTCTTATATGTATGCTATAAATTTATGCCTAAGGGATCTAAGGCGTCTGGTAGCTTTCAGGTTTGTTTCAGCTGACCACGCTAACTTTAACTCCGAGGATAAATAACTTGGAGAGCAGCTATGAAAACTATTTCTCAGATCTTTGCAGCCGCTGCTGTTGGTACTGTCCTGATGACCTCTCAGGCATTTGCAGCTACAGGTGCTTTGTACCCGCTGGATGCGTGGGAACATGATTTTGAAGGGCATATGTCTTCTCAGGAAAGTGTAGAATCCACTGATAGCCTGAAATCTGGTTACGGTGATTCATTGTTTGATGCATGGGGTAACGAAATTCGTACTACTGAGTAATTTGTATTACGGTTCAGGCTCCGCCTAAGGGGCCTGCCGCCTGCCCCATAACAGTAAACACCGAGTATCTATCAGGGAGGTTTTATGAAAAGGTATCTATCAACAGCTGTATTTTCGTTCCTGATAGCACTGGGTATGCCATTTGCTGTATCAGCAACCGATATGATGCGTGAAATCTCAGCGGCGCAGCCGGGAATGTCTGAGGCAATGATGCGTCTGGACGCTGAAGAGTGTCGCGTATTGGCTGAAGCAGGGACTATTCTTTCTATGATGGAGCTGATGGAACGGGTGTCTGCGCTGACTGACGGTCAGATGCTGGATACCGCGTTGATCAAGCAAGGCGATGAGTACATCTACGAGATGGAGATCGCTGGCCGGGATGGTATTGTTCGAATGTTACTGGTGGATGCCCGTACCGGGGCTATGATCAAGGAGTAGTCGCGCACGATGAGAGTGCTACTGGTAGAAGACGACCCGCAACTGGGACCGGACCTCAAAGCTGAGCTAATTAAAAGCGGCTACGCTGTAGACCTCGCCGATAATGGCATCGACGGCGAAGCGATGGGGTATGAGGATATCTATGACCTGGTCGTACTTGACCTGGGTCTGCCGCAGCGTTCAGGCCTGGATGTCCTTAAAAACTGGCGTAAACGTCGTAACAACATTCCTGTACTGATTTTGACCGCCCGCTCCGCCTGGCAGGAGCGTGTCGATGGTTTTGAAGCCGGTGCCGACGATTATCTGGGTAAACCTTTCCACACCGAAGAGTTGCTGGTGCGCATGACAGCGCTGCTGCGCCGTGCCAATCAGCAGATCAGCAGTACGCTGGAGGTGGAGGGCTTAACGCTGGATGAGAAGGCGCAGTCGGTGATTCTCAACGGGCAGGAGGAGGTAGCGCTGACCGGCACCGAGTACCGCCTGTTACGTTATTTCATGCATAACCCGTCGCGGGTACTGTCCAAACTGCAGTTGGTTGAGCATCTATACGATGACGGCGCGGAAAACGACAGCAACGTGATCGAGGCCTACATCAAGATGCTGCGTAAAAAGATCGGTAAAGAGCGCATTCAGACCAAGCGGGGTCAGGGATATGTGTTTGTCGCCAGCCTTTAAGCGGAGCTGACCTTTGAAGTCGATTCAGACACGCCTGAACAGCGGATTCATTCTGGTATCTGTGATTGCCATAGTGGTGTTGTGGCTGGCTAACAGCTGGTTCCTGCGCCAGACCGCCTACGAGTTTGTCAGTGCGCGGCTGTCCAGTGATGCCTACGCCCTGCTGCGTGCCGTCAGCATGGATGAGGCGGGTAGATGGCGCGTAAACGGTGACCTGATCGATCCGGTGTATCAGCAACCGATGTCTGGTCACTATTTTCAGGTCGGTGTCGACGGCAAATGGGTGTACTCACGCTCCTTGTGGGACGAAATGATCCCCACTATGGGGGGAGAACAGATCGGTCGCGAGAACGTGCGCCTGATCACCAAGGCGAATCATCCCTGGCTGGTGCTGGATCAATCCTTTATGAAGGATGGTAAGCGCGTCCAGCTGGTGCTGGCGGAGGATGTGAAACGTATAGACGAATCCCTGATCCGCCTGGGTTGGGGAGTGGCTGCAGCTGGTGTCGTGTTCCTCGCTGTGATGCTGTTGCTGCAGGTGGCGATCATCCGTCGTGGCCTGCGCTCATTGGTAAATGTGCGCAGCGATATCAGCCGTCTGAAAAAAGGTGAGGTTCGCCAGCTCGCCCCGGCCAATACGGCAGAGGTTGACCCCCTGGTTACCGAGATCAACTATCTGGTGCAGGCGATGGAGCTGCGATTGCAGCGTTCGCGTAATGCGGTGGGTAATCTGGCACACGCAGCAAAAACACCGCTGACCGTACTCGACCGTCAGATCGAAGCCCTGAAAGAGAACGATCCCCAACAGGCCGGCGACATGATGGAGCAGTCGGTGCGTCTGCGTGACCTGATGCAGCGCGAATTGACCCGTGCCCGCATTGCTGGTGCGGCACTGCCGGGACAGCGTATCTACCTGCTGCCGGAGCTGGATAAGCTGCAGCGTACCCTGAAGGCGATCTACCGTGAGAAAGCGTTGGAGTTTGACGTGGAGATGGATGAGAAGGTCTATTTCCCCGGCGAGCGCGATGACCTGATGGAGCTGTTGGGCAACCTGCTCGACAACGCCAGTAAGTGGGCTCAGGGGCAGGTGTCGATTAGCGCAGCGGCTGACGAACACTGCCTGACATTGGTGATCGAAGATGATGGTCCTGGGATCGAAGAGGACCAGATGGAGCGTCTGATGACCCGCGGTGAACGTCTGGATGAATCTACCGACGGCCATGGCCTGGGTATGAGCATTATCACCGACATCGTTAACCAGTATGAAGGGCAGCTGACCCTGTCCCGTTCCGCTTCTCTGCATGGTTTGCAGGTGGCCGTGATGTTGCCGCTGCATACGAATGCAGAGTTTCCAAAATCGAATTAATCTTTTCCTCGACTCGCACAACTGGCCAATTGCCCGTATTTTTCAGTAGATGCTGTGGCTATATTGGCCTTTTATGTGAGTATTTACCCTTATTTTTTATTCGGCGCTTGTATTTATTGAATTCGCCACCATCTATGCAGGATGCGCCCGGATGGACAAGACTGTAAAATATCGGGCTTCAATTCTTGAGGTAAATTGCGTGACTGTTGAGTTTGTGGCTGCATCCAAGCTGCCGACCCCTTGGGGTGTATTCCAGATGGTGGGGTTTGAAGACCGTGAAACCGGCAAAGAACATGTTGCTCTGGTCTACGGTGAGCCGGGTGGGGATACACCAGCACTCGCGCGCGTGCATTCCGAATGTCTGACCGGTGATGCCCTGTTCAGCCTGCGCTGTGACTGTGGTTTTCAGCTGCAGGAAGCGCTGAAACGGATCTCCGAGGCGGGTGAGGGTGTGCTGCTCTATCTGCGTCAGGAAGGTCGCGGCATCGGTCTGCTGAACAAGATCAAGGCGTATAACCTGCAGGATGGCGGTGCGGATACGGTCGAAGCTAACGAACGCCTCGGTTTCGAAGCGGATATGCGTAACTACAGCATGTGTCTGCCGATGCTGGAACACTTGGGCATCAAACAGGTGCGTCTGATGACCAATAACCCGCGTAAGGTAAAAGCGCTGGAGAAATACGGCGTTACCGTGGCGGAGCGCGTGCCGCTGCAGGTGGGCAAAAACCGTCACAATGAAGACTATCTGGCGACCAAGATGGGCAAGCTGGGCCATATGATGACCGAGCACCACTTCCGCGATGATGAAGAGGCCTGATGCAGGTGCTCTCAAGACAGAAAAAAGCCGCGAATGATCGCGGCTTTTTTGTGGCTGTTTGGAAGGGGGCTGGCGTGAGTCTCTAAGCCAGTTGGGCCAATCTTTCGCCAATCGCCTGTGCAATACCGTCCGCATCCAGTCCGCATTCGGTGAGCTGCTCCTGACGGGTGGCGTGCTCAATCCAGCGGTCCGGGATACCCAGCTTCAGCAGCGGAGTAGCGAGGCCTGCCTGATGCAGGTATTCACTCACGGCAGAACCCGCACCTCCCTGGATACTGTGATCTTCCAGTGTAACCAGCAGTTGATGCTCTTCGGCCAACGTGTCGATCATTTCGGAATCCAGCGGCTTTACGAAGCGCATATCCACCAATGTCAGATTCAGCCGTTCGGCTACCTCTTTCGCCGCAGGCAGCAGCGGGCCGAAGTTCAGTAGCGCTGCTGATTCGCCACGACGCAGTGCCTTACTGCGCCCCAGATTAATCTTGCGTGGGCGACGCTCAACCATAATGCCGCTGCCGGAGCCGCGTGGGTAACGCACCGCCGCCGGACCCGGGTAGAGGTAACCGGTGGTCAGCAGGTCGTACAGCTCCTGCTCATCAGAAGGTGTCATCACCACCATGCCCGGCAGGCAACGCAGCATGCTGACATCAAAGCAACCGGCGTGGGTGGAGCCGTCTTCGCCTACCAGACCGGCACGGTCGATGGCAAAGAGCACGTCGAGATCCTGAATCACTACATCGTGAACCAGCTGGTCATAGGCGCGTTGCAGGAAGGTGGAGTAGATCGCCACTACGGGTTTCATCTCGCGGCAGGCCATACCCGCTGCCAGGGTAACGGCGTGCTGTTCGGCGATCGCCACGTCGAAGTAGCGGTCCGGGTATTTCTCCGAGAAGGCGATCAGGTCGGAACCCTCGCGCATCGCCGGAGTAATGCCGACCAGCTCCTCTTCGTCCCTGGCCATATCGCAGAGCCAGTGACCGAAGATGTTGCAGTATTTCTCCCGTTTCGGCGCGGCGGGTTTGTGTTTGGGTTCGATCTTGGTCAGCGCGTGATAACCCACCGGATCGGCTTCCGCCGGTTCAAACCCTTTGCCCTTGCGAGTGACCACATGCAGGAACTGCGGGCCGGGGCGATTCAGCGCGGCGTCGAGTGCGGGCAGCAACTCGTCAAAGTTATGCCCATCGACCGGACCTGAGTACTGGAAATCGAGCGCTTCAAACAGCGCCGCGGTGGTTTCGCCTTCGCTACGGCTGGTCAGGTTTTTCGATAGATAGGAGGCCAGACCGCCGATGTTATGCGAAATCGACATCTCGTTGTCATTCAGCACAACCAGCAGGTTCGCATCAGTATGAGCCGCATGGTTCAGCGCTTCGAAGGCCATGCCCGCTGTCATTGCGCCGTCACCGATCACAGCTACGGATTTGTGGTTATCACCGCGTAGCTTGTCTGCCACGGCCATACCCAGTGCCGCGCTGATGGAGGTACTAGAGTGACCGGTGCCAAAGTCGTCGTAGGGGCTCTCTGCTCGTTTTGGGAACGGTGCGAGGCCGCCTTTCTGACGGATGCTCAGCATCTGCAGTTGGCGTTCGGTCAGAATTTTGTGTGGATAACACTGATGACCCACATCCCAGACCAGGTGATCGTTGGGCGTGTCCAGCAAATAGTGCAGGGCGATGGTCAGCTCGATGACACCGAGACCGGCACCAAAGTGGCCGCCGGTCTGGCCAACGCTGTACAGCAGGTACGCGCGCAGCTCCTGAGCTAGTTGGGCCAGGTCGCTTTGCGGGAGTTGACTGAGCGCGGCGGGATCAGTGATTGCGTCCAGCAGTGGCGTCTGTGGACGACTTGTAGGAATCTCTCGGAACATTAGTGATCGCGGTGAACGATAAAGTCAGCCAGTTCTTTCAGCGGCTGAGCGGCGTCACCGAAACTCTCCAGTGCGGTAACCGCTTCACGATGGAGCAGGTTAAGTTTCTCTTTGGCCCCCTCCATACCCAGCAGGGCGGGATAGGTTGGCTTATCCTGTTCCTGATCGGAGCCTTGGGGCTTACCAATGGTTTCAGTATCGCCCTCAATATCCAGAATGTCATCCTTAACCTGGAAAGCCAGGCCGATGGCGTTGCCGTACTGTCGCAGCTTGGCGAAGGTATCAGCATCGTTGCAGCCGCTGGCGATGATGCCCAGGTCGATAGCGGCGTTCAGCAGTGCACCTGTTTTGTGCTGGTGCATCGCTTCCAGTTGTTCCAGTGTCAGCTGTTTGCCCACATGGCTGAGGTCAAACGCCTGTCCCAGCACCATGCCACTGTCGCCGGAGGCTTTGGACAATACGCGGATCAGGGCCAGATTTCTGGCCGGATCACTGTCATCCGCTACCAGATGTTCGAAGGCGAAACACTGCAGCGCATCACCCGCGAGGATCGCGGTCGCCTCGTCAAAGGCGATGTGGCAGGTTGGTTTGCCGCGGCGCAGATCATCGTCATCCATTGCGGGCAGGTCGTCGTGCACCAGTGAATAGCTGTGGACACACTCGATGGCTGCCGCTGGCGCGTCGGCCTGGTCTGGCTGACCGCCCAGCATCTGGTTCACCATATACACCAACACCGGACGGACCCGTTTGCCGCCATTAAACAGGGCGTAACGCATCGCTTCCTGCAGGCGGGGCTCCAGGCTTTCACGCAGAATAACGGTGTCCAGGTACTGGTCGACCCGCTGCTGATAGTGTTGCAGTGTTTCTTTGATGGCCAAGGTTCAGGATTCCTCGTCGACAAACGGCTGGCTCTGTAGCTCACCGTTCTTTTCGATTAATAGCTGAACTTTCTGTTCTGCCTGGTCGAGTATCTTTTGGCAGTCACGGGTCAGCTTTACGCCCGCCTCAAACGCGCTGAGGGCCTCTTCCAGAGAGAGGTCACCCTGTTCCATCTGGTTGACCAGTGACTCCAGTTCGCTCAGCGATTGCTCGAAATCAGTGGCTTTTTTGGTACGGGGCATGGGTGTTTCCTAAGGGTTAAAGGCGTAAACGTTACCTAAGCGTACCGCATTTATCAATTAACTCTACATAATCAAAATCATACGTTCGTTTGGGGGTGATTGGAGGGGATTTTTTGCTATGATGGGACGCTCAGAAAAAGCCATAAAAACGCTGTGGGTGTGATCTGGAGAGTATAGAGTGGATATAGCAACGCTCGTCGGTCTGTTAGGTTCCTTCGGCCTTGTAGTCGCCGCGATGGTGATGGGCGGGGATATCGGTGTTTTCATTAACGTACCGTCCCTGTTGATCGTAATTGTCGGAACAATCTTTGTTGTAATGATGAAATACACGCTGGGAACATTCCTGGGCGTGGGTAAGGTTATCGGCAAGGCATTTATGTTTAAGTCGCTGAGCCCGGATACCATCATCGCAGAAACAGTAGAGCTGGCAGATGCTGCGCGTAAGGGTGGCCTGCTGTCTTTGGAAGACAAAACCGTAAGCAGCGATTTTATGCAGCGTGGTATTCAGCTGCTGGTGGATGGCCACGATCCGGAAGTGGTGAAGTCCCTGCTGAATAAAGAAGCGAAACTGGCGGCAGATCGTCATGACAATAGCATCACCATTCTCAGTGCCATGGGTGACGTTGGCCCGGCGATGGGGATGATCGGTACGCTGGTTGGTCTGGTACAGATGCTGTCCAACATGTCGGACCCGAAATCGATCGGTCCGGCGATGGCGGTGGCACTGTTGACCACCCTGTACGGTGCGATTCTGGCAACCATGTTTGCGCTGCCGGTGGCGGACAAGCTGGGCCAGCGTAAAGATGAGGAAGCCTTGAACCAGGCGCTGATTACCGACGGTTTGCTGGCAATTCAGGCGGGACAGAACCCGCGTGTAATTGAGCAGATGCTGAAGAACTACCTGCCGGAAGGCAAGCGTGGTGAAGGTTAACACAGGGTGGATATGTCATGAGTGACGAAGAACACGAATGCCCCCCCTGCCCCGCGGGGCTACCTGGATGGTTGGCGACCTTTGCTGACCTGATGTCCCTGCTGATGTGCTTCTTCGTACTACTGCTCTCGTTCTCCGAGATGGATGTACTGAAGTTTAAGCAGTTGGCCGGTTCCATGCGTGAAGCCTTTGGTGTTCAGAACCAGATCAAGGTGGAGGATGTGCCAAAAGGTACCTCCGTAATCACGCAGGAGTTCAGCCCGGGCCGTCCTGAGCCGACGCCGCTGAACGAAGTTCGCCAGATGACGGTGAACAACGATATGAACACCCTCGACATACGATCGGTCGAGGGGGAAGCGGAAGTCCAGGATAAGGAAGCGGCTGAGATTCTCGAAGAGATGATGCAGCAGATGGAGCAGCAGGCCGAAGAGGAAGCTGTTGAGTTTGCCGCAGCGCTGGCGAAAGAGATCGGTCAGGGCAGCATCGAGGTGGAATCCGAAGGGCGTAAGATCATTATCCGCCTGAAGGAGCAGGGGTCTTTTGATTCCGGGCGTGCCGAGTTGAAGTTCGAAGCGATCCCGGTGCTGGCGAAAATTCGCGATATGCTGCTTGAGGTGAAAGGTAAGGTCGCCATTGAAGGCCATACCGACAGTATTCCTTATAATGGCCGTCGCTTTGAGTCCAACTGGGACCTTTCCACCGCGCGTGCGCTGGCGGTTGCCCATGAACTCTTTGGGGATCCGCGCATCAAGCAGGACCGCTTCCGTGTCCTGGGTTACGCTGACAACAAGCCGCTGACACCGAACGAGACCCGCGCCCAGCGTTCACGTAACCGTCGCGTCGAGATTGTGGTGCAGAAGGGGGATGATATTGAGCTGCTGAAACGTTTGCAGGCGGCTGATCCATCCGATGTGGAGCGTGAGAACCAGGCACCGAAAGAGGTGTTCTGATCCTTCTCTGTTCTGACAGATAATAAAAAACCCGGCCAAGGCCGGGTTTTTTATTGCATCAGCAGATCTTACTTGGAGTTATCCAGCATGTGCTGGATCGCGCCTTTCAGTTCGTTGTCGGTGCAGTCCATGCACAGACCTTTAGGTGGCATCGCGCCTTTACCTTTAACTGCAGTTGCCAGCAGTGCGTCCATACCCAGAGCGGCACGTGGAGCCCATGCAGCTGCGTCACCTACTTTAGGTGCGCCAGCAGCGCCAGTCATGTGACATGCCAGACATTTGGTGTTGTAAACTTCTACGCCAGTACGTTCAGCCATAGCAGCTGTAGACATCAGCGCAGCAGTAGCAGCAACGATAAGAGCTTTTTTCATAGTTAGTACCTTCAGTGCTCGCAAGAGTGATTTTTAATGTAATAGGAATCTCTGGTTAAATCCGATGCGCTGTACATCCCGGTAGGAGCTGTTGCTAGCGGCAGTCTGGACCTGATCGAAGCATTCCAATTTTTACCGCGCTGTAATTTTTATAGGGTGCGCAGGAAAGCATAGGGTTTATTCAGAGATTCCCAACCTCACCCGAAATCTCCAGAGGCGAAGTTTAGACATAACCCTGTATTACTGTAAATACACAATTGGAGGTTAACTTAGCCTGAACAGACTAGTCAGAAAGGAGGGGTGGAACCGATCGCTGATTAGCGTCCGGTTCCCAGATGCATTGCGTATTCTGCCTGATGGCGTTGGGTGCGCAGGTTCTGTTCTGTGTGCTGAGATTCGTTTTGATATTCCAGAATCGCCTGATCGACCAGTGCCTTGGGCGCGGTAACGATGTTGCGTACGTCACTGATGGAGTAACCACGGCTCAGGAGTTGTTTCAGCTGTGCGCTCAGATGTTCTTTTTCCATTTCTAATATCCTCATCTTTATGTTCGCGAACATGTTCGCTGAGGAATATTTCAACTGTATTTCAAATCGCTATCTTTTTGATCCGAATCAACATGGAAAAGTGGAGTTAAATTCAACTCGGAGGGTTATCTGGGGACGATGCCCAGGCGTTCCTCCGCTTCCTTGATTAATGCCTTATCCAGTTCAGGCGGGGTGGTATCGATACCCTCCTCCAGCGCATCGGCGATGGTTTTGAGTACATTTATACGGGCATACCATTTGTGATTGCCGGCGACTACATGCCAAGGCACCGTTTCAGTGGAGGTGCGTGCCAGCATCTCATTGATGGCATCGGTGTACTCATCCCACTTTTCGCGGTTTCGGATATCCTCGCTGGTCAGTTTCCAGCGCTTGTAGGGATTGTTCAGCCGTTCGTCAAAACGCTTTAGCTGCTCGTCCTTATCGATGTGCAGAAAGATCTTAACGATACGCACATCGTCGTCGGTCAGCATGCGCTCAAACTCGTTGATCTCATGGTAGGCGCGCTGCCACTCCTTCTTCGACGCAAAACCCTCGACCCTCTCAACCAGCACACGTCCATACCAGGAACGATCAAAAATAGACCAGGTGCGTGGGATGGGTAAGCGGGTTTGAAAGCGGTAAAGATAGTGGCGCCCCTGCTCGTCAGGTGTGGGGGAGCCGATGGGATGCACCTTGACGCCGCGGGGATCGAGTTTTTCCGTCAGGCGTCGGATCGCACCGCCTTTGCCGCTTGCGTCCCAGCCCTCCAGTACGATGATCGCTCGACGTCCCTGATGGTGATAGGCCTGTTGAATCGCCAGAATGCGTTTCTGTAGCTTTTTCAGCTTGCTTTCGTAGCGAGCTTTGTCGTCGATGACTGCGTTCAGGAGGTCGACATCCTCAAGCTGTGGTGGGTTGTCCTGCACGATGATCTGGCTGGGTTCATGCATAAGGTGCTACTCCCTTGCTCTCTGATATGGCGTGGCGTGGATACCAGACTAACGGGTTCATTCTTCCTGTTCAAACAAGGAGTTGGGTTAAATGGAAGGATATTGCTGTTGCGGTTTGATATAGCCAGATCCTTCTTCTAACTTGTATTGAGAGAGATGACTGACCCATAAAAAGATGTTTCGTCAGCGAGAGGAGATGGCATGAGCCCGGAAGAGGCGTTCCAACGACTGGATACAATACTGCGACAGCGCTACCCGGATATATCGTTTAATCCGTCGGGCATGACCAGCCGTACCCTGCAGATACCCTTTAAGGACAGCTCCGGCATGCACTACGTGTTGACGCTGTTTGTAGAGGTGGAGATGGCGCCCACAACCGGCGTGGTGACCAGCATCAGGGTAGCGTTACCGCCGAAATACAGCTGGGAGGCCCTGCCGGAGGAGATCAGCGCCGACAGTCAGCAGATCAAGTCGCTGCTGGTGATGATCGTGCAGGTCGGTAATGAATATCTGGAGCGTGAGCGTCAGACGCTGAAGGTGTTGAACAACCGTGATCTGGGTGAGCAATTGGCACGGCTGTGCCACAACCATGGTAATACCGATGCTACTGCAGAGAGTGAAGTCTTCACCCTTCAGAAGGACAACGTACGTATCAAGATGCGTATCGTAGAGGAAAAGTCGTCCGGTCCTTTCGCCGCACTGTCGATGGCAATCCACGGGGTCGACAGCAAAACCATTCTCAGTGCCATCAAAATGCTGATTAAGTAGTACTAGCCAACCACGTTGAACGGGGGAGTTTATGTCGAGCAAACCTTCATCCCAATACAACGCACTGAAAAACGAACAACCCGCATTGATGGACGCCGTTGAGGCGCTGGGCGCTGCAGCTAAGCAGGCCGGCCCGCTGGATGCCCGGATGGCCCATCTGATTCAGCTGGGGGCTGCTGCTGCAGCCCGTTCTGAAGGCGCGGTACACAGCCACGTACGCCGTGCAATGGATGCCGGAGCGTCGGTCGAGGAGGTGCGGCACGCGGTCATGTTGCTGACCAATACCATTGGCTTTCCGGCGATGGTGGCGGCACTCTCCTGGGTGGACGACCTACTGGAGCGCTGATCTTACCCTGAGGGTATAGAGTAAGGTGTTGGCGATGGTTCATCGGCTGATTCGAATCCTGTTGGTTGCTTATGCACTGATGGTTACAGCTGTGCAGGCTACCGTTACGTTACTTATCCCGGGTGATGATGTGATTGGCCAGTTGCGCTCGGCGCGCGTGGCCAATGGCGATACGCTGGTGGCGTTGGCGCGGCGTTATAATGTCGGTTATCACGCCATGCTCAATGCTAATCCGCAGCACGATATCTGGTTGCCCGCGGAGGGAACGCGGGTGCAGCTGCCGACGGTTCATATTTTGCCGTCCGGGCCTCGCGAAGGGATCGTGTTAAACCTTGCGGAGATGCGGCTCTACTACTACCCAGAGAATCTGCCGGAGCAGGTGTGGACCTACCCGGTGGGTATCGGGCGTCAAGGCTGGCAGACACCGGTTATGAGCACCCGTATCGAATCCAAACACCGTGATCCCACCTGGTACCCTCCCGAATCGATTCGTAAGGAAGCGTTAGCGCAGGGGGAGGAGCTGCCCAAGTATGTGCCGCCGGGGCCGGATAATCCGCTGGGAGCCTTCTCGTTGCGTCTCGACCGCAAAGGTTATCTGCTGCACGGCACCAACCGTCCGGCAGGGGTGGGGATGCAGGTCAGTCATGGTTGTGTCCGTCTGTATCCGGAAGATATCGAACAGCTTTTCAATCAGATAAAACCGGGTACGCCGGTGCGTGTCATCGATGAGCTCTACAAGATCGGTTGGCGAGGCGATGATCTTTGGCTGGAGGTGCATCCCAGGATGTCCGGAGAGTCGCAGGTATCTGGTTCACAAAACCGCTCGATCGATTCGGATCTGATTCAAGCACTGATCGCGGCGACGCCAAACCAGAAGGTCGCGTTCTATTGGAGTGAGATCGCACACGCTGTGAAACGTGCCAATGGGATTCCGCTCATTATCGGGAGGCGAATGGCGCGCCCCGACGGTATGCCAGAGGCGCCCTGAGTCTTACTTCTGCATGGACTTCTCAAAAGCCCGGTTGATACGTTGAGTGTTGGCTTCGCAGCAGGACTGCGCTTGCTGTGCTGCCTGCATCGCTGCAGCGGCATCGCTGGATGCGCGGGAAGCTTGAGACGATGCCTGCTTAGCCATCGTTTCGGCTGCTTCCGCCCGATCCATCGCCTGTTGCGCCATCGCACGTAGTGCATCCATTTCACCGCTATCTGATGCGGTACTGGCGCAGCCGCCCAACAGGACAGCAGAGGTCAGCAGTGCCAGAGTTAAAGAGCGTTTCATAGGTAAACCCTCAATCACAGGTTGTCTTGGTATCCCTGAACACTGTGCGTGTATAACTCCTGCAAGGCAGTATAGACAACGCACGGATCGGGAAAACCGGGGTTGCCCCCGGTTTTATGCTGTTTGACGATCAGTTTTGCGCGTCCTTGCTGTTCGGGCGGGCCGATCCGAATGTACCATCAGCGCCGCTGAACAATCCGGGACCCGCCGGAATCTCTCGGTTGTCCTGGTAGTGATAGGGTTGCGCACCGCTGCAGGCAGTGAGCAATATCACGGTGGCGACAACACAGCCGGTTTTCCAGATCATCTATCTGCCTCCAATCAGAATTTCACGCGGGCGCCAGTGATGATGGCGTCGATATCCTTGAAGGATGAGCCGCTACGATCCAGCTCGTAGGTGCGCCAGCCGATGTAGCCTTCGGTCGACCAGGCATCAAACTTCTGCACCGCCTGCAGCCCGTAAGCGGTACCTTCGTCACCCATCAGGTCAAGGTCGTCGGAGCGGTGGTAATCCACCGAGAAAGAGGTGGTGCCCGCGTCGTTCATGCGCGTCTGGTAACCGAACTTGCCGTAGTAGAACTCTGGATCGGTGGCGCTGCTTTTCAGGTCACGTTCGCCGGCAGCAAAGGTGAAGTTGAAGCCGTTGTTCAGCATCACAGATACGGAGCCGTTTACCTGGCTGTCCACTGTGGTGGAGTCTGGTTCTGAGTAGGCCAGTGCACCGGCAACCTTCAGGCTGTCGTAGGTTGCCGCGTAACGCACTGCCGCATCCCAGGCATCCCCCTCAATGGCGCTAACCGCGAATTTAAAGCCATTGAAGCTTGGTGTGTCGTAACGCAAACGGTCTGCACGTCCGCGACCATCAAAGTTGGCAAAAGCATCACCCACGGATACACCACTCAGGGTGCCGCTGCTGTTGCGGAACAGAACCGCACCGCCGACAACGGAGGTATCGGAGTAACCCGCCAGATCGGTGCCGGACAGATCAACCTCAGAGGTGCCCTCTGATGCGGTCCAGCCCTGGCCCATCCAGAGCTTACCGAGGGATTTATTGTCGAAATAGACTTCCAGTCGGCGCTGCGTGAAGTTGTCGTTACCCACGCTGGTGCCGTCAAGCTGGTTCACGCTGGCGCTGGAGTTGGACTCAAATTGCATCTCCATTGCTGCACCCACGGTGAGTTCATCGGATACCTCGGCTTCGCCGATAACACGCAGGCGGGTGGAGGATGCATCGTTATCCACATGGAACACTTCGCTACGGTCGCCGTCATCCACATGCATCAGGGCGCGGTTCACATGGCCGGAAACAGTTACCCGCACGCGGTCATTGCCGCTGGTAATGCTGTTCTTATGTGTACTGGCCATCTTGTCGACAGTCTGTTTGTGCTCGGCGCTTTCTTGCTCAAGCTGATCGAGACGTTGGGTCAGCGCTTTGATCTGGTCGCGGAGCATCTTGATCTCATGCCCGTCGGCGAAGGCGCTTGAGGTAGAGGTGAGTGCGATAGCTGCAGAAATGGACAGAGTGATAATTTTCTTGTGCGTATTCATACAGTACTTCCCCTTCAAAGTTCTGTAATTTAACGACCGGAAAAGAGGAGACTATCTGTACTGGATGGTGTCGTTGGGCTATCCATAACCTCCTCGGTCAGGTTGGACAGCTCTATCAACCACTGCAAAAAGTAATAGCAGGAAAAATGTGAATGTCTAATCAATCTCCTGAAAATCGGCGTCTAACTTGCTGTTTTGAGTGCGCTCTTGTGCGTCTTTAACCGGTTGCTCTCTAAGCCTGTGTATTGCGCTAACCCAAAGAAAAACATCCAGTTTCCGAACAAAAACTCACTCTTAGGTCGAATTCCTCTTTGTTGCGTCATCAATTTTTCATAAAGTAGGCGCAAAATCATTGGTATATACCAGATTTAATCCTATAAGTGACAAGAGAGCGGATATGCATCCTTTTATCCAACAACTGATCGACCTGTACGAAGCAGAAGGTCACCACACATACGGTGAAGGCATTAATCAGACCGAGCACGCCGTGCAGTGCGCGGAGCTGGCGGTACGCGATGGCGAGTCTTCCGAGCTGGTAACAGCGGCATTGCTGCACGACGTCGGTCACCTGATGGCGACCACCGATATCGCTTACGGAAACTACAAACATGACTCCATCGGTGCCGAGTACCTGGCACCGCATTTTCCTCCGGCAGTAACGGAACCGATCCGTCTGCACGCCGAAGCCAAGCGTTACCTGTGCGCGGTAGAAAAGGGGTATCTGGAAGACCTGTCTGCGGCGTCACTGGACTCCCTGCACCATCAGGGCGGCCTGATGAACGAAGAGGAACAGGTTGCCTTCCTGCAGGAGCCGTTCGCACAGGACGCGATTAAACTGCGCCGCTGGGATGACGAAGGCAAAGTAGAGGAGCTGAGCAACAAAACCGTTGAGCACTACCTCGGCCACATGAACGCAGCGCTGACCGAAACCGCTGCTGTTTAACCTTTATTGAACAGGAATCCCGATGTCGACCAATAGCGAAATTTTTAAGCGTAAAGGGTTTATCGTACTGCCGCAGGCGCTGGACCAGCAGGATATGACAACTCTGGAAAACAGCAGCCAGGCGCTCAGCGAGCGAGCGCAAGAATTGCTGGCGGAACTGGCTGAGTCTGGCGAAAGCCTGAGTGATTTCTACAAGCGCAATGATAACGAGCTGATCGTGGTGCCGGAGATCGACGATAACCGTAAGGTATGCCGTTACGAGTATATCGACGGCTACAATGAAGCGATCAACGGCCAGATCGTGCCAAAACTGAAGGGATTCATTGAGGAGCTGACCGGCAGTGAGTTCCTGCTGTTCAAAGATAAGTGCAACGCCAAGAACCCGGGCGGCGGCGCTTTCGATCCGCATCAGGACGTGATCGCCTACGACCAGTTCGCGCCGGTCTACCACATTACCGCCGCAATCTTTCTGGATGACGCCACCGTTGAAAACGGTTGCCTGCACTTCCCGGAAGATTACCGCGCTGATCTGACGGATCTGGACTGTCAGGAGGTAGAAACCCCGGTGGGCACACTGCCGGTACTACCAAGCTACGACGGTGGCCCGGACAACGGCAACATCCGTATGGAAGTCAGCGACAAGATTCGCTGGAACCTGGTACCGGCAAAACGTGGTGATGTGGTGCTGTTCGATTCCTACGTCCCACACTACTCGGAAAAGAACGACTCCGACAAAACCCGTCGCGCGATGTTCTTCACCTTCAACGCGGCTGCGGACGGAAGCTTCTATCAGGACTACTACGCGATGAAGCGTAATGAGTTTGATAACCCGAAGTTCCATGTGGCCACGCCAACGGCGCATGCGAAGCTGGAAGGTTGATATAGGATTGAGAAAGTCTGGAAACGAAAAAAAAGGCTGCCTCAGGGCAGCCTTTTTTGCGGGTATTTGGTGGAGCTGGCGGGTTTCGAACCCGTGTGAGTGGTGCTTTAAAATAAAATAATGCCGTATTTACTGGGCTGTAGGGCTGGGTGATGCGGCATTTTTTGTATCTGGCGTCAGCTATGTGGACATTATGTGGACACTAGCGGGTTGAGCTTTACTGCGTCCTGAAGGTGGTCCGGTGATAGGTGAGCGTAGCGCATGGTCATGGTGATGGAGGAGTGACCGAGTATCCGCTGCAGGGTGATGATGTTCCCGCCGTTGATCATAAAGTGACTGGCAAATGTGTGGCGCAGTACGTGGGCGGCTTGGCCTTTGGGTAGCTCGATACTGGTCTTTTTCAGTGCTCGGCGGAAGGCTGATAGCGTGCCTGATGTGAACAGTTCACCTTTGCCATAGGCTTTGATCTCGCTCTCCAGTGCCTTGCTGATCGGCACCGAACGGTTTTTCCCGCTCTTGGTATCGGTGAATGTGATCTGACTGTTTCTGATCTGCCGACTGTGCAGACCTTCTGCTTCACCCCACCGGCAACCAGTGGATAGGCTGATCTTTGTAATCAGGTGTGCGCCGGGGTGCTGGAGAGTGTCCAGCAGTTCGGTTATCTGGTCGTGGGTCAGATAGGCCAGTTCCTTCTGGCGAATCGCGATAGGGCGGATGCCTGCCAGTGGGTTGGGGTAGTCGATTACCTTAGTGCGGTGCAGTTCGTTATACACGGCGTTCAGGTAGGTTAGCTCATTGTTGGCCGTTTTCGGGCTGATGCCGCTATCCAAGCGTGTTGCCCGGTATTCCAGAAACTGAGCTGCTTTCAGGGTCCGTGCCGCGGGGTCCGCCAGTGCAGTGGCTATCGTTTTGAGTGCTGTTAAGCGGCGTTTGCCATCGCGCAGTGTTTGGCCGTGGGCAATGTGCCAGATATCGATCAGCTGAGAGAGGCGGCGAGGATCGCGGGAGGGGTTCCAGTCTTTACCCTGGGCGGCTTGGCCCATGATAAAGGACTCGTAGCGGGTGGCTTCGGCTTTGGTAGGAAAGGTGCGGCGGACGCGCTTACCGTCGCGTCCGTCAGGGCGGCAGTCAACCTGCCAGCCCTTGTCTGTTTTCTTAATGCTCATGTTTAGAACGCAGCTCCGAAATCCTCCCAGAGCGTGGTTTCAGAAAGTTTGCCCGTTTTTTCGCTGTTTACCGTCATTTTCATGCCAAGTTCGTTCATCAAAATCTTTACGCTAATATCGGCTTCACCGATTAATGACTTCAATGGCTTGCAGGCTGAGTTGGATTTGTGACTGGAAGCAAGTCTGCCTTCAATCATGGTCTTAACGTAGTGACCTCCTGCGACAAATTGGTCTCTGCTTATTACTCCTTTCGCAGGGGCTTCCATACTGAACAAGATTTGAAGCGTTTCTGGGCGGGCTGAAGTCGTCCTTTGCACCTTGCAAAGAGCATAGCTAGACATGAGCATTGAGCCATTCTCGATGGTGACTAGGTCGGACATTCGAGCTTCGAGCGGGAATGCAAATGAGGTACTGGAAGCGACCATTAGTAGCGCTGCCATTAAGTTTTTCGCCATTATTCCATTATCTCCTTAGCGAGTTTGTATCCTTGGTGGTTGAGTTTAGTACCACCACCATGTTCCTAATTTCTTTGAAGTTATGTAGCTGGCTAAGCACCCCAGTACTAAAAAGATGGTCATTGCCAAACCAGAAATGGAAGTAAAAAACAGACTCCATTCGAAGTCTTGAAAGAAGAAGGTAGTCCAATCGTTAAAGATAAGACCGTAAAGGCCAGCGATGCCGCTTATGCTTAGGTAGGTGTAGGCTTGAATCCGTGTGTTATGGATATCTTTACGATATTGCAGGCACTTTGGGCAAACAGAAGCATCATGCTCCATATCTGCCTTGCACCAATGACATGTTATCTTCGCCATCTTTCCTTGATCTCCTTAGCGAGTTTGTATCCTTTCGGGTTTCCCGGTAGTCCGTTACGTCTTCTATCCTGCTGCCCGGTTCCCTTCCTGTTCTACTGCCGGTGATATCTGTCCGGCTTCTGGTGCTACCTGATCAGTCATCAACCACAGGGCATATTTCTGAAAGCGCGGGTGGTTGGTGATTATCAGTAAATTCTGACTTGTTATTTCTCGGCCCTTCACTTCGAAGTTCTTGATTGTATTGAGAGAAATCCCAGTTATTTCCGCGAACTCCGGTTGTGTAAGCCCTTCCTCTTTTCGAATAAGCCTAATCTTCTCGCCAAAAATCGTTGACAAGGGTCACCTCTGACACTAGAGTGTCTCACATAAGGGTCACATGTGACCTTTATTTAAAATATCATCATCAATCGAACAGCTTACCCATGCGTGGGGTGGGCTTCAAGGAATCTGCCATGTCTACCGAACCGGTTTCAGCAGAACAATTCTATGGAGTGGAACGCGCTATTCTGGTCGACACTCCCTATGTCACCGCCCGCGAGTTTGCCCGTCGTACTGGTCTTTCCTATGCCGCTGTAAAAGCCAAGGTTGACCGTGGCGAACTGCCTACCTACCGCCCAACCGATAAGAAGGGCGCCACTGTTTTTGTGAACCTCGCCAAAATCTGCGCCGAAGCGCTCGAACAGGAACACTAATTTCTAAACGGTTCTCTCCAATGCCGGGGGCTTCGACGGAAGCCCCGTAACGGCAGGGGGAGGATTTTTCATGGAGAGAAGGTCATGTCTTTAGAATCGCAAAATACCGCTGCATCCAACCCGAACACCGCCCATACCGAAACTGAACACGTCCTGATTGTGCCCACCGCTGAAGGGGCGGGCTCAATCCTAATGAACCGTAGTGAAAAGCGCCGTTACGACGTTGATGTGAATGAGTACCCGACCGACCGGGAGATTCTGGCGGCGATGGTGTCGGAGCTGTGCGCCGAATGCGTGCGGGTTACCGGCATGGGGGGCGTGGGCGTGTGGTTCTGGTATTGCGCGTCAACTGAAATGGTGTCGGTGCATGCGGGTTACAAAGGTCAAGATATTCACGCTGTGATGAATGAGTACATGCGTTTGGGTCAAGATGATGCCGCTGACAGGCTGGCCGACCTGATCAAGCGCGTGGGTGCGCTGGGTGCGGAGGGCTGAGCGATGGCAGATTATGCGGATGATGTATATCTGGCTCGCTTGATTGCATTCGGTGGGTTCCGTGGCTTCACACAGTTTGAGTGGAAGCGCATCTACTCCAACGTGCGTGCGCAGGCCAAGTGCCGGAATGGCGGGGCGCGCACCCTGAAGATGACTGTATTTGATCACTGGGCCTGTGGTTATTACGAGTGGCTGAGTTCTGAGCGTTACGTGGCGCTCGTCGAGCTTCGGTTTAAGTGTGGAAAGACTGCGTCTGAGGCGTGGTTTGGCGACGATATTCCGTTTTGAGGGTTGTGGACGATGATCTATACCGCCCCCCTCGATACCTTTCGGGGTGAACCGACCGGCGGCGCAGCCAAGGATGATGTGGCGCGTTGGCGCCAGTCCCTGATTAACCGATTCCCTGAGCAGCTGCGCCGGGGTCTGCGCAATCACCACCAACGCACCGCACGCCGCCAGGGCTACGCGGAAGCGAACCGCGAACTGAACAAACTCTACAAAGCAACGCTGTTGCCCGGTATGGGGTTAACGGCGTCCGCCTCTGAATACGAAATCGACGCCTACGCCGACCGTCTTGCTCAGCGCTTGCAGCGTGAATTCTACGTGATGGCCCGCAGTAAGGATTTGGGTAAGCGTGCGGCGCTGGAATGGCTCAAGCTGGAGCTGAACCGCCGTGAACTGGATATCGACATTACCGGCGACAAAGACGAGCTGATCTCCCAGCTGTTGCGCCTGTTCGAAAAGGATTGGTGGGTGCGCCTGTTGAAGCGTCGCCAGCGCCACATCATTGAGCAGACGGCGCGGCTGATCCGCATGGTGTCGGCCTACGCCTCTCCCTACTGTTCAACGTGGACGCTGGACCAGCGTAAGGCGCAGAAGTCCAAGAACAAACGCATTCTGCAAAGTATGGAAGCGGTCTCAGAGGACGGCGAAAGCGTCAACCTGTGGGACTGTGTGCAGTCCTCCACCGCTAACCCAGAGCTGCGCCGTAAAGAGCTGATGACCCGGATGCGCGGCTTTGAAAACGTTTCACAGCTGCTGGATCACGTGGCGATGTTCTACACCATCACCACACCGTCGAAATACCACTGTGCGCTGACCAAGCGGAACATGCTTAACCCCACCTACGAGGGGGCGACACCGCGTCAGGCGCAAGATTACCTGAACAAACTCTGGTCCAAGGCCCGCGCATGGCTCAACCGGCGCGGGATCGTGGTGTATGGCTTCCGTGTGGCGGAACCGCACCACGACGGCACGCCGCACTGGCACATGCTGTTTTTCATGGAGCCGAAACACCGGACCAGGGTTACCGAATGCCTGCGCAAGTACGCGATGCAGGAAGACGAACACGAACCGGGCGCGTGGAAATACCGCTTTGAAGCAGTGGAGATTGACCCGGAAAAGGGCAGTGCGACCGGCTACATCGCGAAGTACATCGCGAAGAACATCGACGGTGAGCACGTGGATTACGACGATGAAACCGGCACCGAAGGCCGCGAAAGTGCGTCCCGCGTGGATGCGTGGGCGGCGTGCTGGGGCATTCGTCAGTTTCAGCAGATCGGCGGGCCGTCTGTGACGGTCTGGCGTGAGTTGCGCCGGGTGTCTGAGGACGAAGTAGACCAGCTGGTTGCTGACAACGATTACGCGGTGCGCTCCCTGACCAACAGTCCGGTGGAGTTGTTCTTTGCTGACAAGGCAGACGAACAGTCCAAGCGGATAGAGAAGCTGTGGCGGGCGGCGGATGATGCTGACTGGTGCGCGTTCTGCCTGTTCCAAGGTGGGCCGACCATGCCGCGCTCCAAGCAATTCCTGAAGCTGTGGAAGATTGGGCAGCATGAGGACGGTAACCCCATTGAAAACAGCTTCGGTGAACTGGTGGAGCTGATTCACGGCGTCAGTATGCCGTTGGTGGGGCTGTGCTCGCGGGCGGTGAAGTGGACCATTCGGCGGGCAGCGAATAGCGAGGCTTCAGCCTCGCCTTGGAGTTCTGTCAATAACTGTACGGGGGGTGATCCACCCACCGATACGGAGTTGATAGAACAGGATTATCAGAGGGGATCGGGCTGATGGAAAGGGCTGCACCATTGGAAATGCGTAAGGCATTGGAGGTTGTTCAGGCGTTTAAAGAAGCCGGACTGCGGTTTGTGCCTGTGCCGGTTCTTGATGATAACGACTACGACAAATTGTCTTCAGATGTATTGCGTCGTCTGGAGGAAATAGAAGGGAAGGTGAAACCATGAAACTGAACCAAATGATTGAGGCCGCGAAAGCGGCGCGGGCCACTAAAGCGGAGCGCGAGGCGTTGGGGGTTGATCCCTCTACGCTGATGAGCAATCCGATGGCGGCGATGGGTAAGATCGGCGAGATCGGTCAGGCCGTGGAGCTGTCCACCAAACTGGAAGATCAGTTGCTCGGTATGGCGGCGGACCATGAGCGTCTGATCGCGTCGGTGAAGTCGGTCGTTGACGGCCAGAAAGACCCGGCGATTGCGTTCGCGTGGCTGACTGACGGGGTGTAGTCATGGCGGAACAGGTAGGTTGGATTCCGTGCGCTGAATGCCGCAAGCGTGCGAAAGCGATGGAAGATAAACGGGGCAAGATGTATACCGACTGTTCCGATTGCGGCGTAAACAAGTACCAGACCAATAAGGGACAGGAAACGATCCGGGCGCGGTTCGCGACAGAGGGTGAGCCACTGGAAGTCGGTGGTTCTCCAGTGGTAGAACCACCGGAAAAACCGGAACCGAAGCCGGAACCACCGGCACAGGCTGAACCACTGCAAGACCAGAAGCCACGCGGGTTCTTCGGCAACCTGTTCTCCAGTAAACCACCGTGGGAGCGTGCCAAATGAATAAGGTTGATGTGTCCCCGGAAAACATAGAGCGGGAGATTCGCAGCCTGTGCACTGAGCACGGCGTAACGCTTCCGCCCGACCTGCAAGACCCGGCAGAAACCGCCGCGCAGCAGTCCACCGAAAGTGCGGTGGATGATGACGTTGAGGCGCTGTTCGGCACTGATACCCCGGAACCCGCGCCGGAAAGTGCAGACGCGCCAGCTGATGAGCAGGCCGGGGACGGTGCGTTTATCCCGAAAGGTACGTGGAACTGGTCGGCAGCTGCGGCCAGTCGTGAAGTCAGCCAGGATGAACAGGTGCAAATGGCTTCGGCGGTGCTGTCCTTTGGTATCTACAACCTGTTCCGTATGGCGTTCCGCTCGGCTGCACCGCATCTCGACAAACAGCCAGTGGATGATTTCGCCTACAAGTGGGCGGTCGTGCTGTGTAAGTACTACAAGGGCGGCATTCTGGAGCTGCTGGCCCGTTTTCAGGAGGAGGGTGCAGCCATCGCCGCCACCGTCGCGCTGATCGCGGCGATCCGGGGCGCATTTGTTGCCAGTAAGAACCCCACGCAGGAGGTGAGCGCGTGAATTATTCAGAACGACCGGACGGAAAAACCCTGATCCTGATTGGGGTGCCGCGCTCCGGTAAATCCATACTGGCGAAAGAGATCGCAAAGCAGAGTGACCGGGTGATCGCCTTCTGTCCAAAGGGTGAATACGCCAGTCAGTTAGGCTTTGAGCGCATCATGGATAAGGCGGAATTGATCCGGCGTGTGCGGGAAGTCGGTGCAGGACCGGCCAAGATCAACTTTGTGGCATCGTCGAAAGCTGACTTTGATTTCTTCTGTGGTGTCGCGTGGATTTTCAACATGTACGAACGGGCCGTATTGGTCTGTGAGGAGTTGGCGATGTACACCAACGTCGGCAAGGCAGACGGAAATTGGGGGCGCTTAACCTGTCAGGCGCTGGCCTACGGGCCGTTGATCGTCGGCACAGTGCAGCGTGGTCAGGAGGTCGATAAGACCGTGATGAACAACGCCAGCATGATCCACGTGCTGCAGCACACTACCGAAGGGGACCGGGAATACATATCCAAACGGTTGGGGGTGCCGATTGAGGACATTCCGAAAGAACCGCTCCAGTTCATCCAGTGGACCAGCTCAAAGGGCAAAGCGTGCAGCGGACGCATTGATTTTCCGAAAGCCAAGAAGGGAAATCCGCGTTTCAGAGAATCGGGGCGCAACGGTCGGCTGCTCTCGGTAGGGTCTGATGGCCTGTTCAATCAGGTTAAGTACACCTGACCGTGACCGCTCCAGGGTAAAAACTGTGACAGACCAGGCGCGTTAATCGCGCCTGTTTTCCGAAAACTTCCGAAATCCCTCAAAACCACTTCCGAAAAGCGCTTGATTCCGTTTTGGAAACGGGCGCTATCCTCCCTCCCCATCGTTAAGAAACTAATTCGTAAATTTTCCGAAACCGTGGGGTATTTCAAATGGGAATGACGATTCTAGTCGTCGCCGTTGTCGCGTTTGTTGTGGCTATCGCTGCAATGTGGGCGGTGATGCATAACGCCAAGCTTCGAGACTTCGTTGGTTTTGGTCCATTGGCAAGTTTTTGGAGTTAAGTGAAATGTGGATGACGCTTCTAATTATTGCGGCAGTGGCACTGATGATGGGCCTGCTGGCTATTTTTCTCTCTAACCGAGTTGATGCGGTTAAGAAACTGGTTTCCAACTAAGGGGTGCTGATATGCGACAGAAAAACCAAAAAGTAAATCAGGTGTTTGGACTGGGCTACGGTCAGACGGCAGAAGCGCCACTTAAACCGGGTTCCGGGATTGCGCGTATCATCATCGACACCAGTTATGACGATGGCGGTACGGCGCGTGCGTCGTTGGACCCTGACCAGCTGTCTATCACGCTGGAGCTGAACGGTGATCCGATCGTTCCGGCGCTGACCGGTGCGGAACTGCGCATGATGCGCGGCTTTGACCGTGAGTACAGTCAGGCCGGTATGTATGTGTTGGATTACTTCGATTTCAACGCGAAGTCCATCATGGGAGAGCAGGAACCGGGCCTGCCAACTAACCCGGAAGACAACATCATTCTGAAGGTGTCGGCGGGTGCGCGGCGTTTGGCGGCGGACTCTGGTTCCGGTGTCGATCAGCCGGTCAACCCGGCGCTGAAGATCAGTGTTCGTAGTGTTGACATGATTGATCCGAAAACCGGCGGTCCTTTGCGCCGTACACCGAACTATCCAATCAAGGTATTCCGCCGTAAGTCGCTGACCACTAATGCGGCGGGCGAAATCCAGTGGATGGTTGAGAACGGTTATGACATCCGTCGTGCCTTCTTCAAGTCCGACGATATCACTCACCTGAGCGTCAAAATCAACGGTCGTGACCAGCTGGACAAAATCTCAAAAAGCGATCTGGAGTTTGATCAGAAGTGCTTCAAACGTACGCCGCAGGCCGGTTACCTGATCTTTGATCCGGGCATGACAGGCCGTAAGCAGGTGGACCGCCTGGGTACCTCCGGTTTGGATGTTGAGCTGAATCCGTGGGTAAGCCAGGGCGGTACGATTCAGGTGTTGATGGACAACTTTGAAACTGGTCGCGGCCTGCTCTAAGGGGGTGTCAGTATGAGTGTTGCTACTGAGCAGCAAGAGCCAAGCAAATGGAGCCAGCTGCTTGATGTCGGGCTGGGCGTGGTGAAATCGTATGCTGATCTGGATATTGCGAAAGAGCGTGCGAGGTACGGCATCGAGGCCGAAGATGAAAGGCGCGCGCCGCTCTATCTTCCGGCTGCACCACCGGCTCCGAATGCCGCTAATGCCTTCACTGCAGATGGTGGCAACTTTGCCGGACCGCAGGGGCGGGCCGTGTCTGCACAGTGGCAGCGCTGGGGGCTGATCGCGGCGGGTATCGTTGTGGCCCTGATCGTATTGGTCGTGCTGCTGAAGGTGCTGGGCTGATGCCGGTCGTGGTCTGGTATCTGATCGGTGGGGCGGCGCTCGGCGGCGGTGGCACCTGGGCACTGCTGGACGGTACTGACCGTCTGAAGTGGCTGGTACTGGCGCTGATCGTCCTCGCTGTTGTGCTGAAAATCGTGGGGGTGCTCTGATGAATTTAAGTGGCGTGGCCGGGGATATAACCGGTGTGCCGGGGGTGCCGGGGTTGTCCTCCAGCAGTCAGGCGCATTCACGGACGGGTGCTGTCACGGTGGCGGGACTATCAAAAAACCGTTCGCAGGGGTTTCCCGCGTGGGCACTGGTGCTGATTGTCCTGTTGCTGATCGTGGCGGTTGTCGCGTGGTTCTGGTTGAAGGGGTGAGGTATGGGCCTGTTTTCCAGCAGTAAAAGTAACAGTGTTACTTCCGTCAAAACCAATAACGTCGACGCGGCGCAAAACACGGGTTATGTGCTCTCAGGGATTGAGGGGTCAGAGGTCACGCTGACCGATCAGGGCGCGATTAAACAAGCGTTGCAGTTTGCCCGCGATACCGGCGATCAGGCGATCAACGCCGCCACCGCCAGTGCCGAACGGGCCGTAGCAGCGGTGCGCGATTCCGGGCGGGCGATGCTGGCCGGGAACGAGTCCCAGATATCCGCGATCTCTGAGCTGGCCGAATCGGTCAGTGTCGGCGACCGTGAAACCTCCGCCAAACTCTCCATGATGATGCTCGGCGTCGTAGCGCTGATGGTCGTCATCATCGTCTTTATGGTGCTGCGATGAGTAAAGTCACTGTCAATTTCTCCCAACTGGACCAGCGCGAAGAGCGTACCGCTGTCGGCGAATATATCCGCGTCGATCAGGCGGATGGGCCGGTTGAAATCTGGATCGAAGGCCGCTTTCTCGCGACGCTGAAGAAGGGTCAAAAGCTCAAAACCGATAAATTCACTGGCTTTGCCTTGGTCAACAAGCTGGCCGGGGTGAATGACGTGGTGCTGGCCGTGGGGACCGGGGATGTGGAAGTCTCCGATATGGTGATCGCCGCCATGCCAGCGGTCGATATCAACACCATGCCGGATCAGACCGTCAACGTGGGGCTGGTTGCGCCCACGCCGGTCAATGAATCCCCGGATACGCCGGATCTCATCATTCCTGCCGGGCAAACGGTCGCGATCCATGATCCGGTACTGTACAGCTGTGAGTCGGTGGCCTTCTGGGCGGAAGAGGGCAACCTCTACAACCTGCGTGTCTGGACCGGTGGGGATGGCTCCGTGGTGCAGGGCGGCTATCTGGCACCGGGTGGTTATGGTAATGCGTCGGGGGCGCTGGTGATCTGGGTGCATAACCCCAGTGCGGTGGATCAGGCGGTAGCGTTGCATAAAGAGAAGCGAGTTTGATATGCAGATTTTTAATAATGGCCTGAGTTCGCTGGTCGAGCTGGCAAAATCAATCGGGGCCGGGCTGATCGGTGCTCAGGGTGGCGGCACCGTGCAGGACCGGCTAAACGACATGGATTCAACCCGCAAACAGGGGGTTTCCGTGGTCGGTGATAACGCTGTCAAATTGAATGCGGCGGCGGCAGAGACCGGCACCAACGGTGGGCGGATCAATATCCCGGTGGGGGAGTACCGCGCCGACGGGAATGTAATCCCGGATAACGCGGACTATGCCTACAAGCACGTGCTGTCAGGCGTGAAACGGGCGGTCTCTAAAATTAAGTCGTCCCTCGACGGGGTGCTGCTCTACGTGCGTGAGGGGTTTGATATCGCTGACGTGGCGTTAGTCAATGACAGCGCGCAGGCAGTGGGGCGGGCCATCGCCACCAATGACGCTAAGCAGACGGCCAACGGGCGCACCAGTGATGTGGACATTGAGGGCTGGCGCGTCGGCATCTGGAAGCGCTATTCCCTGTGGGATGCGTACCGCAACCTACGCCTGAAAGACAACACTTGTGCCATCCGCTTGGCCCGTCATGCCTACCAGACCGACAACGCCAACCCAGACGCGGTGGCGGGGTGGAACAACTGGAACGACGGCTGGTTTCACAACGCGTTAACGTTTGACAACGTGCTCTGTGACGGCGGCGAGGTGGGCATTTGGGCGGCCTCCATGTGCGCCACCTACATGAACGTCACCTGTCAGAATCAGGCCACCGACGGCACCGCCAACGATGTGCTGCCGGGAACGCAGAAAGGCACTGGTATTTTGTTGGATGCGGGCACCGACGGCACCCGCAGCGGCTGGGTCAACCAGCTCATTAACTACTACTCCGAAGGCTCGCAGATTGCCGCCTATCTGCGGGATCAACGCTATGTTGGCGTGCAGAACATGTTTGTCCAGGGCGGTGCCTCGGGGGATCGCGCAGAGGCGGCCATTATCGCCGATAACAGTGTGGTAGAAATCGACGGACTCACCGGTCAGGACTGGTTCGAAAATGTCATTGACGCCAAAAACGGCGCGGTGGTGTACCTCAACAGCCAGTCGGGTGCACTGGCGGGTAATCAGTACCGGACCGATGCGACCTCGGTTATCAAACGCCGGGGCGTAATCGACAAAGCGCGGCATGAGTACAAGCTGCACAAAGCCTCGGGTGAAAAAACGTTCACGCTGCCAGTCACAGTGCCAGACCACGGCATCGTCAAAATCTACATTGACGGGCTGTATGACGGCTGGAGCGGTCGCACGGGTGAAGCACTGGTGATCAACTGGAACGGCGCAGTAGCAACGTCGGTGAAGTGGCTCACCGACGCGGGTGTGGCACCCACCAACGTGGAGATCACCGTGACCAATGCGGGCAGCATCGACATTAAGTTAACCGGCACCCAATCGTTTACAGCCTATGCCCTGATCGACGTGATCGGCGGCGCGGATGTATCGGGTAATGCAATCGAACTGACAGGGGTTTAAGGCATGGCATTAATTAAAGATTTTGAAAAGCAGGTACCCGGTTTGGCGGCTCCAGTGGTGGTGCCGGGAGCCTATTGGGCGATTCAGTCCATTAACGGCGATAAAACCGAGCTGCATTGCACCGTGGTGGTAAAAGAGCGCGCGGACGCGGACGGCACCATTGGGCAGCTGGCGTTCTATTTCACGCCGGATGCGGGGGCGGATAACTACCACGCGCAGGCGTACCGTCACCTGAAAACGTTGGATGCGTTTGCGGGTGCACAGGACGGCTGATTATGCGCCTCCTCGTCCCCGTAACCCTACTACTAACCATATTGGGAGTGATCTATCTCATGACCCGTAAACACTGGGCGCCGTCTGACTTGGCGCATTTTAAACCTGCTGAATTCCGTGAATGGTGGCCGCATATGTCGCCGGACCTCCTGAAAAAACTGGACCGTTTCCGCGAGTTGTGGGGCGCACCGATAACAGTCTCACCGGTCAACGGTGCTCTGGGGCGGCATCTGGGGCCGCATGATGACAGTCAGCACAACATTGATAAATGGGGTGAGGTGCGGGCGATTGACGTATTTCCTTACGGCCTGAATGCTGAGAACGCAGAGTATGCAAAAAAGCTGGCGCAGCAGGCAGGTTTCTCAGGGATCGGTATCTACTCCGATACGCGCCCATCATGGATGATGCACCTCGATGTGCGACCGGACCGTACGGCGTCGCGGCCTGCGACGTGGGCGCGGGTAAGTAGCCGATACGTCGGTATCACTGAGGTGTTTGCGTGAGCAAGCCGGTGGTGATTGCAGGTGTGGCCGCGCTGATGCTGATCAGTGTCGGGCTGTACCTGCGTCAGCGTCAGAGTGTGACCGCCCAGGAAGCAAAACCGGAACAGGACAACGAAGTCAGCGGGTGGACTGAGGCGAAAGTCGCCGTTGTGCGTGCGGCTAACAGCGTAAATCCGCTTTACGACGTACACAACGAGATGTTCGAGAAGTTCTGAGGAGTACTGAGCGTGTGGGTTTGGAAAAACATATTACTGCCTGTGCTGATCGGTGTAGCGGTCATGGTGCTGGCGGCGTGGATTAAGAAAACACTGAAGTTGGGGGCATAAATGGCTATCCGTAAGCATCCCGGTATCAATCAGAAAACCGGGAGATTGAAAAAAGGCTGGAAGTGGGGCGCCAATGGCAATCCCGTCAAGGCCGGTACCACTAGTGCAGGGAAGCGCAAGAAACGCCGTGCTCCTGCTAAATCCAAAACCATCACCGGCAAGGTCAAAGCTGCAGTACGTGGCGTGGGCCGTAAGCTGGGTACACAGAAGTAGGGGGCCGCTATGTGGCTGAAAGAACGTCTGAAGGAAAAATCCACGTGGCGTGGTCTGGCGGTGCTGGCCGGTTTGCTGGGTTATGCCGTCGATCCAATGCAGGTTGAGGCGGTGATCACCGGCGTCGGTGCGGCGGTGGCGCTTGTCGAAACCGTGTCTGCTGAGCATAAGCAGGCGGGTTAACCATGTCGCAGCAGGTGCAGATGAATATATCCCATATACTGCAAGGACTGGCACTGGCGGGGATTCTCTGGGTAGGGAGTAGTATTCAGGGACTGCAAACCGCTGTGCAGGTCAACGACTGGCGGCTGACCCAGATTGAACAGAAAGCCCGTACCTAGCAGGCATAAAAAAACCGGCGGTTGCCGGTTTTTTTGTGGACACTATGTGGCCAATTAAAATCAGATGGTATCTAACTATCTGATTTTAAAGCGGGATTTGGTGGAGCTGGCGGGTTTCGAACCCGCGTCCGCGAATCCTCTGCCTTCAAATCTACATGTTTAGGCTTCTCTATTGAGTTAACCCGTCGCGACCCGAGAGCCAGGGTGCTATGGGCGAGCCTCTTTAAGTTTTAACCGTTCAGCCTGAGACAAGGCTTCCGGGCGATTCTGTCTCGGATGACACCACGAACCGCTTAGTTACAGACACCTGAGCGTGTGGCGTAGCAGGCTTATGCTGCTAGTGCGTAGTTATCGTCGTTAGCAACTATAACTGTGTAGTAATGGATTTACGTGATTCACTACACTCACGACATGCATTAAAGGGTTCGTAATCCCCGTCGAAGCCAAGTCAGCCCCAAATGTTCGGCCATTATAGCCTATGACAATGATTTTGTAAGAATTACTTCGCTGCCATGACGCGCTGTTTCTGACGGTTCCAGTCTTTCTCTTTCTCGTCAGCGCGCTTGTCGTGCTGCTTCTTACCTTTCACCAGAGCGATCTCGCATTTCACGCGATCGTTTTTCCAGTAGAGCGAAAGCGCCACGCAGCTGTAACCCTTGGCCTGTACCGCGCCAATCAGGTTGCTAATCTCACGTTTATGCAGCAGCAGCTTACGGTCACGGGTCGGGTCAGCGACAACGTGGGTGCAGGCGGTTTTCAGCGGCGTAAAGTGGGCGCCGACCAGCCAGGCTTCACCATTTTTGAAAATGATGTAGGAATCGACCAGTTGTGCACGTCCTTCGCGCAGGCTTTTGACCTCCCATCCTGCCAGCGACAGACCAGCCTCGAATTTGTCACTTATCGTGTATTCGTGGCGTGCCTTTTTATTCTGACAGATGGTGTTACTGTTGCTTTTTGCTTTCTTCTTCTTTGCCATGGCGGGCGATTATATAGGGCTGTTGGGGGCAAGAAAAGCAATGTTCTTCGTAGCTTCGACTACAGTTTTATTGATTTATGATGAAATGTTCTAATTTGCCGCATGTTTACGTTGCATCGCCGGTCAGAATATGAACAATAGCGAAACTTTGTGCATTATAAGAAACTTTCGAGATTTATAGAGACGAAGATGCAAGAGAAACAATCAATTCATGGCGCATGGGCCAACCGCTGGATC
This sequence comes from uncultured Marinobacterium sp., assembly GCA_947501565.1. Lineage (GTDB taxonomy): Bacteria > Pseudomonadota > Gammaproteobacteria > Pseudomonadales > Balneatricaceae > Pontibacterium. The sequence goes on from CANMWJ010000005.1 coordinate 107,738, forward strand.
TTTATTCTGGCGGCAACAGGTTCTGCGGTCGGCCTGGGGAACATCTGGAAATTCCCTTACATTACCGGTGAGAACGGCGGTGGTGCATTTGTACTGGTTTATCTGGTCTGCATTCTGCTGGTGGGTGTGCCGATCATGATGGGTGAGGTACTGGTGGGCCGTCGTGCGCGGCAGAGTCCGATCAATGCGATGCGAGAGATCGCGGTGGAGTCGGGCCACAGTGCCAAGTGGTCGTTTGTCGGCATCATGGGCGTATTGTCCGGCTTTATGATCTTCTCCTTCTACTCGGTGGTTGCCGGTTGGGTACTGCACTACGTCGCGGGTATGGCCAGCGGTGACTTTGTCGGCATCGGCAGTGAGGACGCGGGTAAGGTCTTTAACGGCCTGCTGGGCGACTGGAAGACCCTGCTGATCTGGCACAGTATCTTCGTTGTGATGGTGATGACCGTTGTGGCCGGTGGTGTTAACAAAGGTCTGGAGCGTGCGACCCGTATCATGATGCCAGCGTTGTTTGTGTTGCTGCTGGTGCTGCTGGGTTACTCCATGAACACTGGTCACTTCGGTGCAGGTTGGAACTTCCTGTTCCAGTTCGATCTGAGCAAGCTGAGCTGGGATGCGGTCCTGGTAGCGCTCGGTCACTCTTTCTTCACCCTGTCGCTGGGTATGGGTGCAATCATGGCGTACGGCTCCTACATGCCGAAAAAAGCCTCGATCTCCAGTACCGTGCTGACCATCGCCGGTATGGATACGCTGGTGGCGTTGATTGCCGGTCTGGCGATCTTCCCGATCGTATTCGCTAACGGTATGGATCCGGGCGCGGGCCCAGGTCTGATGTTTGTTACCCTGCCGGTGGCTTTCGGTCAGATGGCGGGTGGTCAGATCTTCGGCTTCCTGTTCTTCGTCCTGATCGCGGTTGCGGCCTGGACCTCTGCGATCTCCCTGATGGAACCTGCGGCGGCATGGCTGGTGGAAACCTTCGGTATGAAGCGCAGCACCTCCTGTGTCCTGCTGGCGCTGACTGTATGGGGCCTGGGTATCATGGCGCTGGGTTCATTCAACTTCATGTCTGATGTCACCTTCTTCGGCATGAACACCTTCGACTTCCTCGACTTTGCGACAGCCAATATCATGCTGCCGTTGGGCGGTATCTTTATCTCCCTGTTCGTCGGTTGGTTTGTGAAGAAACGTGTGAACCTGGACGAGCTGGCACTGGAAGAGAACGGCCTGTTCTACACCTGGTACATCTCCATCCGCTTTATCGCACCGGTTGCGGTATCCATCATCTTCCTGGTGAACCTGTACCAGAAGATCGCGGGTTGATCTCGCTTCGGGTAACCGGCACGCGTCGGTTACCTGCCTTGCGGGCTGATGAAAAAACGGCGGATTTCCGTATAATCTGCCGCGAACTGTTTTCAGAGGCCCCCACATGACTCAGGTTGATCGTAGTGCGCTGGTTCTGCATACCGCAGAGCAGATGTTTGATCTGATTAACGACGTCGAGCGTTATCCGCAGTTTTTGCCCTGGTGTGCATCGGTTGATGTCGTCAGTCGCAGTGACGAGGAGTTGGTTGCAACGCTTCACCTCTCCAAGGGCGGCCTCAAATACAGCTTTACCACGCGTAACCGCCTGCAACGTCCCATCGAGATGACGATGGAACTGGTTGAAGGTCCGTTCTCTAAACTGTCGGGTGTCTGGACCTTCAAGGTACTCAGTGATGAGGCGTCCAAGGTGAGCCTGAGCCTGCAGTTCGACTTCTCAGGCAAACTCAGCTCACTGGCGATGGGTAAGGTCTTTAATCAGGTAGCGACCACTATGGTGGATGCTTTCGTACAACGCGCCGATGAGATTTACGGCTGATAAAGGTACTGCAAGATGATCCGTGTCGAAGTGGCATATGCACTGCCCCATGATCAGAAAATTGTTGCCCTGCAGGTGGAAGAGGATTGCTCTGCGTACGACGCAGTGATCCGCTCCGGTATTGTAGAAGCGTATCCCGAGATCGATCCGGAAACGATTCCGATGGGGATTTTCGGTAAGGCGATTAAGGACCCGAAAACGGTAATCCTGAAGGAGGGGCAGCGTGTGGAGTTGTATCGCCCGTTGATCGCCGATCCTAAGGAAGCGCGGGCAAAACGTGCAGCTAAGATGAAGGCTCAGAAAGAGGCAGAGGAAGCTGCACGTAAAGGTTAAGCGGCGGGTTTAGTTAGCCGCCGCGCCTGGACGGTAATCGCCGCGAATGGCGTCCAGTTTGCCGTCCTTGAAAAACACGGAGAGGTTTTTGCGACTATAGTCGCCTTTACCTTCCTGCATGGTGTAGAGATAGTCCCAACGGTTTTCGTGGAAGGTGTCGACCAGAAGCGGGGTGCCCATTACAAAACGGACCTGACTTTTGGTCATGCCGGGGCGCAGCTGATCTACCATGTCTTGTGTTACAACGTTGCCTTGTTGGACGTCAATTTTGTACACACCCGGAAACCCGGAACAGCCTGCCAAAAGAGTTATAAGGGCAACACTAACAAGAACTTTTTGCATTTGATTCTGGCTTCCACTTTCTTCATTAAACGCGGATAATGAGTCTATCACTCCGTGTCAGGAACAGCATAGAGAATTATTATGGCGATCGAAAATCAGGAACTGCGTAAAGCTGGCCTTAAAGTAACGCTGCCACGCGTAAAAATTTACCAGATCCTAGAACAAGCTGAAGCGGGCGAACACTTCAGTGCGGAAGATATTTATAAGCTGCTGATGTCTGCTGGCGAAGACGTAGGTCTGGCGACCGTTTACCGTGTTCTGACCCAGTTCGAAGCGGCTGGTCTGGTCTCCCGTCACCACTTCGAAGGCGGCCACTCCGTGTTTGAACTGGCACGTGACGATCACCACGATCACATGGTGTGTGTGAAGTCCGGTCAGGTGCGCGAGTTCAACGATCCGCGTCTGGATGCGTTGCTGGATGAGATCGCTGACAACAACGGTTTCACCATCACCGACCGTACTCTATACCTCTACGGCGTATCTAAGGATATCGCTGATAAGTAAACGCACGTTTTGACAGCGTTGCTGCCAACGAAAAAAGCCAGCTTGATGCTGGCTTTTTTATTGCGCGAATTCTGTGCGTTTAATGGGTGGTCGCACCGCCAAGCATCTCCCGTGCGTGTTCGATAGAACGCTCGGTGATATCGATGCCTCCCAGCATACGTGCCACCTCCTGTACGCGCTCGTCGCTGCGTAGGCGGTTGATGCGGGTGAAGGTCTGCTGCTTGCGCGCTTTTTTGCTGACAAACAGGTGCTGATGCCCCTGAGATGCCACCTGTGGCTGGTGGGTGACACAGAGGATCTGGGCCTGTTCACCCAGCTGGCGCATCAGTCGGCCTACCACTTCTGCGATAGCGCCGCCGATACCTACATCCACCTCATCAAAGATCAGCGTTGGCGTGCTGGAGGTTTGTGCAGTGATCACCTGAATCGCCAGGCTGATCCGCGACAGCTCACCGCCGGAGGCGATCTTGCCCAATGGACGTGCCTGCTGGCCTTTGTTGGTGGCGATCAGGAACTCAACCTCTTCCAGCCCCTGCGCGCTGATCTGGTCCGCTGGGTAGGCGCTGAGCTGTACGCTGAAGTTGGCTGCCAGCATGCCCAGATTATGCAGCTGTTCATCCACCGCTTTACTCAGTTTACGGGCGGCTTTTGCACGGGTGTTGCTGAGTTTCTCGGCCTCTTTCATAAAGCGTTGGTGCTGCTGGGTTACGTCTTGTTCCAGTTGTTCCAGCGCTTCGTCGCTGTGCTGCAGGCCCGCCAGTTCGTCCGCCAGTTGTTGGTGAAAGGCGGGTAACTCCTCTGGCATCACTTTGTGCTTACGGGCGATCTCGTAGAGGCTGGAGAGGCGCTCCTCAACCTCCAGCTGTCGCTCGGGATTGATCTCCACGCTGTCGAGATAGTGACGCATCTCATTGGCGGCTTCCTCGATCTGGATATGGGCGCTGTTCAGTAGCTCGTTGACCTGCTGTACGCTGCTGTGCTCGGACATGTTGCTGAGCAGCTGCAGGCTGTGGTTCAGCAGGCTCAGGCAGTGTTCGCCATCCCCATCACTGGTCAGTGCCATCAGCTGGTGGCCGCTGTGCAGGATGTCGGCAGCGTTGGCCAGCTGTTTCTGTTCCTGCTCCAGGGCTTTTACCTCACCTTCGTAAGGCGCAAGTTGGTCCAGCTCTTCGATCTGGTAGCTCAGCAGCTGAACACGTGCGACCTGTTCGTCGTTCTGTTCGGTGAGCTGGCGCAGACGTTTATCCAGTTTGCGCCACTCGTTAAAGGCACGCTGGGTTTTACTGGCCAGTGAGGTGGCGCCCTCGTACTGGTCGAGCAGCAGGCGATGGTGTTCCTTTTTCAGCAGGCGTTGGTGTTCGTGCTGGCCATGGATATCGATCAGATGTTCGCTCAACTCGCGGACCGCGCCAATCGGGCTGGGGCGGTTGTTGATGTAACAACGGGAACGGCCTTCGCGGGTAATTACACGGCGCAGAATGCAGTCGCCATCCTGATCCAGCTCCTGCTGTTGTAACCACTCAGAGGCTTCCGGGATGTTCGATACATCGAAGCTGGCGGTGATCTCGGCGCGTTCAGCTCCGTTGCGCACCGCGCCGCTGTCGGCACGGTCACCGAGGGTGAGGCCGAGGGCGTCGAGCATGATCGATTTACCGGCGCCCGTTTCGCCGCTGACCACGGTCATTCCGTTCTGAAGTTCCAGATCCAGCTCATCAACAATGGCGTAGTCGCGGATGGTTATCTGATTCAACATCTGTGTTTGCCTGTGTTTTTATACAGTGTTTTGTACTGTATAAGCGATAATCAAAATCAGTGCAAACAGAATCGCATGTGAATGTAAAAAATTTGTGTGTCTTGTGTTGAAAACGTAATCCGGGGCCCCATATATCCGACAAGCATAAATTACTGTATCCGCACACTGGTGCGGCGAGAGTTGGAGATTCCAGATGGCGAACGAACAAAAAGCCCCTGAAACCGATGCAACTGAACAAGCGCAGCAGGCTGAGCAGACCGTTGCGGAAGAGGTAACGGCGGAAGAGCAGGCTGCGACTGAAGCAGAACCAGTCAATGAAGAGGGCGCACCGGAGCTGCAGAGTGTTGCGGAACTGATGAGCCAGCTGGAAGTAGCGCAGGCGGAAGTTGCTTCTCTGAAAGATCAGATGCTGCGTAGCCAGGCTGAAGCTCAGAACATCCGTCGCCGTGCCGAACAGGATGTGGAGAAAGCGCATAAGTTTGGTCTGGAGAAGTTCGCCGGTGAGATGGTGGAGATCGTCGACAACCTGGAGCGTGCGATCGAAGCAGCGGGTGAAGATGAGGCGGTGAAGCCGATCCGTGAAGGTGTGGAGATGACACTGAACATGTTCGTTTCCGGCCTGGCGAAATTCAACGTAGAGCAGGTGAATCCGCAGGGTGAAGCCTTCGATCCTGCCCTGCATCAGGCGATGTCTATGGTGCCTGCACCGGATGCGAAACCAAACACTGTTGTGGCGGTAATGCAGAAGGGTTACACCCTGCACGGCCGCCTGATCCGTCCAGCGATGGTAATGGTTGCCAAAGGCTGAGACGGCACTCAAAAACACGCTGAGCGAAACGCTCATAAAAATTGTGTGTAGCCCTTGAAACTGAATCGGGCGCACCAATATAGATTGCAAAGCATTTTTTAAGATTTGACCGCTGACCCGTCTTAACGGGCAGAAACTTGGAGTGAATTCGAATGGGTAAAATCATCGGTATCGACCTGGGTACTACCAACTCCTGTGTAGCTATCCTGGATGGTGAAAAGAGCAAAGTTATCGAGAACGCCGAAGGCGATCGTACCACCCCGTCTATCATCGCTTATTCCGAAGACGGTGAGACCTTGGTGGGTCAGCCGGCAAAACGTCAGGCGGTAACTAACCCGGACAACACTCTGTTCGCGATCAAGCGTCTGATCGGTCGTCGTTTTAAAGACGATGTTGTACAGAAAGACATCAAGATGGTGCCGTACAAGATCGTAGAAGCGGACAACGGTGATGCTTGGGTTCAGGTGCGTGACGAAAAACTGGCGGCGCCTCAGGTTTCTGCGGAAATCCTGAAGAAGATGAAGAAAACCGCTGAAGACTACCTGGGCGAAGGCGTAACTGAAGCGGTAGTAACCGTTCCTGCTTACTTCAACGATGCGCAGCGTCAGGCAACTAAAGACGCGGGTAAGATCGCAGGTCTGGACGTTAAACGTATCATCAACGAGCCAACTGCTGCGGCACTGGCTTACGGCATGGACAAAGGCGCGGGTGATAAAACCATCGCTGTATACGACCTGGGTGGTGGTACCTTCGATATCTCCATCATCGAGATTGCTGATGTAGACGGCGAACACCAGTTCGAAGTACTGGCGACCAACGGTGACACGTTCCTGGGTGGTGAAGACTTCGACCTGCGTCTGATCGAGTACTTGGCAGACGAGTTCAAGAAAGAATCCGGCATCGACCTGCACAACGATCCTCTGGCGCTGCAGCGTCTGAAGGAAGCAGCAGAGAAAGCGAAGTGTGAACTGTCTTCTGCACAGCAGACCGACGTGAACCTGCCGTACATCACTGCTGACGCCACCGGTCCTAAGCACCTGAACGTTAAAGTGACCCGTGCGAAACTGGAATCTCTGGTAGAAGAACTGGTAACCCGTTCTATCGATCCTTGCCGTATCGCGCTGAAAGACGCTGAGCTGTCTGCATCCGAGATCGACGAAGTGATCCTGGTAGGCGGTCAGACCCGTATGCCAATGGTTCAGGCTGCAGTTGCTGAGTTCTTCGGCAAGGAACCACGTAAAGACGTGAACCCTGACGAAGCCGTAGCGATGGGTGCATCTATCCAGGGTGCGGTACTGGCGGGTGACGTGAAAGACGTACTGCTGCTGGACGTAACTCCACTGACTCTGGGTATCGAAACCATGGGTGGCGTGGCGACTCCTCTGATCGAGAAGAACACTACCATCCCAACCAAGAAGTCTCAGACCTTCTCCACTGCGGATGACAACCAGACTGCGGTAACCATCCACGTTGTACAGGGTGAGCGTAAGCAGGCTGCACAGAACAAATCTCTGGGCCGCTTCGACCTGGCTGATATCCCGCCAGCACCACGTGGCATGCCTCAGATCGAAGTAACCTTCGACCTGGATGCGAACGGTATCCTGAACGTGTCTGCGAAAGACAAGGCGACCGGTAAAGAGCAGTCCATCGTGATCAAGGCATCCTCCGGTCTGAGCGATGACGAGATCGAACAGATGGTACGCGACGCGGAAGCGAACGCGGAAGAAGATAAGAAGTTCGAAGAACTGACTCAGGCGCGCAACCAGGGCGACGCTATGGTCCACTCTGCTAAGAAGACCATGGAAGAAGCTGGCGACAAAGCGACTGAAGAAGAGAAAGCGAACATCGAAAAAGCGACCGCTGAACTGGAAGAAGCCCTGAAGGGTGACGACAAAGAAGCGATCGATGCGAAAACTGCTGCACTGACCGAAGCGATCTCCGGCGTAGCGCAGAAGATGTACGCAGAAGCCGCTCAGCAGGCTGAAGCAGAACAGGCGGCGGGCGGTGCTGAAGAAGCTAAGCCAGGCGACGATGCTGTAGATGCTGAGTTTGAAGAGGTTAAGGACGACAAGAAGTAATTTCTACGTCTGACTTCTGAACAGGGCGTTGGCCGGTGGTGTTCACATGAACTTACCGGCTAACAGCTATTCGAGGCATCGCGGGATTCGGGGCTGAACAGCTTCGGCCCGCGTTGTCGTATCCGGCCCAAAGTGACGGGCCAGCGTGAAAGCCAGAACACCGACTATGTCAAAACGAGACTACTACGAAGTATTGGGCGTCGATCAGAACGCCTCCGATCGCGACATCAAGAAAGCTTTCCGCCGTATGGCGATGAAGTATCACCCGGACCGTAACCCGGATGATAAAGACGCGGAAGAGAGCTTCAAAGAGGTTAACGAAGCCTACGAAGTGTTGTCCGACGCGCAGAAGAAAGCGGCGTACGACCAGTACGGCCATGCGGGTGTTGACCCGAATATGGGCGGTGGCGGCTTCGGTGGCGGCGGCTTCGAAGGTGGCTTCGGCGATATCTTCGGTGACGTCTTCGGCGATATGTTCGGTGGCGGCGGTGGTCGTCGCAGCTCCGTACAGCGTGGTGCTGACCTGCGTTACAACATGGACCTGTCACTGGAAGAAGCGGTACGCGGCGTCGAGAAGACCATCAAAGTGCCAACCCTGGTGAACTGCGAAACCTGTAACGGTAGCGGTGCGAAGCCGGGTACGCAGCCAAAAACCTGTGGCACCTGTGGCGGTGTCGGTCAGGTACGTATGCAGCAGGGATTCTTCTCTGTTCAGCAGACCTGTCCAACCTGTCGTGGTGAAGGTCACGTTATCTCCGACCCATGTACCAGCTGCCGTGGTCAGGGCCGTGTTGAGAAAACCAAGACCCTCTCTGTGAAGATTCCACCAGGTGTGGATACCGGTGACCGTATCCGTCTGGCGGGTGAAGGTGAAGCTGGCAGCCACGGCGGTCCTGCGGGCGACCTCTACGTTCAGGTGAACGTGGTAGCGCACCCGATCTTTGAGCGCGATGGCAAACACCTATACTGTGAAGTGCCAATCAGCTTTGTTGATGCAGCACTCGGTGGCGAGCTGGAAGTTCCAACCCTGGATGGCCGTGTGAAGCTGAAAGTGCCGTCTGAAACCCAGACCGGTAAGCTGTTCCGCCTGCGCGGTAAGGGTGTGAAACCGGTACGTGGTGGTTCGGTTGGTGACCTGCTGGTGCGTGCGGTGGTTGAAACCCCGGTTAACCTGAGCAGCCGTCAGAAAGAACTGCTGCGTGAGTTCCAGGCGGAGATGGATCAGGGCAACAGCAAGCATTCACCGAAAAAAGACGGATTCTTTGATTCCGTGAAGAAGTTTTTTGAAGATATGACTTAAGAATTGGGCCGTGTAACGGCCCATTCTGTTTCGAGGGCAGCATGACCTCTATACCGCTAGAGCCCAAAGCACTTTGGGCAATGATTCAGGAAGAAGCGCGTATTGAAGCGGAGAACGAACCGTTTCTGGCCAGCTTCTTTCACGCAACCATCATCGGACACCGCGATCTGGCCTCCGCACTCTCCTACCTGCTGGCGGGTAAGCTGGCGGATGAGGTGATGCCAGCCGTGACCCTGCGCGAGCTGATCGAGCAGGCGATTGAGTCTGATCCGCAGATCATCGCATCGGTATGCCATGACCTGAGTGCGGTACGTACCCGTGACCCGGCGATCGGCAAGTTATCCACCGTCCTGCTTTATCTGAAAGGGTTTCACGCTATCCAGGCACACCGTGTTGCTAACTGGATGTGGAAGCAGGGCCGTCACTCCATGGCGCTCTACATTCAGAGCCGTGTCAGCTCCACCCTGCAGGTGGATATCCACCCGGCGGCCTGCATCGGCCGTGGTGTGATGTTCGACCATGCAACGGGTATCGTCGTGGGCGAAACCTGCGTGATCGAAAATGATGTGTCGATCCTGCAGAATGTGACGCTTGGCGGTACCGGTAAAGAGAGCGGCGACCGTCACCCTAAAATCCGTGAAGGCGTGCTGATCGCTGCTGGTGCTAAAATCTTCGGCAATATCGAAGTGGGTGCCGGTGCGAAAGTTGGCGGTGGCTCTGTGGTGCTGGAAAATGTACCGCCGCACACCACCGTGGTGGGTGTGCCCGCCAAGATTGTTGGTAGCGCTGGGTGTGAAAAACCGGCGTTGGATATGGATCAGAATATCCCTCACGAAGAATAAGCAGCCTCTTGCTGTCACTACACAGGAATTAAGCGAATGATCAAAATCGCAGTGACCGGCGCTGCCGGACGTATGGGTAAAACCAATATCGAAGCGATCCAGCAGGCCGAGGGTGTCGAGCTGGGTGCGGCTATCGTGGAACCAACCAGCTCCCTGATTGGCGCCGATGCCGGTGAAGTGGCTGGCGTAGGTAAACTGGGTGTGGCCATTGTTGGTGATATCGCTGATGCCAAGGATGATTTCGATGTACTGATCGATTTCACCGCGCCACAGGCAACCCTGGCGAACATGGCCTTCTGCGCAGCAAACGGCAAGAAGATCGTGATCGGTACCACCGGTCTGACCGAAGAAGAGAAAGCGGAACTGAACAGCTACGGCGACAAGATGGGTGTCGTGTTCGCGTCCAACATGAGCGTGGGTGTTAACCTCTGCTTCAAGCTGCTGTCGATGGCGGCAAAAGCGCTGGGTGATGACTACGATGTGGAGATCATCGAAGCACACCACCACCACAAAGTGGATTCCCCATCCGGTACTGCGCTGAGCATGGGTGAAGCGGTTGCCGATGCGCTGGGTCGTGATCTGAATGAGTGCGCAGTTTACGGCCGTGAAGGTCAGGTTGGGGCGCGTCCGAAGAAAGAGATTGGCTTTGCCACTATCCGTGCCGGTGACGTGGTGGGTGATCATACCGTACTGTTCGCTACAGAAGGCGAGCGCGTCGAGATTACTCACAAGGCCAGCTCTCGTATGACCTTTGCGAAAGGTGCGGTACGTGCATCCAAGTGGGTTCATGATAAAGAGAACGGTGTGTACAGCATGCAGGATGTGCTGGATCTGAACTGATCCCGTCTCAATTCGGGTTCGATATAATCGAACGCCCTCTACAGACCCCGCCAGCCGGGGTCTGTCTGTTTCTGAAGGGTAATCCCCTCGAACTTTCCCCCCTATAGGTTCCCTGTCTGCCATTCTGGTTAGGTTCTTATAGCTAAAAGAAATCAAACGGTGCAGAAATTTATATATTTGCAGTTTGATGACTTTTCTCGATTATTTTCTTTAAAAACAGCAATCTTGTGCTACGTTTAAGTCCGCTTCTGTTTGTGTAGTGGAAAAATTAAAACAAAATGCAGTCACAAAGCAGTACGATCAAGACCTATCTATTGAGGTGGATTCTCCTCTTTTCAGCGCTCGGCTTTCTGGTGATTTTTGTGATCGCCAGTCAGGCGTACGATCGCAGTATTCGTCATAATGCGACCGATATCGCTGAGCGGGTAGCGGGCCAGACCTTTAACTCCATGTACCTGGTGATGAGCCAGGGCTGGAACCGGCAGCAGCTGCAGCAGTTCCTTGATCAGATGGCGGAAGACAACAGCGATTCAGACCTGAAGGTCAGTCTCTATCGCGCACCGGTGGTGGATCAGTTATTCGGCGAGATCAATCAGCCGGAGATGGATGCCAGCATTCTGGAAGCGATCCGCACGGGCCAGGCGTTTTCTGAAGAGACGGATGACGCCAGCCGCTACCTTTACCCCCTGCAGGCACGCACGGAGTGTCTGCAGTGCCATACCAACGCCACGCTGGGTCAGTCGCTGGGGCTGATCGAGGTGGAACAGAACCTCGGCGTGCTGATCAATCAAGCGCAACAGAACCTGATCTACTACCTGCTGATGATCGCGCCACTGCCTCTGTTGCTCGGTTTCCTGGCGGTGCGTTCGTTAACCAAACGGGTTGATGAATCGATCCATCAGCTGACTGACGCGGTTGAAGAGGTGGAATCGATTGAGGACCTGCGACGCCTCGAACTCGAACGTCGTAAGTTCGCGTTTGACGAGCTGGGGCAGATCTATCAGCAGGTGGGGACGCTCGCGACCAAACTGCGCCATGTGGCTGTGGATAAAGAGCTGCTGGAGTTTGAGATCCGCCTGCTGGAGAAGTTTGTGATTACTTCGGAGGTGGTGCGTGACTGGCGCGAGTATGTCAGCGACCTGCTGATTGAGATCAATCAGGTTATCGATGCCCACACGATGTTTTCCATCTTTAAGGTGGACGATGAGTTGTTTGACCTGGAGATCTTCTGGTTACGGCCAGCGAGTCAGGAGACGCAGGACAATATGGAAAAGGCAGTGATCCGCCGCCTGAAAGAGAGCGACTCCCAGCTATACTCCGCGGGATTGAACGTGCGTCACAACGTCGCCCAGCGTGATGGGGAGGAGATCGTACTGGATCAGGACAGCATCGAGCTGCAGTGCAAATCCCTGCTGGTGGATACGCCGAAGATCGGCGGGATCGTCGGCATCGGGGTACAGGCTGAGATCATCAAGGACCAGACCAAACTGCTGGTGCTGGAGAGTGTGCTCTCCACGCTGCTTAACGTGGTGGGATCGGTGCGCGCGATCTACAAGTACACCAACGATCTGGAGTACTACGCCACCCGTGATCCGCTCACTAACCTCTACAACCAACGTATGTTCTGGGAACTGCTGGAGTATGAACTGGATCGCTGTGCCCGTCACGATTACAAAGTGGCGGTGCTGATGATCGACCTGGATAACTTCAAATCGATCAACGATGGTTACGGCCACAGTTGGGGTGACAAACTCCTGGAGACTTTCGCGCAATGTCTGCAGGACACCTTCGGGCAAGGGGCTGTGGTAGCCCGTTACGGCGGTGATGAGTTTGTTGTGATGTTGTCGGAAGCTTCACTGGAGGACGCCGAAGAGGCGGGCCGCAAACTGCTGGAGCGCATCCGTTGCTTCTCTATCCGGCACAGCTCCGGGGCTGAACTGAAGGTAACTGCCTCAATCGGTATTGGCATCTATCCGGATCATGCGCAGAGCAAAAAAGATCTGTTCATGTTTGTGGATAACCTGATGTACCGCGCCAAGCAGGACGGTAAAGATCGCCTCTGCGTACCGGACGAGCAGGATCTGGTGAATATCTTCAAGGATATGAGCGAGAAAACCCTGCTGGTGAAACACGCTATCGAACACCGCAAGCTGATTCCGGTGTTCCAGCCGATCCAGCGTACCGACAACGGCCGGGTGACTGCGGTAGAGGTACTGAGCCGAATCGAACTGCCGGATGATAGCCTGATGCAGGCGGCAGAGTTTATCGAGATTGCCGAGTCGATGGACAAGATCCACGCGCTGGATTACATCGTGATGGAGAAAGCGTTCGCCGCGGCGCAGGCGATCAACTATCAGGGCTTGTTGTTTATCAACATGTCACCGCGTGCGGTGGTGGTCAGTGACTTTATCCAGCAGGTGAAACGCCTGACCCAGAAGCACAACATCAACACCCAGAATATCGTCTTTGAGATCACCGAGCGTGATACCGTGAAAAGTATCTCGGTGCTGGAGCAGTTTGTCGCTAACCTGAAAGAGGAGGGCTTCAAGCTGGCGATCGATGACTTCGGCTCTGGTTTCTCCTCCTTCCACTACCTGAAACACCTGCCGATCGACTACGTGAAGATCGAAGGGGAGTTCATCGCCAACATGGCCAACGACAAACGCGACATGGCCTTTGTAAACAGCATCGCCAAACTCTCCAAGGAGCTGAACCTGGAAACCATCGCTGAGTTCGTGGAGAGCCAGGAGGTGCTGGAGCTGGTGGAAGCAGCCCATATCACCTACGCGCAGGGTTACCATGTGGGGCGTCCAACACCAGATCTGGCCAGTATCGTGGTGCATAAGCCTGAGCTTGAATCTGTATAGATCTAATCGCTACACCGCGTTTTTGCGGTGTGGCACTCTTTTCCTTTCTTTATCAGTACCTTGCTACCAGATAGCAGGTTTCTATTACTTGCATAAAGAATCTTTATTTAGAAACCCCTCTATCGCTTACCTATCCTTAACTTGAGCTGTCTTGATTCACTGAACCGAGAGGAGAAACCTTATGTCTCTCAAAGGTAGCAGGACGGAGCAGAATCTGAAGGATGCATTTGCGGGCGAATCTCAGGCGAACCGCCGTTATCTCTACTTTGCCGCTAAGGCTGATGTAGAGGGGTACAACGACGTGTCTGCGGTTTTCCGCTCCACCGCTGAAGGTGAAACCGGCCATGCCCATGGCCACCTCGATTATCTGGAGGAGGTGGGTGATCCCGCCACCGGTCTGCCGATCGGTCCAACCGCCAGTAACCTCAAAGCTGCAATCGCCGGCGAAACTCACGAATATACCGATATGTATCCGGGCATGGCGAAAGTCGCCCGCGAAGAGGGATTTGACGAGATCGCGGACTGGTTCGAAACCCTGGCCAAAGCCGAGCGCAGTCACGCAAACCGCTTCCAGAAAGCCCTGGACGGTCTGGACTAACCACCAAACGGAGATCAGGGCAGGACTGATGCTCTGATCCTCCGTGGCGAGACCAACGGTATGAGCAAATCGCCTGACCGTGAGGGCAGTCTGGACGCACCCACACGACATCCACTGGACTGGAAAAATAACGATTTTTACGACGCAGCGTCGCTCGATAAAGAGCTGGAGCGGGTGTTCGATATCTGTCACGGCTGTCGCCGCTGCGTAAACCTCTGCGATGCCTTTCCCACCCTGTTTGATCTGGTGGATGAATCCGACACCATGGAGGTCGACGGCGTCGATCCGGCTGATTTTATGAAGGTGGCGGATCAGTGCTACCTCTGCGACATGTGTTACATGACCAAGTGTCCCTACGTGCCGCCCCACGAGTGGAATGTGGACTTCCCCCATCTGATGCTACGCGCTAAAGCGGTTAAGTTTAAAAATCAGGGCGCCAGCTTCCGTGACAAGGTACTGACCAGCACCGATCAGGTGGGGCGTATGGCGACTATCCCGCTTGTCGATATCACCGTAAACGCCCTGAACGAACAGAGGTGGGCGCGTAACCTGATGGAGAAAAGCATCGGTGTTCACCATCAGGCGGTGTTACCAAAATTTGATTCCAATACCCTGCGCAAGCGCGTCACGCCGTTGCTGCACGAGTTGCGTGAGGTGAAGGTAAAATCCACTGAACAGACACAGGGGCGGGTGGCCCTGTTTGCCACCTGTTACGGTAACAACAACAGCCCGCAACTTGGCGAACATCTGGTCGAAGTATTCCACCACAACGGGATTGAGATGAAGCTGGTGGGGCGTGAGCGCTGCTGCGGCATGCCGAAGATGGAGTTGGGTGACCTTGAAGCAGTGGCGCGCGCAAAAGAGCAGAACATTCCTGAGCTGGCAGCGCTGGTGGACGAGGGTTACGACCTGACCGCGCTGATCCCCTCCTGCGTACTGATGTTCAAACAGGAGTTGCCGCTGATGTTCCCCGACGACCCGGACGTGAAGAAGGTGCAGCAGGCGTTTTTCGACCCTTTCGAATACCTCTGGTTGCGCCATAAGTCCGGGTTGCTGCGTACCGATTTTTCAAATCCGTTGGGGGATATCAGCTATCAGGTGGCCTGTCATCTGCGGGTACAGAACATCGGCTACAAAGCACGTGACGTACTGCAGCTGGTGCCTGAAACCCAGGTGAACGTGCTGGAGCGCTGTTCCGGACACGACGGTACTTATGCGGTGAAGGTGGAAACCCACGATAAAGCGGTGAAGATCGGCCGTCCCGTAGCGCGTAAGGTGCAAGCGGCCGAAAGCGCCACATTGAGTAGCGATTGTCCGATGGCGGGCGGGCATATCGCCCGTCTGAGTGAACGTGAAGAGGGAGCGATGCACCCGATCTCCCTGTTGCATAAAGCGTATGGTCTGTGAGGAGCTGCGCATGAACAAACTTAAGCGAGATGATCTGTTAACACTAGAAGCCTACGCAGGCTGCCGTGATAAGTTCCGTCAGGAGGTGATGCGCCACAAAGCGATACGCCAGATCCAGTTAGGGGAGCATATCCGCCTGTTATTTGAAGACCGGCTGACCATGCAGTATCAGATTCAGGAGATGTTGCGGGTGGAGCGGATCTTCGAAGCCGAGGCGATTCAGGAGGAGCTGGATACCTACAATCCGTTGATCCCTGATGGCAGTAATTGGAAAGCCACCATGATGATCGAATACAACGAGGTGGATGAACGCCGTGAGGCGCTGGCGGAGATGATCGGTGTGGAGCGTAAGGTGTGGATACAGGTGGATGGTTTCGCGTCGGTGTATGCCATCGCCGATGAGGATCTGGAGCGGGATAACGCGGAGAAAACCTCCAGCGTGCACTTCCTGCGTTTCGAGCTGTCGCCGGAGATGCGCCGCGCCGCTTGTCACCGCCGCACCGGTATCTCAATAGGTGTGGACCACCCCGCCTACCAGGCGGAGATCCGGATACCGGAACAGAACCGGCTGGCGCTGATTGAGGATCTACAGAACGCGGCATAGGATCGGTATAGATCTCAAATGCTTATTAATTTGCTGATGTTGGGAGTCGCTTCGCTCGTCACCAACCTACACAGAGATGCGTAGGTTGGCGACGAGCGCCAGCGACTCCCAACTAAATAGATATTGAAGCTTACTGCTGTGCCGCGTCTCTACGCCATTCCAGCGAGAGGGAGACGGAGTCGGCAAAACGCAATGCGTGCGGTTTGTCGATGGTGACGCGGGCAAACTCCGTCCAGGGGTGTTCGCTGCTGATCTCCAGTACATCGGAAACCAGTTTCTCCAGCAGCTTGAAGTGGCCCGCCTCCACATGAGAGATCACCTTCTTGGTGATCACCTTGTAGTTCAGCGCGGCTTCTACGTCGTCATTGCACATCGCCTTGTTTGCCGGGTAATGGATCTCGATATTGATCACCACATCCTGTTGTTTGGTCATCTCTTCGGGATTAAAACCGATATAGGTGCGCAGGCGCAGGTTGGTGATGTTGATGATGGCGTTGCTGATCGACATTGCGGTTCCTTTTCTGATGATCGACGTTAAGTATGGCTTAGAGTTTTGCGCTACTTGTGTCGCGTAATCTACTTAATTTCAGAGATAGTGACGCGGGCGCTTAGCTGGTCTTCCGGAGCGATCGTCCAGCCGTTGGCAAAGGCCGCACCGCGCTCCAGACAGATAAACTGCTCATGTCCCCCGGCGCCGACATCCTCCATACGCGCCGCTACCTCGGCACCCGGATTCCACACGATCGCCGTTTCACAGTGTTCACCGCTGATAAGAATCTGCGGCTGACCGTCGATCTCCTGCGTCGGCGGTACGGTTTCATATACACGGTCCAGTTCACCGCTGAAGCTGATATCGCCCTCTTGTAGGGTTGGCTCCAGCCCGTTGGTGTTATCCAGATAGTAGATACCGTCCAGGCCACTGATGCGGGTATCCTCCAGCGAGCTAACCGGGTGGTAACTGTGCAGTGCCCAGCTCACCGGGATGTTGTCGTCGCCGTGGTTACTGACCTCCAGATCCATATCGATCTGGTCGCTCAAGGTTATCCTGAGTCGGGTGCTGAACGGCTCCGGGAAGAGCGTCAGATCCTGCTCGTCGGAGAGGTAAAGAAAACAGAGTTCAGTGCGATCTGCGTCCGGTTCATCGATCGATTCCAGAATCCAATCCCGGTTACGGACAAAGCCGTGGCTGGGCTTGGTGGGATCGACACGGTTAACCCCAAACCAGGGCAGGCAAACGGGGATGCCCCCGCGAATCGCTTTACCCGGAACAAACAGTGCATTGGGGCTTAACCACAGCAGCTCGCTGCCGCCGTGGGCGCGAAACTGCAGCAATTGGGCGCCCTGAATGGCGATGGTTGCGTCACATTTTCCGTTGTTGATACGCAGTAAAGGCAGGCCTGGATCAGCTTTGCCATACAACTGGGCGCTGTGCATTAAGGTCACCGTACGGCTGTGTTCGAGTTGATCCTGCAGCATTGATTCCGACATGCCCGACTCCTGACTGATCTGCTCCGTGAGTCGCCCATCTTACCCCGAACCGGCGCGTTGTCTAATGACAGCGCGCGCTAAATCAGCGTTATTCAGCTGTTGTGCTTGCCGTTCATCGCCTCTTTCAGGCTGTTGAGGAGGTCGATCGGCAGGGGAAAGACGATGGTGTTGCTGTGTTCACCTGCGATCTCGGTGAGTGTGTGCAGGTAGCGCAGCTGCAACGCTTGTGGCTGTTCTGACAGGATCCGGGCCGCTTCACGCAGTTTTTCCGAGGCTTCCAGCTCGCCGGTGGCGTGGATTACCTTGGCGCGTCGTTCACGTTCCGATTCCGCCTGTTTGGCGATGGCGCGGATCATCGATTCGTTCAGGTCGACGTGTTTGATCTCTACGTTGCTGACCTTGATACCCCAGTCGTCGGTCTGCTGATCGAGGATGGTCTGGATATCGCGGTTGAGGGTGTCGCGTGAGGAGAGCATCTCGTCCAGTTCATGCTGGCCGAGCACTGAGCGCAGGGTGGTCTGCGCCAGCTGGCTGGTGGCTTCGTGAAAGTTTTCCACATTGATGATCGCTTTCTGTGAATCCACTACCCGGTAATAGACCACGGCGTTTACCATCACCGAGACGTTATCGCGCGAGATCACGTCCTGAGTGGGTACATCCATAACCACAGTACGGATATCCACACGCACGATGGTCTGGATCAGCGGGATAACGATGATCAGGCCGGGGCCTTTCACTTTGTAAAAGCGTCCCAGTAGAAAGATCACACCGCGTTCGTATTCACGCAGGATGCGGAAGGTGCTGATCAGGATCGCCAGCACCAGAATGATAACGCTGAGGTAGAAGTAGTAGGTGATCATGGAGTCTCTCCTGATGCGGGGCTGTCCACTTTTCCGACTTCCAGAGACAGGCCGTGTACGGCAATGATGGTCACAGTTTCACCCTCCTCGACTGGCTGGTCGCTGCGGGCGTTCCAGATTTCGCCTTTGAGTTTGACTTTACCGCTGTGGCTGAAGCTTTCGATGGCGATAGCGGGGCTGCCGATCAGCATCCCGGTGCCGCTAACCACTGCGCTTTTACGTGAGCGCAACGCCATCGCCAGCACAAAAATACAGAGGCCGCCGGTGACCGCTGTAAATCCGGCGATGACCGGTAGCGCGATCTGAAAGGCGGGCAGTTCGGTATCCATCAGCATCACCGAACCGATGGCGAAGGAGACTGCGCCGCCCAGGCCAAAAATACCGAAGCTGGGTGACATCGCCTCGGCCACCATCAGACCGATGCCGAGCAGAATCAGGCCCAATCCCGCGTAACTGATCGGCAGCAGCTGGAAGGCGTAGAGTGCGATCAGCAGGCTGATACCGCCTACCACACCGGGCAGGCCGACACCGGGGTTGTAGAACTCCAGCAGCAGACCGTAGAGGCCAGCCAGCATCAGGATGTAAGCGACGTTGGGGTTGGTGATGGTGGAGAGGAAGTCGTAGCGCCAGTCGGTGGTGATTTCGCTCAGGCTGTATTCTGCTGTGCTGAGGCGATAGCTCTGGTCGCGCACCTTGATCTCGCGGCCATCCAGTTGCTGCAGCAGGTCATTCAGGTCGTTGGCCAACAGATCGATCACCTTGAGTTCCAGCGCTTCGCTGGCGCTCAGGCTGGCCGCTTCGCGCACCGCTTGTTCTGCCCAGTCGGCGTTGCGCCCATGCAGCTCCGCCAGTCCCCGGATATAAGCGGCGGCATCGTTCATGATCTTCTTCTGCATCGGGTTGCTCTGCGCGGGGTTTTTCTCTGCCCCCTCTTTGTCCGGCTGGCTCGGCGGTGTCATGCCGATCTGCACCGGTGTGGCAGCACCGAGGTTGGTGGCCGGGGCCATGGCCGAGACGTGGCTGGCGTAAAGCAGGTAGGTGCCGGCACTGGCCGCGCGGGAACCCTTCGGATAGACAAAGGTGGCGACTGGCACTGGTGAATCGATGATTGCCTGGATCATGTTACGCATGGAGGTATCGAGGCCGCCGGGGGTATCCAGCTCAATCACGATCAGGTGGATGTTTTGTTCCTGCGCGTCGCGCAGCGAACGGGTGACCAGATCGCTACTGGCTGGCCCGATTACGCCGGACAGTTTTACGAACCAGACCTGGCTGAGATCAGAGGTTTTTGCTGTCTCCTCTTGCGCGAAAGAGGGCTGGGTCAGTTCGATCCAGAGCGCGATAACAAAGAGCAAAGGCCATATCATCCATGACGGTCCTGAACGTATCGACATGGCTTGTTCCTGTATTGAATGGGGCAGTGGCTGAGACTTGCCGCCCCCTTAAGCATTCTATAAGTCTAGTACAGCGCCCAATGTCAGCTTCCCGATCGGCCGGACGGAGCCGAAAAATCATCTATCTTAAGGGTAGGGTGAATAAGGGAACCTGCGAACAAGACCGAAACGCCCCAAAGGGCGGCCGCAAAGAAAGTCTCGGACTTATGCACAGGTTCCAAAGCTAAGACGAGGCAAGTTATGGCCATTGCACCGCGTTTACTCTCTTATCTGGATCAGCACGCAATTGCGTTCGATATCGTGCGCCATCCAAAAACTGAAACTGCCGCACAATCCGCCAAACAGGCCCAAGTGGACCCTGAGCATCTGGCAAAAGCGGTCCTGCTGGTCGATGAAGCGGGTTATCTGCTGGTGGCGATCCCCACCTCCCATTGGGTGATGCTGGACCGGATCAATGAGCTGTTGGGGCGCAACCTGGAGCTGGCATCGGAGGCGGAGGTGGACCGCATGTTGATCGACTGCCAGCCGGGCGCGATTCCGGCCGTGGGCAAAGCCTACGGTATCGATACCCTGGTGGACGAAGCGTTGTTCAGTCTGGCGTTTGTGTATATAGAAGCGGGTGACCACGAACAGTTGCTGGCAGTAAGTCAGGCGGGATTTGAGACGTTGATGACCGGTGCTCGCAAGGGACATTACTGCCGGCTGGATTGATTGCCAGCAAGTCGCACCATAATTATTCCTGAATTATTCCTATAGTTACGTTGCCGGGATGGCCAGGCTTGACCTAATCTGGCAGTACTGGATCTGCAGGGGAGCTAAACAGGTATGTCGAGTCACGTAAGAGGCTATCTGCTGCGTGTGCAACTGCAGCAGCTGATAGATCGACTGCTGTCGCAGGGGTATCAGGTGCACGGACCTCAGGTCCGGGATGGTGCGATCCTCTATCAATCATTGCAATCGACTGCTCAGCTGCCGCAAGGTGTACATGACCGACAGGCGCCGGGCAGCTATCGGCTTGATGTGTCCGATACCGAACGACATTTCAGCTGGGCCAATGGCCCACAGGCACTGAAACCGCTGCTGTTCTCGCCACAGGAAACGCTCTGGCAGGCACGCCGCGAAAGCGACGGTCATATCGAGTTTATTGTTCCGCCGCCCGTAGAGCATAAACAGGCGGCCCTGGGTGTGCGGGCCTGCGATCTGGCGGCGTTACGACTGCAGGATCAGCACTTTCTGGAAGGGGAGTATATCGATCCCTACTACGCCTCTCGGCGAAAAGACCTCTTTCTCATCGCTGTGAACTGTTCCCATCCGGCGGATACCTGCTTCTGCGCATCAACCGGCGACGGTCCTGTGGCGAAGGCCGGATTTGATATCAATCTCACCGAGCTGGATGAGGGCTACGTGGTTGAATCTGGCAGCGAGCAGGGCAATCACATACTGGCTGACATCCCCCTGATTCCTGTGACTGAGGAGCAGGAGGCGCTCTGTATACAACAGGCGCAAGATGCCGTCGTGGCACAGAGCCGCACCCTGCCCCAGATCAAACTGCACGACCTGCTGAAGACAAACTTCGAGCATCCCCAATGGGATGATATCGCTGAGCGCTGTCTCGCCTGTGGTAACTGTACCCAGGTCTGCCCCACCTGTTTCTGCCACAGTGAAGGGGATCTGGCGTCGTTGGGCGGCACGGAAAGCACCCATCAGCGCGAGTGGGATTCCTGCTTTACTGCCGGGCACGGTTATCTGGCGGGTTTTCAGGTGCGGCCCGACACCAAGAGCCGTTACCGTCAGTGGATGACCCATAAACTCGATAGCTGGCAGGCGCAGTACGGGCGTAGCGGATGCGTGGGGTGTGGTCGCTGCACCAGCTGGTGCCCGGCGGAGATCGATCTTGTCGCTGAAGCGCGCATTCTGACGGAGCCAGGTGGGCCAAACGGGGCAATTGGAGCTAGTGGGGAAAATGATGAATGAGTCTCTGAGTAGCCTGCAGACCGCAAACGCCTACCTGCCGATGGAGGCAGAGGTGGTGGAGTTTATTCAGGAATCGCCCTCAATTTTCACCCTGCGTCTGCAGCTGGTGGACCCGGAGGCACAAACGGCGTACAGCTTCGCGCCAGGCCAGTTCAACATGCTCTACCTCTATGGCGTGGGTGAGGTGGCGATCTCCATCGTCTCCGATCCTCAGGATGAGCACCTTATCGACCACACCATCCGCGCGGTGGGGCGGGTAACCGAAGGGTTGGCGCAACTGCGCGAAGGTGACCGTCTGGGATTGCGCGGCCCCTACGGCGTAGGTTGGCCGATGGTTGAGGCGGAAGGCAAAGACGTGATGATCGTTACCGGTGGTTTAGGCTGCGCGCCGGTGGTCGCGGTGATCAACTACGTATTGATGCGTCGCCGCCACTTCGGTCGCCTGACGATCATTCAGGGGGTGAAACACTCCGACGAGCTGATCTGGCGCGCCCGCTACGACTACTGGAACACCCTGCCCAACACCGACGTGCTGATCGCCGCTGATCACGGCGGCACCCTCTGGCCTTTCCATCATGGACGGGTCACTGAGGTGTTCGAGCGCAGTCAGGGCGATCCGGCCAACACCATTGCGATGCTCTGTGGTCCAGAAGGTATGTTGAAAGCGGCCAGCGAAAAGCTGATCGATATGGGCGTGGATGAAGCGCAGATCTACCTGAGCATGGAGCGCAATATGCAGTGCGCCGTGGGACATTGTGGCCATTGCCAGTATGGCGCGGATTTTATCTGTAAAGACGGCCCGGTGTTCGCTTATCCACAGGTGCGGGCGCTACTGGGTAAACGGGGGATCTGAGATGAGTACGAAACCTCGGGTAGCGGTGCATAAGTTCAGTTCCTGCGACGGCTGCCAGCTGGCGTTCCTCAATATGGGCGCGGGATTGCTGGAGCTGTCGGAGCAGGTGGAGCTGGTTCACTTTGCTGAAGCCGGGCCTTTAGGGGAGGAGCAGCGGGTGGATATCGCCTTTATCGAGGGCAGTGTGGTGACCGCCCACGACAAGGAACGTATCCAGCGTATACGCGATGCCAGTCACTACCTGATTACCATTGGTGCCTGTGCCACTTCCGGCGGTATACAGGCGCTGAAAAACCTGGCGACCGACCGCGAGGATTGGCTCGCGCAGATCTATGCACGGCCAGAGTATATCGACAGCCTGCCGGAATCCACGGCGATTACCGAACACGTTAAAGTGGATTTTGAGATCTGGGGCTGCCCGATCAACAGTGCGCAGGTGGTGGCGGTGGTCAGTGACCTGCTGCAAGGTGTTAAACCGCGTGATGAGGCGGACAAACTCTGCATGGCGTGCAAACGTAAACAGTTGGTATGCACCCTGGTCACTAAGGGAGAGCCCTGTCTGGGGCCGGTGACACGCACCGGATGCGGGGCACTCTGTCCAAGTTTTGGGCGGGATTGTTACGGTTGCTACGGACCGGCGGAGAACAGCAACGCGCAGGGGCTGGCGCGTCGTTTCGAGGGTTTGGGATTGCTACCGGAAGCGGTGGCGCGGCGCATGCATTTTATCCATCCGGTGGCGCCCGCCTTTGAGCAGATCCCAGTGTCACAGCTGACGACAGGAGAGGGCAGCGATGACTGAACGCAATGTATTGATCAAGGTGCCCATCCTGGCCCGTGTGGAGGGTGAAGGCGCGCTTTATCTGGAGATCGAGAAGAGTCGCATTAAACGGCTGCAGTTCAGCATCTACGAACCGCCGCGTTTCTTTGAAAAGTTTCTTGAGGGGCGCAGTTACACCGAGGTGCCCGATATCGTCGCGCGGATCTGCGGCATCTGCCCGGTGGCCTATCAGGTCAGTGCGGTAAATGCGCTGGAGTCCGCCTTCGGTATCGATCCCGGCCCTTGGGTGACCGACATGCGCCGACTGCTCTATTTCGGCGAGTGGATTGAGAGCCATGCGCTGCATATTCATCTGCTGGCGGCGCCGGATTTCTTCGGCTTCGACAGCGGTATTGCCATGGCAAAAGAGTATCCCCATGAAGTGCGACGGGGACTGAAATTGCAGGGATTGGGGAACGAGCTGATGCGCCTGCTCGGTGCCCGCTCAGTGCATCCGATCGGGATCAAGGTGGGGGGCTTTCATCGCGCCCCGGCGCTGGCAGACGTGGAACAGATGCTGGCGAAGCTGCAGCAGGCGTTGCCTGAGGCGGAGGCGATGGTGGACTGGATTGCGCAGATCCCCGTCCCGGACGCGACACAGGAGTTTGACTATGTGGCGCTGACGGCAAAGGACTCAACTCCATACTACCCGATCGAAAACGGCATGTTGGCCAGTGCCTCCGGCCTGAAGCTAATACCGGAAACCTATGAGCAGCACTTTACTGAGTCCCATGCACCGCACTCCACCGCGCTCTGGAGCCACCTCGACGGTGCGCCCTATCTGGTTGGTCCCTTGGCGCGCCTGAATCTGAACGCCGCTCACCTGCACGGTGACGATGCCCGCCAGTTCAGCCGTTATGCCGGGCGTTTCCCGAGCCGCAACATGTTTGACAGCATGCTGGCGCGGGGGCTGGAGATCTGTTTTGCCCTGCGTGAAGCGATCCGTTTGCTGCAAGGTTATGCGGAACCGACTACGTCTTGTGTGGAGGTGGCACCACAGGCAGGTGTTGGCTACGGCTGGAGTGAGGCGCCGCGTGGCTTGCTCTGGCATCGCTACGAGGTGGATGACGAAGGGTTGATCACGGCCGCGCGTATTGTGCCGCCAACCAGCCAGAATCAGGCGCGTATCGAAGCGGACCTGCATCACTCGCTGCTGGAGTTTGGCCTTGACCACAGCGACGACGAGTTGCGCCTGCACTGTGAGAAGGTGGTGCGTAACTATGATCCCTGCATCTCCTGCGCCACCCACTTCCTTAAACTGACCACGGAGCGCCGGTGACGCGCTGGCGTGTGATCGGTGTGGGGTCGCCGCAGGGGGACGATGTCCTCGGCTGGCGGGTGATCGATACTCTGCAGCAGATGCCGCTGCCCGACTCGGTGGAGCTGCTCAGCCTGGATCGGCCTGGCAGCACACTGCTGCACTACCTGCAGGGCGTGGACCGGGTGCTGCTGGTAGACGCGGCACAGATGGAGCTACCTGCGGGCAGCATTCGTCGTTTTATGCGTGACGAGTTGCCACAGCTCGATGGCATCAGGTGCCTGAGCAGCCACGGTTGGGGTTTGCACGAGACGCTGGCGCTGGCGGAAAGTTGTAACCTGCCGTTGCCCCGGATCGAACTCTGGCTGATACAGCTGGCGCAACTCACTCCACTGTTACCCCTGAACGAAGCGATGGAACAGGCGGTGGCAGACCTCAGTCAAACGATCTACGAGTACGTTAACCCCTGATTCAGCCTGTCCGGGATATAACTGTGCATGTAAGGCGTTAAAACGACGAGGTGTCCCATGAAATCCTTATTCATGTCGGGCATTGTGGTCCTGAGCCTTAGCATGGACGCGAGTGCCAATCTGCCCACTGCCGATTGGTCTCAGGTTCAGACAACTGCCCCTGTCAGTTCAGTGCAGGCTCTGCCCGATGAACTGAAATCCAAAACCGACCTGCCGCTTCTCAGCCGCGTGTATATCGATCTGGGGATTCACGGCCCGATCGGGCATCACGGTAGCTTTGATCTCTACTTTGGTAGCCCGCATCGCTATTACCATCGCAGTCACTACCGGCGCTATTGGGGGCCTCCCGGCCACTACAAGCATCATCGTTACCATCGCTACCACCGCCCCTATCGACACCATTACTGGCATCCGCGCTATAAAAACCATCGCTACTGGAATAAACACTATAAACGTCACCACGATCGCCCTCTGCATCGCGGTAACCACCGGCTGCATGACAACCGACACCGTTGGTAAGCGCTTGTGCAAACGTCACAGATCGTTAAAGGTATAGGGATAGGTAACAAAGGATAGGAAGTGGATGTACAAGCTGAGTTTTTATGTGCCGGACGAGAACCGGGAAGCGGTTAAAAAAGCATTGTTTGATATCGGCGTCGGCCGCGTCGGCAACTACGACAGCTGCTGCTGGCAGACCCAGGGGGAGGGGCAGTTCCGCCCGCTGGAGGGCAGTGATCCCCATATTGGTATTCAGGATGTGGTGGAGTTTGTGCCGGAGTGGAAGATCGAGATGGTCTGCGCGGATGACCTGATCCATCAGGCGGTCGCCACCCTCAAACAGGCACACCCCTATGAAGAGGTGGCGTACGCGGTGTGGCAGCTGGCAGATATCTGAGCCGGCACTCTAAACGGGGTCAGGGCTTGCGTCGGTTCGCACTCAACTCCACATGACGCAGGGGGAACTCGCCCTGCCTGCGATCTTCGAAATAGAACTCCAGTGCATTGCGGATGGTCTGAAATGCCAGGTCATCCCAAGGGATCTCGTCTTCGCTGAACAGCGCCACCTCCAGCGATTCGCTGCTGGCTGAGAACTTAGGTTTCGGCATGTGCGCCAGGTAGAACATCTGCACCTGATTGACGTGCAGAATAGACGTCACCGTGTAGAGGCTCTGGATCTCTACCTCCGCAAACGCTTCCTCATAGGTTTCACGCAGAGCGGCCTGTTCGGTGGATTCGCCGTTCTCCATAAAACCGGCAGGCAGGGTCCAGTAACCCAAGCGGGGTTCAATCGCCCGTTTGCAGAGCAGGACTTTATCTTCATACACCGGCAGGCACCCCGCAATAATACGTGGGTTTTGGTAGTGGATGGTGCCGCAGCTGTCGCAGATATGGCGCGGTCGGTTGTCACCTTCGGGCACCGCAATACGGACGCTGTTACCGCAGTGGCTACAGAAATTCATCATCTATCCTTTTAAGAACAGGTTTGATTTTAAGGTGGGCATAGATGGAGGGACAAGGTTATCATGAACCAAAACTTCCTGCGCCCAAGGGTTTATGCTGCAAGAACTGAGAGACAGACTGAACAACTATACGCCGCGCCGATTCTGTTCGGATCAACCACAGGCCAGCGTACTGATTGCGCTGACCGATCACCCCTCCGAACCGGAGGTGATCCTGACGCAGCGGGCGACACACCTTTCCAGCCACAGCGGTGAAGTCGCGTTTCCCGGCGGAAAATTCGACCATACCGATCCCGATTTGCTGTTTACCGCCCTGCGTGAAGCGGAGGAGGAGGTCGGACTCGATCCTGAGCTGGTGGATGTGGTGGGCCCTCTGGGGCAGGTGATGTCCAAGAACCGTCTGCAGGTGACGCCCTACGTAGGCATCGTGCCGCACGATGTGAGCCTGCAAGCCAACCCGGATGAGCTGGATGCGATCTTCCGCGTGCCGCTCAGCTACCTGATCGCCGATCCCCGTCACCGTACTGATGCCATCCGACTGACCCGCACTACGCACTATGTACCTGCGTGGGAGTTTGAGGGATATGTGATCTGGGGTCTGACCGCCTACGTGCTGGCAGAACTGCTTAACGTAGGTTTTGACGCCAAGATACCGATGAAACCACGACCTGAACATCGAGGAGAGTGAGCACATGTTATATACCCTGGAAGGGCAGCAAGTGAAGCTGATTGGTGAGGAACACTTTGTAGCCGAGAACGCGACCGTAATCGGCAACGTGGAGCTGCACGATCGCACCAGCATCTGGTTTAACGTGGTGATTCGGGGAGATAACGACCCGATTATCATTCGTGAGGGCACTAATATTCAGGACGGTGCCGTACTGCACACCGATCCGGGTTTTACGCTGGATGTGGGTAAAAACGTGACCGTGGGGCATCAGGCGATGTTGCACGGTTGTACCATCGGCGACAGCTCTCTGGTGGGTATTGGCGCGGTGGTACTGAACGGTGCCAGGGTTGGTAAAGGCTGCCTGATCGGTGCCAATGCTCTGGTACCTGAGGGTATGGAGATCCCGGATTACTCGCTGGTGGTGGGTTCGCCTGCCAAGGTGAAACGTCTGCTCAGTGACGAGCAGGTGAAGGGGCTGGAAGCTAACTCCGAGCATTATGTGGAAAACATGCGTCGGTTCCTGAAAGACTTTAAGGTGCAGGATTCCTGATGACGACCAAAACCGAAGCGGCAGCATCAACGCCGGTCCCTAATCCCTGCGTCGGGGTCTGTGCCCTGGACGAGAACGATATCTGTGTCGCCTGTCATCGCCACGGCATCGAGATCGGTGAGTGGGGGGTGCTGACCGACGACCAGAAACGCGAGGTCTGGGCC
This sequence comes from uncultured Marinobacterium sp., assembly GCA_947501565.1. Classification (GTDB taxonomy): domain Bacteria; phylum Pseudomonadota; class Gammaproteobacteria; order Pseudomonadales; family Balneatricaceae; genus Pontibacterium. The sequence continues at coordinate 135,830 of CANMWJ010000005.1, forward strand.
AAAATTGCGCGTCGGGAAAAGGGCGAAATCTGCTGAGTGACGCCGGTTTCAGGCGTTGACTCCGCTTACCGGAGAAAACAAATGCATGTAATGATCGATCTCTGCGTGATCCCGCTGGGGGTGGGCGTCTCGGTGTCCGAATACGTGACCGCCTGTCAGCGTGAGCTGGAGAAAAGTGGTCTGGAATATCAGATGCACGCTTATGGCACCAATGTTGAAGGCGAGTGGGATGCGGTATTTGCGGCGGTGAAACGTTGCCACGAGGTGGTGCATGAGATGGGGGCGCCCCGGGTAAGTACCTCGATGCGGGTGGGTACCCGTACCGACCGTGAGCAGAGCATGGCGGATAAGATCCGCAGCGTAGAGGAGAAACTCGCCGCCGACGAGTAACTCTCTACGGCGGCGCAATGCCTTTGGAGCACCTTTGGAGCCGGATCAGTCCTCGGACTCCGGTTCACCGTTCGCCATGATACGGATGGTTTTGATCAGGTTGTCGCTGATCTGCAGGGTTTCAAGCTGGTAGCGACCGATACGCATACAGGCGTTGGCGTCCGGGATCGATTCCAGCGTTTCGGTAAACAGGCCGTTGATGGTTTTCGGACCGTCGGTCGGCAGATCCCAGCTCAGTGCTTTGTTTACGTCACGGATATACGCGGTACCGTCGATGAAGTAACTGCCATCCTCCTGCGGATGGATATCCTGACTCTCCTCATTGGCGTCAGCAGACAGCTCACCCACGATCTCCTCCAGAATATCTTCCAGCGTCACGATACCTTCGATATCACCGTATTCATCTACTACCAGGCCCATGCGACGGCCCTGTTTCTGGAAGTGCAGCAGCTGCGTCTGCAGCGGCGTACTTTCAGGAATAAAGTAGGGTTCGGTGATCACCTGCAGAATGGCTGCTTTGGAGATGGTGCCCTGATGGAACACCTGCGCCAGATTACGCATGTGCAGGATACCGACCACCTTGTTCAGTTCACCACGATACACCGGCAGGCGGGTGTGCGCGGTGATGCTGAGCTGCTGGATGATCGCGTCGATGTCGTCATCCAGGTCGATGCCGATCACGTCGTTACGCGGGATCATGATGTCGTTGACGGTCACCTCGCTCAGCTCCAGTACACCCAGCAGCATCGACTGGTTACGGTGTGGCAGCAGAGCGCCCGCTTCGTTTACCAGTGTGCGCAGCTCTTCGGTGCTGAGGTGGTGGTTGTTGTCATCGCTGACATTGATGCCGAACAGACGCAGGAAGGTGTTGGTGATGCCGTTAACGATCCACACCAGTGGGTAGATCAGTGTCAGCAGTGGGCGCAGTACATAGGCTGCCGGGAAGGCGATCTTTTCCGGATGCAGCGCTGCCAGTGTTTTGGGTGAGACCTCGGCGAAGATAAGGATCACCAGGGTCAGGGCCGCCGTTGCAATGGCGATACCCGCGTCGCCCCACAAGCGCACCGCCACAACGGTTGCGATCGCAGAAGCGAGGATGTTCACGAAGTTGTTGCCGATCAGGATCACCCCGATCAGTCGGTCCGGACGCTCCAGCAGTTTGCTGGCACGGCGTGCACCGGGATGCTTCTTTTTCACCAGATGTTTCAACCGGTAGCGGTTGAGCGACATCATGCCGGTTTCAGAGCTGGAGAAAAATGCGGAGCAGAGAATAAGAAAGCAGAGGATGCCCAGTAATAGGCTTATCGATGCGTCTTCCAAGACTGCATAACCTGTCTTTTATTGAGGAAGGCTCATTGTCAGTTTCCCCCCTGACAGTGTCAAGTAGCGAAATAGTTGGCTTTCAGGTGTGGTGGCTGCCCTTACAGCAGCCACTCCAGCACCAGTTTGCTACCGAAAAACGCCAGCGCCAGCAGAATAAAACCACCGATGGTCCAGCGCGTTGCGGTATGGCTGCGCCAGCCGAAGAACAGGCGGCCACAGATCAGGGTGGTGTAGAGCACCCAGGCGACAATCGACAGTACGGTTTTATGTACCAGCTGCTGTGCAAACAGGTCATCGAGGAAGATAAATCCACTGGCCAGCGCTGCGGTCAGCAGGATCAGGCCGGACCAGAGCATCTCGAACAGTAAACGCTCCATCGTCTGTAGCGGCGGCAGTGAGGCCACCAGTCCACGGGTGTGGTGGTGTTTCAGCGCTGAGTGCTGGCGTGACAGCAGGACCGCCTGCAATACGGCAACGGTCAGGATACTATAAGCCAGAACCGACAGCAGGATATGGATGATCACCCCGCCGGTGTAGTTGCGGGCGACACTCTCTTCGGGCACAACCCCGGCCAGCAGCGTCGTAATAACCGCAATCGGCAGGACACCGACAAACAGGTTTTCGATCGGTTGGCGCAGGCTGCTGAGCAGAACGATCGCCACAACCAGCCAGGAAACCAGGCTGCCCACGGCAAAGAAACCGAGGTGAATACCGCTGTCAGGATGCAGGACCAGATACGCCGCAAGGGTGTGAGACGCAAATCCGCCCCAGCTGAGCAGCTGGTTGGTGGTGCGCGGCTGGCGCCGGGTGCCTTTCAGTATCTGCCATTGGAAAAACGTTGCTGCGCTGTAGAGGGCGACCGCAACAAAAGTGGTGAGTAGTAGCATCCTTTTCCTCCTGCCGTACGACAGGTATACAACACTAAATGTGACAGGTCCGGTGATGGATGGGACCGTATGCAAGCACGGTAGTTTGTCATAATTGCGGGGCGGATGAAATATGGGGTGTGGCGTTCCCTGCAGCTACGGTATAATGCCCGACAACGCAAATTTTCTGAAAGTCCCGCCTGATCCATATTCAGCCCTTTGAGGAATATTCACCGTTTCACCGGTTGAACGCGGGAGACAACGCTGAGGCAGAGCATGTTCGAGAATCTTACAGAACGACTCACGCAAACGCTGAAGTCCGTTACGGGCCAGGCGAAGCTGACCGAAGACAATATTAAAGGCACCCTGCGCGAAGTACGCATGGCGCTGCTGGAAGCCGACGTTGCCCTTCCGGTTGTTAAAGAGTTCGTCAACAGCGTAAAAGAACGCGCTGTAGGTACTGAAGTCAGCAGCAGTCTGTCGCCGGGGCAGGTCTTCGTTAAGATCGTTAACGAAGAGCTGGTTAAGGTGATGGGTGAGGCCAACGAAGCGTTGAACCTGGCAGCCCAGCCACCGGCGGTTGTGATGATGGCGGGTCTGCAGGGTGCGGGTAAAACCACCTCTGTCGCTAAACTGTCCCGTTACCTGCGTGAGCGTGAGAAGAAGAAAGTGCTGGTGGTTTCTGCCGACGTCTACCGTCCGGCGGCGATCAAGCAGCTGGAAACCCTGGCGAAAGAGGTCCAGGTCGAGTTCTTCCCATCTACTGCGGAGCAGGATCCGGTAGATATCGTTAACGCGGCCATTCAGCACGCCAAGATCCAGCATCACGATGTCCTGCTGGTGGATACCGCCGGTCGACTGCACGTCGACGGCGAGATGATGGATGAGATCAAACGCCTGCACGCGGCGGTGAAGCCGGTTGAAACCCTGTTTGTGGTTGATGCGATGACCGGTCAGGATGCCGCGAATACTGCGCGCGCCTTCAACGACGAGCTGCCACTGACCGGTGTGATCCTGACCAAAACCGACGGTGATGCCCGTGGTGGTGCGGCGCTGTCTGTACGCCACATCACTGGCAAACCGATCAAATTCCTCGGTGTTGGCGAGAAGGTGGAAGCGCTTGAGCCGTTCCATCCGGATCGTGTCGCGTCCCGAATCCTGGGTATGGGTGACGTACTGTCCCTGATCGAGGAAGCGGAACAGAAGATCGATAAGAAGAAAGCGGAAAAATTTGCCAAGAAGATCCAGAAGGGCAAAGGCTTCGATCTGGAGGATTTCCGCGAGCAGATCCAGCAGATGAAAAATATGGGCGGCATGATGGGCATGCTCGACAAGCTGCCGGGTATGGGCCAGATGGCGAATGCTGCACAGATGGCCGGTGCCGAAAAAGGCGTGGGTCAGATGGAAGCGATTATCAACTCCATGACCCCGAAAGAGCGCCGCAACCCGGATATTCTTACCGGTTCCCGTAAAAAACGTATCGCCGCAGGTTCCGGCACTCAGGTGCAGGACGTTAACCGTCTCATCAAGCAGCACAAGCAGATGTCGAAGATGATGAAGAAGATGAAGGGCAAGGGCGGCATGTCCAAGATGATGCGCAGCATGAAAGGTATGCTGCCACCGGGTATGGGCGGCGGTCCAGGTGGTATGGGCGGCATGGGTGGCGGTGGCTTCCCAGGGCGCTAAGCCTCTTCATTTTCACCGGTTCCCGGTGTGTTTCGTCGGCAGGGTGACGTTATTTCTCAGACTGACTAAGATTTAAGCAGAAACGTCTATGAAAGGGCGGTGAATTCGCGTAGAATTCCCGCCCTGTTTTTGCGTTCGTGGATCATGCCCTGGCCTGATCGGCGGACAAAGGTTGGATCGACGGTGATCTGAAACGGTTGCCGTCGGGATACGAAACTGCAGGCGATATCAAAACCTGCACAATTAAAGGGACCATTCGCATGGTAACAATTCGTTTGTCTCGTGGCGGCTCTAAGAAGCGCCCTTTTTATCACCTGACTGTAGCTGACTCACGTAACCCACGTGATGGTCGTTTTATTGAGCGTGTTGGCTTCTTCAACCCTCTGGCTCGTGGTCAGGAAGAGCGTCTGCGCGTAAGCCTGGATCGCGTTGAATACTGGCAGGGTAAAGGTGCTCAGGTTTCTGACCGTGTAGCAACTCTGCTGAAAGAAGCTGCGAAAGCTGCTGAATAATTATCAGGTTCAGGTCGGGTCAGCTAAATGAGTGGAAACGCCTCCGAAAGTAAGACGATTCTGGGTCGTGTCTCCTCTGTGTATGGCGTCAAAGGTTGGGTGAAGATCTACTCTTACACCGATCCGATGGAAAACATACTGACCTACTCTCCGTGGCTGTTGAAGATCAAAGGCCAGTGGACACCGGTTGAGGTGGAAGCGGGCAAGCGTCACGGTAAAGGCCTGATTGCCAAGTTGGCTGGAGTGGATGATCGCGAGATCGCCCGTACTTATAACGGGATTGAAATTGCGGTTGAAGAGAGCCGTCTTCCGGATCTGGAAGAGGGTGAGTTCTACTGGAGCCAGCTGGAAAACCTGAACGTTTACACCGAATCCGGCCAATTGCTGGGTAAGGTGAGTCACCTGATGGAAACCGGTGCCAACGATGTGCTGGTGGTTAAAGGCAACGCCGAGAGTATTGATCGTAACGAACGCTTGATACCTTACCTGCCTGATCAGGTGATCAAAGAAATTGACTTGGAAACAGGTGCTATTCGGGTCGACTGGGATCCGGAGTTCTAAACCGTGTGGTTTGGCGTAGTGACGCTGTTCCCGGAGATGTTTGAAGCAGTTAAGAGCTTCGGCGTTACCGGAAGAGCGGTGCGAAATGGTTCGATTGAGTTGCAGTGCTGGAATCCGCGTGACTTCACGCATGATAAGCATCGCACTGTAGATGATCGACCGTACGGCGGTGGCCCCGGCATGCTGATGAAAGTTCAGCCGCTGCGGGACGCGATCCAGGCTGCAAAAGCTGCAGCTGGGGATGAGCAGGTGAAGGTGATCTATCTTTCGCCTCAGGGACGCCGGCTGGATCACGACGGGGTGCAGGAATTAGCAACGCGCGAGAAGCTGATTCTGGTAGCAGGGCGTTATGAAGGTATCGATGAACGCCTGATTGAAACTGAGATTGATGAAGAGTGGTCGCTGGGTGATTTTGTCCTCAGTGGCGGTGAATTGCCCGCCATGACCATGATTGATGCAGTCTCACGCTTGGTGCCCGGTGTACTGGGGCATCAGGATTCAGCTACCGAGGATTCGTTTTCTGACGGGTTGCTGGATTGTCCGCACTATACGAGACCGGAACAGTTAGACGGAATGCAAGTGCCTGAGGTGCTGCTGAGCGGTAACCATAAGGAGATCAGACGCTGGCGTCTGAAACAGCAGTTGGGACGAACCTGGAAACGACGTCCTGAGTTGCTGGATTCTCTGGAGTTAACCAAAGAACAGCAGGCATTGTTAAAAGATTTTATCCGGGAGACCCAAGGGTCCGACGGTTGAATATTTAGGAGCGAGCCATGAGCAGCAAGAACCTGATTATTCAGCAGATTGAAGCTGAACAGAAAACTAAAGAAGTGCCAGAATTCGGCCCGGGTGACACCGTTGTCGTACAGGTAAAAGTAGTAGAGGGTTCCCGTACCCGTCTGCAGGCGTTCGAAGGCGTAGTTATCGGTAAGCGTAACCGCGGCGTGAACTCTGCATTCACCGTACGTAAGATCTCTCACGGTGTTGGTGTGGAACGTACTTTCCAGACTTACAGCACTACTGTAGACAGCATCTCCGTTAAGCGTCGCGGTGACGTGCGTAAAGCGAAGCTGTACTACCTGCGTGAGCGTAGCGGTAAGTCTGCACGTATTAAAGAGAAGCTTAACTAAGCACTGCTTAGTACAGTTTCGGAAAAAGCGGCTTTTTAGCCGCTTTTTTTATGTCATCTCCCCGGCTGTTGGCGGACGTCAATGGCATTCTCAGCAAGCCTTGCCTATAGTGTTTCTACTCATCTCCTAGGGAACCTGGTTTAAGGATATCGATGTTCAAACGCATCGCGCTGTTGTTACTTATTCTCCTCTTGCCTGTATTCGCGGTGGCTGGTTTTTACGGTTACCTGTGGTCCTCTGTGCGTTCCTCTGCCGACGAACTGATCGCCAAGGTGGCGCCTTTTGCCGAGTTACGTTACGGCAATGTCCATATTGATCTCCTGGCCACTGAAGTTGGATTGAAAAACATTACGCTGATTCCCATGGGTAGCAGCGACCAGCTGATGCTGGGCGAGTGGGTGGTGAAAACCTCTGACTGGTCAGAGATGCTTCAGCTGCAGGAGCGTCTGGCGCAGGGAAAGATGCCCTCGTCATTGACGATGCGCGTGAATGGACTGCTGTTTGATCTGAACAGCTCGTTGGCGAAACAGTGGCAGATGGCTTTTGAGCAGGCGCGTGATCCATCGATCCCGATGCCGAGTGCTTTCTGCGGTGATGCGGCAGGTGTCAAGCTGCTGAGAGAGCTGGGGTATCGCTCCCTGAGCAGCGATACCCTGCTGAGTTTTAGCTATGATCCTGCGGCGGCTGAAGCTGTGATCTATCTGGATTCCGATACCGCTCAGGTCGGCGCGATGACTACCGAGGTTAAACTGCAGGTCCGGGGTGAGAGTGTATCGATGCCCGCCGCGATGATGGGCGGTGTAGAGCTGAAGTCGCTGCGCGTGACCTACCGCGATAGTGGTTATAACCGCCGTTATCTGGGGTATTGTAAACAGTCTGCCGGAATCGATGACGCCCAGTTTGAGGAGATCTTTCGGCAAGAGATTGATGACCTGCTGGCGTTGACCGGTGTTCAGCTCACCGATGAGCAGATTGCGGGGCTGGTGGCGTTGAATAAGCCGGATGCAGAGCTGGCACTGAATATCCAGCCGTTGGTGCCATTAGGCGCCGCAAATCCCCCTGAGATTGCGTCTGTTGACGCTGCACTCAATTTTCTCAATCCGTCTCTGATCATCAGTGGCCAATCGATCCCGCTGAAGGGGATCGGCTGGAGGCCGCCTGAGAAAAAGCAGACGCTGACCATCGAGGAACAAGTAGAACAGGCGGTCGCATTGAGTAGAGAGCGGGCAAAAACTCAGGCAGATCAGCTCGCGCAGCTGAGTAAACCGGATGCAGTGCCGGCTTTACCACGCGTATCGGAGTTTCAGGAGATCACGGCCTCCGAGGCTGCTAAGTACAAGGGGGGGAAGGCGCGCCTGATAACCTACTTCGGGCGGGAGATTAGCGGACGTATCATCGATGCGAATGCCCAGGAAATTGTGATCGAGCAGCGTCTGGAGATGGGGGTGGCGACCTATGCGATCGCTCTGGATAAGGTCTCTGAGATCGAAGTGTATCGTTAAACAGGGATTGCCAGTCCTCACTTTTATAATCGCTGAAGAGCCGTCACAATGACGGCTCTTTTCTTTCAGGTAGATCGCCTTGTCAGTTAAACCGTCTGCAAAACCAAGCACACCGCTCTCATCGGCCGATAGGCAATGGATGGATCGTTACCTCGATGCGGTCTGGATGGAGCGAGGTCTGAGCGACAGTACCCTGGCGTCCTATCGACGGGACCTGATGCAGTACGGGGGCTGGTTGCAGGAGCGTAATGCGGACCTGTTGTCAGCCGGGCGTGAGGAGCTGCAACGTTACCTCGCCTGGCGGGTGCAGCAGCATCTGAAAGCCAGTTCAACGGCCCGTATGCTGTCGACATTGCGTGGTTTCTACCGGTTTCTGGTGCGTGAGCAGAGTATTGAGAGCGATCCAACGCTGCTGATCGAAGGCCCCAAGCGGGGGCGGACGTTACCGAAAACGCTGACTGAAAGCGACGTTGAGGCGCTGCTGCAGGCGCCGCAAACCGGCGATGCGGTGGAGCTGCGTGATCGCGCCATGTTGGAGGTGCTTTATGCGACCGGTCTACGTGTCTCTGAACTTGTTTCACTTCAGTTGGGGCAGGTGAATCTGCATCAGGGTGTGATCCGGGTAGTGGGCAAGGGCAGTAAGGAGCGGCTGGTGCCGTTGGGCGAGGAAGCGATCCGCTGGGTACTGACCTATCTTAAAGAGGGCAGGCCGTTGCTGAATCTGGAGGCGAATAGCGAGGTGTTGTTCCCCAGCCGCCGTGGGTCGCAGATGACGAGGCAGACATTCTGGCACCGTATCAAACGTTACGCGGTGGTGGCGGGTATCGATAAGCCGCTGTCGCCCCATGTATTGCGCCACGCATTTGCCACCCATCTGCTCAATCACGGTGCTGATTTGCGTGTGGTGCAGATGTTGCTGGGTCACAGCGACCTGTCGACCACACAGATCTATACACATGTGGCGCAGCATCGTTTACAGTCGCTGCACGGCAAACATCATCCGCGTGGCTAAGTGGGATTGTGATGAACTTTATGTGGGGATTTGTATCTTAGCCACTAATGGATCCCTAAATTGATGAGGAAGACTATGCGTAATTTGCTGGCCGCAGGCCTGATACTATTTGGATTGAGTGGCTTCGGCTATGCGGCTTCCACCCCGGAGGAGGCAATTTCCGACAGTCTCAAACAGATTAATTCCCGGATTAATGCGATCTCGATCAAGCCCGCAGAGATGCAGGGTTTGTATGCCATTGAGCTGGATTCCGGCGAACTGCTCTACTCTGATGCCAAGGGTGAGTTCTTTATGATTGGCGCGTTGTATCAGTTGTCCGAGAAAGAGGGCTTCGTAAACCTGACCGAAGGTAAGCGTAAGTCACAGCGTCAGGAGATGCTGGCGCAGATAGAGGACAAAGATATCATCGTCTTCCCGGCAGAGGGTGAACGTAAGGCGACGCTGACCGTGTTCACCGACGTGAGCTGCGGTTACTGCCGCAAGCTGCATGAAGAGGTGCCAACCCTGAATAAGATGGGGATACAGGTGAATTATCTGGCGTTCCCGCGTCAGGGTGTTGGTTCACGCCCATACCAGGTGATGGAATCGATCTGGTGTGCGGTACCTGAAAAACGTAACGAGATGATGACCGCGGCTAAAACCGGTGGTTCTGTGGAACCAGCGCGTTGTGAATCGCCGGTGCTGGCGCAGCTGATGCTGGGGCAGTCCATCGGTGTGACAGGTACGCCGGCGCTGGTCTTTGAAGACGGCACACTGCTGCCGGGTTATCTGCCTGCGAAACAGCTGGCCAAGCGCATGAATCTCGAATGATTGATACATTAGCGAAGATTTCTTAAAGGGGCTTAGGCCCCTTTTTTATTGCGTTGCCGGGAGCGCGAACAGGCGATAGTCCTGTAAGGCGGTTTTCGCTATAATACCCGGCTCAATTTTTGTGCAGTGCTGAAGATATTCACAGCGAGAGGTTAAGTTTTGAAACCGGTAAAAGTAGGTATCTGTGGTCTTGGAACCGTCGGTGGCGGCACCTTCAACGTATTGAAGCGTAATGCGGATGAGATTTCTCGCCGTGCAGGCCGTCGAATTGTTGTAGAAGAGGTGGGCGCACGTCGTCCTAACCCTGACTGCGATACGAAAGGTGTTCAGGTTACTCAGGATATTTTCGATGTTGCAACCAACCCTGAGATCGATGTTGTTGTAGAGCTGATTGGTGGCTACGAGGTAGCGCGTGATCTGGTTCTGACCGCGATCGAAAACGGCAAACACGTTGTAACAGCCAACAAAGCGCTGATCGCTGTACACGGTAACGAGATCTTTGAAGCGGCGCAGCGTAAGAACGTGATGGTTGCTTTCGAGGCATCCGTTGCGGGTGGTATCCCGATCATCAAAGCGATCCGTGAAGGTCTGGCTGCAAACCAGATCAACTGGCTGGCGGGCATCATCAACGGTACTGGTAACTTCATCCTGACCGAGATGCGTGACAAAGGCCGCGACTTTGCCGACGTACTGGCAGAAGCGCAGGCGCTGGGTTATGCAGAAGCTGATCCGACCTTCGACGTTGAAGGTATCGATGCAGCGCATAAGCTGACCATCCTGGCGTCTCTGGCGTTCGGTATCCCGCTGCAGTTTGAAAAAGCCTACACCGAGGGTATCAGCAAGATCACCCGTGATGATGTGCAGTATGCTGAAGAGCTGGGTTACCGCATCAAACACCTGGGTGTGAGCCGTCGTACCGAAAACGGTGTTGAACTGCGCGTTCACCCGACGCTGGTACCGGAATCTGCACTGCTGGCGAACGTAAACGGCGTGATGAACGCGGTACTGGTTGACGGTGACGCTGTGGGTCAGACCATGTACTACGGTGCAGGCGCCGGCGCAGAGCCGACCGCGTCCGCTGTCGTTGCCGACATCGTTGACGTTGTACGTACCCTGACCGCAGACCGCGATAACCGCGTTCCGCACCTGGCATTCCAGCCAAGCGAGCTGTCTGATGCACCAGTGCTGCCGGTCGAAGACGTTGAAACCGCATACTACCTGCGTATGCAGGCGCTGGAGCAGCCGGGTGTACTGGCTCAGGTAACCAGCATCCTGGGTGAGAAAGGCATCAACATCGAAGCGATCATCCAGAAAGAAACCCGCGAAGAGCAGGTGCCGGTAATCATCCTGACTCAACGAGTGCAGGAACAGAAGATGAACGAAGCGATCGCAGAGATGGAAGCGCTGGACGCTATCTGCGGTACTGTTACCCGTATCCGTGTAGAACACCTGGCGGACTAAGGAGTCTTGAGCGTGAAATATATCTCTACCCGGGGGCAGGCTCCGGCACTGAATTTTGAAGAGGTCCTGCTGGCCGGTCTGGCAAGCGACGGTGGTCTGTACGTACCTGAAGAGCTGCCTAAGTTCTCTCAGGAAGAGATCGCCTCCTGGGCGGGTCTCTCCTACGCTGAGCTGGCGTACAAGGTAATCAAGCCATTCGTGGACGACTGCGTAGCTGAAGATGATCTGAAACAGATGATCGACGAGACCTACGCGGGTTTCAATCACACTGCTGTTGCGCCGCTGAAAGAGCTGGGCAGCAACGAGTGGGTACTGGAGCTGTTCCACGGTCCTACGCTGGCGTTTAAAGATTTCGCCCTGCAGCTGCTGGGTCGCCTGATGGATTACGCCCTGACCAAGCGCAATGAGCGTCTGGTGATCATGGGCGCGACCTCCGGTGATACCGGTTCTGCCGCGATCGAAGGCTGCCGCCACAGCGATCATCTCGATATCTTTATCCTGCACCCTCACAACCGCGTGTCTGAAGTACAGCGTCGCCAGATGACCACGATTCTGGAAGACAACGTTTTCAACATCGCGCTGGAAGGTAACTTCGACGACTGTCAGCAGATGGTTAAAGACAGCTTCGCCAACCAGGAATTCCTGAAAGGCATGAAGCTGGGTGCGGTTAACTCGATCAACTGGGCGCGTATCATGTCCCAGATCGTGTACTACTTCTCCGCTGCACTGGCGCTGGGTGGTCCACACCGTCCGGTTTCCTTCTCTGTACCGACCGGCAACTTCGGCGATATCTTCGCAGGTTACCTGGCGAAGCAGATGGGTCTGCCGATCCAGCAGCTGGTTGTAGCGACCAACCGTAACGATATCCTGCACCGCGTGATCTCCGGGAACGACATGTCTAAGGGTGAGCTGGTTCACACCATGTCTCCATCCATGGATATCATGGTCTCCTCCAACTTCGAACGCCTGCTGTTCGACGTATACGGCCGTGACGGTGCTGAGATCTCTGATCTGATGGATCGTTTCAAAACCGAATCCGTACAGCTGGGTGACGGCAACTGGGATCAGGTACGCGAACTGTTCGACAGCTACGCGGTTGATGACGAGACCACCTGCGATGTGATCAAAGATGTCTACGCTGAGACCAGCTACCTGCTGGACCCGCACACCGCGATCGGTGTGAAAGCCGCACGTGAGTGCCGGAAAGACAAGTCTGTACCTATGGTGACGCTGGCAACGGCACACCCTGTGAAATTCCCTGAGCCTGTTGTAAAAGCGGGTCTGGAATCGCCACAGCTGCCACCGCACATGACCGATCTGTTTGAGCGTGAAGAGCGCGTGGAAGTGCTGGCAAATGATCTGCAGACTGTTCAGCAGTACATGGCCGGTCACGTTCACACCAACTAAGCGACGGAACTGATCTGGAAAGGCCCGCATTTGTGGGCCTTTTTTGTCTATGCAGGATCTATTTTTCTACCTCTCCAAAGTCTTCTGGGCGTTGGCCAGTCCGGATCATTTTCTGCTGTTGCTGATCCTGATCGGTCTGTTGCTGGTCTGGGCAGGTAAGCGGAGCGGGCTCTGGCTGGCGTTGTCGTCGGTGACCTTGCTGTTGGTTGTCGCAGTTTTTCCTGTAGGCAATCTGTTTTTGTCGCCTCTGGAGCAACGAATCCAGCGGGCCGAACTGCCTGACTCCCTGGCGGGTATCGTTATTCTGGGGGGCGCGGAAGAGGCGACGCTGTCTGCGCTCTATGGTTTGCCGCACCTTAATTCTTCGGCAGAGCGTGTTTTGGTGATACCTGCGCTGGCAAAACGTTACCCTGAGATCCCCATTGTGATCACCGGTGGTAGCAGCTCGATTCTTTACCAGAACTACCGGGGGGCGGATGTCGTGGCCCAATGGGCGGAGCAGATTGGCATACGGGAGCGTTTGATCGTGGAGCGCGATGCACGCAACACCTTCGAAAACGCCCTCTACTCTGCTGAGGTTGTGGATAAAACGAAAGGTCCCTGGTTGTTGGTAACGTCTGCATTCCACATGCCGCGATCGGTGGGGATCTTCCGTCAGCAGGGTTGGGATGTGGAGCCCTATCCGGTGGATTATCGCGTATCCACAAACCAGCCAGCGGTACAGTTCTGGCGTAATATGCGTGATCTCTCCATTGGGGTGCGGGAGTGGATTGGATTAATCGCCTATTACCTCAGTGGAAAAACCTCGCAGCTACTACCAGGTCGGGAGTCCTGATCGATGAAAGAACTGAATATCTGCCGCCGCCCCGAACCGCCCACGGATCTGCCGCTGTTTAATCAGGTTAACCCCGTGTTGGCGCGTATCTATGCCTCGCGCGGTCTGCATGATCTTGAAGAGGTGGGGCGCAACCTGAAAACGCTACTGCCAGATCACCGGATGTCAGGTGTTGAAACTGCAGTAGAGCGCCTGGTGCTGGCAATGCAGCGGCAGGAGCGGGTGCTGATCATCGGTGACTTCGACTGTGACGGTGCAACCAGTACCGCCGTTGGCTTACTGGCTCTGAGACGTATGGGTTTGGCGCAGGTCGACTATCTGGTGCCCAATCGTTTTGACTACGGTTACGGCCTGAGTCCGGAGATCGTGGATGTAGCCCGTGAGCGGCAACCGCAGCTGCTGATTACTGTGGATAACGGCATCTCCAGCATCAGTGGTGTGCAGCGGGCGTCTGAGTATGGGATCGACGTAATCGTCACCGATCACCACCTGCCGGGTGCTGAACTGCCCCAGGCGTGCGCCATCGTCAATCCGAACCAGCCCGTCTGTGGCTTTCCTGCAAAATCGACTTGTGGCGTGGGTGTCATCTTCTACGTAATGATCGCGCTGCGTCGCAGGTTGCAGCAGGCGGGGTGGTTTGAGCAACAGGGTATTCAGCCACCGAATCTGGCGGAACTGCTGGATCTGGTGGCGCTGGGTACCGTGGCGGATGTGGTACCGCTGGAACAGAACAACCGTATTCTGGTCTATCAGGGCCTGCAACGTATCCGCGCTGGCCGTGCGCGCCCCGGAATCCTTGCCCTGCTGGAGGTGGCTGGTCGACAGCGCCACAAGCTGGTGGCGTCTGACCTGGGTTTTGCGATCGCTCCACGCCTGAATGCGGCGGGGCGTCTGGAAGATATCTCTATCGGCATCGAGTGCCTGATCACCGATGACGAGGAGCAGGCTCGTAAGCTGGCGGTGACGCTGGATCAACTGAACCGAGACCGACGCAGCATCGAAGAGGATATGCAGGCCCAGGCACTGGGCTTGTTGGATGAACTGCAGCTGGAAACCGCGTCGATGCCCTATGGGGTCTGTCTCTACGATGCGAGCTGGCATCAGGGGGTGATCGGTATTCTGGCGTCGCGCATCAAGGAGCGGATGCACCGTCCGGTGATCGCCTTCGCACCAGGTGATGCGGGCGAGATTAAAGGTTCGGCACGCTCGATCAGTGGTTTCCACGTACGAGATGGCCTGGATGCGATCGCGGCGGCGAATCCCGGCCTGTTGAGCAAATTTGGCGGCCACGCGATGGCGGCGGGGATGACGCTGAGAGCGGACGATTATCCGCGTTTTGCCGAAGCGTTTGATAAAGAGGTGCGCCGCCAGCTGTCGGCAGCCGACCTGCAGGAAACCGTGCTCACCGACGGGAGTTTAACTGCCCGGGAGATCTCCATCGAGATGGCCGAGATGCTGCGTGAAGCAGGCCCCTGGGGGCATCAGTTCCCGGAGCCGTTGTTCGACGGTGAATTTGCCCTGCTGCAGCAGCGTATCGTCGGGCAGAAACATCTGAAGATGGTGTTGATGGATCCCGCCTCCGGTATGGCGGTTGATGCCATCCAGTTTAATACCGACCTGGAACTGTGGCCGAACGAGGGGATCGCCCGCGTACGTGCCGTGTATCGGTTGGATATCAATGAATTTCGTGGGCAGCGCAATGTACAGCTGATGGTAGATCAGCTACTGCCCGCATAAGTGCAACAGGAAATATGTAGATGAACGATCTGACTCTGAACGAACTGGAAATCCTTGTGGCTGTTTTCGCGCGCGCAGGCGTGGAAGAGAACGCTGGCGATGAGGGCGAACTGATGGCGCGTATCAAACAGGCGCACGCTGAACGTCAGGAGCTGGAAAGCATGGATTTCGATGACTGCCTGGGCGGTGCATGCAAGCTGTAAATATGAGCGACAAGCCTTATTACGTCGGCGCGCACGTCAGTGCCGCCGGTGGCGTAGAGAATGCGCCGCTGAATGCTGCAAAGCTGAGAGCGACTGCGTTTGCGCTCTTTACCAAGAATCAGCGCCGCTGGGAGGCAAAACCGCTGACCAGCCGCAGCATAAAAACCTTTAAAGAGAACTGCGAACGTTTGGGATTTACGCCGGAGCAGATCCTGCCGCACGACTCCTACCTGATCAATCTGGGACACCCGGAGCAGGAGGCGCTGGAGAAGTCGCGTAACGCCTTTCTGGATGAGATGCAGCGCTGTGAACAGCTGGGGCTGAAATACCTGAATTTTCACCCGGGCAGCCACCTGCGCAAGATCCCTGAAGCTGACTGCCTCACCCGTATTGCGGAGTCGATCAACTGGGCGCTGGAGCAGACCGAAGGTGTCACAGCGGTGATCGAGAACACTGCCGGTCAGGGCAGTAACCTGGGTTGGCGTTTTGAGCAGCTGGCAGCGATCATCGATCAGGTTGAGGATAAAACCCGTGTCGGCGTGTGCCTCGACACCTGCCACACCTTCGCCGCTGGTTACGATCTGCGTACGCTGGAAGCCTGTGAAGCGACTTTTGCAGAGTTTGAACAGGTTGTTGGTTTTCAGTACCTGTGTGGCATGCACCTGAATGATTCCAAAGGCGCGCTGGATTCGCACCTGGACCGCCACCATAGCCTGGGACAGGGAGAGATCGGCTGGGATGTGTTCCGCTTTATCATGCAGGATGATCGTTTCCGCGGTATCCCGATGGTACTGGAGACCATTGACGAAACGCTCTGGCCGGAAGAGATCGAGTGGCTGAAGCAGGCGTCATATCGTCCTGCGGATGAAGTGGTCTCTTAAGAGATTGGTTGAGAGGGCTTAATCAGCCTTCTCAACCTCTTGTAGCGCGATCAGAGTCGCAGATCACTTTCGTCAGCTGAGAACAGATATTTCAGATCGTAAAGTACGTGATCGGTTTTGCCGAAGGAACGGATCGCTTCACTGCCCAGTTCTTTAAACTCGTTGTGGGCAACTGCGAGGATAATGCCGTCATACTGGCTTGCGGCTGGTTTTTCTACTGGAGTAATGCCGTACTCCTCCTGCGCTTCCTCCTTGGAAACCCAAGGGTCATAAACATCACACTCGATACCGTAATCAGCCAGTTCGTGGACGATGTCCACGACGCGGGTATTACGCAGGTCCGGGCAGTTCTCCTTAAAGCTTAAGCCCAACAGCAAAACCTTGGCGCCCAGTGCATGGATGCGTTTGCGCATCATCGCTTTTACCAGTTGGCTGGTGACATAGGCACCCATGCCGCTGTTAATACGGCGACCGGCCATAATGACGTCGGGGAAATACCCCATCGACTGTGCTTTGTGTGTCAGGTAATACGGATCTACACCGATACAGTGTCCACCCACCAAACCGGGGCGGAAGGGCAGAAAGTTCCACTTGGTGCCGGCAGCCTGCAAAACTTCTTCCGTATCAATATTCAGCTTATTGAAGATGATCGCCAGCTCGTTGATCAATGCGATGTTGAGATCGCGCTGCGTGTTCTCGATCACCTTGGCGGCTTCCGCAACCTTGATGGAGGAGGCTTTATGGGTACCTGCAGTGATAACGGTGTTGTAGAGGTCATCCACAAAGTCAGCGACCTCTGCGGTTGAACCTGAGGTGATCTTTAGAATGTTAGTAACAGTTCTTTCTTTGTCACCTGGATTGATGCGCTCAGGGCTGTAACCGCAGTAGAAATCCTGATTGAAGGCAAGGCCGGAATCTCGCTCCAGGATCGGTACGCAGTCTTCCTCGGTAGCACCGGGATAGACCGTGGATTCATAGATAACGATGTCGCCTTTTTTGAGTACTTTGGCAATCGATTCGCTTGCCTTCACCAAAGGTGTCAGGTCGGGCTGCTTGTCTTCGTTAATCGGGGTTGGGACCGTAACAATGTAGACGTTGCAGTCTGCAAGATCAGTGATGGCTGAGGTATAAGTCAGCATAGAAGCCTGGGCAAGGTCAGCATCGCTTACCTCAAGGGTAGAATCAGTTCCTGCACGCAGCTCTTGCAATCGATCTTCATTGATATCGAATCCCACGGTAGTGAATTTCTTACCGAACTCGACGGCAAGTGGCAGGCCGACATACCCCAGACCGATAATTGCGATGCGAGTATCTTGAAGCGAGAAGTTCATGCTGACAGATCCCAAAGTGATATTCCGGATATTAGATTAACGTTGCTGTGCGGTGAGACCGCATGCCTGAGAGGTGTGATCTTACATCACCGGCGAGGGTTACGGGCTTCGAAAGCCTCTGCGTACCAGCCATGCTGCTATCTTACGCTCTTTGCCGATATCTGGAAACTTGTAGCCGGCACCCTTGTTGCGCCAGGTGCTTGATGCGGATTCAGGTTTAACCACGTTGTCATCAATTTTTGATCAACTGGTGTTCTTGCCGTTATTAGGAGTAGACAATGTCCAGTGTGATGGATGTACTGCCTGATCTCCGGGTCCAGCTGAACGAGTTGATCGAGAAGGATCAGTTATTCCCCCATTTTCAGTCGATTGTTGACCTCAGGCGTGGACGTATTCTGGGCTATGAAGCGCTGATCCGTGGCCCGGTTGGCAGTGCTCTGCAGTTTCCGGATGCTCTGTTTAGCGCGGCGATCGAGGCCGGCTTGCAGAATGCGCTGGAGTTGAGCTGTCGCCGCTTGGCGCTGAAGCGTTTTGCGGAGCTGAGACCGGAGGGCAAGTTGTTCCTCAACATCAGCGCTTCGTTGCTGAGTTCTCCCCAGTATCGGGAGGGGTTCACTCAGGAGTTGCTGGATGAGCTCGGTATCCCTGTATCGGAAGTGGTCATTGAGCTGTCAGAACAGCACCCGTTTGATCACTTCGGACTGACCAAGTCTGCCGTGATGCACTACCGTGATATGGGTTTTGAGATTGCCATCGACGATCTGGGCAGCGGTTATTCCGGGCTGAAACTCTGGTCAGAACTGCGCCCCGAATACGTGAAGGTGGATAAGCATTTTATCGCGGGTCTGGATCGGGACCCGGTGAAGAAGGAGTTCGTGCGCTCCATCTGCAATATCGCTCAAACCATGCAGTGTCAGGTGATTGCTGAGGGGATCGAGAGGATCGAAGAGCTGCGTTCCCTGCAGCAGTTGGGGGTGGGAATTGGCCAGGGTTACTATCTGGGGCGGCCGGCGTTGCTGCCTGAAGCCGATCTTCCGCAACTGAAGGAGATCGCTAACGACGCTGATCTGCAGGTGTATCAGAGTCCGGATTTCGCGGATACCGCGTTCAGTTTGTTGCGTTCGGCGCCGACCGTCTCGCCCGATGATGCGATCGGTAAGGTCAGCCAGCTGTTTCAGCAGTACCCGCATCTGAATACGGTGCCCGTGCTGTACGAGGGGAAACCGGCCGGTGTCGTGCTGCGTTCGGAGCTGCTGGAGAAGTTCTCCAGTCAGTACGGCCGCGCGCTGTACGAGAAGAAACCGGTGGCGAAGTTGCTCAGTCAGAATGTTTTGGTTGTTGAAAGCAGTATGACGCTGGCAAACCTGTCGCGCATCGTGACTGATCAGGATGATTTTGCGGTACAGCAGGACTTTATCATCACCCAGGATGTCGGCTACCTCGGTATGGGCAGTGTGCGTGACCTGCTGAAACGGATAACCGACCTGAAGATCCAGAATGCGCGTTACTCCAATCCTCTGACCCTGTTACCGGGGAATGTGCCGATCAACCGTGAGATCGACATGCTGCTGCGTCAGAATCTGCCGTTCAAGGTGGCCTATTTTGATCTGAACAATTTCAAACCTTACAACGATCACTACGGGTATTCGAAGGGGGATCAGGTGATCCGTTTGCTCGGTGAGTTGATCAGCCGTTATGCGGCCAGCAGCAACAACTTTGTTGGCCATATCGGCGGTGATGACTTTGTGGTGATATTCCGTTCGGCGGATTGGCAAAATCTGTGTGAGCAGATCCTGCTGGAGTTCGATGACGCCATTCGGGCTTTTTATTCGCCCAAAGATCTGCAAAACGGGGGGGTCGAGACCAAAGATCGCCGTGGCGAACCTGCGTTTTATCCCCTGTTGGGACTGGCGATTGGCGTGGTACAACCCGATCCCTTGCGTTGTGCCAGTCATAACGAGGTGGCGGAGTTGGCGTCGCAGGCAAAGAAGCGCGCCAAGGCGATGCCGGGCAGTGCGATCTTTTTCTCACGCCGTCGCGGGGTAAATTGTCCGGACGATCCGATCGATTAAGTGTAGGGCTCAGGCGCTCTTAGCGAGCGTCTGCATCGCCTCATCGGTGGTGAAGAACACTTGGCCGTTGCCTAGATGGTCAAGGAATGAGGTGTTGACCAGCTGGTCCATCACCGGGCCTTTAACCTCAGCCAGGTGCAGGGTGATGCCCTCATCGCGTAATTTCAGCACCAGATTTTCCAGCGTTTCGAGTGCACTGGCGTCGATGAAGTTAACGGCGTTACAGATCAATACGATATGTTGCAGGTTGCTGTGGTCGGCGGAGTGCTTAAGGATGAACTCCTCCACATAACGGGTGTTGGCAAAATAGAGACTCTCGTCGATACGCAGTGCCAGTGTATTGCTGTAGGTGGTTACGTTGTGGCGTTCGATATTGCGGAAATGGGCAGTGTCACCAATACGGCCAACGATCGCGATATGCGGCTGGCTGGAGCGGTAGAGCAGCAGTGCGATGGAGATTGCGATGCCAGACAGAATACCCAGTTCTACCCCCATCACCAGAACCATCACAAAGGTCGCCAGCAGGGTTAACGCGTCGGCTTTGTTGAAGCGCCAGCACTCTCTGAAGCTGGACAGGTCGATCAGCGGGATCACCGCCATCACGATCACCGCGCCCAGTGTCGCTTTGGGCAGATAGTAAAAGAGCGGCATCAGGAAGAGCACACTCATCATCACCAGCACCGCCGAGATCAGGGACGCAACGGTGGTTTGTGCCCCTGCGCTGTGGTTTACCATGGAACGACCAAAACCACCGGCAACCGGGTAGGTGCCGGATACGGCCGCCCCCAGATTTGCCGCGCCCAGAGCGATCAACTCTTTGTTGGGATCGATGCGCTCCCGTCGTTTACTGGCCAGTACCGTACCTACCGACACGCTCTCCAGAAAACCGATCAGTGCGATCAGTAGCGCCGGGGTAAACAGTTGCTTGATCAATTCGAACTCAATGCTGAAGGCGAACAGATCTGGCAGACCGCCGGGAATAACCCCCACCGTGGCGACATCCTGAGTTGCATCCAGATCGCCGCCAAACACCAGTAGGCTGCCGATCAGCACCGCAAACATAGGGCCAGCCTTGCACACCGGTTGTGCGACCCAGCGGGGTACGTAGAGGCGTTCCAGCCAGCAGCAGAGAGGTCCTTTGGTTATCCACAACACGGCGATGGAGATCATGCCGATCGCCACGGTGGTAGTGTTGATCTCACTGCTATGGTTGAACAGATAGGCGATCGGTTCGCCCACGTGGCCAGCCCTTGGTATATCGAGCCCGAAGATATATTTGATCTGACTGATCCCGATCACCAGCGCCGCCGCACTGGTAAAACCGGAGATCACCGAGTGACTCATAAAGTTGACGATCGATCCCATATGCAGGGCACGCAGTACCAGCAGGATGATCCCAACCAGCAGTGACAGGGTGACAGCCGCGTTAAGGTAGATCTCGCTGCCCTGTTCGGCAAACTGACCGATGGTTGAACCAACCATCAGGGAGGCGATAGCGACCGGCCCGACCGCGAGTGAGCGGCTGCTGCCCAGCAGGGCGTAGAGCATCAGGGGAAGGATACTGGCATAGAGGCCGTACTGCGGTGGCAGGCCGGCAAGAAATGCGTAGGCCATGCCCTGGGGCACAAGCATGATCGCAACGATAACCCCGGCCATCAGGTCGCTGATGAAAGTGCTACGTTGATAATCCTGTAGCCAGTGTGCAATGGGAAATATATCGACCAGCGGTCGCATCAGGAACCAGCCCTCAGACAGCATCAGAGTGTGCTGTATATGTTAAATAATTCTAACTCTATATTTTATGATTATAATCAATCCGAAGTCAGGCTGACCACTCGTGATATATTTTTCTACTCCCAATGCCTGCCGAGATACCTATGAGCGATAAATGGACCCCGCAGCTGGATCACTCCAATGTGAAAATTACTGAAACCTCAATGGCTTATGATGGCTTCTTCAAAATGCAGAAGCTGAGAATAGAGCACGCGAGTTTCACCGGAGAGAAGGTAGAGGTTACGCGTGAACTGTTTCTGCGCGATGATGCCGTCTGCGTCCTGCTATACGACGCAGACCGTGACCGCGTCGTGATGATCGAACAGTTCCGGGTCGGCGCCCTGGATCATCCGCGCAGTCCCTGGTTGCTGGAGCTGGTGGCAGGGATCGTTGAGCCGGGGGAAACGCCGGAACAGGTCGCACGGCGCGAAGCGATAGAGGAGGCGGACGCGATGCTGGGTGAAGTAGTGCCCATTACGCGGTATATGGTCAGCCCCGGCGGTTCACGGGAATATATCGAGCTGCTCTGTGCCCAGGTGAACTCCGACGGGCTTGGAGGGATTCACGGACTGGCGGAGGAGGGGGAAGATATTAAGGTGCACCACTTTGCCTCCGACGAGCTCTTTGCTATGGTCGCCGATGGGCGTATTGACAATGCACCGTCGATCATCGCCCTGCAGTGGTTGCAGCTGAACCGTGAAAAGTTGCAACAACGCTGGTGTACTGTACAGAAATAACGCCGCAGCATGCAGGCTGTAGACAGAGGTTGCTGTCTTCTGCGCTGAGGGCGAATACCAGATTATATGGACGATAGACTGGCCTATGATGAAAGTTGAATTTATCAATCCGTTTCTGGAGTCGATGACCAAAGTGCTCGCGACGATGGCGCACACCACGTCAAAACCGGGTAAAGCGGCGGTTAAGAAGAACTCAACCGCGTCGGGTGTGGTAACCGGCATTATCGGCATGGCCGGTGAGCAGGTAAAAGGTTCGTTTGCCGTTTCGTTCTCCGAATCGCTGATACTGGAGATCGCCCGTCGAATGCTGGGCGAGGAGAGCCCGAAGATGGATGAGACTGTCACCGATATGGTGGGAGAGCTCACCAACATGGCTACCGGCGGTGCTAAAGCGCTGCTGGCGGATCAGGGGTTTGAGTTTGATATGGCGATCCCCGTAGTGATCAGCGGTCAGGGCCATAAGATTGAGCACTCCGCTTCCGGTCCAACCATCGTTGTTCCTTTCAACACCGATGCCGGCGATTTCTTTATCGAAGTCAGCTTTATCCCGGCATAAACCAGACCTTCTGAATTGCTGCATGCGCGTCATCACGTCCTCCGTTGGATGAGCAAATTTCATGACGCGCAGCGCGTGTTATGCGACCTGTCCTTGGGGTAAACTAGCGGCAATTCAGAAGAACACACCCGTGTGATTACGGGTCCAATCAGAATGAAACGTAAATATATTCCTGACCTGACAAAGCAGATGGCCCAGTGCGAGGCCAACTACATGCGCTTGATGAAGCTGATGCCCGATCTGGATGAGTGTGATGAACGCACTTACCAGGTGAGCTGGCCGGATCATCAGGCGTGTCTGCGTCTGGAGGTTGAGGAGCGTTTCACCTACACCTCTACGCTGCTGGTATCCCAGCAACACGACCATGAATCACCGTGGCTGGAACCTCCTACGCTGGTGGTGCGTCTCTACCACGACGCCAGTATGGCGGAGGTGATCTGCATGCGTCGCCGGAAGCAGTTGGCGGGCGTTTACAGCTACCCCAATAAACAGATGAGCCATCCGGACGAAAAGATTCAGCTGAATCAGTATCTGGGGGAGTGGCTCAGCCACTGCCTCAGTCACGGTCATCTGATGGAACCGGTCTTCGTTGGCTGATCGCTCTCAATGAGTACGCTTAAACTACTGCAGGCGACCGACCTGCACCTGCAGGTAACGCCAGATACCACCTATCAGGCGGAAAATCCGGAGCAGCGTTGGCAGCAGGTGTGCGCACACATGAGTCAGCACGCCCCGGATGCCGATCTGTTGATCCTCAGTGGTGATCTGGTGCATCACGCGGGTGAAGTCGCCTATCAGCGCCTGAAACAGGATATTTCACAACTACCGATGCCAACGGTCTGGTTACCCGGCAACCATGACGACACTGCTCAGATGCAGGCTGTTGGTGATGCGCAGCTGAACCGGACGCAGCTGATACTTGGTCGCTGGCAAGTGCTGTTGCTCGATTCCACCGCCGAACCCGACGGACGTGGCAGTGGTGCTTTGGCGGAAACCGAGCTGGCGTTTCTGCGCCAGCAGCTGGCCGAGCCTCAGGCGGAGTACATTCTGATTGCGTTGCACCACAATCCGGTATCGGTGCAGAGCCGCTGGCAGGATGCGATCAAGCTGCAAAATGCCGACGCCTTCTGGGAGGTCGTGTCGACCAGTGAGCGGGTTAAAGGGGTGATCTTCGGGCATGTGCACCAGCACTGGCTGTTAAACCATCAGGGTGTTCCGCTCTTTTCTGCGCCGTCAGTTGCGCCTGCCTTCAAGGCACACGCAGATGAGTTTCAGCTTGAAAGTGATCCGATACTGAATACCCCTGCCTATCTTGAATATTCGCTCGCTGATACCGGTCAGATTTCGGTTAATAAGATCATTTGCCCTGCCGATACAGTTGCTTAGCAACCGGTGGTCGGGTAACTTCCCTCAAAGCTTAACTGCGTTTCTCTTCAGTCCGGTTAGTAATGGGCGCTCGATTGCTCTGGGATGGATCTATGTCACCGTTTTATATCTACGTTCACGGTTTTAATAGCTCGCCAGCATCAATTAAGGCGCAGCTGTTTCAGCAATACCTGGACGAACATCAGCTCGATCTGCCCTACGCGGTACCGGAACTGTCCCACTGGCCTGAGCATGCTGTCGCGCAACTGCAGCGACTGATCGAAGCCCAACCGGAACATGAGATCATCCTGATCGGCAGTTCGCTGGGCGGTTATTACAGTACCTGGCTCACCGAACACTACAGCAACGTGCGCGCGGTGCTGGTCAATCCTGCGGTAAAACCCTACGTGTTGCTGGAGGAGTGGTTGGGTGAGAACGAAAACCTCTATACCCACGAACACTACGAGCTGACGCCTGAACATCTGGCCCAGCTGTTGCGTCTGGATTGCGAACAGTTACAAGATTCCGGTCGTTACCTGCTGCTGACACAGACGGCGGATGAAACACTGGATTACCGCGAGGGTGTGGATAAGTTTGCTGCCAGCGCGCAGTTTGTACAGCCGGGCGGAAGCCACGGCTTCGATCGGTTTCAGGACCTGATACCGGCGATTCTGGCGTTTGGCGAAGGGCGCATTGAGCTGCCGCCTGCGACCCCGCTTCCCTGATTAGTCGTACTTTGTTAAGGATTCATCTTAGATGACAAAGCAATACACAGCTGACGCGATAGAAGTCCTCAGCGGTCTGGACCCGGTGAAACGACGCCCGGGTATGTATACCGAAACCGACCGGCCCAACCATCTGGCGCAGGAGGTGATCGACAACTCCGTCGACGAAGCGCTGGCGGGTCACGCCAAACAGATCGATGTGATTCTGCACAAGGATCACTCCGTCTCCGTGAGCGATGACGGACGTGGTATGCCGGTGGATATCCACCCGGAGGAGGGGGTTAGCGGTGTGGAGCTGATCCTCTGTAAACTGCACGCGGGTGGTAAGTTCAACAACGACAACTACAACTACTCCGGCGGTCTGCACGGGGTGGGTGTGTCGGTGGTGAATGCTCTCTCCAAACTGCTGGAGGTGACGGTTAAGCGTGACGGTCAGGTCTACCGCATCGGGTTTGCCGACGGCGAGAAAGTCTCCGATCTGGAAGTGATCGATACTTGCGGTAAGCGTAACACCGGCACCACGGTGCGTTTCTCTCCCGATCCGCAGTACTTTGACTCGCCGAAGTTCAGCGTGTCGCGCATGAAACATATGCTGCGTGCCAAGGCGGTGCTTTGCCCGGGCCTGAAGATGACCTTTACCGATCTCACGGGCGCAGAGAAAGATAAAACCGAGTGGTACTACGAGGATGGCCTTACCGCCTACCTGAAAGGCACCACGCAGGTGTACGAAGTGATCCCGGCGGAGCCGTTCTCCGGTTCTTTGCAGGGCGAAGAGGATGCGGTCGAGTGGGCGGTGCAGTGGTTGCCCGAGGGCGGCGAGCTGACCTGCGAAAGTTACGTCAACCTGATTCCCACCGCACAGGGTGGTACCCACGTGAACGGCATGCGTTCCGGTCTGTTGGATGCGATGCGCGAGTTCTGCGAGTTCCGCAACCTGCTGCCACGCGGTGTAAAACTGACCGCCGACGATATCTGGGATAAATGTGCTTATGTGCTGTCGGCGAAGATGCGTGACCCGCAGTTTGCAGGTCAGACCAAGGAACGTCTCTCCTCCCGCCATGTCGCCGCTTTTATCACCGGGGCGATCAAAGACGCGTTCTCCCTGTGGCTTAACCGCCATGTAGAGGAGGGCGAGAAGCTGGCGGAGATGGTGATCGCCAACGCCCAGCGTCGTCAGCGTTCCAACAAAAAAGTGGTGCGCAAGAAAGTGACCCAGGGGCCGGCGTTGCCGGGCAAGCTGGCAGACTGTTCCGGTGCCGACGCCATGCAGTCAGAGCTTTTCTTGGTGGAGGGTGACTCTGCGGGTGGCTCTGCCAAGCAGGCACGTGAGCGCGAATTCCAGGCGATTTTGCCGCTGCGCGGTAAGATTCTGAACACCTGGGAGGTGGAATCGGCTGACACCATGGGCTCACAGGAGATCCACGATATCTCCGTGGCGATCGGTGTGGATCCCGGTTCCGATAATCTGGAAGGCCTGCGTTACGGCAAGATCTGTATCCTCGCCGATGCGGACTCCGACGGATTGCATATCGCGACCCTGCTCTGTGCACTCTTTGTGCGTCATTTCAAACCTCTGGTTGCCGCCGGGCACGTCTACGTGGCGATGCCGCCGCTGTACCGTATCGATGTGGCGAAAGAGGTGTTTTATGCCCTCGACGACAGCGAGCGCGACGGCATCATCGAACGTATCCGCGCCGAACGCAAGAACGCCAAGGTTGGCGTGCAGCGCTTCAAAGGTCTGGGTGAGATGAACCCGCTGCAGCTGCGTGAAACCACCATGGCGCCGGATACGCGCCGTCTGGTGCAGCTGATGGTGGAGCCGGGTGACGGCACCAATGAAACAATGGATATGTTGCTGGCGAAGAAACGCTCCGGCGACCGAAAAAGCTGGTTGGAAAATAAAGGGAATTTAGCGGAGGTCTGATGTGACCAGATGGAAAGGCAACAAGGCAGAACAGGGATTTACCATCGTTGAGCTGGTTGTGGTGATCGCCCTGTTGGGAATACTGGCGGCGGTTGCGCTGCCACGCTTCCTGAACGTGAATGATGATGCCCGTAAGGCGGTGATGGATCATCTCGAGGGCAAGATGCATACGGTGGCGGCCACGGTCTATGCCCAGGCGGTGGTGGCTGGGGTGCACAATGATTCACGTAACGACGCCGATGTAGTGATCGATGGGCTGATTGCCGAGCTGAAGTATGGTTATCCGGAAGCGCGGGTAAGTACCGCCGGGCACGCTGATATCGTTGACCTGCTCGATCTGAACCTGAGTGGTGGCCTGACGGTGGACGACAGCGCCAACAACTCGGTCCGCATCGGATACGACACCAACAACAACGGCTGCTACCTGCAATATACCGAGGCGGATGCCAGTGCCTCTGCACCCAACCCCTACTCGGTGGTACGTGTAAATACAGGCTGTAACTAGCAGATTTTAAAAAGTTATAAGGAATCGCGATGAGCGTAGAAACCACGTTTACCGAAGGTGGTGAGCGCATAGCGCTGAGAGATTTTACCGAGAAGGCGTACCTGGATTACTCCATGTACGTCATTCTGGACCGTGCCCTGCCGCACATCGGCGACGGCATGAAACCGGTACAACGCCGTATCGTATACGCCATGTCCGAACTAGGACTGAGCGCGGCGGCGAAGTACAAGAAGTCTGCACGTACCGTCGGTGATGTGCTGGGTAAATTCCATCCGCATGGCGATTCCGCCTGCTACGAAGCGATGGTGCTAATGGCGCAGCCATTCAGCTACCGCTATCCGCTGGTGGACGGCCAGGGTAACTGGGGCTCTCCCGACGATCCTAAGTCGTTTGCCGCGATGCGTTACACCGAATCGCGTCTGGCACCTTACTCGCAAGTTCTGCTGAAAGAGGTATCGCAAGGCACCGTCGACTGGGTTCCCAACTTCGATGGCACCCTGAACGAACCGGCGGTGCTGCCGGCGCGTCTGCCGAATGTGTTGCTGAACGGCTCCACCGGTATCGCCGTAGGTATGGCAACCGATATTCCGCCGCACAACCTGCGCGAGGTGGGTGGCGCCTGTATCCATCTGCTCGACAATCCGAACGCCACCCTGGATGATCTCTGCCAGCATGTGCCGGGGCCGGATATGCCAACGGAAGCGGAGATCATTACGCCGCGCCGTGAGTTGCGCAAACTCTACGAAACTGGCCGTGGTTCGGTACGTATGCGTGCGGTGTACGAGAGGGAACAGGGTGAGATCGTAGTCACCGCGCTGCCGTATCAGACCTCCGGCGCTAAGGTACTGGAACAGATCGCGCAGCAGATGCAGCAGAAGAAACTGCCGATGGTCAGTGACCTGCGCGACGAGTCTGATCACGAGAACCCAACTCGCTTGGTGATCGTGCCGCGCTCCAACCGTGTGGATATCGAACAGTTGATGGCGCACCTGTTTGCCTCTACCGATCTGGAACGCAGCTACCGCGTGAACTTGAACATCGTCGGTGTGGACGGTCGCCCTCAGGTGAAAAACCTGCAGCAGATTCTGGTGGAGTGGTTGGGCTGGCGTACCGGTGTGGTGCGTCGCCGTCTGCAACACCGTCTGGAAAAAGTACTGGATCGCCTGCACATCCTCGAAGGTCTGATGGTCGCTTACCTCAACATTGATGAGGTGATCGCGATCATCCGCTACGAGGAAGAGCCCAAGCAGGAGTTGATGAAGCGGTTCAACCTCAGCGAGCGTCAGGCCGATGCAATCCTCGATCTGAAGCTGCGTCATCTGGCGAAGCTGGAAGAGTTTAAGATCAAGAGCGAGCAGTCTGAGCTGGATGAGGAGCGCAAGCGCCTTGAAGCGATCCTGGGCTCCGACGAGCTGATGCGCAACCTGATCAAGGAGGAGATCGGCGAAGCGATCGAGCAGTTCGGTGATGACCGCCGTTCTCCGATTGTGGAGCGAAACGAAGCGCAGGCATTCAGCGAGAAAGACCTGCTCTCCTCCGATCCGGTCACCGTGGTGATCTCCAAGCAGGGCTGGATCCGTGCGGCCAAAGGCCACGATGTGGATTCCGCCGGACTGAACTACAAATCCGGTGACGCCTTTAAGCTGGAATGTAAGGGGCGTACCAATCAGCCTACCCTGTTGCTGGATTCCACCGGGCGCAGTTATACCATCGATACCCACACGCTGCCGTCCGCACGAGGGCAGGGTGAACCGATCACCGGGCGTATCACCTTGCCAAAAGGGGCGACCATCGACGGTGCGATCGCGGGTAAGGAGAGTGACCGGGTACTGCTCGCCAGTGATGCCGGTTACGGTTTTGTCGCCAAACTGGCGGACCTGACCAGTAAAACCAAAAACGGTAAAGCGGTGCTAACCCTGCCGAAAGGTGCACGGATCCTGTCACCGCAGGTGATGGAGAGTACCGATGAACGGTTGGTGGCGGCGGTGACCAATGAGGGCCGAATGCTGGTCTTCCCGGTGGCTGATCTGCCAGAACTGGCGCGTGGTAAAGGCAACAAGATTATCAATATCCCATCCGCACGTGCGGCTTCAGGTGAGGAGTTACTTGTCGCGTTGGCCGTATTCGGACGCGAAGATATGTTGATCGTCCACTCTGGTCGTCAGCACCACAAACTGAAGAGTTCCGATCTGGAGCACTACGCCGGTGAGCGCGGACGTCGTGGTAACAAGTTGCCACGTGGTTACCAGCGGGTTGATCGTCTGGAGATTGTGCCTGCCGGATAATGCAGTTCTGCTCTATCTGCCTGATCCTGCTGCCGTCAGTGGGATCAGGTCCACTTTTACCGGCGTTGCCTTGCATACACGGGAATTTTGGCTACGCTGAGTAACGTTATGTTTTAAATAACCATATTAACTAAAGGGATTTTTAGGGCCAGCACATGGATGGGCGGTTATTAAACCAGCGGTATAAACTTCGCACCACAGCGTTGGCAACCCTGCTTGCAATCGCTGCTCTCTTCTTCGGTGGGGTATTGCTCTATCAGTTGGCGCAATTGCGACTCACCGGTGTCGAATATTCCTATCAGGCGGCAGAACGCAGTGACTCACTGGCGCGTCTGCATCAGGCCATCGGTTACGGTGGTTTTATCCACAACTATAAAAACTACCTTTTGCGGCAGGATCCTCAGTACCTGAATTTGCTGCAAGAGGATATAAAACGCACCTTTTCCGCCCTGAAAGTGTATCGGCGGCAACCGCTGACCGACGCCGAGTATAAAGCGCTGGACGCCCTTCAGCACACCTTCCAGCAGTACACAGCCAACACCTATGTCATTGAGCAGGCACACCGCGATGGTGCCGCGATCCAAGATCTGGACCAGCAGGTGAAGATCAGTGACCGTGAGGCGATCTCAGCGCTGACGTTGCTGAAAAACGCCAATGATCGCTTCAATGCTGAGCAACGGGAAAACCTGCGCGATCAGGTTAATTTCATTATCAACCTGATGCTGCTTGGTTTGATCTCTCTGCCATTGATCGCGGGGTGGGCCTATCGCCACATCGGCCTGCTCGAACGTCTGGTTAAACATATCTCTGAGAAGCAGAAGATTCAGCGCAAACTGGAGCAGACCACCGCAGAGGCCAGTCGGGCGCGCAGAACCGGAGAGCGTTATAAGTACCTCGCATACCGCTGTACCCTGACACAGATTCCCAACCGGCAGGCGTTTGATGAAGCAGCGGCGGAGGTGATCGCACGTACCCAGAGCGGTGTTGATAAGTTTGCTCTGCTCTATGTGGATGTGGACGACTTTAAGACGATCAACGATAACCATGGCCACCAGGTGGGTGATCAGGTATTGCAGGAGATCGCGCGGCGCCTGGAGCGGGTGCTGCGTGAGGAAGATCTGGTCGCACGCATCGGCGGTGACGAGTTTGCCATCCTGGCGATCAGCCATGGCTCGCAAGCGGCTACGGAGCAGCTGGCCGAGCGGATCCTGACCGCGTTACGTGAACCTTTTGATCATATTAAACCCGGATTATTGGTCAGCTGTTCTCTGGGGGGCGCGATCGGTCCCGACCACGGCGGAGATATCGATACCCTACTACGGGTCGCAGATACCCGTATGTATGAGGTGAAGAACAGCGGTAAAGATGGTGTGATGCTGGGCTAAGGCCCTTGGCTTCTTGGAACTGAGCCTTGAACCGGATACAAAATCCGTCAGCCGCTTACAAATCACAAGATAGCTATTGGGTGTCCTGCATGCGCTGACGCAGTTTCACCAACAGGTGGTTGGACTGTTTATCGAACAGCTCCTGGTAACGTTTCACGACTTTGTAGATCAGCACCTTATCTTCATCTTCCCGGCGGATATCCGCGTCTTTCAGCAGCGTAGATTTAATATCCGGCGCTTCGGTCAGGGCCGTGTGGCTGATCAGCTCGTTACTCTGGGTTGTGCGCGTCAGGAAGCGGGCCTCCTCCCTGAGCAGTTCCGGTTTACTGTTATGTCCGCGCACCAGCGCGATGTGCAGATTCAATACGGGTTTGAACTGACGGATACGCTCCTGGTTGAAACCGCGATAGAGCAGTGTGAACAGCAGACCGGAGCAGACGGCGTTAACGCCGTGTCCATCTTTGTCCAACGGTTGCTGGAACAGAATCTGCAGATCGCCATTCGCAAGCGGTTGCAGTACACCGCTGTAGATGTGGGCTACCTGTAACGCCAACTGCTGGTAGATCTGCAGCAGTTCGTCACGTTCGCTGCTGTCGGCATACTCTGTATGGGCGCTGGTGGTATCGATATAGACCAGATAAGCCGCGTCTTTGGCATCCAGCAGCAACTCCATCTCATGCTCGAAAGTATAGAGGTCGAGCTGTTCCTCGTCCCGCCCCCGATTCAGCAGTGGATTGGCTGATGGTTTTTTAGCGGCGTTGGGGGTATCAGCGATCAGGTCGGAGCTGTTCTCTTCCAGCGTCTGTTCGGTCAACTCTATCTGTTCTTCCACCATCCCTTCAGCCGGAAAGCGGCTGGCGCTGTCGGCAGAGGAGGGAGAAGAGGAGGGTGAAAAGCTGAGGGTGTTACTCTCCTCGGGGCGCAGCAGGTCGACCAGGTCGTGATTATCCTGAGGGGAAAGGTTGTCAGTGTCTCCGGTCTCGAATCCCTGAGGCTCATCTCGCGTCTCTTGCTCTTGGGACTCATCAAAATCGTCGTAATCCGGATCGTAACGGTCATCATCCGGGTCGTACTGATCATCCTGCTCCGCTCGCTCTGTGTCGCTCTCGAACGCATTGCGGGGGCGTAATCGGTACCAGATCGCCAGCGCCAGGATCGATGTCAGCAGCAGGACCATCAGCAGGGCCAGTAACAGCTGCTTGCGCAGTATCTTCTGTAGGGGGGTTTCGTCGAGCCAGAGCGTGAGGGTGCCGAGCAGTTTCTCCTGCTGCATCATCTTGCGCTGAATCGATTCGCCTTCGCTCTCTCCGGCTTTGGCCAGAACCGTGCCTTGAGCATCGCTGAGCTGGAGGCCTTTGATGTATTCCAGTTCGACCAGCTCTTTCAGCAGGTAATTTTCACTGATGCGGTCATCCGCCAGAACCAAAGGGCGGATCAGAAAGGTGGTCTGTTTCGCCAGGGCGTGGCCGAGGTTGCGTGTTTCCGTTTCGGCCTGCCTATCAGCAGCGTACCAGAGGTAGGCACCTGTCAGTAACAGACCGCCCAGCAACACCAGGGCGATGATGCTGAGTACAGGTTTCAGAACGGACGGGGTTGTAGGGCTATCAGGGTTCACGCTGCAACTAACTACCGGGTGCCGAGACGAATTGAAGCGTTGGATTGCCTGCACAGGCGAGCGGATCAAACGCATTAAACACTCAATGATAGCAGGACATTTTGAGATTGGTTAACCGATTTCTTCCCTAACTGGCAATGACCCTGAGCAGCGGCGACGTTATAATGGCGTGATCACCGATCGGGGAAAATTACTGATGAATGTCGAAGAGTACATGATTGAGCTGGGCCAGCAGGCACGAGATGCTGCCCGGTTGATTGCTAAAGCCTCCACAGGCACCAAAAACGCAGCGTTGCTGGCGATGGCTGATGCTATCGATAGCAGCCGTGACGCACTGCAGGCTGCGAACGCGAAAGATCTGGAAAACGGCCGCAACAACGGTCTGGATGATGCAATGCTGGACCGTCTGGAACTGACGCCTGCGCGCATCGATACCATGATCGAAGGTTTGCGTCAGGTCGCTGGCTTGCCCGATCCGGTGGGTGCAATCACTGATCTTAACTACCGCCCGACCGGCATTCAGGTAGGCAAGATGCGCGTGCCTCTGGGCGTGATTGGCATCATCTACGAATCCCGTCCAAACGTAACCGTGGAAGCGGCCAGTCTCTGTCTGAAGTCTGGCAACGCAACCATCCTGCGTGGCGGCTCTGAAGCGATCAACTCCAACCAGGCGGTTGCAGAGTGCATCAAAGCGGGCCTGAAAGCGGCAGGTTTGCCGGAAAACGCGGTACAGGTGGTGGAAACAACCGACCGTGCGGCAGTCGGCCAGCTGATCACCATGCCGGAGTACGTGGACGTGATCGTACCGCGTGGCGGTAAAGGGCTGATCGAACGTATCAGCCGTGATGCCAAGGTGACCGTGATCAAACACCTGGACGGTATCTGTCACGTCTACATCGACGACGACGCGGACAAGGCTAAGGCGGTGAATGTGGCGATCAATGCCAAGACTCACCGTTACGGTACCTGCAACACCATGGAAACCCTGCTGGTGAACAAGGCGATCGCCGCAGAGGTGCTGCCGGAGCTGGCGGAACGTTACCAGGCGATCGGTGTAGAACTGCGTGGTTGTGAAGCGACCTGCGAGCTGCTGCCGTTTGCCAATAAAGCGAACGAAGAGGACTGGTCCACCGAATACCTGGCGCCGATCCTGTCGATCAAACTGGTTGAAGATATGGCCGAAGCGATCCGCCATATCAATAAATACGGTTCGCACCATACGGATGCGATCATCACCGAGAACTACACCAAATCCCGTGCCTTCCTGCTGGAGGTGGATTCCAGTTCCGTGATGGTGAACGCATCTACCCGCTTTGCGGATGGTTTCGAATACGGCCTGGGTGCAGAGATCGGTATCTCCACCGACAAGATTCATGCCCGTGGCCCGGTGGGTCTGGATGGTTTGACCTCTGAGAAATACGTGGTGCTGGGTGACGGCCATATCCGTAAGTAAATGGATCTGTCTGTGAACGATGCCTTTGTCTTTATGGGTGGGACCTTCGACCCCATCCATTTTGGTCATCTGAGAACCGCACTGGAGATCCAGCAATGGTTGGGCGTGAAGCAGGTGAATCTGATTCCGTCCAAGGTGCCTGTGCATCGCAATGCGCCGGGCTGCTCCTCCGAGCAACGTCTGGCGATGGTGCAGCATGCTGTCGCGGAGGAACCCGCGTTGGTGGCGGACGCGCGGGAGATTGAATCCACGCAGGACTCCTACACCCTGTTTACACTGCAGGCTCTGCGACAGGAGCAGGGCAGCACCACGCCCGTCTGCATGGTGATGGGGATGGATGCGTATCTGTCACTGCCAGGATGGCGTGAGTGGCAGGCGTTTCTGGATTATGCACATATCATTGTGGTGGCCCGGCCGGGCTACCGCATTCAACCCGATGATACGATGGCGCAGTTTACCGAGCGTTTTGGCGTGAGTGATACGTCCGAGCTGTTGAGTAAACCGCATGGCCACGTATTGATCCACGAGATGACCCCGTTGGGTATCTCCGCCACCCAGATCCGTCAGCTGGTGGCGCAGGGTCAGTCGCCCCGTTACCTGTTTCCCGATCCGGTATGGGCGTACATTAAAGAACATAACCTCTACGGTTATAACCAAGATTGAAGCGAGAACATGCAAACTGAAAAACTGATCGAACTGGTATCTCAGGTACTGGAAGATATGAAAGCCAAAGATGTCACCCTGCTGGATGTACGTGGCAAATCCTCAATCACCGATTTCATGATGATCGCCAGCGGTACCTCGTCCCGTCACGTGGTGTCTACAGCACAGGACGTGGCAGAGAAGGTGAAAAAAGCGGGCGTACAGCCTTTGGGTCTTGAAGGTCAGCAGACCGGTGACTGGATTCTTGTGGATCTGGGTGACCTGGTGGTGCATGTGATGATGCCGGATGCCCGCAGCTTCTATGATCTTGAGCGTCTGTGGAGCATGGACACTGAAGAAAGCGAAGCAGAGTAAGTGAGAGCAACTGCATGAAAGTACGCCTGATCGCTGTGGGTGGCAAAATGCCGCGCTGGGTTACCGACGGCTATAACGAGTATGCCAAACGTTTGCCCAATGAACTGCAGCTGGAGCTGATTGAATTACCGTTGGGACACCGTGGTAAAAACAGTGATCTGGCGCGCGCGAAAAAGCTGGAAGGCGATCAGATGCTGGCAGCAATCCCCAAAGGTGATCGGGTGATTGCGCTGGAGGTGGGTGGTAAGAACTGGTCCACCGAAAAGCTGGCTGAACAGCTGGAAGACTGGCGCATGGATGGGCGTAATATCTCCTTGCTGGTTGGCGGCCCGGATGGGCTGGACAGCCGCTGCGTGGCGCTGGCAGACCAGAAGTGGTCCCTGTCAGCGTTAACCCTACCCCATCCGCTGGTTCGTGTACTACTGGCGGAACAGCTCTACCGCGCCTGGACCATCATCCAGGGGCACCCCTACCATAAATAGAGCACATCATGAGTGCTACCCCGTTTAAGAACCACAGTCAGGAGAGCCGGACCTTTACAGTGCGGGCGGTGATTGCCTTTGCGTTCGTGTTCATCGCACTGTTGGGACTGGTATCACGCTTCTATTACCTGCAGGTAATGGAGCATGAGCGTTATATCGCGTTGTCCGACAAAAACCGTATCCAGTTGCAGCCGGTGGCACCCACACGTGGGCTGATCTACGACCGCAACGGTGTTCTGCTCGCGGATAACCAGCCCAGCTACAGCGTGACATTGCTGAAGGAGCAGGTTAAGGATCTGGAAGGAACCCTGGAGCGGCTGCGGGAAATAATCCCCATTACCGATCGCCAGATCCAGCGTTTCCGTAAACGCCTGAAGCAGCGCCGCCGACCGTTTGAGTCGGTCCCGCTGCGTTTCCGTCTGACCGAAGATGAGATCGCCCGTATTTCGGTGAACTATCACCGCCTGCCCGGTGTCCGTATCGAAGCGGATCTGATTCGACATTACCCGTATGGTAAGTCTCTCGTACACGCTCTGGGTTATGTTGGGCGAATCAACGAGCGCGAGCTGCAGCGGGTGGATGCGACCAACTACGCGGCGACCAATTACATCGGCAAGTTGGGTATCGAAAAATACTACGAATCGACTCTGCACGGTGAAGTGGGCTTCCAGAAGGTAGAGACCAATGCCCGTGGCCGTGTGATGCGTGTACTGGAGCGTACACCGCCGGTGCCGGGGCAGGACCTGGTGCTGAGCCTGGATCTGAAACTGCAGCAGGTGACCGAAAAACTGCTGGAGGGGCGCCGTGCAGCCGTGGTGGCGATTGATCCTAACGACGGCGGTATTCTGGCGCTGGTATCAACCCCGGGTTATGACCCAAATATGTTTGTGACCGGGATCTCCAGCAAGGACTACGGCGCACTGCGTGAATCTGACGATCTGCCGCTGTTTAACCGTGCGCTGCGTGGGCGTTATCCGCCGGGTTCAACCGTGAAACCGATCACCGCGTTGGCAGCGATCGACTCGGGTGCCGTATCACCCTCGTTTAAGGTTAATGATCACGGCTGGTACACCCTGACGAAAGGCGGACGTAAATATCGCGACTGGAAAAAAGGTGGTCACGGTATCGTAGATATCAACCTGGCGTTGGCGCAGTCCTGTGATGTCTGGTTCTACTCCGCCGGTCATAAGATGGGCGTAGATCCGATGGCGGACTATCTGGGACGGTTCGGCTTCGGCTCTATCACCAGCCTGGATCTGCCGGAGGCAACCCGGGGCATTCTGCCATCCCGTGAGTGGAAACGCGCCGCGCGCAATCTGCCCTGGTATACCGGCGACAGCCTGAACCTGAGTATCGGTCAGGGCTTCCTGCTGGCAACCCCGATGCAACTGGCAACGGCCACTGCCGTGATCGCCAACCGTGGACGCTGGGTGCAACCGCGGATGCTGATGGGTCAATACGCCGAAGATGAAGAGAACGGTTTTAAGGCGGCGCCGATGGCCTATGACTACGGCAAGCAGAAACCGGAAGATGTCAGCCTGAATCATCCGGAATACTGGGACATCATCATCAAGGGGATGGTTGATGTGGTACACGGCCCCCGCGGTACGGCGCGTCGTTCAGCGCAGGGTGTTAAGTATCGCTTTGCGGGTAAAACCGGTACCGCTCAGGTGGTTGGTATCAAGCAGGATGAGGAGTACGACGCAGAGAAACTGGCAGAGCGGCTGCGCGACCACGCACTGTTCGTCGCCTTTGCGCCGCTGGATAAACCAAAAATTGCCGTCGCGGTAATTGTGGAAAACGGCGGCGGTGGTTCTACCACGGCCGCGCCAATTGCCCGCAAGGTGATGGATGCTTATCTGGTTGGTGAGGATGAGGTGGATGAGACTAATTTCGAGAGCCTGATGGGTTATGACCACGACTGAATTTAAACGTCATATGCCGGAAGCGAGTGACTCGCTGCGTCGCCGTCGTGCGCTCTGGAGTTACACCAACCTGGATCCGATCATGTTGCTGCTGTTGATGTTGCTGGGTGGTGTCGGGCTGGTCATTCTGTACAGCGCCTCCGGGCAGGATATGGGGTATGTCACCCGTCAGGCGATCCGTATGGGGGCCGGGTTTGGTGCGATGATCGTGCTGGCTCAGCTCGACCCGCGATTGTTTGGCCGTTGGGCGCCCTGGTTATATGGCCTCGGTGTGATCCTGCTGATTGGTGTAATTCTGTTCGGTGTGGGTGCAAAAGGTGCGCAGCGCTGGATTCAGCTCCCCGGGTTCCGCTTCCAGCCGTCGGAGATTATGAAGTTGGTGCTGCCGTTAATGGTGGCCCAGTATCTGGCGACAAGACCATTGCCTCCGAGCCTGAAGCACTGCTTTATCTCGTTGGTACTGATCGGTGTACCTACGGTGCTGATCATGAAACAGCCCGATCTGGGGACGTCGTTGCTGATCGCCGCGTCCGGTATTTTTGTGTTGCTGTTCTCAGGGGTGCGTTGGCGTTATGTATTCGCCGCGCTGGGTGCCGCGGCGGCTGCGTTGCCGGGCCTCTGGATGGTGATGAAGGAGTATCAGAAGCAGCGTGTAATGACGTTCCTTGATCCGGAGAGTGACCCGCTGGGATCGGGCTGGAACATCATCCAGTCGAAAACCGCGATCGGCTCGGGCGGCGTTACCGGCAAAGGCTGGCTGGAAGGCACGCAGTCCCAGCTGGATTTCCTGCCGGAATCACAGACCGACTTTATTATCGCGGTCATCGCGGAAGAGTGGGGCATGATCGGTGTGGTGGCGTTGTTGGCGCTTTACCTGGCGATCATCGCGCGTGGCCTCTGGATGGCGGTGAATGTGCAACATAGTTTTGGCCGACTGGTGGCCGGTAGTGTTACGCTCACATTTTTCGTCTATGTTTTCGTAAACATCGGTATGGTCAGCGGACTGTTACCGGTGGTGGGTGTACCGCTGCCTCTGATAAGTTATGGCGGTACATCGTTGGTAACGCTTATGGCCGGTTTTGGTTTGTTGATGTCGGTACACAGCCATAAGACGATGATGCTCAGGTGACGATTGAGGGAATGGGGACTGTATGAAACCGCTGAAGAACCAACTGTTGTCTGTTGTGATGGGAACCGCCGTGCTGTTACAGGCGGGTTGTGCCACCTCGGCTGTGAAAGCGCCGGGTTATGTCGGGCACCCTGACGCAAAAGCTTTTATTCAGGAGATGAGCGAAGAGGGATTCGACAGAGCTTATCTCGAATCTCTGCTGGCTAAGGCAGAGCGCCAGGAGTCGATCCTGAAAGCGATCTCCCGTCCGGTGGAACGTCGCCTGACCTGGGGCGAATATCGGAAGATCTTTATCCAGCCGAAACGGATCAACCGCGGCGTTGCCTTCTGGCAGGAGCATGCTGCTGCGCTGAAGAAAGCGGAAGAAACCTATGGTGTACCTGCCGAATATATTGTGGCGATCATCGGTGTCGAAACCCACTACGGCCGTATTATGGGTAAGTACCGGGTGTTGGACTCGCTGGCAACGCTGGGTTTTGATTACCCGAGGCGGGCTAATTTCTTCCGCGGGCAGCTGAAAGAGTACCTGCGCATGACACGAGATGAGCAGATCGATCCGCTCTCGCTGACCGGTTCCTACGCTGGTGCCATGGGGTATGGACAGTTTATCCCTTCCAGTTTCCGTAACTTTGCCATCGACTTCGACGGTGATGGTAAGCGCAATATCTGGAGCAATCCAACCGACGCCATCGGCAGTGTTGCCAACTATTTTGCTGAGCACGGCTGGAGAAAAGGTGCGGCACCGCTGAATAGCGTACGGATCAAGAATCCGAAAGCGGATGAAGCTTGGTTTAACGATGGGCTGAAACCCAAAGTGACGCTGGGCCAGTGGGCTGCGCGTGGCATTCTGGCACAGCCAAAGGGCGAAGCTGACCAATTGGCGACGCTGATGAAACTGGAAACTGAGGGCAAATATCAGTACCTGTTTGGCCTGCATAACTTCTATGTGATTACCCGCTATAACCACAGCCGCCTGTACGCGATGGCTGTGCATGAACTGAGTCAGGCGGTTAAGAACGAGTACGGAAAAGGTTCCTGATGCGCTTTTACGCTGCGTTACTTGCGCTGCTACTGTTGGCGGGGTGTTCCTCCGACGGCGGCCGATACGCCATGAAACACGACCGGGGGCCCGATCGCGAGGTGGACGTCTCCGCGGTTCGGGATGCGGTACCGCGTGTTGAGCCGAAAAGCCGTGGTGGCAATAAAAGCCCGTACAAGGTACTTGGTAAGACCTACCACATCATGGACAGTGCTCAGGGTTACAAAGAGCGCGGTGGGGCCTCCTGGTACGGTAAAAAATTTCACGGTCACACCACATCCAACGGTGAGGTGTACAACATGTACGCTATGACGGCGGCCCACAAAAGCCTGCCGTTGCCGACCTACGTTCGCGTGACCAATCTTAGCAACGGTAAGCAGGTGATCGTGCGGGTTAATGACCGTGGTCCTTTCCACCCGGGCCGTATTATTGATCTGTCCTACGCCGCCGCGTCTAAGTTGGGCATGTTGCGAAATGGCACCGCCAAAGTGGAGGTGGAAGCGATCGATCCGCGCAGCTGGCGTAAAACCAAAACATTGATCGCTAATGCCGGGGTACCCGTGCGTGATGCCGCTGCGGGACGTTACCTGCAGGTGGGCGCGTACAGCACGCGTACGGCGGCAGAGCGGGTGGGCAGTGCAGTAAAGGCACTAACCGGCGAACCTGTTGTCATACGCAATCACCAATTGAATGGACGAGTACTCTACCGGGTCCGGCTTGGGCCGGTTAGCTCGGATAACCGGGCAAGGACGCTGATCGATCAGCTGGAAGGGGCTGGTTATTCTGGTGCACAGCTGGTGGACTTAAACTAGTCGGTTCAGTAAAGTTGTGCACGTTTGACCTGTGTCTCCGGTAAACGGCTTCACGAAGTGAATTTGGTGCCTCTATCGTGCTGAGTTGGCTTCGGGTAGCGTGAATCACAATCCAGAATTCCGTGTTTAGGTAACGATGTTTAAAGCAGATATAAGACCCCTGATCCTATTCGTATTGACTCTGTTTGCGTTCAATACACAGGCCGCGTCCCTGATTCCCGCTGCTCCCCAGATCGCCGCCAAGGCGTATGTGGTCATGGATGCCGATACCGGTGAGGTGATCGCCGAGAAAAACGCTAACCGGAGTTTCCCACCTGCCAGTCTGACCAAACTGATGACCTCCTATGTGCTGGCGTATGAGCTGGGCAAAGGCAATATCAGCAAAAGTGATCTGGTGCTGGTGAGTGAAAAAGCGTGGCGTACCCCAGGGTCGCGTATGTTTATCCGCGAAGGCACCCAGGTTCGTCTGGAAGATCTGATGAAAGGCATGATCATTCAGTCCGGTAACGATGCGTCTGTTGCTGTTGCGGAGCATATTGCAGGCAGTGAGTCTGCGTTTTCCGACCTGATGAACCAGCACGCCGACCTGCTGGGAATGAGTAGCAGTACTTTCCGCAATGCCACCGGTCTGCCGAAAGAGGGGCATGTATCCTCTGCAATGGATATGGCCCTGCTGGGCCGCGCGATCATCCAGCGCTACCCGGAACACTACGGTACCTATTCAGAGAAGTACTTTACCTATAATAAGATTCGCCAGCCTAACCGCAACAAACTGCTGTGGCGTGATAAAACCGTGGATGGTATGAAAACCGGCCATACCGATGCTGCCGGATACTGCCTGGTAGCCTCCGCTAAGCGTGATGGCATGCGTCTGATCTCCGTGGTGATGGGAACCCGTAGCGAGGAAGCACGCGCTCAGGAGAGCCAGAAGTTGCTCTCTTACGCATTCCGCTACTACCGCACCCACAAGCTCTATAATGCAAATGAGTCACTGGAAAACGCGAAAGTGTGGTCCGGTGTGCGTGATCAGGTGCGTGTTGGCCCGGCGGAAGAACTGGCAGTGACCATCCCGCGTGGTCAGCTGGATCAGCTGCAGGCGGTGATGGATATCGACCGTGTGATCAAGGCGCCGGTTACCAAAGGCAAAGTGTATGGCAAGGTCAACGTGTTGCTGAATGGCGAGGTGGTACGCGAAGTACCGCTGGTGGCGCTGGAGGATATTCCTGAAGGTGGCTTACTGAAGCGTATCTGGCACGCGATCATGCTGTTCTTTATGAAC
Organism: uncultured Marinobacterium sp.; assembly: GCA_947501565.1. Classification (GTDB taxonomy): domain Bacteria; phylum Pseudomonadota; class Gammaproteobacteria; order Pseudomonadales; family Balneatricaceae; genus Pontibacterium. The sequence goes on from CANMWJ010000005.1 coordinate 177,555, forward strand.
CTGATCGGATAAATTTATCCATCGCTGATGAGCAGGGATGCCCGCATCTGAAAGGATGTGGGCATTTGCATTTATAGGCTATGAATATCGTATATCTGAATGGTGTGTATCTGCCCGCCGAAGACGCGAAGATCTCCGTATTTGACCGGGGATTCCTCTTTGGTGACAGCGTATACGAGGTGATGCCCTACTATCAGGGTGTTGGCTTCCGGCTACAGGAGCACCTGGAGCGGTTGCAGCACAGCCTGCGGGCGTTGCAGATCCAGCTGGAGCTGGACTGGGAAACACTGCTGGATGAGTTGGTCTGGCAGAACGGTGGTGGCAACCTGTCTGTGTATCTGCAGATCACGCGTGGTAGTGCCGGGAAACGCAGTCATAGCTACGCGGATGATCTGCAGCCGACGGTGTTTGCATGCTGCACACCGATCCGGGATATCTACAAAGATGGCCCGGAAGACATTGAGCCGATACGCGCCATTGTCACCGCAGACCTCCGCTGGCACCGATGTGATATCAAATCTACCTGCCTGCTGCCCAATATCCTCGTGGTGCATCAGGCACAGGCACAGCAGGCCGATGAGGCGCTGATGATGCGTGACGGCAAGTTGACCGAAGGCTCATCCTGCAATCTGTTTGTGATTCAGCGTGGCGTGATCTACACCCCCAAGCGCAGCTCCGAGATTCTCGGTGGCATTACGCGCGAGCTGATTCTGCAGCTGGCTGATGAGCACGGAATCCCCTATCAGGAGGTGGATCTGGACTACGATGCGCTGATCGGTGCAGATGAGGTCTGGATCTCAAGTTCTACCCGCGGGGTGGTCCCGGTAATCAGCGTGGATGACCAGCCCATTGGTGATGGCGGCAAAGGGCCGCTGTGGAAAGATATGTTTGAACTGTTTACCCGCTATCAGCAGAAGCTGATGACCGGAATGTAGAAGAGAATATGAGCAACAAAGTAGAGAGCAACCCAGAAGCCCCTAAAATCGAATTTCCCTGCGCTGACTACCCGATCAAGGTGTTGGGACGTGGTGGCGACGATTTCAAGGGATTTGTGATCGAGATCGTGCAGATCTATGCGCCGGATCTGGACCTGAAAACGGTATCCGTTCAGGACAGCAAGAAAGGCACCTTCCAGTCAGTACGCTTTTCCATCACCGCAACCGGCGAAGATCAGCTGCGCGCGTTGCACAAAGCCCTGATGGACAGTGGCCGCGTAACGATGGTGATCTGAATGTCGATCAATGAACAGGTTCTGATTCGCGAGCTGGGTATCGAACCCTACCAGCCAACGTGGGAGAAGATGCAGGCGTTTACTGCAGAGCGTGATGAAAGCACCCGTGACGAGATCTGGCTGCTCCAGCACGAACCGGTATTTACCCAGGGCCAGGCGGGTAAGGCCGAACACCTGATCTCGACCGGTGATATCCCTGTAGTACAGGTGGACCGCGGTGGTCAGGTGACCTACCACGGTCCGGGGCAGTTGATCGTTTATCTGTTGATTAATCTGCGCCGCCGTAAAATGGGTGTGCGTGAGATCGTCGATGTGATGGAGAAGTCGCTGGTGGCACTGCTGGCGGATTACGGTATCGACGCTTACGCCAAGCCGGATGCGCCCGGTGTTTACGTCAACGATGCAAAGATCGCTTCATTAGGGCTGCGTGTCCGCCGTGGTTGCTCCTTTCATGGTCTGGCGTTGAATCTGGATATGGATCTGGAACCCTTCCTGCGGATCAACCCTTGCGGTTATGCCGGAATGCAGATGACGCAGCTGGCTGAGCTGACTGAAATGCCACCAATTAATCAGCTGATGAAAGACCTAGTAAACCACTTGGTTAATAAAATAGGGTATAATCAGGTCTCTTTTACCGACGTTTTGGAATAAAGGTCACTATGTCCCAGAATACTGAAAGTAAGGCTACCTCAGCACCGAAGCGGGCTGAACAGGGTGTCAAACTGCGCGGTGCGGAAAAGGTCGCGCGTATCCCGGTGAAGGTAATCCCGACCGAGAAAGACGAAATGCCTCGCAAGCCGGACTGGCTGCGCGTACGTATGGGATCTAACAAAGAGGTGCAGCGGATCAAATCCAAGCTGCGCAACCACAAGCTGGCGTCGGTATGCGAAGAAGCCAGTTGCCCGAATCTGGGTGAGTGCTTCAGCCACGGTACGGCAACCTTCATGATAATGGGGGATATCTGTACCCGTCGCTGCCCGTTCTGTGATGTGGCACACGGTCGTCCGAATCCGCTGGCTGAAAACGAACCCCGTGAACTGGCAGAGGCAATTGCTGATATGGGGCTGCGCTACGTCGTAGTCACCTCGGTGGACCGTGATGACCTGCGTGATGGCGGTGCCGAGCATTTTGCCAACTGCGTGCGCGAAACACGCGAGCGTGTCCCGAACATCCAGATCGAAACCCTGGTACCCGATTTCCGCGGCCGTATGGATATCGCCATCGATATCATGACGGAAACCCCGCCGGACGTATTTAACCACAACATGGAAACAGTGCCTGCGCTGTACAAGAAAGTCCGTCCTGGCGCTGATTACCAGTGGTCACTGGAGCTGCTCAAGAAGTACAAGGCGCGTAACCCTGAAGTTCGTACCAAGTCCGGATTGATGGTCGGCATTGGCGAGACCAACGAAGAGATCATTCAGGTAATGAAGGACCTGCGCGCGCATGATGTGGATATGCTGACCATCGGTCAATATCTGCAACCAAGTCGTGATCACCTCAAAGTGGAGCGCTTTGTGACCCCGGAAGAGTTTGATGAGTTCTCCCGTCTGGCAAAAGAGATGGGCTTCAAACATGCAGCCTGTGGCCCGCTGGTGCGCTCCTCCTATCACGCTGACCTGCAGGCCAAAGGGGAAGAGGTTAAATAACTCTTTCTGTCGCGATCACGCTACAAGCGAACGTAAAAAGGAGCCTATCGGCTCCTTTTTTGTACGGGTTAACACTTATTCTCTGTTGCTATATTGCACTGACTTTCACTTCTAATTATATTAGCCGTAACTTAATTAGGGGGACTTAACATGGCAGCAAACAAAACCATCTCCGTAACCGCGTCTATGGGCGGTAGCAGCGTCGTTCAGGCAAATATCCGTGAACACCGTGTCGTGATCGATCAGCCAACTGCGGCAGGTGGTACGAACGAAGGCCCAACTCCTCTGGAATACTTCCTCTTCTCACTGGCAGGTTGTATCGCCAGCATCGCACGTATCGCCGCTATGCAGCAGAAGATCGAGCTGCGTGGTATGGAGCTGAAAGTGGATGCGACGCTGAACCCGGCGGGCCTGCTGGGCAAGCCAACTGATGATCGTGTTGGTTTTCAGACAATCAGCGTTGATGCCAGCATTGATGCTGATATGAACGAAGAGGAGAAAAAGGTATTCCTGGATGCTGTATGTGATCGTTGTCCGCTGCACGATAACATCAAGCTGGAAACCCGCGTAGATCACCAGCTGGTCTAACCTGATATGCTTTTTTGATAAACCGGCTTCGGCCGGTTTTTTTGTGCCCGTTCGGGCTGTTTTTTCTTATGCACAGTATCTGTTGATAACCATGGGTATAAACCCGGTATAGCCTTGGTGCATCAGGCTGTATGTCCCGTATTTACTGGCTTTAAGCGCATAGAGTGTTTTCTGAACAGTGTTATTAACTTTCTGGGCGTGGGAAAAAAGTCAATCTTTTACTGTATTTTCAGGAGCTTATTTCACAGAGTTTATCGGCTTTATTAACATGGGTTATCCCCGGATTCTGGGGGTTAATATGTGGATAAGCCTTGGGTAAGCACAGCCGTCCCAGAGGCTATCGTGGATCTGCAAAGTGATGGATTTATGACCTGAAAAGCAGACCTGTCTATTTCGATTGCTGATGTTGTTGCCGTGTCTTTATGAGGTAGGTGGCAATGGCGTCTGCCTGCTCGTCGCTCAGGTTGCTGAAGGTCGGCATGGAGTGCGTCGTGTTGTATCCATACTTAATCACCAGCAGGATCTCGTAGTCTTTCAATGACGTGTCGGTGAGGGGAAGATTTTCGAGATAGTCGCCAAGTCCGCGGGCCTTATGGCAACCCTGGCAGTAATAGGCGTAAAGTTCGTCACCCTGGCTTAGTTTGGAGGGATCCAGCTCTCGATCACAGCCGCTGAGGCATGCCAGCGACAGTACAAAGAACAGAGCGTTAATGCGCATGGCTAAGTCCTTTTGGACAATTTGGAATGCGGTGATCTACCACACATTGCCCTAAGCATAGCGCAGAACGATCAGTTTGCGGGAATTGCGAGTCGCACGCCGCTCAGTTGCATGCAGATGGAGGAGAGTAATACCCAGGGGTCACCCTGAGCTGCGCCTTTGATGATCTTGTCGACTTCGCCGCAATCGTGCATCAGCTGTTCCAGCGCGGACAGGCGGATGCGTTGTGCAGCCCGGCCCAGCTGAGGTTTACGTTTACCCCAGATCTTTTCGCGCTGACAGAGGCTGTCGAAGCTCATTCCACCGGCCTGGCCGAGGTGGATGTTGTAGAGTGCACGCACCTCGCGCACAACGGCCCAGAGTACGATCGGCGCTTCCGTGCCGTCCTGTCGCAATACCTGCAGGATCTTATTGCAGCGAGCGCCCTGGCCCAGCAGTGCCGCTTCGGTGAGACCGTAAATATCGTAGCGGGAGCTGTCGGAGACCGCGTCGATCACATCGTCAGCGGTAACCTGGCGGTCCGGGTAGAGCAGGGCAAGTTTTTGCAGCTCCTGCTTGGCTGCAAGCAGGTTACCTTCAATACGATCAGTGAGCAGCGCAACAGCCTCTTCATCCAGCTGCAATCCGATCTGTGCGGCGCGCTGACGGATCCAGTGAGGGAGTTGATTGGCCTCGATCGGCCACAACTCTACGATCATGCCCTGATTATCGATCGCTTTAAACCAGGCGGACTTTTTACTGCTGCCGTCCAGCTTGTCGGCGATGATTAGCAGGACATTGTCGGGGGAGGGGGAGGCCAGGTACTGGCGCAGCATTTCGCTGGCTTGTTTGCTCAGCTTAGCGCTACCGAGACGCAGTTCAATTACTTTGCGTTCGGCAAACAGCGAGAGGGCGTTGGCGCACTCAAGCAGGTATTCCCACTTGAAACCGCCATCCACATGCAGCACTTCCCGTTCGGTAAAACCTTGTTGTTTGAAGTGGGTGCGCAGCAGGTCGCAACACTCTTCGGATAAAAGGGGTTCGTCACCGGTAATCAGATAAACCGGCTGAATGGTGTCGCTCAGCCGGTTCGCGAGCTGTTCGGCTTTTACCTTCATTGGGCCTGATCAAACGCGAGATAGCTGCGCAGGATGCGGGTCGCAACCGCATCGTACATCTCCTGACGCAGCAGAGCTTCCTGCTCGTCCTTGGCAGCCGCAGCGTCAGCGTCGTAGGTGTAAACTTGTTCGATGGTTGTGCTTTGGGCCTCGCGCAGGTTTTTGGCTACTTCGCGTAACTCGAAATCGACCTTAAGGGTCAGTGAGTATTCGTCTACGCGTGCGTTACTGTCGAGGGAGATAGAGTCACGGCTAAAACGTGTGTCCAGGATGGTGAGGTGGTAAGTCGCTGCACTGTCGCGCGAAATACCGTTGTCCATCAGGGCGCGCTTCAGGGCGCGCCGCAGCGTTGGATCAGCCTGTTCTTCCTGAACACTCAGCTGTTGCTTCGCGTCGGAAACATCGAGCTCACCACGCAGATGAAAGCCGCAGGCGGATAGCAGCGACAAGGTGCATGCCAGCGTGATCGCCAGCAGTGGTTTGAGTTTCAAGTGCGTGGTCATTACGAGCTCCTGAATCCTGATGCTGCGCTTAGCCTACAACGATGTTGACCAGTTTGCCTGGCACCACAATCTTCTTGCGGATGCTCTTGTCGGCCATGTGTTTCTGGACATTTTCTTCCGCCAGTGCGGTATGCAGAATCACGTCTTCATCGGCGTTTGCAGCAACATCAATCTTCGCGCGGACCTTACCGTTTACCTGTACCACCATCTGGATAGAGGCGCGTACCAGGGCGCTCTCGTCAACCTGCGGCCACTGTGCGGTGAGGATATTGCCGTCCTGACCCAGTGCGCTCCACAGCTCGTGGGTTACGTGCGGAACGATTGGAGACAGCAGCTGAACGGCGGTTACCAGGGCTTCCTGAGTAACGGCGCGGCCCTGCTCGCTTACATCGACAAATTTACCGATAGCGTTGGATAGCTCCATCACGGCAGCGATGGCGGTGTTGAAGGTCTGGCGACGTTCCACGTCGTCGGATACCTTCTGGATAGTCTCGTGCACTTTGCGGCGTAGCGCCTGCTGATCGTCGTTCAGGGCTGCAGTATCCAGAGCTGCTACGTCGCCACCGTTCTGCAGGTGGTCAAAGACCTGTTTCCACAGACGTTTCAGGAAGCGGTGTGCGCCTTCAACGCCGGAATCAGACCACTCCAGAGACTGCTCTGGTGGTGCAGCAAACATCATGAACAGACGTACGGTGTCGGCACCGTATTTGTCGATCATCACCTGCGGATCGATACCGTTGTTCTTGGACTTGGACATCTTGGAGACGCCCGCAGACAGTACTGGCTGACCGTCGGTTTTCAGAGTCGCGCTGGTGATGCGACCTTTGTCGTCGGTTTCAACCTCCACATCGGTTGGCGAGAACCACTCCTGACCACCGTTTTCAGTTTCACGGTAGTAGGTATCAGCCAAAACCATGCCCTGACACAGCAGACGCTGGAACGGCTCGTCGGAGTCTACCAGACCCTGATCGCGCATCAGTTTGTGGAAGAAGCGGGAGTAGAGCAGGTGCAGGATCGCGTGCTCGATACCACCGATGTACTGATCTACCGGCAGCCAGTAGTTAGCTTTTTCCGGATCCAGCATCTGGTTTTCGCTCATACGGCTGGCGTAACGCGCGTAGTACCAGGAGGATTCCATGAAGGTGTCGAAAGTATCGGTTTCGCGCTCAGCGGCACCGCCACACTTTGGACAGGTGGTGTTGATGAAGCTGTCCATCTTCTTGATTGGAGAGCCAACGCCGTCAAAGGTCACATCTTCCGGCAGAACAACCGGCAGCTGGTCTTCAGGAACCGGCACGGAACCACAGCTTGGGCAGTTGATCACAGGGATCGGTGTACCCCAGTAGCGCTGACGGGAAACACCCCAATCGCGCAGACGGTAGTTAACGGTAACCTTACCTTTACCTTTGGCTTCCAGCTCAGCGGCGATCGCTTTGAACGCCATGTCGAATTCCAGATCGTCGAAGTCGCCGGAGTTCACCAGTACGCCTTTCTCGGTGTAGGCCTCTTCGCTCAGATCGACGCTTTCCGATGCATCAGCAGGTTTGATCACCTGCTTGATCTCCAGACCGTATTTAACGGCAAATTCGTAGTCGCGCTGGTCGTGGCCCGGTACGGACATTACGGCGCCTGAGCCGTAATCCATCAGCACGAAGTTGGCGGTCCAGACAGGCACTTTTTTGCCGGTCAGTGGGTGGATCGCTTCCACACCCAGCGCCATGCCTTTCTTCTCCATGGTTGCCAGATCAGCTTCGGCAACCTTGGTGTGTTTGCACTCTTCAATAAAGTCGGACAGCTCAGCGTTGTTTTCGGCAGCCTGCTGCGCCAGCGGGTGCTGTGCTGCAACCGCAACGTAGGTTACACCCATCAGGGTGTCCGGGCGGGTGGTGAAAACTTCCAGTTCACCGTAACCGTCCACATCGAAAACCAGTTCGACACCTTCAGAGCGGCCGATCCAGTTTTTCTGCATGGTGCGGACCTGTTCCGGCCACTGCTCCAGCTTGTCCAGGTCTTCCAGCAGCTGATCGGCGTAGTCGGTGATCTTCAGGAACCACTGTGGGATCTTCTTGCGCTCAACCAGCGCGCCGGAACGCCAGCCGCGGCCGTCGATAACCTGCTCGTTCGCCAGTACGGTCTGGTCCACCGGGTCCCAGTTCACTTCAGCTTCTTTTTTGTAAACCAGGCCGGAGTCCATCAGCTTAGTGAAGAACCACTGCTCCCAGCGGTAGTACTGCGGGTGGCAGGTCGCCAGCTCACGGTTCCAGTCGTAACCAAAACCCATCTGCTTGAGCTGGTTGCGCATGTAGTCGATGTTTTCGTAGGTCCATTTTGCCGGCGCTACGTTGTTTTTCAGCGCCGCGTTTTCCGCTGGCAGACCGAACGCGTCCCAGCCCATTGGCTGCAGTACGTTTTTACCCTGCATACGCTGGTAGCGGGAGATCACGTCACCGATGGTGTAGTTACGAACGTGGCCCATGTGTAGGCGACCGCTTGGGTACGGGAACATGGACAGGCAGTAGAATTTCTCTTTGCCTGGCTCCTCGGTGCATTTGAAGCTGTCATTCTCTTCCCAGTACTGCTGGGCCTGAGTTTCGATATCCTGGGGCTGATACTGTTCGTTCATCGTGATCTTTTCTGAACCCGGTAACTGAAAACCGGCATCCGATTGATGCCGGTTAAATGTTCGAATGGAAACTTTGCGATATGGTGCATAGCATACAATATATGAGGTACGGTCAACAGAGTTTCCCTCGCAGGAGAGCAAGTTATGAGTGATAAAGATACTGATCGCACAGGCGATGCCAGTAAAGGGATCAGCGCCTATGATCGCGTGATGGTTCGGTTGCATAAAAGCCTGTCCGACGCCGAAGCCAGCTCGTGGGATTATCTGCAGGAGAAGATAGAGGAAGCCGTTGAGCTGGAGCTGACAGCTGAAGAGATGACCCGTGATGAGATGGACCTGATGAAGGCCTACATCAAACGGGATATGAAAAAGCTGGGGTTTTATGCTCACGAAACCGGGGAGGGAGTCGCCGCCTGGCTTCATTTTGACCTCAATATCCTTGAAGACCGCATGAAACGGATGCTGATCGGTCTGGCAGATAAGACCCGTATCCAGCAGGAGGAGCTGCGCGAGCGTCTGGATCACGGTGACGATGACTATATCGCGGGTGAGCTGGCCGGTGCAGGTACGCTGGAGTGCCTGAATTGTGCCGATCAGCAGGTGCTTGAGAAGACATCCAAGATCAGTACTTGCAGCAGTTGTGGTGGTCGCCTGTTCCGCCGTATTTCGAAACCCTGGAGTCAGGATGAGCAGTAAGCGTCCGGGAAAATGGTGTTTGTTGCTGGCGCTGCTGCTGAGCAGCAGCGCGGCGGCCCTGGGATTTTACGCCGGTGATAACCGGCCTGCGCAGCTGCTCTCGGTGCAGCTGGTGAATGAGTCTTCCCGCCTGATCGAACGGATCGAACTGCAACACGGTAATGCTAATACGCAGGAGCTGATCTCAGTGATGCGTCTGGAACCCGGGCAGGCACGCACGGTAGGGCTCAACCATCAGCCTGCCATGGGATTCAGCCTGACCGTACATTACGCGGACGGTGAGCATTTCGAAATGTGTGTGGGTAAGTTTGTACCCGATTGGTTCCTATCAGAGGTGATTACTGACGAGGGGCTTGATGAGTATCCAGGGCGCTACCGCTGAAGCGGCGGTTGCGCTTTCCTCCCACCAATCCTGCCAGCGCAAATAGCGCCGCCAGCCCCAGAACCGGCGTGCTACCAAATTTCTGGAACGGGGTAAGACCAGTGCGTGTTTCTATCTCGCTGGATACCGTAGCCTGCGTGTAGCGCGGTGCCTGGGAACGGATCTGTCCCTGAGGATCGATAAAACCAGAGATGCCGTTGTTGGTCGCGCGGATTACCCAGCGGCCGGTTTCCAGCGCACGCATCTGTGCGATCTGCATATGCTGATCCGGTGCAATTGAGTGACCAAACCAGGTGTCGTTAGAAACCGTGACGATGAAGTCGCTCTCCATACTGCCCTGGCGCACCAGCTCCGGGTAAGCAATCTCGTAACAGATCGCCGCCGCGATTCGCATGCCGTTCATCAGCAGTGGACGTTGCTCACCCAGCGGCAGGCTGAAGCTGGACATCGGCAGGTTGAAGAAATCCAGTACGCCGCGTAGGTGATCTTCCAGTGGTACGTACTCGCCAAAAGGTACCAGGCGTTGCTTGTGGTAGACGCCGCTGCCGCCAGTGATAAACGCCAAGCTGTTGTGGTATTTGCGCTCGCGGGATACCGGATCCATACGGTGTGTGGGCAGGCCGCTGATCAGTGCGCTGCCGTCCTCGTCCAGTTTATCGAGCATATCGCCCAGATAGGGCGCTGCTCGACTGAAAAAGGTAGAGATCGCCGTCTCTGGCCAGATAATCAGTTCGTCACCGCTGTGCGGCAGGGTCAGTGCTTCGTAGCGGGCGAAGATCGTTTCCCGGTATTTCGGGTCCCACTTCTCCTCCTGCAGGGTGTCTGCCTGTACCAGAGTTACCGACACGGGTTTATCGCCGCTTTGGGTCCAGTCATTATCGAGGAGTGGCAGCAGCGCCCACGGCAGGGCGAGCAGTGTTAGCTTAATGACGCGCTGTGACAGGTTTTGCGGGCGGAAAAGCTCGACCAGCAGGATGCCGGAAGCGGCAAAGATCAGGCTGTTGAGCCATACACCGCCGATCGGCGCCCATGCGGCCAGGGGCGTGTCGGTGGCGGCATAACCGAGGTAGAGCCAGGGAAAGCCGGTTAGTAACCAGCTGCGTAGCCATTCACCCAGTACCCACAGGCCGATAAAGGCGAGTGCTGCTTCGGCACCGCTGAACCAGCGTTTCCAGAGCCAGGTTTGCAGCATAAACAGCAAGGCCAGGGCCATAACAAACAGTGCGGTCATTGCTACAGCCAGTGGCAGGGAGGTGGCGCTGTGTTCGGAGATACTGACAAAGACCCAACTGACGCCACTGCCAAAAAAACCGACACCAAAGGCCCAGCCAAGCAGAGGTGCCTGCCGGGCAGTAGCCCGTTGCAGCACAAGGTACAGCAGCAGAGGTGCAGCCGGGGCCAGCCAGACGATGTTGAAAGGTGCCAGTGCGGCTGTCGCTGTGGCACCCGCGATCAGGCAGAGCAATAGCCGCAGTAGGGTCATGATTTAGCCAGATTTTTTCGGGGTGACCTGAAGCAACCGGATGCGACGGTTGTCGGCAGAAAGCACCTTGAAGCTGAATCCGTCAAGGTCCACCTGTTCGTCCTTTTGGGGCAGGTGACCAAAACGCTGGGTGACAATACCGCCGATGGTGTCGAACAGGTCTTCGCGGAAACCCACGTCGAAATATTCGTTGAAGTCCTCAACCGGGGTCAGCGCTTTGACGATAAAACCGTTCTCGGAGAATGGACGGATATTGCCGTCATCCTCTTCCACGTCGTGTTCGTCTTCGATCTCGCCGACGATCTGTTCGAGTACGTCCTCGATGGTGATCAGGCCTGATACGCCGCCGTATTCGTCCACCACGATCGCCATGTGGTTACGCGTGGTACGGAACTCCTGCAGCAGGACGTTCAGGCGCTTAGATTCGGGGATAACGGTCAGCTGGCGCAGCTTGCTGTGGATATCGAATTGCTCCAGGTTGCCTTCGAGGATTAAAGGCAGAAGGTCTTTGGCGAGCAGGATGCCGAGTACTTCGTCGGGGGTGTCGCCAATCACAGGGAAACGGGAGTGAGCGCTGGAGATAACCACCGGCAGAAACTCTTTCGGTGTTTGTTCCGCTTCAACTACCACCATCTGCGAACGTGGGATCATTACATCACGAACCTGCTTGTCGGATACCTTCATGGCACCTTCAATGATACCCAGGGCTTCGGTATCGAGCAGGTTTTCTTCAGCTGCGTCGCGCAGGTCGGTCAGCAGATCGTCACGGGTACGGGGTTCATCGTTAAAGGCCTGGGTGATTTTGCTCAGCCAGCCTCGGGACTGTCCCGTTCGCTCTTCGCTCATAGGGTTCGATTCTCTCTCAGCGTTCCTGGTAAGGATCCGGAATCTCAAGTTGGGCGAGTATCTCGCGCTCAAGCTGTTCCATCACCTCGGCGTCTTCATCCTTTATATGGTCGTAGCCCAAAAGATGCAAGGTGCCGTGGATAATCATATGTGCCCAGTGGTGGTGCAGCGGTTTCTGCTGCTCCTTGGCTTCGCGGGCAACAACCTCTGCACAGACCACCAGGTCACCCAGCAAGTTTAGCGGGATACCTTCGGGCACTTCAAAAGGAAAAGATAGAACATTGGTCGACTTGTCCTTGCCGCGATACTGATGGTTCAACTCGCGGCTCTCCTCTGCATCCACAATGCGGATGCAGAGTTCGGCTTCATCTTTACGTCCGGTCAGCGCTGCGGATACCCACTCATTAAACTGGGTTTCGCCGGGCAGGTCGCTGTCCTCAATCTCCTGCTGCAGTTCGATGTAATAACTCACCGTGACTGTTCCTTGTTGCGTCGTTCCTTCTTCAGCGCTTCTTCGCGGGCCTGTTCGACCTTTTCGAAGCGGTCGTAGGCGCGCACGATATGCTGTACCAGCGGGTGACGAACCACATCTTTGGCAGAGAATTGGGTGAAACCGATATCCTTCACGCCATCCAGAACTTTCATGGCGTGCACCAGACCCGACAGTGTGCCCTTCGGCAGGTCGACCTGGGTAATATCACCGGTGATCACCGCCGTGGAGCCGAAACCGATACGGGTCAGGAACATCTTCATCTGCTCGCGGGTGGTGTTCTGGCTCTCATCGAGGATCACGAAGGAGTTGTTCAGCGTACGGCCGCGCATGTAGGCCAGCGGTGCCACTTCGATGACGTTACGTTCGATCAGTTTGCCGACCTTTTCAAAGCCCAGCATTTCGTAGAGCGCGTCATACAGGGGACGCAGGTATGGGTCGACCTTCTGGCTCAGATCGCCGGGCAGAAAGCCCAGTTTCTCACCGGCTTCCACCGCTGGGCGCACCAGCAGAATACGATCGATCTCTTCGCGCTCCAGTGCTTCTACCGCACAAGCTACCGCCAGGTAGGTCTTACCGGTACCGGCAGGTCCGATACCGAAGTTGATATCGTGGGTCTGGATCGAACGTACGTAGCGCTGCTGGTTAGGGCCGCGTGGGCGGATCAGTGCTTTTTTTGTGCGGATGCTGACCTCTTTATCCTCCGCTGCTAGCTCCTGCTGTTTCTGTTCCACGCCGGATTGCTGGAGGTAGAGGTGTACCTGTTCCGGGGTCAGCAGATTACCCTGTTTGGCTTCGTCGTAGAGGTTTTCAAGCATCTCGGAGACGATACGGATGATGTCCATATCGCCTACCAGCTGAAAGTTGTTGCCGCGGTTGCGGATTTCGATACCGAGTCGCTGCTCGATCATCTTGAGGTGTTCATCAAGCTGACCGCAAAGGTTGGCAAGGTACTCCGGATTATCCGGCTCAAGCGCCAGCTTGATAGAGGGTGCTGTGTTCAATGTATCTCCTGAATACAGTGTGCGTTACTGTATTTGATCCAATTCGGAACCCACCAGTTCCCCAAGCAGGGAGTTGGCGTAAGCTTTATCGATCAGTACGTCGGCAAAGTGGCCGATCAGATCGGGATTATCGCAACGGAAATTCACCACGCGGTTGTTCTCGGTACGACCAGAGAGCATGCCCGGATCTTTTTTGGAGTAACCGTTAACCAGAATGCGCTGAGTGCTACCCACCATGCGGCGGCTGATAGACATCGCCTGCTGGTTGATACGGTCCTGCAGGATCTGAAGGCGCTGTTTCTTGGTCTCTTCGCTCACGTCATCCGGTAGGTCAGATGCTGGCGTGCCCGGGCGGCGGCTGTAGATAAAGCTGTAGGACTGGTCCATGCCCACGTCGGCGATCAGGTTCATGGTCGCTTCAAAGTCCGCGTCGGTTTCGCCCGGGAAACCGATGATGAAATCGGAGGAGAAGCAGATGTCCGGACGGACCTTCTTCAGTTTGCGCAGCTTGGATTTGTATTCAAGCGCGGTGTGGCCGCGTTTCATTGCCATCAGGATACGGTCGGAACCGCTCTGAACGGGCAGATGCAGGAAACTTACCAGCTCTGGCACGTCGGCGTAAGCTTCGATCAGACTGTCGGTGAACTCCACCGGGTGGCTGGTGGTAAAGCGGATACGGTCGATGCCGTCGATCGCTGCCACGTTGCGGATCAGCTCCGCCAGGTCAGCGATGTCGCCATCGTAGGTCTCGCCCCGGTAGGCGTTGACGTTCTGGCCCAGGAGGTTCACTTCGCGTACACCCTGTTCGGCCAGTTCCACGCACTCGGTGATCACATCATCCAGCGGGCGACTTACCTCTTCACCGCGGGTGTAAGGTACCACGCAGAAGGTGCAGTATTTGGAACAACCTTCCATGACAGAAACGAAGGCTTCGGCGCCCTCTACTTTCGGTGCTGGCAGGTGGTCGAACTTCTCGATCTCCGGGAAGGACACATCCACGATACCCACGCCGCCGTTGTCGGTGACGTCGATCATCTCTGGCAGGCGGTGCAGGGTTTGCGGGCCGAAAATCATATCCACGAACGGCGCACGTTTGAGGATAGCGTCACCCTCCTGACTTGCCACGCAGCCACCCACACCGATCTTCAGGTCGGGATTGTCGGCTTTCATCTTGCGCCAGCGGCCCAGCTGGTGGAACACCTTCTCCTGCGCCTTTTCACGAATCGAACAGGTGTTCAGCAGTAGCACATCGGCTTCATCCTGATTGTCTGTCAGCTCCAGGGCGTGACTTTCACCCAGCAGATCCGCCATACGGGCAGAGTCGTATTCGTTCATCTGACAGCCATGGGTTTTGATAAACAGCTTTTTCGCCATTACTCACCTGTGTGTTCCGGAAAATTCTACGTGACGGAGGCGCTCGGTCTCCGTGAGGACCGCGCATTATACTGGAAGCCCTGAAAACTGCCTAGCGAATATTCGGTCAAAAAACAACCAGAAGGTGGGTGTGGATTAGGCTTGTAAACACGCCGGTCAGCCCCATATAAAGCAGCAAAGAGTCAATCAGAAGAGCGAACGACAATGGCAGCAGATGACCGCATCTACCGGGTGATCTTCCTGAATCAGGATCAGGTGTACGAGCTGTACGCCAAACACGTATATCAGAGCGAGCTCTGGGGATTCCTGCAGGTTGAGGAGTTTGTTTTTGGTAACCGTTCGGAACTGGTGGTTGATCCAGGCGAGGAGAAGCTGAAGCAGCAGTTTGCCGACGTAAAATGCTCCTACATTCCGATGCAGGCGGTGATCCGTATCGATGAGGTAAACAATGAAGGCGTGGCTAAGATCTCGGACGCTAAAGGGACGATCACCGCGTTTCCGATGCCGGTGCCGCCTAAATCCTGAGCCCGCCCCGGACCTGTGGCGCTCCGGGTAGCGCCACACTGGTTTTGTCAGATCGCATTAACCGTCTGCAGTTGATAATCGTCAAACCGCTGCATTTTGTTGCTCACGATCACTGAGCGCAGGCGGCGCACATACTCCTCGCCAATCTCACTGTATTTGTCCAGATGCTGGATCAGTTCCAGTGCGTCCTGACTCTGTGCCCGTGCCTGGCGGAACTTACGGTAGGGGCCACCACGGGCGATGGTGATGAAATAGTCATCCACCGCTTCGATCAAGGACGCGTATTTCTTCACGTAGATCGCTTTGCCGTCACGCGACTGGCTGGCGCGCATGCGTGGTTCTTTCGAATTAAAAGACCAGACGCCAAAGATGTTATTGCCTTGCAGGAAGAAACGTGAGGTGCCCCAGCCGGTTTCGATAGCCGCTTGCGCCAGAATAATGCTGGTCGGGTGTACCGCCAGTTTGCTACGCAGCTCTGAGATATCTTTCGCTTTTAGACGCTTCTTCTGCTGTTCCAGCCATTGCTGCTGTTCCGGGCTTGGTTGTTCGGCAGCGCTGATCTGCTCCAGCTTTTCGCGTTTTTCGGCCAGACGCTCTTTGCTGATCAGTACCGCAGGCAGAATCATGTCGAAGAACTTCTGCTTTTTGGTTTTAACTTCCAGATTCGCCAACGTGCTGACCTGTGTATAAGCGACCGGTTTTATGTGTGGTGGGGTCAGCGCTTCGATATCAGCTGGGCTGTGGATGGGTTTATAGGTGATCGGTGCTGTAGCTGGTTTTGCGGCTGCCGGCTCAGATGGTTTATCCGAGGATGCGGTGTCTGAATCCGGGAGTTGGGTCAGTGATAGCGTGAGTAGCAATAGCACAACGAGAACCGCTACGGTTCTGCTAAGAGAGAGAGGCATCCCGATAAACCTGTTCGTCCTGAATAATTTGGCGGCGATGTTAACGTAAAGTGGGGTTAACGTCTATAAACGTGATGCTAACTGCGTTGAAGGAAATGGTTCTTGAATGCGTTCTGAATAGTCGCTGAATATCATCCTCGCTCCAGGGCCTGATCCGCTACAAATTGTTCCAGGTCGGGGAAGAAGCGCAGGAAACCCTGTTCCAGTGCCACGTAGTGGGTTTCGATCTCTGGAAGGGCGTTGGTGAAGTTATTACGAAAGCGGATGCGACTGGCGATACGGTCAAGTGCAAAGCCAACGCTGTCCAGCTCGGCGTAGGAGCTGATCCAGTCGTTTTCGATCATCCTGCCGATAACATGCTGCATATGTTCCGGCATCAGATGTTCTCCCTGTTTGAGGTCTCGGTAGCAGGTGTCGAGAAAGCGGAGTAGCGGCTCTGGATGGTGAGTTGCCCAGTGCTGGATCAGGAAGTGGTCAAAGAGTACGTCCAGAATAATGCCGGAGAAACGGCGGCGCTCTTTGGAAAACAGGCTTTTAAGTGCGCGTACCTCAGGATGCTGGTCGGTGAAGTGATCGATGGCGCGATGGTTCTTCAGCCCTGACAATACTTTTTCAGGCAGGGCCGTCTGATCGATACCGCGCGCAAAATCTCCCAGCAGATTCCCTACTCTGGATTCGACTGTGGGTTGTGCAAAGTAGAGGTGGGCTAAGTAGTTCAAGCGTGCTCGAGGGGTTGGTTTATCGGGTTGAAGACGGTGGGCGCTGTCGTCAGCGCCCACCCTTAACTATGAGTTTAGTTCTGTGCCGCCAGATAACCCCATACGTAGGCGTTCGGGGCGATGGTGGACTGCACGGTGAACTCGTTCATTGGTGCAAAATCATAGATATCGAAGTAGGCCTCAGCCGTTGGCCACTGGTCGTGGGTTGGGAAGATCACCTGCTTGAACTGATCGGCCACCCAGTAGTTGAGCTGGCGTTTTGTCTCCAGTGGACCGTTCACGGTGATCCCCTCTGGTGGTTGCTGGGCGGAGACGCGCTGGTCCTGAATCAATGGATTCTTCGGCGACTTCTGACCGATACCGGTGGTAAACGCCATATTCAGCGGGTTGGAGCCCGCGCCGTATTGAGTGGAGAGCAGTGCAGCGTTGAGGAAACGTTTATCCCCGGTCAGGTAGTGTGCGCGTACCAGCGAGGACGCTTGTGGGTAGGAGAGTGCGCCCCAGCCAACCCAGCCCCATGGGTTGCGTTTGGTCCACTTGAAGGCGGTCCGTTGGCCGGTAGCGATACTCTGCTCCGCTTCCTTCAGCAGTGCGCTGCGCGCGTTTTGGTAAACGTTTTTGTTGGTGCCTTTGGTTCGCAGGTAAACGAACGCAGCTTCGGTCTGGTCGTGGCTCTGCCATTTCTGCAGCGGGGCATCCGGCTGCTTGAAGATGGTGGTGTTGAGGAAAAGCTGATGCCAGTGTTTGTCGCCGGTCAGACGATAAAGTTCGGCCGCCGCCAGGTTGCGATCGTCGTTCAGCGTATGCGGCAGCTTGCTGTAAGTGCGACGCGCGTACTCTTTTTCGGCCCACTGCATCGCACGCAGGGCGGATTGTTTGTAAGCGCTTGCTAGCTTGGCATCGTATCGCTGCAGCACCAGGGCTGCGCGGGCGGCAACACCAGCATAGACATAGCTGGACCAGATGCCGGGGGCGTAGGCGAGCAGTGTCTGGGATTCCTGCCAGCTGCCTTCACCGTGGCGTGGGTGGTCAGCGGACTCGATACCGCCACGCACACCGCCTTCTGGTGTCTGCAGGCGGCGGAACAGGTCCAGGCCCCAGAGAGCTTCATCCAGCAGGTCCGGGGTTTTGTTGCCTGATTCCGGGATGTTCAGGTTTAACTGACGGAAGTAACCGGGGTTGATCTCGGCCAGTTCCAGCAGCAGACGTGTAGTGGCCAGGTGTTGGATACGACGGTCCCAGTCACCGGCGTCGGCGTAACCGCCCCAGGCATTTTTGACCACTTCCCGGGTCTGACCCCGTAGCAGCACATCAAAGTTATCTTTGGAGGTGCCGCGGGCGTTGATGCCGTTAGCGGTATCCATCAAGGGTGTACTTGATTGGTAAACCACAAAGCCGTCATCCGGGTGCAGGTTACGAGGGCGCTGGTAGCGGGTGTGTGGAGGGCCTAACTTGATGCCGCTACGCTGGTGGTAGAGGCCGCGTACCGACGTGGTGAACGCCTGCTGCCAGACCTGTCCATTGATCGGGAAACTGTAGGAACAGCCGATCCCTTTCACGCACACGCGGTACTCGCCCGGTGTCTTGACAGCGTCAAAGCGCATCATAAAGACGTCGGTGCCGGTGTAGTTCTGGTCGGTGGCGTCTTCTGCCAGGTACTGCGACTGAGACAGCTGGGTGCGACCGCTGAATGCCACCTGTTGGGTTTTGTTGTTGATCACCGCAAACGGCAGGCCTTCCTGGTAGTAGTGGCCGCCGCCGTTACCGCGCCAGAGGGATAGGAACGCGACCTTGCGCGCGTCACTCGGGCGAAAGCCGATCTGCGATACGTGTACGGCTTCACTGCGAACGTTACGGGTATCGTAGAGGTAGGACTGGGCGCTGAGAGAGGAGTTCTTAAACTCAATGCGGTATTGCTTACCCTCTTTCAACGGTTGGGGGAGTTTCAGGTAGAGGTTGTGGGCCGTTGGCCAGGCAAACTTCCAAAAGCCGGTCCGTGCGATGTCATTCGGGCGGCTTTTTCGGTAGATGGTGCTGGGGGTAATGCCGTTACGGTAGGCAGGATCATCTTTCGAGGTAATGCGGTAACTCTGTGGATTATCTGCCCAGCGGGTGTCCAGCATCTTGCCCTGAAACTCATCGAAGGGGTAAAGGTAGTTTTTCTCCGGGCCGACCACACTACCGATCACATCTCTGCCACGGCGCACCCAGCGGTGACGATCGCGGCTGTCATCGATCCAGTCCAGAATGCCGCCGTCGTAGCTTTGTTGCTGCGCGGGAATACGTTTACCCGCCTGCAGTTCAATGCCGATGATATCCGGTGCCACGCTACCGATATGGGTGATATAGGGTAGTTTATTGTTGGCGGATACCGGACCGGTGGTGGCGATCAATACTGCAAAGAAAGTGATAATCCGTTTCATCGAGTAGGTTTCCTGCTGTGAAGCGTCAATGCCGTCTATTTTTTCATTTACCGCGAAGGGTTGATAGTCGTTCACGGCCAAAGTTGGACGGACTTTAGCTCAGGCTTGGTGGCAGTACGGTTTTTGACGGGCGTCCGGGGATCTCTCGGGCCAGTTTTGGGACCAGGTAGCCGGGTAGTTGCGACTGTAGTTGGCCGATCAGCTTCTGAGCGTCGGCGTCCGGGATATCAAAATGGGCAGCGCCGTCGACCGGGTCCAGTACAAACAGGTAATAGGGTAGTACGTCCGCCTCAAACAGTCGTTCGCTGAGGGCCTTAAGTGTAGCGACCGAGTCGTTGATGCCTTTCAACAGGACCGCTTGATTGAGCAGGGTGACGCCCGCCTGATTCAGGCGCGACAAAGAGCGGATCACCTGAGTGTCGATCTCATTGGCGTGATTGATATGGCTGACCAACACGGTTTTCAGGCGGCTGTTGCCGAGCAGCTCGATCAGTGACTCAGTTACCCGCTGAGGGATTACCACCGGCAGGCGGCTGTGGATACGCAGGCGTTGCAGATGTGGGATCGCTTCCAGCTCGGCAACCAGCTTCGCCAGTCGAGCATCAGGTACGGCCAAGGGATCCCCGCCAGAGAGAATCACCTCTTCGATACTGCTGTCGCTGCGCAGGTAATCGATCAGCTGTTGCCATTGCTGTGGGCCGAGGCGGTTATCTTCATACGGGAAGTGGCGACGGAAGCAGTAGCGGCAGTTGATGGCGCAGGCGCCGGTCAGAATCACCAGTACGCGACCGTTGTACTTATGCACAATGCCTTCGTGTGGGTTGGCGGCGGCTTCGGCCAGTGGATCGGAGATATACCCCGGCACTTTCTGGGTCTCTTCGCCCAATGGCAGAACCTGACGTAGCAGTGGATCCTGCAGGTCACCTTTTTTGATTCGGGCCAGATAGGGGGCGGGCACACGCAGCGGAAACCCGTTGGCGGCGCGCCGAGCAGGCTCGATCAATGTTTCCGGTAATTCCAGTAAACGGATCAGTTCGGCGGGGTCATCAATCGTGTTGCTGAGCAGGTTCTGCCAGCTGTCGAGGGCAAGTGCGGGAACATTCATCGGAAAGAACGGGCGCCGGAGGACGGTGAAAGTTGCTCGCATTCTGCTTTCAAGTAGAATATCTGTCAATTCCGGGCCGGGTCCTGCCGAGTTGGTTATCCAATAATGAGGTTTGGTGGTCTCCCTTTGGCCCCCGTTGCAGTTTTAATCGATATCGAGACAGTTATGGCAAACTACTCTACAAACCAGTTCAAGAACGGCCTTAAAGTGATGATCGACGGCGAACCGTGCAGCATGGTTGACGTTGAGATGGTAAAACCGGGTAAAGGTCAGGCTTTCACCCGCGTTAAACTGAAGAACCTGATGTCCGGTCGTATCTGGGAACGTACCTTCAAATCTGGCGACAGCGTGGAAGGTGCCGACGTGATGGATACCGATATGGAGTATCTCTACAACGACGGAGAGATGTGGCACTTCATGGATCCGAACACTTACGAGCAGGTTGCTGCTGATGCAACTGCAGTAGGCGATGCACACAAGTGGCTGAAAGAGCAGAATACCTGCATGATCACTCTGTTCAACGACAACCCGATCTCTGTTACACCACCTAACTTTGTTGAGCTGGAAGTAACCGAAACCGATCCAGGTCTGAAAGGTGATACTGCACAGGGTGGTTCCAAACCAGCTACGCTGCAGACCGGTGCTATTGTTCGTGTACCGCTGTTCATCAACCAGGGTGACGTACTGAAGATCGATACCCGTACTGGCGAATACGTTTCCCGCGCGTAAAGATTACAAAGTACTCCGGAAACGGCAGCTTCGGCTGCCGTTTTGCGTTTAGGGCAGGATAAATGATGACAATAAACAGCGCACAGTGGCAGCCGACAGCCAGCATGGAAAACCTGCGCAAGCGGGCGGCGATCCTTGCACAGATCCGCGCATTCTTCGCCGAACGGGATGTGCTGGAGGTGGAGATGCCGCTGATGTCGCAGTGCGCGGTCAGTGATCCCTTTCTCGATACGATCGAAACGCGTTACTCGGATTATATAGGAGCAGAGTCCTACCCGTTATACCTCCAAACCTCGCCGGAGTACGCCATGAAACGTCTGCTGGCGGCAGGAAGTGGTGCGATCTATCATCTGGGCAAAGCGTTCCGTAACGGTGAGTCGGGCAGCCGTCGGCATAATCCGGAATTCACCATGCTGGAGTGGTACCGTCCAGGTCTGGACGATCAGGCGCTGATGGATGAGATCGCCGATCTGGTGACGTCTGTTCTCGGGATCGAAACAGTAGAGCGGTGTAGCTATGCCGAGGTGTTTGAGCGCTTCCTGAGGATCGATCCCCATCAGGCCTCGCTGGATGAGTTGGTGGCGGAAACCCGTAAACATGTGGAGATTGATCTGCAGGATGATGACCGCGATACCTGGCTCAATCTGCTGATGTCCCATGTCATTGAGCCAAAACTGGCAGAGTTGGAAGCCGTGTTTATCTATGACTATCCGGCGTCTCAGGCGGCCCTTGCCAAGGTGAAAACCGATGTGAAAGGGCAGCCAGTAGCAGCGCGTTTTGAGTTGTTCGTAAACGGTATGGAGTTGGCTAACGGTTATCATGAGCTGACCGATGCGGAGGAGCAGAAACAGCGTCTGCTCAAGGATCAGCAGACGCGTGCGCAGTTGGGCCTGCCACAGCGCCCGCTGGAGGTGCGTTTGGTCAGCGCGCTGGAAGCGGGGATGCCCGATTGTGCCGGTGTGGCCCTGGGTGTGGATCGTTTAGTGATGCTGGCGCTGGGAGCTGAAGCGATCCAGGATGTGATCGCATTTCCAGTCGAGCACGCGTGATCGTCAGAGAAGTTTTGTAGGTTGCTCATCGCCTCAAGCGATGCTCAACAGAAAATGCTCCGGGTATGTAATGTAGGGTGCGTTGTAACGCACCGGCTTTACGGGGTGCTGCAATACGCAGTGCTACTGGCACCCTGCAAATTCAGAGTAAGTGTCAGGCGTCGCTGCGCGATGGCTGGCCTACAGTTGGTGGATTAGCCATCGCTAAG
Organism: uncultured Marinobacterium sp.; assembly: GCA_947501565.1. Classification (GTDB taxonomy): domain Bacteria; phylum Pseudomonadota; class Gammaproteobacteria; order Pseudomonadales; family Balneatricaceae; genus Pontibacterium. The sequence continues at coordinate 199,903 of CANMWJ010000005.1, forward strand.
CTTTCCATTTATGCCGGCAGTTCACCCTGAATCGCGCGGCGAATACGTCGTACCGCTTCCTCCAGCGTGCTGCGGGTGCAACCGAAGTTCAGGCGCATAAAGCGGTCATCACCAAAATCGCGTCCCGGTGATAGGCCGACGCCCGCCTGTTCGAAGAAGTGCGCGGGGTTGTCCAATTTAGCGCCGGAGACATCGATCCATGCCAGATAGGTGGCTTCAACCGGTCCCAGTTTCAGGCCTGGAATCTGGTTGATCTCGCCGACCAGGTAGTCGCGGTTTTCGCGCAGGTAGTTCAACTGGCTGCGGTTCCACTCATCACCATCCCGGTAGGCAGCGATGGCGGCGGTGAAACCCAGCAGGTTCACGTCTGGTACGATCCCTTTCATCACGTCGTGGAAACGTTTGCGCAGGTTGCGGTCAGGGATGATGGCAAATGCGCAGGCGAGGCCGGCAATATTGTAGGTTTTGCTGGGGGCCATCAGGGTGATGGTGCGTGCGGCCATCTCCTCGCTGATCGATCCCAGCGGGATATGCTGCAACCCGGGTTCCAGGATCAGATCGCAGTGAATCTCATCAGAGCAGACGATCAGGTCATGTTTAACCACAAGCTTCGCTAGCTGTTCCAGTTCCTCGCGACGGTAAACACTGCCGCCGGGGTTTTGCGGGTTGCAGAACAGCAGCATCTTGGTGTCCGGTGTGATCAGCTGGTCGAGTGCGTCCAGATCCAGCACCCAGCGCCCCTCCTGTTCACACAGAGGAACGCTCAGCAGCTGACGGTCTGACAGGCGCGGCGACGACATAAACGGCGGGTAGATCGGCTTTGGAGAGAGAACGGTATCACCGCTGCTGCCCACCGCGCGGCAGGCCAGGTTTAATCCGCACACCAATCCCGGAAGCCAGATCAACCAGTCCTGTTCGACGGTCCACTGGTAGTGGGACTGCATCCTCTCGATCACCAGCTGGATCAGCTCATCCGGGGTGTTGGTGTAGCCGAACACGCCGTGATCGATACGCTCGTGCAGCGCTTTCATGATCGCAGGGGGGGAGATGAAGTCGGTATCGGCAACCCACATCGGCAGGATGTCGCTGTCGCCATATTTCTCCCACTTCAGACTGGAGGTGTTGCGTCGATCTACCTGTCGGTCAAATTCGTTAGCCATTTGCATGAAATCCCTAATATCGTCGCGATATGTTTTAACTTGTTGCAAAGTCCCGTCATTGTAAGCACGCGGGCTTGCAAAAGACCATCGGAGCGCTATAGTAGCTCGTCATAATATAACTCAAAAAAACCGCACTGAACGGCCATGAAATACACAGGGACTACATATACAGAACAGCGTATCAGCGCGCAGCAGATTGTTGCGGCTTCTCTCCACGTGTCTCCTCTACTGGTCCTGCTACGACTGCCGTGAGGCAGTATACTTTCTAGATAACTCCGTCCATCTTCGTTTTTTCGTTATAAAAAGTTTTCCGCGTTACGTTTGACAGCTAAAACGGGACGCAAATCTGATTTGGAGCACTTCCGATGAGTGACAATAACCGCGTCATTATTTTTGATACCACGTTGCGTGATGGCGAGCAGAGCCCTGGCGCATCCATGACCAAAGACGAAAAGCTGCGTGTTGCCAAGCAGCTGGAAAAGATGCGTGTGGATGTTATTGAAGCAGGTTTCGCGATCGCCAGTCCGGGCGATTTCGAATCTGTGCAGTCCATCGCGAACACTGTGAAAGACAGCACCGTATGTTCCCTGTCCCGTGCGCTGGACGCGGATATCGACCGTGCCGGTGAAGCGCTGAAAAATGCCAACTCTGGCCGTATCCATACCTTTATCGCGACCTCCCCGATCCACATGCAGTACAAACTGCAGATGCAGCCGGATCAGGTGGTTGAGCAGGCGGTACACGCGGTAAAACGTGCACGTAACCTGATCGACGACGTTGAGTTCTCCCTGGAAGACGCAAGCCGCTCCGAGCTGGACTTCATGTGCCGTATCATCGAAGCGGTGATCGACGCGGGTGCACGTACTATCAATATCCCGGACACCGTGGGTTACGCGGTGCCGGAAGAGTTTGGTCATACCATCGGTCAGTTGATCCAGCGTATCCCGAACTCTGACAAGGCGATTTTCTCCGTGCACTGTCACAACGACCTGGGTCTGGCGGTAGCCAACTCCCTGGCCGCAGTGCAGGCGGGTGCCCGTCAGGTCGAGTGCACCATCAACGGTCTGGGTGAGCGTGCCGGTAACGCTTCCCTGGAAGAGGTGGTGATGGCTATCCGTACCCGTCACGACCGTCTGGGTGTGAGCACCGGTATCGATACCACGCAGATCGTACCAGCGTCCCGTCTGGTTTCCTCTGTGACCGGTTTCCCGGTACAGCCAAACAAAGCGATTGTGGGTGCCAATGCCTTCGCGCACGAGTCCGGTATTCACCAGGATGGCGTACTGAAGCACCGCGAAACTTACGAAATCATGACAGCGCAGGATGTGGGCTGGAAAACCAACCGTATGGTCATGGGTAAGCACTCCGGTCGTGCCGCGTTCCGCAGCCGTCTGGAAGAGCTGGGTACCACCTTCGCGTCCGATAAAGAGCTGAACGATGCATTTGCACGTTTCAAGGATCTGGCGGATAAGAAACATGAGATCTTCGACGAGGATCTGGTTGCACTTGTGAGTGATACCCGCGCAGCAGCCAGCAGTGAGAAGTTCAAGCTGAGCAGCATCTCTGTTACTTCTCAGACCGGTGAAACGCCTGTAGCAAAAGTGGTCCTGATGGTGGATGACGAAGAGCAGAGCGCTGAAGCGGCTGGTAGTGGTCCGGTTGATGCGGCGTTTAAAGCGATTGAAGCGATCGCGGATTCCGGCGCTGCGCTTCAGATCTACTCTGTGAACGCGGTTACCGAAGGTACTGATTCGCAGGGTGAAGTGACGGTACGTCTGGAAAGCGGTGGTCGTATCGTTAATGGTCTGGGAGCCGATACCGATATCATTATCGCCTCTGCCAAAGCTTACGTTCACGCGCTGAACATGCTGGATGCCAATATCCAGAAAGCCCACCCGCAGGTTTAATAGCCGGGAGCGGTAGCGATGCTTGATCAACAACAGCGTCACCAGTACCTGGAGGCGCTGGGTATCTCCAGCTGGCTACCGCGTACACCTCTGCCCGGTGCGGCGCCTTCTGCCGACTGGGTCTGGGATTTCAGTTATCCCGCTCCCGATATTCCCTTTCCCGCCACCGGTGCTTCCGCGTCTGGTGTACCTGCGACTGCGCAGCCAGTAGCTGATCCTGCAGCGGCACGTGCCGCGCTTGCCCGTAGCTTAGGGGCGTTCTCTGATGCTCCTGCCAAACCAGAACCGAAAAAGCCTGATGTGGCTGCTGCGAAGTCTGTACTGAACAATGAAACAGCTGCACCCGCCGGTACGGAAGTTTCTGCTTCAGTCGTGGACGAAGTGGCGCCGGCAGCGTCTTCGCGTCCTCAGCCGAAGTTTAAGCTGGCATTTGTGCGTTACGGCGATCTGCTGGTGGTTGACAGTCTGCCAACTCAATCACGGCAGGGGTTCTCTGTTCAGCATCAGCGCCTCGTGTCGGCGATAGTGCGCAGTTTGCTGGGTGACCGGACGCAGCAGGGGGCGCCTTTTATGTTGCCCTGGCCGATGTTTGCCAGTCCAACCCTGAGTCAGGGATACGATGAGGCGCTCACTACCGTTCAGCATAAGCTTGACCGAATGCTGGAAGGGCAGGAGGTTCGCTCTGTGTTGCTGATGGGTGATAGTGCTGCGCAGATGTGCCTTGAGCGCGATGAAACGCTGGACGAATTGCGTGGCATTCTCTTCACTCTGCGCGCAGGCGTAAAAGTGATCGCAACCCATAGCCTGAGTGAGGCGTTGCAGTTGCCGGGTATCAAGAAAACGATCTGGCTCGACCTGCAGCCGTTGATAGAACAGATGTCTGATGCCTGATTCGCAGATTCGGCTCCTGACGGAATCCGATACTGAAGATTGGCTGGCGCTGGAGCAGGAGGCGTTCGACGATGCCTGCAGTGAGGCGCAGTTGAAGGCGTTTCTGGCTGGTAAACGTTATCTGGCATATGGTCTGCTGGAAGGCGAGGTGTTGGTCGCTTACGCCGTGTATTCAGTTATTCTGGATGAGGCTGAACTGATCAAGATTGCCGTACGTAAGACTCATCGTGGGCAGCGCATAGCGGATCAGCTGATGGTAACGCTGAATGATGAACTTCATGGTCAGGGGGTTCTTAAGGTGATGCTTGAGGTGCGTGAATCTAATCGTACTGCGATAGCGTTATATCAGCGGTTGGGTTTTTCGTTGGATGGGCGGCGTAAAGATTACTACCCCCTGCTGCACGGGCGTGAAGATGCACTTCTGATGAGTCTTGGGCTTCAGTGATTCAGATCAAGGTCGGTTGAATCCTATCCTGGTCGCTACACACACTGCCCTTCATACTGGGTAAAATTTGCCCTCACCATTTAACGATACCGCTTCGGTTACCGGTAAAATTATGAGCATCTCTGAAGGACTCCTGAGTAGCTTCTGGTATTGGTTGGCGTTGTTGCTTTACCTGCCTGTACTGGGGTTTGCTCTGTATACGGCACCCTGGAAGGTGTTGCTTTCCAATCGCCGCATCCAGCATTTCTTTCTGGGCGCGACTGTGTTTCTAGCTGTAATGTGGAGCATGCGCGCTGGCATATCTCCCGGGTTAGGTATTCACTTCCTAGGTGTCACTGCGCTGACGCTGATCTTCGGCTGGGATATGGCGATCCTGGCAGGCACTCTGTCCTTGTTGGGGATGGTGGTCATTGGGCGTGAGAGTTGGCAGGGGATGCCGGTGAACGGTTTTTGCTCGGTGGTGCTTCCGGTTCTGTCCACTTACCTGATTCTGAAGGTGGTGGAAGCAAAAATGATGAAGAACTTCTTTGTGTACCTGTTTCTGTGTGGTTTTTTCGGTGCTGCGATCTCTGCCGCAGTATCCGGTTTATCCACAGGTTTTGTGCTTTGGGCGGATGGGGTGTACGACTGGAGCAAGATAAATCACGAATACGTACGTTACCTGCCGCTGATTATGTTCCCGGAGGGGTTACTCAACGGCATCATTATGACCGGTATGCTGGTGTTTCATCCCGATTGGGTGCGCACGTTTAACGCCAAGCTGTATATCGACGATCAATAAACCACGAGCATGCCCGGTTAGCGCTTAACCGGGCGTTTAGCCAGCTTACGCTGCAGGGTGCGACGGTGCATACCGAGTGCTCGCGCGGTGGCGGATACGTTACCTTCATGTTCCGCCAGTACCTTCTGGATATGCTCCCACTCCAGGCGGTTTACCGACATCGGTTGTTGGGCAACTTCGATATCCGGGTCGGGTTGCTGATTGCCCAGCGCGGCGAGAATTTCGTCGGCGTCGGCAGGTTTTGGGAGGTAGTTGGTGGCGCCCAGCTTGATCGCTTCCACGGCTGTGGTGATGCTGGCGTAACCGGTCAGTACCAGAATCTGCATTTCAGGGTTACATGCTTTCAGTGCCGGTAGCAATGTCAGGCCCGATGCGTTTTCCATCTTCAGGTCGACAGTCGCAAGATCAGGCGTGAGTTGATCCAGCATCTCCTCCGCTTCCTCTGCGCTGTGTGCCACCGCGACCTCCAGGTTACGGCGTTTCATCGCGCGGGCCAGAATTCGGGTAAAGGTCGCATCATCGTCGACGATCAGCAGCTGTTTGCCTTCAAAGTCAGTCATTCTGAGAGTTCCTTGGAATAATAACTTCGGTCAGTGTGCCGCCATCAGGGTGGTTGTAGAGGCGCACGCTGCCGTCATATCGGGCCAGTGTCGTAGCGGTGAGGAAAAGCCCGATGCCCAGTCCGCGCCCTTTGGTGGTGACGAAGGGTTTGCCCAGGTTGTCATGGGCTTCCAGCGACAGGCCGGGGCCACGGTCATGTATCTGGAGTGTAATGTTGCTTTCATCCCAATCCAGCTCCACCTGGATGCCTTTGGGTTGTGCGTCGGCTGCGTTGTTGAGCAGGTTGAGTATCGACTGCCGCAGAGAGGTGCTGCTGCTCACTTTAGGTGCGCTTGAGGTGTTTAGTACATTTAGGCTGTAGGTAACCTCAGGGCGCAGAATCATCCACTGCTCAATCACAGTATCCAGAATCTGGTCAATCGGCTCAGAGATCTGGCTGGCTTGTTCGTCGCGCACGGAGCGGGAGAAGTGCTGCAAACGATCGCTGCAGCTGTCTATCTGCTGTTGCATCAATTCCAGGTCTTCCTGCAACTCGGCATTGTCCTGATATTCATCCTGTAGTTCGCTGATCAGCACGCGCATGGTGGAGAGCGGTGTGCCCAGCTCGTGAGCGGTGCCTGCTGCCATGGTGGCGAGGGAGAGTAGCTGCTGGTCGTGAATGCGCTTCTCGCGTTCTGCTTCCAGGCGCTCCTGTTGCCTGTGCATCGACTGACGCATACGCACGATAAACCAGGTGACTAAAGCGACGGTCAGCATAAAGTTGATCCACATGCCGGTAACGTGCAGATCGAACAGGTCCAGCAGTGCGTGCTGGTGGTGTTCCTCGGGCTGAATTATCGGGATGAAATAGACAAGCAGCGAACTATAGATGGCGACCATCAGGGTGGCAGTAAGCAGCGTATAACGCTGAGATAGTGTGGCAGCCGAGATGATCAGTGGGATCAGTAGTAGGAAGATAAAGGGATTGGTGGCCCCGCCCGTCTGAAACAGCAGGCAGCCGTAGAGCACCACATCTGCCATCAGCTGGGTAAAAAATTCGGGTTCTGTGACCGGCCAGCCGGATTTGAGACGCAGGTAAGTCATCAGGTTAAGCAGCGTCAGCGCCAGTAGGGTGGACCCAACCATCCATACGTTCAATGTTGCTTGAAGCGCGTAGAGTGCGAACAGGATAGCGGCGCTCTGCCCGAACAGCACCAGTGTGCGGATGTAGGTAAGCTGTAACAAATTATTGTGATGATTAGCCATAGAGGCAATTATACCCTTAGGTATGCATGTGGTAAGTGGGGCAAAGTGTCACAGGTTGGCTATAGTTGTGCATCGGAAGGTATAAGCCGCAGTGTAAAAATTAGCGCTTCCCCCTATTAGTTGTCTTGCAACTGCTTTGGACAATGGGTGATAATTTGGCCACTTCGTCTGATTGTTGGCGTATCTGCGAAATCAAGCGGATTCAACTTTATTAAAAGTTAAATAGGGTGGCCGGAGAGGTTGCGGTGTGCCCGATATTTTAAGTTTGGAGATAAACATGGAATTTAAGAAGGCTTTGGCTGCTACGCTGATTAGTAGCGCTCTGGTGGTAGTACCGACAATGACGATAGCTCAGGAAGTTGGTGTTGCTACTCAGGGGGCTGGTGGTGCTGCAGGTGGTGCTGCAGGTGGTGCTGCAGGTGGTGCTGCAGGTGGTGCTGCAGGTGGTGCTGCAGGTGGTGCTGCAGGTGCTGCAGGTGCTGCAGGTGCTGCAGGTGCTGCAGGTGCTGCAGGTGCTGCAGGTGCTGCAGGTGCTGCAGCTGGTGTTGCCGGCACTGTGGGAACTGCGATTAGCTCGGCGGTGGCGGCTGTTGGAGGTGTTGGTGTTGCGGCGACAGCAGCAGCTGTTGGTGTTGCGGCTGCAGCAGCGAACAACGATAGCTCTACAGGTACTACAGGTACTACAGGTACTACAGGTACTAACTGATTCATATCGGTTGCATGATAAAAACGCTGGTGCGAAAACGCCGGCGTTTTTTTCGGCATTAACTAGGCCTTGCTCAAAGCAAGATGCTCCACTGTTCAGGATGACTAGGGTTGATTGTAGTGAAGAAACACCACCTCATTAAAAGTGCATTGTTCTCGGTAGCAGTAGCTGCCCTTTCCGGTTGTTCTCTGGCGCCTGGTATGCACTACCAGGAGGATGGGGTGTGGAAGGAGCTCACCAGCAGTGATGAAGCCAAGGTGATCGAAGATAAAGTAGTGCTGGTGCGTTTGACACCGAAAATGGTGGCTCTACAGGAACGGCCAACTGCGCAGCTGCCGGATGTGTTGCGTGACTATAAACCCGACGACTACCGTATCGGCGTGTACGATGCATTGCAGGTGGTAGTTTGGGATCATCCTGAGATTACAATGCCGGCCGCCACCTCAACTGTAACCGGAGCTAACAGTCGAATCGTAAAGTCGGATGGCACTATATTTGTTCCCTACGTGGGTGAGCTGCAGCTCGCGGGAATGACGTTGGGTGAGGCGCGCAGTCTGATTGCAACTAAACTAGCGCGTTATATCGAAAGTCCCCAAGTTGACTTGACAGTGGTAGAGTACGCCAGTCAGCACTTTAGCGTGAACGGCGAAGTGGCCAATCCCGGTCGTATGGTGATTACCGCCAAACCAATTACACTGGTCGATGGCATTGGTATAGCGGGTGGATTTAGTCCGACAGCCGATCGTCGTAAGGTTGCGTTGGTGCGTGATGGAAAACGCCATGAGCTAGATATGATTGCCTTGGCGGAACAGGGGGTAGATCTGACAGGAGTCTTTCTTAAAAACGGTGACATGGTACACGTGCCGGATAACACTGATTACAAGGCCTACGTGATCGGTGAGGTTAACCGTCCGAAAGCGGTGGAGTTTAGCTATAAAGGCTTGACGTTAACCGAAGCTTTGGGTGAGGTCGGTGGTGTAAGTCAGTTGTTTTCCGATGCTTCCGATGTATTCGTCGTGCGCAGTGCTGATGAAACCGGTCGTAAGGCCTCCGTTTACCATCTGGATGCGGGCTCCCCGGTTGCGCTTGTGGTAGCAGATAAATTTGCTCTTCAGCCGCGCGATGTAGTGTTTGTTGGTGCCGCCGATGTGACTCGCTGGAACCGCGTAATCAGCCAATTGCTGCCGTCACTCACCGTCGTAAAAGGCGTAGATGATCTGAAAGATGAATAATCGATAGCTCGGGAAAAGATGATGTCGTCCTTCAACAAGGTGGTTGCCGTCTGTGCCCTGTTAATGCTTGTCGGTTGTAGTAGCGGGCGTTCCTATCAAACGGGAATGCTGGATACTGTCAAGTTGATTGTGTCTGGTGGAGAAGGGTATGAGGCTGATCCAGAACAGATTGCCCGTATCCCCTATGCCTCAATTCTAGCAAGTATTGAAGGTGGCCCCCAAGGGCTACTGATTCTGAGCGGTGTCGACGGTGCGAAACGGCGCTGGACTTCTGCCGACGGCGTGAGCCTGATTGTGAGCCATGGTCGTTTGCAGCAGATCGCCAACTGGCGCAAGCTTGAAATTACCGGGTTTCGTAGTGAGATGCCAGATCCCCTTCCCAGTATGATCCGTACAAAACAAGCGCATTTCCAATACCGTATCGATCTGATCCCGGGCTACCGTGAAAACGTGGTGGTCAACGCTGTGCTAACACAAGTTGGTCGCGAACAGGTCAATATTCTGGGTATTGAGCGGGAACTCCTACATGTGGAGGAAGAGGTTGCGTCAGAAGACCTGGACTTCAAGGCCACGAACCACTATTGGCTTGATCCTCAAACCGCAGCGGTTTGGAAAAGTGTACAGTTTCCCGCGCCCGGTATGGGTGCCGTCCAGATGAATCAGGCCAAGCCCTATCGTGGGGGGAGTTGATGAAGCAGTTCAAATTGATCGGCTTGACACTATTTGGTCTCACGCTAATGGTAAATTTTCATGCGGCTCACGCGGCTTTTACGGTATCGGTCGAGGGGATTGAGTCCGTTGCTAAAAAATACCGCGTGCCTGAAAAAGGGCGCCTGTCCGATGTAATTAATGTGCTGCCTATTGGTGATAATGTCTGCCTGAACGCAACCGCTATGTTACGCCTCTCGGAGCAGGCACGTCAGCGTCAGTGGAAGCTTGCTCTGCTCTACGATCTTGAGGTGTTGGTTCAGTCCGCGCGTCTGACCGGTGATGATGAGCAGGTAGCTTGGTTTAAGGAGCTGGCAGCGCAGATTGAGCGCCAGCCTGTCACGGGGCGCCTTCTGGGGCAATATTTCAATCCGCACGGGTTAGAAGCCCGTCCTGCTGACAATATTCTTTTGCATTCAGGTGATCGACTGCATTTCTTGGCCTGTGGGAATTCCGTGACAGTGTTCGATGGGGGCCTTCAAAAAGTGACCTATAGAGCCGGTCGTACGTTAAAAAGCTACGCGGAAGATATAGCGCGTCACGATTGGCAAGATCCGGGCTATCTATGGGTGGTCTATGCCGATGGTGAATTCAAAAAAACCAAGGTCGGTTATTGGCAGCACAAGCGAGAGTACAGCGGTAGCCGGGCGTGGTTGTTCCGACCGATCAAGGCAGGTCTGCTGAGAACGGTTAGTCCAAACTTTAACTTTGAACTGGCCCGCTGGCTGGCAACGCAGGTAGTAGAAGGTAATGAGTAGAGCGTTAGTCAGTTTTATGTTGTGTGCCTTATCGGCACTGGTGTGGGCGCAGGATGAAGATCGCCATTACACGCAGTCAGATTTTGGTGGAGTGGGTCTTTTGCAGATGCCTAGTGCGCGGATGAATCCAGAGGGCGAATTTAGTTTTTTTATATCCAATGTGTATCCCTATACGAGAGCGGGGGTGGCGGTGCAGCCCTATCCCTGGGTGGAAGCATTGTTTCGGTATACGAGCGTGTCCAACCGGCTGTATGGTCCTGATATCGCCGGTGATCAAGACTACAAGGATAAGAGTTTTGATGTGAAATTTCAGCTGCTTGAGGAAAGTTACTACTTGCCTCAAATTGCTGTTGGTTTTCGTGATGTGGGGGGGACCGGCCTCTATTCGGGTGAATATATAGCGGCCAGTAAGCAGTATGGTGACTTTGACTTCACTTTGGGCATGGGGTGGGGGTATCTCGGTAGTCGAGGTGGGGTTAATAACCCTCTAGCTTATCTGTCGGATCGCTTCGAAGGGCGGGGTGCGCGAACCGGGCAAGGCGGTGAGTTCAGTGTCGGCAACTATTTTAGTGGTGAAGGCGCGGCGATTTTTGCGGGCGTCGAATACTACGCTAAATGGGCGCCGCTTATTTTCAAGGCTGAATTTGACGGAAACGATTATCAGAATGAGCCACTTGATAATAATCAGTCTTCTAGCATCCCGGTGAACCTGGGTGTGGTCTATCGGCTAAATGAGGAGTTCGATGTCTCGGTAGCCTGGGAGCGTGGTGAGGAGTTGATGCTGGGGATTACTCTGCACACCAATTTTGGGCAGGGTAAAGAACAGCCAAAACTTCTTGATCCAGAGCCGGTTAAGTTGATGCGAAACATTAATAGTAAGCCTAGAGGGTTGTCTCCGGAGTCATTGATTCGAGAGCTCCATCTGAATGCAGGTTTCCGAGCTGATGAGCTTTATCTGTCGGAGCGGGAGTTGATCGTTGTTGGAGAACAGGAGCGCTATCGAAAATCAGCGAAAGGCCTTGGTCGTGCCTCCCGTATTCTAGCGAATGAAGTGCCCGTGGATGTCGATTGGTTCACCTTTGTTGGGACCGAGAAAGGCGAGGCGTTAGATCAGCTAACCATCAACCGTTCGGAGTTCGAAAACCTGTTAAAAAACGAGGGCGCATCTTTGGGGGATGTTTGGTTATCCACAGAACAGGTTGCACCCGCTCCGCTTTCTGAAGCGCCAATCTATAAGCGTGAACCAGATGCATTCCGCTATTGGTTTGGGCCAGGGTTTACGCAGTCGATTGGTGGGCCTGATGGCTTTATCCTTTATGAGGTCTCCGCCCAGGCTTCTTCCGAGTATTACTTCTCGCCGAATACTTGGCTATCCGGCGGTATAGGCGCAGCCGTAATCAGTAACTTTGATAAGTTTAAGTATACAGCGCCAAGTAAGCTGCCACGGGTACGTACCAATATCAAGGAGTACCTGACGACTTCCGATGTCCGGATGGGTAACCTGCAACTCAACCATTTTGAAAAGTTGGAAGAGGACTGGTTTGCTCTGGGTTACGCTGGATACCTTGAGGGGATGTTTGGCGGTGTGGGGGCAGAGCTGCTTTATAGCCCCTATGGTGAAGATTGGGCGGTGGGTGCAGACCTGAACTTTGTGCGTCAACGCGATTTCGATATGGCATTTGGTTACCGTGATTACTCCGTGCTCACGGGACATGGAACACTCTATTATCAGTTGCCGTGGTTGCCGGGTACTCTGATACAAGCGAGTGTCGGTCGTTATCTGGCTAAAGACCTAGGTGTGACATTCGATCTGAGCCGCTCTTTTGACAACGGCGTGAACTTTGGTGTCTGGGCGACCTTTACTGACGTATCTAGTGAGCAGTTTGGTGAAGGTAGCTTCGATAAGGGATTCTACATTACGCTGCCGTTGGATCTGTTCTTCGTGCAAAGTACCAAACGCATAACTCGTCTGAACTGGAGCTTCCTCACCCGAGATGGCGGGCAAAAACTGAGCAAGAGGTACCATCTCTACAAGATGGTACAGCGCGGCGACCATGAGGCCCTGAAACGTAACTTTACCTCCTTGTTAGATTGACTGCCGCAACTTCCCTCGCGCGCGTCGGAACCCTTGTAACAAAGGGCTTTTATGCACTTTGGGTACCGACCGCGACTTAATGCTCCGCTCGCGATATTCCATCAGCGCCCTTCGAGCGTGTCTAGTGCCCTGTGGCAGCAAGCTCCGACCGCGACATAGCCTCCCAGCCGTGATATTCCTCCAGCGCTGGATTTGCTATCTGCCGCTAATACTCCAGCAGTATTGCTGCTTGTGTAAGCGCTTTTAGGATTTTTTCCTATATAAAAAGCTATTTCAAACCGGTAGTCTGATGTCGCAGCCCTGCTGCGCTGCAGCAGTCTATTGGGTAGGTACCTTGGTGAGCAGGTGAGCAGGTGAGCATCTCCGAAAGTTTATGCTCGGTTTTTGCATCCTCTCTTACAGAAATCTGAGTTACTTTTAGGACAATAAAATCGCCTAAAACTGGTAGTGATATGGCGCTTTCTGTACAATGAGGCGGCCTGCCTAATGACTTTCAGAGTCGCCTTGAAGGCAAAGGATTTGCCGTATTTATGCATGGAATGCTGGTTTAGAAGTTAATTGTCAATTTTAATAGCTAGCGCAAGCTAGGTGTCACCATGTTCAATAAAATACTCGTAGTGTGTGTAGGGAATATCTGCCGCAGCCCGGTAGGTGAAGTTTTGTTGCGCGAACGTTTGCCCGAGGCGTATAACGTGCGATCAGCTGGATTGGGGGCTCTGGTTGGGAAATCCATCGATAGCAACTCTGAGGCGTGGCTACAAGCCCGTGACAGTACTGGAGCCTCACATGTTGCTCAGCAGCTCAATAGCGAATTGGTCCAGTGGGCTGACCTGATCCTTGTCATGGAACAGCGTCATATCACTGAGCTCTCTGTACGTTATCCGACAGCTAGAGGGAAAACGCATCTTCTCGGAAAGTGGATGGAGGATCCGGAAATTCCCGATCCCTATAAGCAATCGAAAGAGGCCTTTGAATTTGCGCTCGGTAAAGTTGAGTGTAGTGTAAGTGCCTGGGTTAACAAGCTAGGTCTTTGAATAACTAAGCGGTAGTGAGACTAATGACAGCCAATCAACAACAGTTTCAGTCTTCTTTAGCAGATAATCGTGTTCATGATGGAGATGAGATCGATCTTGGGCGAATATTCGGAATTCTGCTAGAAGGTAAACGGCTGATTCTCGTATTAACATGCCTGGCTACACTGATTGGTGTTGCGGTAGCGGTGCTTGGAACCCCAATTTATAAGGCTGATGCTCTAATTCAGGTTGAAGAGAAGTCGTCGGGTATTCCTGGGTTTGGTGAGATGGGGGAGTTATTTGCTCAGGAATCTAGCTCCAATACAGAAGTAGAGGTGATCAAATCGCGTTTCGTACTCGGGAAAGCTGTTGAGCAAAGTAAGTTGGCTATAGTCGCGGTGCCCAACCGTTTTCCACTGTTTGGGGAATTTCTTGCGAGACGTTATCAGGGAATTGAGCCAGCAGTCCCGCCTTTTGGTGTTGAGTATTTGGGAGGTTACGCTTGGGGTGGTGAGAAAGTTGTCGTGGAACAGCTTACCGTACCTGTCTCGTTCGAGGGAAAAAAGCTCTCACTTCGAGTAGTTGGCGTCGGGAGCTATGCTCTTTATGACGAACAAGGTACTGAACTCTTGTATGGTGATGTTGGAGAGGTCGCTAAAAGTGAACTGCATGGTGATTTTGGAATAGTAGTGTCGGTATTGCATGCGCGTATAGGCACAAAGTTCACAATAGCACGTAAAAGTAAGTTGCAGGCTATTGATGACTTGCGGAAAACCCTGTCTGTTAGTGAAAAAGGTAAGAAAACAGGAATCCTAGCACTTGCTTTAATCGGAAGTGACTCGGAGAAAATAACTGCGACTCTAAATAATATTGCGACGCTTTATCAGCTACAGAATGTAAATAGATTATCTGCAGAAGCGAGTAATAGTCTCAAATTCCTGCAGCAACAATTGCCCCAAGTTAAATTAGAGCTGGAGAATGCAGAGCAGAAACTTAATAGCTTTCGTAAAGATCAATCATCAATAGATCTTAATCTTGAAACTCGGTCCTACCTCGAGCAATTGGTTCTCGTTGACACAGCGCTTAATGACTTGGATTTGAAGGAAGCTGAGTTAAGCCGTAAGTTTACTCGTCAGCATCCGGCTTATACCACGCTATTGGAACAGAAGCGGGAGTTGATGGCTCAAAAGCAAAGCTTGTCAGGAAAAGTGAAGCAGCTGCCAGAAACTCAACAGGAAATACTTGCTCTTACTCGTGACGTTGAAGCTGGGACGCAGGTGTATACCCAGTTGCTCAATAAAATCCAAGAATTGAATATTGTTAAGGCCGGTACGGTAGGTAATGTTCGTATCTTGGATACGGCTGCAGTGTCACCTGAACCGATAAAGCCCAAAAAAGGGCTGATTGTACTATTGGGAGCACTCGTTGGGCTAATGGCTGGTATCGTCTATGTGCTAATAAGAGGCCTGTTACACCGAGGAGTGGAAAACCCGGAAGTAATTGAAGAGGAAGCAGGCCTCTCTGTCTATGCAACTGTGCCGAGCAGCGTTGACCAAAAGCGTATTGATGAACAGTTGGATAAACGGAAGCGTAAACAAGGATTGTTATCAGTGGAAAACCCAGCTGACCTCGCCGTTGAGTCTCTCAGGGGGCTGCGGACTAGTTTGCACTTCGCGATGCTTGAAGCCAAAAATAATGTTGTTGCAATTTCCGGTCCAAGTCCGGGTGTTGGGAAAAGTTTTATTAGCGCAAATTTAGCTTGTGTAATGGCTGGTGCAGGTAAAAAAGTACTGGTTATCGATGGTGATATGCGCAAAGGTCACATGCAAAGAGCATTTGGCAAAGATCGTATTAATGGCTTGTCTGAGATTCTGTGTGGAGATTTGCATTGGAGAGCCGCAGTCACGACTACACCACAAAAAAATCTGGACTTCATTTCTACAGGGGCAATTCCTCCCAATCCGTCTGAGCTCCTTATGAATAAACGCTTTGAGGAGTTTTTGGATGAGGTGTCTAAAGACTATGACCTCGTATTAGTAGATACCCCCCCTATTATGGCAGTGACGGATGCCGCAATAGTCTCGAAATTATGCGGGGCTACATTAATGGTAGTGCGCTTTGGATTAAATCCTGTTAAAGAGATTGCAGCTGCAAGACGACGCTTTGAGCAAAATGGTGTTCAGGTGAAGGGCTGTATATTGAACGGAATGGAGCGAAAAGCAGGAGGGTATGGTTATGGATATTATAACTATGAGTATAACTAGTTGATAGGCCGCTTTATTTTTAAGGCATAATTGTAAGCAGGAATATGGCTTTAAATATGAAGTAAGCAACTGGGCGGGGATTTTCAATCTGTCTATTCCAAAAAATGGTGATAGGTACGGTTGGTATGTGTTCTATGTTCTGCTTCATAAGCTTATATAAACAGTATGTGTTTCGGTTAGATAAGGTATGTGACGAATGAAAACAGTTATGATATTAGGGGGAGGGGTTTATCAGCTACCGCTAATTAAAAAAGCGCAGGAGTTGGGATACCGAACGGTTGTAGTTACGCCAAGTGGGCCGTACCCTGGTATAAGTATCGCCGATGTGCATGTGGATTTAGATACTACCAACATTAAGGCTGTATTGGACGTTGCTCGTAGATTTGAAATAGATGGGGTTGTGACCTGTGGAACTGATGTGGCAGTTCCTACAATAGGTAAGATCGCTGAGGAGCTGGGGCTAAAGGGAACAAAGTACGATGCTGCTCTGCGTTCCATGGACAAAACGCTGATGAAAAAAGCGTTTCTAGAAAAAGGAGTGCCGTCAGCAAAATTTGTTTGTGTTGATACCCTAAATGATATTGATCGGCATATTGGATCATTAAAATATCCCTTGATGGTGAAAGCATCGGATTCATCGGGTAGTAGAGGGGTTTTTAAAGCTGAAAACTTCAAAGAATTAAAGTCCTTTTTTGTAGATTCCAAAGCGGTTTCTAGGAATGGAAAGGTCGTAATTGAAGAGTTTGTTGAGGGTGTAGAGATAGGTGCGCAGGCCGTTGTGATTGGCAAAGAGGTCGTTAAAGTATACGTTCATAATGATACCGTAACTCCTCCTCCAAATAATGCCCCAATTGGTCATTCAATGCCTGTCGATTTGTCAGATGATGTGCTGGCCGAGATTGAGGGGGTTATTGTATTGGCTGTTGCAGCTTTGGGGATTGAAGACGCGATAGCAAACGTAGACCTAATGTTGGTCGACAATAAACCTTATATGTTGGAAATCGGTGCCAGAATGGGAGCTACGTGCTTGCCTGAAAATATTTCTATATATGAAGGATATGATGTATATGAAATGTTATTGGACATGGCGCTAGGTCAAGATTTTGATTTGGAGAATAAAATTGGTGAAGCTAAACAGCCGAATGCTGCATTGCTAATTAGGTCCGATAAGTCAGGTGTGCTTAAGTCCATTAGCTTGGCAGATGTCAATTTGAGTGAAAATATACAGCTGGTATTGGATGTTGATGTCGGGGCTAAAGTTAACGAGTTCAGAGTTGGTCCTGATAGGCTTGGGCATATATTGGTAAAGGCTGATAGTGCGAAAGAAGCAGAAGATTTAGCAGAAGAAATACATCAGAAGATTGTATTGAATGTCGAGCCGGTTATGGAGTTCGACTAGATGGGTATTGATATATTAATACAAGGGAGTGATGTATCTGAAACAGCTGTGATTTATAAATCGGCCAGAGTTATAAATAGTAGATGTGAAGCTGAATCGGTAATAGGTGAGTTTTCACGTGTTAAAGAAAGTGTTCTGATGGATAATGTGAGAATTGATCGGAATAACTATATTGAGAACTCTTCGATAGACCGATTTAGCTATACAGGAATGAATTCAGTTGTTATGCACTCCGATATCGGCTCATTTTGTTCAATATCTTGGAACGTTACTATTGGTGGGGCTAACCATGATTATTCTCGTGTGGCGCAGCACTCCTTTCTCTATAACGACAGAGATCGCTTAAGGCCGGGGAATGTCAAGGGATATGACAGGTTTAGCCAGAAACTTACTATCGGGAATGACGTGTGGATCGCTTCTGGCGCAGTGGTTACGCGAGGTGTAAGTATTGGAGATGGTGCTGTAGTAGGAGCTAACGCCGTCGTAACCAGAGATGTACCACCTTTCTCGATAGTTGTTGGTAGTCCTGCGAGAGTTATAGGTTATAGATTCAGTGACGAAGTAATTGAGCTATTGCTAGAGCTGAAGTGGTGGGACTGGAGTAAGGAAAAAATAACTGAAAGTTTCCAATTTCTAAACGATAAACCTGACGTTGAGAAATTAAGGAAGCTGCTGAGCTAGGTTGAAAGAGCAAGAAATGGAAAAGATTCCCTTCAATGTCCCCCCGGTTACGGGGAATGAAGAACGCTTTGTTTTAGAAGCTATTCGTTCGCATAAACTGTGTGGTGACGGTGTATTCACGAAGAAATGTCAGCAATGGTTTGAAGAGGCGTACAGCATAAGCAAGACTCTGTTTACCCCCTCCTGTACACATGCTCTAGAGATGGCTGCTTTGCTGTTAGATCTTCGTCCAGGTGACGAAGTGATAATGCCGAGCTATACGTTTGTTAGCACCGCTAATGCTTTTGCGCTAAGGGGGGTTCAAGTCAAGTTTGTAGATGTTCGTCCTGATACAATGAATCTCGATGAACGCAAAATAGAAGAGGCAATTAGCGACAAAACAAAAGCGATTGTGCCCGTTCATTATGCCGGAGTTGCTTGTGAGATGGGGTATATCATGGCCTTAGCAGAAAAGTATGATCTCTACGTAATAGAAGATGCAGCTCAAGCCATGCATGCTACCTATAAAGGGAAGCAGCTAGGTACGTTCGGGAACTTAGGCGCTTTTAGCTTTCATGAAACAAAAAACTACACAAGTGGCGGAGAGGGAGGGTTGTTGCTTATTAATGATGCGAATTTCGAGAAGAGAGCTGAGATACTTCGAGAAAAAGGAACCAATAGAAGTGAATTCTTTAGAGGCAGTGTTGATAAATACACATGGGTAGACCTAGGGAGCAGCTACCTACCAAGTGAGCTCCAGGCAGCATATCTGTTTGGACAGCTTTCTAGTGTGAATGAAATCAATGATCATCGCCTTACTATTTGGTATGAGTATGTTAATGCGCTCTCTCACCTTCGGGATTCTGGGTATATTGAGTTACCGGTCGTGCCGGAGCATTGTGGCCATAATGCACATATGTTTTACATTAAGGTTAAGGATATATCAGAGCGCACCGGTCTAATGGAGTATTTAAAGTCCAAGGGTGTATTCTCAGTATTTCATTATGTTCCTCTTCATAGTAGTGATTTTGGAATAAAGATATCAGAGTTTGTTGGTGTTGATGAGTTCACAACGTCTGAAAGTGAGAGGTTGTTAAGGTTGCCTCTTTGGTATGGTATGGACGTCGCCTCGGTAAAACGCGTGGCTGATTCTATTTCGGAGTACTTCAGGAGAGTATAAAAATTATTAAAAGGTGATTGTATAAGCGCCTGATCCAAGTGACAGGCGTTTTTGTTTTGTAAACCAGCGAAAGTGTTTCTTTAAAGAACGGTCCTTTTTGTAAAATGCATATAAGACTAAAGTTGCCTAAGTCTATTTTTGCTACAGGCTTTTTTATTTTGATTCTGAGGGGGCTGTCAGCTGTAAGTAATTTTGCCATGGTTTTTGTGCTAGCTAGAGCCTTGGGAGCTAGTGGCTACGGTGCCTTCAGCTTAGGGACTGCATTTCTTGCGGTGTTGTCTGTTCTTAATAGGTGGGGGTTGGATAATGTCCTTCTAAAGCAGGTTTCGTCACTGTCATTGGATAATATGCCCTTGTCGCGCGGTTATATAATTAAGTCGTCGTTCCTTGTCTTTGTCTTTGGGGCTGTATTGGGGTCCGGTCTTTTTGTATCTAGTGGCTATATTTCTAGTTATTTTTTTGATAATGACGAGCTTCATAGTGTGTTGAAGGTTATTTCACTGATGCTGCCATTTTACTCCGTTACGCTAATTGTTGGGGAGTGTTTAAAGGCATTAAGTAAGCCTGGGGTGGCTACATTTGTTCAGTCAATAATATTTCCATCTATAACTGTCGCCGGTGTTGTATGTTTTGAAAAGGTGATTGAGTTCGACGCAAAGCTTTCAACCGTTGTTTATTTGATCTCGGTTATTATTGCGTTTGTAATTGGCGTTGGTTATCTGGTTAATAAAATGCGGGTAGCTCCATTCGAACGGGTCAGGGTGAAGAGTCTCCTTCGGCAGGGGGTGCCGATGTTACTAATTAGCTCCTCCGCGTTACTTATGGCTTGGACAGATATTTTTATAATAGGTCTATTAGGCTCTTCACACGAGGTAGGTATTTATTCTGTTGTAGTGAAGGTAAGCTCTGTTATGGTTGTTGCACTTGCGTCCGTCGGGGCAGTGGTCGCTCCACTCTACGCTCAGTGGTATAAGAAAGGGGAGCTGAAAAAGATGGAGAGTACAGCTAATGTGACGTCTTTGATGTTTATTGTCTTTTCATTGGTCTCGATCATTGTTGTTAGTTACTGGGGTGAGGAGTTTTTAGTATTATTCGGAGCTGAGTATGCAGTCGGCTACCCACTTCTGGTGCTTCTCTGGTTTGCGCAATGTGTGAATATTTCATGTGGGTCAGTTGGCTACTTGTTGACTATGACGGGAAATGAAAAAGTATTCCAAAGAATCTTGATGCTTGCTGCTTTCATGAATGTATTCTTAGATTATTTTCTATATGAAGCCATGGGCATTGCTGGCGTAGCGGTAGGTACGTCAATGACAATAATTATATGGAATGTCGCTGCAGTCGTAGCAATAAAGAAAAGGCTTGGGTTTTGGTGTGTGGCAAATTTTCGGGTTGAGGTTTTGAGAGAAGGTAGGCAGGTGTTGTTTAGTCGTTAGTTTTTAATTGTTTTCGGTTTGTTTTCGGTTTGTTTTCGGTTTGTTTTCGGTATGTTCAGTGTTTGTTTTATATGAGTTGTCTTTCGCGATGAGTTCCTTTTCATGGCTCATATAGGTTTAGGATGGCTGGCGTTCTATTGTTGTAGGTTTTGCTGAAGTAATGCTTTGTAAGATTGGCTTCGGTTTAAATTTATAGCAAATTTTTCTATCTTGGGGGTGGTATGAAAAAGGTCTTGTTTATTGTGCCTACATTTGAAATAGGTGGTATTGAAACATTTATTTCTAACCTTATTTCCGTGGCTAGTGAAAATGGTTATTTCGAATCCCTTTTACTAGTTCTATCTAATAGAACAGACAAGTCTCTTATGGAAAGGGTTGCAGCGCACACAGACGTAGTACACCTTAGTGATTACCAGTTATTTGGTTTTCTTTCAAATAACTATTTTTTTAATATAGTTAAGCCGACAGATATAGGTGCTCTTAGGGATAGGTTTAAAGGTGTTACTCATATACATAGCGTAGATTCCTATACCAACGAATTTGCTGTTGATCTGTGTCGCGATCCCGCTTTTTCCAAAGTTAAGTTAACCTGCGGTGTGTATCATTCTAAGGAGTATACTTGGGAAGAGAAGGGGGCATATTTTAGAGATGTCCAGAAGGAGGTTTTTGAATGCTATCCTGGAGAGAATGTTTATATAGCAAATAAGGAGGTTGCTTCAATATATGAGGAAACGTTCTCAAAGAAATATCCATCCAGAGTCACATTTCCTTTTGGAGTCGATCTTTCTAAATATAGAGCTGCAGGCCCTGATCAAACTAGTAAAAATATTATTATGATTGGGCGGTTCGTGAAATTTAAGGCCTATCAATCGGAGCTTATTCGTTCTTTTTCTCGTTTGAGGCTAGCAGAAAAAGGTTATCAGCTTCATTTTTATGGGTTTGGGAGTAACGAACGAAATTTAGATGATTTGGCTAAATCGTTAGAGGTACCACTAGTCCTGCATGGAAAGGTGACTCATGATTCTCTACCAGAAATATTTCAAAATGCTTTTATGTTCGTTGGAGGAGGAACTACGATTATAGAGGCATCAGCGGCAGGTGTCCCATCTATAATTGGGATAGAGTCTGAGTTTAGTGACAGAACATATGGTTTTTTCGGCGATTTGAGAGGTCACAGCTATAATCGAAATGACCTTGAAATTGTTAAGGTTAGCATTGATGAGTGTATAGCGCGCTTGCTTGATTCGGACGAGGCTTTCTATCAGGCTGTGAGCAATAGCCACCGAAAAAAGTCTTATGAGTTTGATATTGATTCAAACGCCAAGAGTTTTGATGAATATCTAGAAGGTTCTAGTTTATATCCTTATATATCTTATAGCAAAGTTCGTTACCTGTGCTCGCATTTCGTATGCATTGCGCTTAATGTGCTAGGTTTGAGTCAAGGAATAAAAACTCGTTATGATTAACCTCAGGGCTCTATCCGTTTTATCGGTACGCGAAGGTTTTTTTTTGGCGTTTGTCGTGGTTTTGGCAGTCTCATCTTTTATGAGTCTTTATAGTGCCTATAACTTTCTCCCAGCTACTGCGCTTTTTGAGGCTGCTTTTGCAGCGTTGGCGCTTTCGTGTCTTCATCGATTTCGGTCGAATCCGTTTTTTATTTCGTCGCTGATCTTATGTGTTGGATACATACTGCTCTCTATGGTCGTATTTGTGGGGTGGGGGGAGCATGGTGGATTTAGGGATTTCTTTGTTATTTATAAGGTTTTTTATTACTTAGTGCTGCTTACGGTAATGCTGGGGTCCAGGGCTTTCGGACGGATATCAGTCGACCTTATGCTAAAGTTTCTCATTTTTGTATTCCTCCTAAAATATGGCTTGGTTCACATTTTAAATATCGAGTATGTGGCAGGAAGTATTCGCCCAGGTGTTTTTCACGAAAACAACTTCGAGCTTATGTTTTTATTGTTGACTCTCGTTGTTAGAAATGAGGCTTTCGGCTTTGTAAACTACAAGTTGGTCGGTCTTGTCTTCGTGGTGTTTTTGCTATCCGGGTCTAGATCCGGAGCCCTTATGTTTGTCGTTTATGCGATTTTTATGCCTGTACCTGCTCGCTATTTTTACGCTAAATGGCTCTTTGTTTTGATTTCCTTTGTTGGTGGTGCGATTTTATTTTATTCGCGACTTAAAGGGGCTGAGTTAGATACCATTGATAGAGTTGTGTTTATGATGTTTTTCTTGGAAGAAACACAAACCTTCGGTCTCAAGGAGTGGTTGTTCGGTCAGGAAATCATAACCCCTGTTTCAAACTATGTGGCTAACGCTCTGTCTTTTTATGAGGAGTTGTTTAGCTCGGCGTATGATGGCTTGGCTTTTTCGGTCGTGTTTCACTCTTTTATACTAAGGACTGTTTTTGATCATGGGTTTTTAGGTCTTTTCGTTGTCTTGGTTGTGGTGTTTAAATTAATAAGATCTTCTGGGTTTTCCACTAAGATATCGGTTTGCGTAGTTTTGATGTTGATCGCTAATGGCCTTTCGGTGTCCTCGCTGAATAGCGTGTTTTGTGCTGTAGGGTTAATGTTGTTTGTGTCATTTGATTGGGGGCGGAATAGTGTGAGGAGTGATTGTTGTGAAGCCTTATGAAAGGTTGGATTCTAAAATATGTGGGTCTAAAAAGTTTGAAGATGTGCTCGCCGGTGAAAAGCGTGGGTGTGTCTATATTAGCTTTTTGAATCCATACTCATATAGTGTTTTATCCAAAAATCCAAAGCTAATCGACGTATTTGATATGTATTTCGTTGATGGTGCATTTCTTCAGAAAATGCATAACTGGATTTATAGGGATAATATTGAGAGACTAAGCTTTGATTTTTCATCTGTAGCTGATCTCGTTTTTCGATCTGCGGGTGAACGGAAATATTCAGTAGGTATTGTTGGCGCAAAAGAAACAGAGCTAGAGCTCTGTCTAAATAATCTTAAGAATAAGTACAAGGACGTTAATATTGTTTATGCTAGGAATGGGTATTTT
Source organism: uncultured Marinobacterium sp. (assembly GCA_947501565.1). Classification (GTDB taxonomy): domain Bacteria; phylum Pseudomonadota; class Gammaproteobacteria; order Pseudomonadales; family Balneatricaceae; genus Pontibacterium. Next base: position 223,369 of record CANMWJ010000005.1, read on the forward strand.
TCGAACGATGACGAGCGGGTTGAGTGTGTCAATCAACTAAAAGAATCTTCGCCCGATATTGTTATTATTGGCATGGGTACGCCATTTCAAGAGGATTTTGTAAAGCTTATTCGTGAGAATTCAAAAAATCACAGGCTTGTGTTTACTTGTGGTGGCTTTATTACTCAGACAAGTATACGTACAGATTATTACTACAGCTTCGTAAAAAAGTATGGGTTGCGTTGGATGCAGAGGGCAATACAAGAGAAACACGTAAGGCGTCGGTTGCTCGTAGACTACCCTAAGTTCACTCTTAATTATCTGCTCAATCATATTCGCTTTAGATAAGGTGTAATGAGAGTGTGCTTGTCTGGTAGAGTTTTATGATGACGAACGTCTGGCTAGGTGGTGACCTTTCCCCTACCTTAGAGTCACGGATCGGATTAGATTCTCATCTTACGCATCTTTATTTTTGAACGCGATTGGCGGCAGTGTAAACCTCCCGTAAAATAGCGATATCCTCATTTAGAGTTCTCCGGGGTACACTACGCCAATACGGAGAGCTAACAATGAAGAAATCACGCTACACGGAATCTCAGATCGTTAAAATCCTGAAAGTAGTAGAAGCAGGCAGACTGGTCAAGGAAGTCTGCCGTGAATATGGAATATCGGACGCCACGTATTACAACTGGAAATCAAAATACGGTGGCATGGAAGCCTCTTATGTAAAGCGGCTCAAGGAATTGGAAGAGGAAAACCGGCGCTTGAAGGCAATGTTTGCCGGTCTTAGTCTAGAGCACCGGGTGCTCAAAGACATCATCGAAAAAACGCTGTAAAGCCAGCGATTAGGCGGAAGCTTGTCGATTATGCCAGAGAAGAGCATGGGATGAGCCTCCGCAAGGCCTGTCGCGCAGTTGGCATCAGTGACTCAGTGTATCGCTATAAGCCAGACGCTCACAGGGATGATCCCGTGATCTTAAAACTACAGGAAGCGGTTGAACGTTACCCCGCTTATGGCTTCAGCAAGCTCTTCAAAATCTTGCGGCGCTGGGGACACTCGTGGAACTACAAACGGGTGTATAGGCTGTATTTGAATAAACGGCGACGAAGTAAAAAGCGACTACCCAGTCGTCATCCAGAGCCTCTTGCCATCCCTGCGACAGCGAATCACTGCTGGTCGATGGACTTCATGAGCGATAGCCTGTTCTGTGGTCGTTGCTTCCGAACATTCAACTTGGTAGATGATTTTAATCGAGAAGCGCTGGCGATCGAGATCGATCTCAATTTACCTGCACCTCGTTTCATCCGCGTCCTGGAGCGAGCGGTCGCGTGGCGAGGATACCCAAAAAAGCTTCGAATGGATAACGGTCCGGAGTTTATCTCTGCAGCGCTGGCCGAATGGGCAGAAGAATACGGTATCCAACTTGAGTTCATTCAGCCAGGCACACCCACCCAGGACTCCTACGTCGAGCGATTTAACCGCACTTACCGTGAATATGTATGTGTTCAGGGCATTGAATGAAGTTCGTGAACTGACGGAAAACTGGATACAAGAATACAGCGAAGGACGGCCACATGACGCATTGGGTGACCTTACCCCGTGGGAATATCTGGCCAAGCATTCAGCGGCGGAAAACTCTAATTATGTGTGTAACTAATTAGGGAAGGTTTACAATCTGATTGGCATATTGAAAGGGCGTACAGCGATTCGACTATTCAATAAGTTTCCGTACCTAAGGAAGAAAAAGTTCTGGGGTAATTACTTCTGGCAACGAGATTACTTTGTTGATTCGGTGGGAGCGAACGAAGATGTTGTTCGCAGGTATGTGTGTTACTAGCAGAAAGAGTCTTACGAAGATGAGCAGCGTCAGTTGAAACTAGAGGAGGCTGTCGCCCCCTTATAGGGGGCTTCAAGCAAAGCCACCTGCTATGCGGGTGGATTTTTCACTATTTGGGATGAGTTGGCTGCTTTTTAAACTTGTGGTAGAAGGTTATTAGCCGCCAAATATGCTGCATTGCGTATTGGTAAGCAAAAAATACACACAAAAAACCAACTAGCATTATCCACTCTGGAGTGGAAAGTACTTCACCAATTATCCCTATACACATCAATATTATGGAGATGGTTGATATAAAGGCCAAAGCTTCTCTTGATGTGCAGCCTGCTCGCATAAAAATATGGTGAAGGTGATCTCTATCGGGCTTGAAGGGTGACTGTCCTTTAATCATACGGCGAACCATAATTGCAGCCATATCCATAAGGGGGATTGCGATCAGCCACAGTGCTGTAACTGGTCGTAAAGCAGGTGTATCATCTTGGGTTCCAATAATGAGTAGCCAAATTACAGTAAACCCTATCAGCATGCTTCCAGCGTCACCCATAAAAATCTTACGCTTGAACGGCTTTACGGTTAGGTTCGCCATTAAATAGGGGATCAGTCCGGCTATAAATATTGCACTCAATGAAAGAGGGCTGTCTTGTCCAGCAAAGGCAAACAGTATGGCCATCCCTAGGAAGGTTATAAGGGATAGTGAACCTGCAAGACCATCGATACCATCAATCATATTAAAGGCATTTATAGCACCTATAACCGCAATAACGGTTAAGACCGGGGCAAATGCTCCAATGTTTATAGAGCCTAAGTTCAACAAATCGCCTAAGTTTGAAAGTTGATAGTTACCATATAAGCACATCAATAGTGATATGGCCGCTTGAATGATCAGCCTAATTTTAACGGATAGATCCCTCGCATCGTCAATTGCACCAGTGATGACGATAGTGGCTGCACAGGAGAGATAAAGTACGTGATCTTGGAATGAAATGATGCTGCTTGTAAGTGCAATGCCGAAAAATACAGCAATGCCTCCAATTAGAGGAATGTTCCCTTTGTGTACTTTGCGATGATCAGGTGTATCGACCAGCCCAAAATGGGGAGCAATTGGATGCAGAGACTGAATTGCAATTAGTGTTGCGCTTAGTGTAATCAGCAATACATAGGGGGCTGACAATAAACTTAAATTGGCTAAATCCATAAGTAGAGTCTCTATTTTATGCAACGTCCTGTTACAACGGGCCTCGTTTACCTTCCCAAATAGGCAGAACCTGTTTAAAAGGTAAGCGCTCTCAGACTAGCACGAAAGCCGTGTCGGTCTTATGACATGACGGTCTCGCGTAGTTTTAGATTATCAGAGGCGGGCGGTTCTGGATGAAAATGATACCGCAATTCGCTTTCTGTTTACAGGGCTCTGCAAAAAATTATAGTTCAAGGCGGTTCGTGAATACTTTCCTTTATCTATAACCCTCTGGATTCTGGCTCTGCCAGCTCCAGTGATCTCGCACCATCTCTTCGATACCATACTCCGCTTTCCAGCCCAGTTTGCTTTCACTGAAAGCGGGATCTGCGTAACACTCAGCAATATCACCAGCGCGACGTGGTGATATCTGGTAAGGAATCTCACGGCCGGAAGCTGTAGCAAATGCGTTAACGGCCTCTAGAACGGAGTAGCCACGCCCAGTGCCTATGTTATACGACACACAGCCATGTTGCGGATCGAGCGTCTCAAGTGCCTTCAGGTGTGCTGCGGAGAGGTCCATCACATGGATATAGTCTCGGACGCCTGTGCCATCAGGGGTTGGATAATCATCACCAAACACATTCAGTTTCGGCAACTTACCAACAGCTACCTGAGCGACGAAAGGCATCAGGTTGTTCGGGATACCGTTCGGATCTTCTCCAATTAAGCCGGATGGATGGGCGCCAACCGGGTTGAAGTAGCGTAACAGAGAGATCTGCCATTCGCTGTCTGCTATCGACAGGTCACGCAGAATTTCCTCAACCATCAGCTTGTTGCGACCATAAGGGTTAGTCGCGGACAGTGGGAAATCCTCTCTAATTGGTACGCTTGCAGGGTCGCCGTACACCGTGGCGGATGAGCTGAAGACGATGCGTTTGCAGTCGTGGTTTTGCATCGCTTGAAAGAGATTAAGTGAGCCTTCAACATTGTTTTGATAGTAGAGCAGTGGCTTTTCCACCGATTCTCCCACCGCCTTTAGGCCTGCAAAGTGAATCACTGCGTCTATCGTATGGGAGCTGAAAACGCTATCCAGTGCTGCAGGATCTCTGAGGTCCCCTTCTACGAAAATCGGGCGTTTGCCTGTGATTTGCTCGATGCGGTTTAGGGATTCAGGATTGCTGTTGCACAGGTTGTCGAAAATAACGACCTCATGAGCTGCTTCCTGCAGTAGTACGACTGTGTGGCTGCCAATATAGCCAGCGCCACCGGTAACCAGTATTGCCATCTTTTGTCCGTATAGTTGTAGCGTATGAAAAACGGGTGGTTATTTTACCACCAGACTGCTCGTTATGCTTCGCCGTTGACAGATTTATCTGATCTGAGTTGATAACCGATTACTCCCGTTATCGAATTAACATGTTACCGCTATAAAGTGATTTGCTTGGAGTATCAGTCAATCAGTCATCTTCTATAGGTAAGAAACCATTTTTTATAGACGAGCAGCACAGTATTTTGGTCGATTGTGGATTGTTTCAGGGTAAAGAAGCGCAATTGGGAACATGGAGGGTCCGCAGATCAACTTTGAACTGGGATCGGTTCAGGCATTACAGATAACCCGTTGCCATATCGATCATTTAGGACGCTTGCCCTGGCTGTTAGCCGCCGGATTCAAGGCTCCAATCTATGCCACAGAAGCTACCGCGCATCTGCTGCCCTTGGTAATTGAAGATGCGTTAAAGGTTGGTGTAACCCGGGATCATAATCTGATCGAATCGGTAATTCAGTATCTGGGTCAATTACTGCGACCAGTTCCCTATGATCAGGTTGTGGAGCTGTTTCCAGGCTGCTCAGCCTGTTTTCGTGAGGCAGGCCATATCTTGGGTTCTGCGTATATCGAAGTCGATACGGGGCAGGAGCGGGTCGTTTTCAGTGGTGACTTGGGTGCGTCGGACACCCCTTTATTAAAAGAGCCTGTATCACCGCAGCACGCAGATGTTTTGGTGTTGGAATCGACCTACGGAGATCGCGCACACGAAAACAGGCGGCAGCGACGTTCCCGTCTGAGAGCAGTGGTAGAACACTGCCTGCAAGACGCCGGTACCGTGTTGATACCGGCGTTTAGTATCGGGCGTACTCAGGAGCTGATTTATGAGCTTGAGCAGATCATTCACAAGCACCCGGACAGCGATTGGGACACGATCGATGTGGTTGTAGATTCACCGTTAGCTGCACGTTTTACTGATAGCTACCGGCAGCTACGGGACCTCTGGGACCAAGAGGCAAAAATGAAGGTCAGCGAGGGCCGTCATCCGCTGTCTTTTGAACAGCTGATCACTGTGGATAACCATGATGAACACCATCGCTTGGTGCAGTACCTGGCCGGGAGTGGGCGTCCCGCGATCGTGATTGCCGCCAGTGGTATGTGTGCCGGTGGGCGTATCATGAATTATCTGAAAGCGTTGTTGGATGATCCGAGAACGGACTTGCTGTTTGTGGGTTATCAGGCGGTAGGGACACCAGGGCATGCGATTCAGAAATATGGTCCCCGGGGCGGTTACGTAATGCTTGAAGGCATTCGCTACGATATCAAAGCCAAGGTACACACATTGAGCGGGTATTCGGCGCATGCGGATCAAACCGATCTGATCCAGTTTGTATCGGGTATGGGGTGTACACCAAAAGAGATCAGGTTGGTTCACGGAAGCGATCAAGCCAAAGGGGAGCTTGCAGAGGCGTTGGCGAGAGTTTGTCCTGATAGTCGGATTCTGATTCCGTCAGGTTAGATCGTGCGCAACGCTTTATTGCCCAAGCATATTTGTTTATGTCGGTCAGATCGGCGAAAATAGCCAGCCTGATTCAAACTGGCTGGCTGTTATTGCACAGCGCGTCCCTCCTTGGGGCTCGGGCCAGAGGTTATGACCTCCTCAAACTTATTTAGAAGATATTCATCCGATGTCGAACGCTGAAATCGCGCAGGAAGTTGGCAAACGCCGGACCTTCGCCATTATCTCGCACCCTGATGCGGGTAAAACCACGATCACCGAAAAGCTGCTGCTGTTCGGAAACCTGATTCAGACCGCCGGTACGGTAAAGGGTAAGAAGAGCGATCGCCACGCGACATCCGACTGGATGTCGATGGAGCAGGAGCGTGGTATCTCCATTACCTCCTCCGTGATGCAGTTTCCGTACAAAGACCGTGTGGTCAACCTGCTGGATACCCCAGGACACGAAGACTTCTCCGAGGATACCTACCGTACGCTGACGGCTGTGGATAGCGCGTTGATGGTGGTTGATGGCGCTAAAGGTGTCGAGGATCGTACCATTAAGCTGATGGATGTCTGTCGCCTGCGTGATACGCCGATCTTCTCCTTCGTAAACAAGATGGACCGCGATATCCGTGATCCGATTGAGCTGTTGGATGAGATCGAAGAGGTCCTGAAGATTGAGGCAGCGCCAATCACCTGGCCGATCGATATGGGTAAGGCCTTTAAAGGTGTGTATAACCTCTACACCGATACCATCCATGTATTCCAGCCGGGGCAGGGGCATACCATCCCGGAAGATGTGCAGATTCAGGGTATTGAGTCTGAGGAAGCCAAGGAGTTGCTGGGCGATATCTACGAAGATTACCTGGAAGAGATTGAGCTGGTACGTGGCGCTACACATGAGTTTGATCAGGAAGCGTTCCTGGCTGGCACGTTGACGCCGGTCTACTTCGGTACCGCACTGGCAAACTTCGGTGTACGTGAGATGCTGGATGGCTTTGTTGAACACGCGCCAGCACCAATCGGCCGTAAGGCGATCAGCCGTGACGTAGACGCAGACGAGCAGAAGTTCTCTGGTTTTATCTTCAAAATCCAGGCGAATATGGACCCGAAACACCGTGACCGTATCGCCTTCATGCGTATCTGCTCTGGCAGATACAGCCGTGGCATGAAGATGAAGCACACCCGTATCAACAAAGATGTGAAGATCGCCGATGCGGTTACCTTTGTGGCGGGTGATCGCGAAAACGTGGAAGAAGCCTGGTCCGGAGACATCATCGGTCTGCACAACCACGGTACTATCCAGATCGGTGATACCTTTACCGAAGGTGAGGTACTGAAGTTTACTGGTATCCCGCACTTCGCGCCGGAAATTTTCCGTCGTGTGCGTCCAACCGATCCACTGAAGATGAAGCAGTTGCAGAAAGGGTTGCAGCAGCTCTCCGAGGAAGGTGCCGTACAGTTGTTTATGCCGGAGAAGAACAACGATCTGGTATTGGGCGCGGTCGGTCAGCTGCAGTTTGACGTAGTTATGTTCCGTCTGAAGGACGAATACAAGGTGGACTGCGTCTACGAAGCGGTGAACGTGCAGACTGCGCGTTGGGTGGAGTGCGACGACGAGAAGATGCTGGCGGACTTTAAGCGTAAAGCGTACGACAACATCGGCATCGACGGCGCAGGCCTGCTCACTTATCTGGCGCCAACCCGTGTCAACCTGAGTCTGACTCAGGAGCGTTGGCCGGATGTGCAGTTCCGGGCAACCCGTGAACACTGATTGAGCTTTAAGCGCTCTTAAAAGCCCGCTGTCGGTCCCGTCCGGCAGCGGGCTTTTTGCTATGATCGGATTATGACTGTTGAACTGATTGATACTCACTGCCATCTGGATTTTCCGGTCTTTGACGGCTGGCGGGATAAAGCCTTGTCGGATGCAAAGGCTGCAAACGTCAAACAGATTGTGGTGCCAGGTGTGGTAGCGAAAGACTGGGCAGGGCTGCTGGGGTTGTGCAGGGAGCAGGAAACTGCGCTTAAGCCCGTATTAGGTTTGCATCCCTGTTTTCTTTATCAGCATCGTGAGCAGGATCTGGAAGAACTGGAGCGCTTGCTCGCCTGTGGTGGGGCAATCGCGGTTGGCGAGATCGGCCTGGATTTTTTTATTCCCGAGCCGGATGTCGAAGGGCAGCTGTATTTTTTTGAGAGTCAGTTAAAGCTGGCAGCCGATTATAAGCTGCCGGTTCTGCTTCATGTGCGTAAAGCCCACGATCAGGTACTAAAGCTATTACGACGGTACCGCTTGCCACGTGGCGGGATCGTGCATGCCTTTTCTGGCAGCGAACAGCAGGCGGAGCATTATCTAACGCTGGGTTTTAAGCTGGGTCTGGGTGGCTCGCTGACCTATGAGCGAGCGAAAAAACTGCGTCGACTGGCGCAGACACTTCCTCTGGCCAGCTTTGTGCTGGAAACCGACGCGCCGGATATCCCGTTGTCAGATTACCGTGATCAACCCAATGAGCCGTGTCGTGTTTTGGAGGTGGCGCAGGTTCTTGCTGAACTCAGGGGAATCTCTCTGGATCAGGTGGCAGAGCAGACCACCGCAACGGCAAAAGCCCTGCTTGATCTGTAACTCTGTGTGGCGGAAACCAACCTGGGACAGCAGTAGATTAGCTGTCGCTTTAAGCGGCGATCAACCTGCAGCGTGTAGGGGGCAATAGTGCAACCTATTGCACCCTGAGTACTGTCACAGCGCTACTTCGCCGCCGCCCTTCACTTCATATAGTTGGAGCTGCTCCTGTTCCAGGTAATACCACACCGAGAAGGTCGCGTCGTTATGCGGGAGTCTGTAGCGATATTCATCGATCTGGATGGCTTCATACAGCTGTCCCGGTGGGGCCAGCATCAGCTCGACCAGCTGAGGAACGTTCCAGCTATCGCTGGTAAACGGCTGTTGATAAGCGCGTGAAATCTCGCCTTCGTAATATGAGGGGATGATCAGCTCCAGGTTCAGGCAATTGCCACTGTCTCCGTAGCAGATCTGTGTGTGTTCAAGGTCGAGAGTGTAGAAGTCGGGACCGCGAACAAGTGACGCGCAGCCCGCCATCAGGATGCAGGTTGAGAGTGTAATCAGAACTTTCATAGTGATGTGCCGCAGTGTGAATCATTTTTTTTTGGACCGCAGCACATCTGGAAAGTGCCCCTGTGGAGCATGGGGCGTTAGCAGAGTTCCTCAAACGGGTTATCAACAGCCAGGTTGACCGGATTCTCGTAACCCGGCAGGCGGATCTCAGAATCGCTGATCTGAAGGTCTTCTCCGGCCAGTACATTGTGGTCGTAGAGGTAGATCGGGCGGCTGGTACCTTTGGTGGCTGCATCGTTGTATGCCGCTGCCTTCTCTGCGACCTGCTCGCGTTTGTTGCGGTACTCAGACATACGAGCTTCGCCGTAACGGCGGCTTAGCATCTGTTCCGCGATATGTGGGCCCAATACTGGTGCGGAAGCATTGTTGCCGCCGAAACCTTTTGAATTCAGTAGTACGGAGTCCATACCCTGCTGTCCAACTTCAATATGCTGGTTGCTCAGTAGCAGATTGGACTGGTGAATATCATCTGCAAATGCAGGGGTAGTCAGGATGCCAGGGATATAACCGTGCGCCCAGGTGCCCAGTGAGGTCGTGAGCTGATCGCCACCGGCGGTACCTTGCGAGTGACCGAGGAAACACTTGATTGCGGCAACCGGCCAGCTTTCGATGCCAAACGCTTTGGCGGTTTCGTTGATCACGTGGGATTCGGTCACGCGGTTCTGTGGTGTGCTGGTACCGTGTGCCTGTACGAAGCTACGAGTGCGCAGGGAGTCTTCGCCCAGCATGGTGCGAACCAGTGAGGCCGCTTTGCCGAGGGTGATGTAGTTACCCACACCCGGAGCGGAGATCGATTTCTTGTGGCCGTCGGCGTTGACGAACACATCCGGTACCATGCCGAAGACCTGTGCGCCCATCTCAATCGCCAGGTCGTCGCTCATCAGCAATATGAACTGGCTGGATTCGCCCATGGTGAAACCGCAGTTCTGGCCAAACGGGCGGCAGGCGCGGCGATAGTCTGCATCGCCCAGTGCGGACAGGCCATCCAGTGCCAGCAGATCCTTGTCTTCTGCCAGTGCGCCCATGACGCGGAAACCTTCCATTACCTCTGGTGTTACCGGAGCATCGCTGCCGCCGACCAGAACCACTTTGCGGCGACCGGAGCGAATATCGTTCACGCCGCTGCGCAGGTTGTACAGGAACGTTGCACAGGCGCCGAGTGCACCGCCGGTTACACCAACGCTGCCAAGTACGTAAGCATTAACAAAGTCGGCAGGCATCTGGGCATAACCCAGTGGCATCTGCTTGGACGTAGTACGTTTGCCTAGGGCCGGATACTTGGTGAGGCCGCCAAAGCCGAAGTCGTCCAGCTGGCCGATGGAGTTGCTGGCATAGACGCCGATCTGATCCGGAGATACGCGGCTGGCGATCTCGTCAAATGCAATGCCTGTGCTGTACAGTGCGTCTGATGCACCGTACACCGTCATCTGTAGATTACGAGGGTGGTTGCGGGACTGGTATAGCTTGCCTGGTTCAAAACCGGTTGGGAGTTGGCCCGCTGTCTTTACCTGTGCTTCCTTAGTATCCGGGAAGATGACATCGAGGCTGTCGTTTACGACGATGTCGAATACACCCGGTGCTGATTCGGTGACCTGCCAGCTGGCTGGAATCTGGACTGGCATCTGGCGTTTGCGTAGCTGGAAGCGTAGCTCGCCATCGGTACATTTCATCTTGGCCGGTTTATTGAACATGACATTGTCAACATCAAACCAGTTGGGATGAATTTTACGTATCAGGGTGTTATCCAGCAGCTGCTGTTCGATGTCGCCAAGCAGTTCTGCAGTGGACTGAGCTTCGCCCGCACTGTTTTTGTAGCTGCCATCTTCAAAACTGGCCAGACCGGTCAGGGTAGCCAGACCTAGCAGTGTCTCTTCACGTGTTTTAGCATCCAGCTTGTCGATGATCAGGCGGCGATAAGCGTGATGGGAAGATGCTCGACCTGCTGGGTTGATACCACCAAAACCGACAATAAGAGGCAGCTGAGACAATGGGAACTCCTTGGACTGAGTGTACTCAATGAGTGTGGCTAAAAAATCCGGCACCACGATGGCCTGGGTGCCCAGCTAATCCGTATCCATGACGCCAATCTTAAATTGCGGCGTTCGAAGGCGGATTGCTGTTACGAACCTGACATTTTATCGGGTGTTTATAGGGGTGACTAGTTATAAATGGCAGCTTTTTACCCCTATTAAGAAGGAATTGGGGAAAGGTCGTGTTTGCCTTAAGCGCCGGTTCAGTTAGCGATTGTAGACTGGGAGTCCTACACTGCTTCAAAGGCTCCTGTCGTATTTGATAAGAGGGAATATAATGAAAAAATTGGTATATGTATGTTTGACGGCGGCGATTATTTCCGGGTGTCAGACCATCGATCCTTATACTCGGGAACAGAAAACAAGTAATACGGCAACAGGCGCGGGTATCGGCGCTGTAGCGGGTGCAGTGCTGGGAGCGGCGGTTTCCAGTAAAAAAGATCGCGGCAAGGGTGCGTTGACTGGCGCGCTGGTGGGCGGTGCTGTCGGTGGTGGTATTGGTTACTACATGGATCAGCAGGAAGCGTTGCTGCGCCAGGAACTGGAAGGGACCGGTGTCAGCGTGCAGCGTCAGGGGGACGATATTCGTCTGATCATGCCGGGTAACGTAACCTTCGCAACTGACTCTACACGTATTGACGGTGGCTTCTATCCAGTTTTGGATTCCGTTGTGAAGGTGTTAACAAAGTTTGATAAAACACAGATGTCTGTTGATGGCTTTACCGATAGTACCGGCAGTTTTGAACACAATCAGAAGTTGTCAGAGGCGCGAGCAGCGGCTGTCGCAAACTACCTGACGGCTTCCGGTATCAACCGTTTGCGTATCAGTACGCAGGGGTACGGGGAGCGCTATCCGATTGCGGATAACAACTCCGCTTCCGGTCGTGCGTTGAACCGCCGTGTTGAGATCAATATCCGCGGTCAGCAGGCCTGATTGGTTCCGCAACTTCTCCTCTCCAGAAACCCGATTAACCGGCTCAGTTAGCTTTGCGCCGGTTAATCGGAGATCACCACGTCGCCTGGCAGAATATTCTGATGCTGGGCGATATTCACCAGATGTCCTTTCACGAAGTTGGGTTGTACCTCGTCTACCACCAATGTACGTCCCGTATTGCTGAGCTGGTGGGTGGGGCGCATCTGCGTGTCGTAAAATGTCGAACGATGCAGGACCTTGAATTTATCTCCTGCCTTGATGCCGGACCGAATACCCGCGTTAAACCAGATGCGGTTGTTATCGGTGCGGGTAATCTGTGCTGAAAACGGGCGGCAGCGCAGGTCCTCTTCCAGTTCATCGACGACCTGTGCGAGTAGCGTATTCACAGCCTGGCCGTACTCCTGTTCGCTGAAGGCAAGGGTGCCAAAGCCGGTTTTGGTGTGGGCGGGCAGATTCCAAAGGCCTTGCGTCCGGTAACGTTTCTCTAGCAGGAGGGCGCCGCTGAATCCATCGTGAATAAACAGATCCAGTTCAAAACCGCGTAGATGTTTTTTGCTGCGATAATCCAGGCGGTTGTAGAGATCTACCAGATAGTTCTTTTCTTTGAGTGTGCGCGGGTCTGCCATCGCCATATCGCGGATCACGCCGGACACGATGAACTGCGTACCAAGATGGTTCAGATTTCCCGCCACTGTTGTCAGGGTGCCATCGTCCAGTTGGCGACTGGCGGCATTATGCAACGCCGGATAAATATTCAGGTGCAGCGCCTTTTGTACGCCAACCCGTCCGTTGGCGATCAGTTTGGCTGCGATCTGCCCGGGTAGTTCCTGAGCGGCGTCCCCCAGTGCGCCCAGATTGCCTTGGGGCGGGTGAAGGAACGGGAAGCCGGTAATTGCGACCGATTTCAGGTAGGCATTGGTAATGCCGTTGCTGCAGCCGGTATCGACAACAACGTCTGCCTTGATGTGAACGCTCAGGATATTGCCAGCGCGCTGCTCGCTGAGCAGCTCGATATTTCTCACCTCGCCCAGGGTGGTGATCTTCATATCATCTATTTCCAGAATGCCATCGCGGACCTGCTGGCTGCTGGATACGTAGACAGCGGCCTGCATTGAGGCCTGACGTGAAGCGTCTTCAATCGCTGCTTCCCGGGCAGATGCCAGATCGCCGTTGACGATAACGGCTTGGCCCTGGGCTTCCACCTCGATTGCAAACGCGGAAGTTGTAAAAAAAACGCAAAGGCTGAGCAAGAGAAACTGGCAGAGGCGATTAAACATATCTGTGGATCGACCGACACATGTAAAGAAGTGGTATCGGGTTACAGTATGCAATTGCCCGGTGCTTGTAAACTGATGAGCGTAGGTGGCTGTGTTTGCGGATTCGATGTCCGGCTTCCTGCGAATTATGGTAGATTGGTCGCAATCGAATGAATGGACCTAAGCGGATGAAAAAGCTACTGCTATTAACGCTGTTTCTCTCCGGCTGTACGTCGCTGTGGAATCCGGGGGCAACAGAACCCACTCCGCCTGTCAGTGAGGCTCCAGTAGCGCCTGTACCTGTAGCTGAGGAGCCCGAGCCCTCAGCCAGCGCTGAAATAACCTCAATCGACCCGACAACACATATTTATGATCCGGTAAGTGATGCGGTTGCACAGATGACCGAGCAGCTTACGACGGGGTTGCGGGCTAATCGTGTCCACCGGCTGCCAATGGCTGTGATGCCTTTTGTTGATCTGTCGCGCGCGCGCGAGCGTTACAGCGGAGAGCTGGGTGAGCGATTGGGAGACAGTTTTATCTACCAGTTGCAGCGCGGCGACTACAACTTGATCGATTACCGCGCGGTTAGTTTGCTGACCACGGCAAAAGATCCTCTGACCAAGCAAAACCTGTCAGCTCTGCGCAGTCGCTACCGTATCTACTTCCTGCTTACCGGCACCTATGCCCGTTATCCGGACGGAATTGTGGTAAATGCGCGGGTGCTGGATACAACTACGCGTCAGGTGCTGGCGTCGGCACAGACGCATCTGCCGGACCTGCGCTTAGAGGGTGGTACGCCGGGTTACGATCCGTTAAAGGCGATGAAAAAAGGTATGATCATTGAAAACAGTTTGGGGCCGGTAGGAAATTGAACATGACGCACAGCAAATCGGTGCTTAAAGCGGCTTTTCTGGTACTCGGATTTTCTTTCCTTGTCGGGTGTGAAACGGTGTCAAAAACGCTGGTGGATATCGCTGAGGCGCTGCCAGATGCTCCGATGGAAACGAAAGAGCTGGAATCTGTTGAGCCTGAGTGGGTACGGGCGACCGGATACGCGCCTATCAGTCTGCAGCCGGGTTCAACTAAAGAGCATAAGATGATTCTGGCGATGCGTGCTTCGAAACTGAGGGCGTATCAGGAGTTGACGGCGATCGTGCACGGGCAGTATCTGTTCGGTACCACCGCGGTGCAGGACATGGTGTTGAAAAACGACCAGTTTAAAACAGCGGTGTCAGGCATTGTGCGTGGGGCGCGGGTGGTGAAGAGTTACCCGGTGCAGGATGACGTGTATGCCACCATCCTTGAGGTGGATATGAATCAGTTGCAGCGTGCCTGGGTGAAAGCCCAATCTAAATAGAGCAATAGTCGTCCGGAAAAACAGGGCTTAGTGGCCCTGTTTTTCGTTCTGCTTCTGTACTTCGTCGAATTTAGCCAGCTGCTCAGCCGTTGCTTCTTTCTGATACTTGGTTTTCCATTCGCTGTACGGCTCGCCGTAGATTACTTCGCGGGCGGCTTCGTAATCCATCTCTACGCCGCGCTCTTCGGCTGCGGCACGGTACCATTTTGACAGGCAGTTACGGCAGAAGCCGGCTAGGTTCATCATGTCGATATTCTGCGCATCTTTGCGGCTGTCCAGGTGTTCCAGCAGGCGGCGGAATGCGGCGGCTTCGATTTCGGTACGGGTCTGATCGTCCATTGTGCTTCTCTTTTATTGTTCTTGTTGCTGGATATGTTCGTCCAGCTGCTGGCAGATGTCGTTCTGCAGGCGCTGGCAGAGTGTCGGGTCTGAAATCGGTTGGCCGGTTTCGTCAGTGATAAAGAAAAAGTCCTCTACGCGCTCGCCGATCGATGCGATCTTGGCTTTGTGCACGGAGACGTTGTTCTCGACAAAGATGCGGCCGATGCGTGCCAGCAGGCCGGGACGGTCCGGTGTAATCACTTCAAGTACGGTTTCCTGGCTCACCGGATCGGTGCTGATGTTGACCGTGGTGGGTGTCGCAAAAAGCTTCAGTTGGCGTGGTACGCGACGGTGGATGATCTCCGGGTAGTCTTCCGGGTCATCCAGCTCTTCCACCAGGCGCTGACGAATCTGATTGAGATAATCCGGGTTCTCGGAAAGCGGCTGATTATCCTCGGTTAATACCGTGTAGGTGTTCAGCGACTGTCCATTGTCGGTAACGATGATGCGGGCATCCTGGATACTCAGGTGCAGCTGGTCGAGGGTGGCCACCGACGCTGCAAACAGATTGGGTAGATCGCGGATATATACAAAGATCTCGGTTGCGCCCTCGTGCAGGCGCAGAGAGGTCTGGCGAATCAGCACCAGAGGAACTTCCGGATCGTTGTGCTCGAGGATGGCGCGGGTGTGCCAGGCGATACTCTTTGCTGTTTCGCGCAGGAAGTAGTCGTCACCCAGTGTTGACCAGAACTCCTGTATATCGGACTCGGGCAGGCCATTGCGGCTGAGTATCGCCATCGCTTCGTGCTGAACCTGCTCGATCAGGTCCTCTTTCGCGACAGGGTTCTCCAGACCGCGGCGCAGTACGCGTTTGGTTTCGGTGTAGAGCGTACGCATCAGGGTAGCACGCCAGTTGTTCCACAAGGTGTGGTTGGTGGCGTTGATATCGGCCAGCGTCAGCGTGTAGAGGTAATCCAGATGGGTGATATCGCCCACCTGTTCGGCGAAGGTCTGAATAACTTCCGGGTCAGAGATGTCCTTGCGTTGCGCGGTCATCGACATCAGCAGGTGATTGCGTACCAGCCAGGCGACCAGGTGGCTATCCCACTTGCCCAGATGGTGGCGCTCGCAAAACTGCATCACATCGACTGCGCCCAGCTCTGAGTGGTCGCCGCCACGACCTTTGCCGATATCGTGGTACAAGCCCGCGATATAGAGCAGTTCGATTTTGGGTAGCTGATTGACGATACGGTGTGCGATTGGGAACTTTTCGCGATGGTCGCCGTGACGGAACTGGCGTGTTTTCTGAATCACCTTGAGCGTGTGGGCGTCCACGGTGTAGATGTGGAAAAGGTCGTGTTGCATCTGGCCGACAATCTGACCGAACTCCGGCAGGTAAAGGCCCAGGATGCCGTATTTGTTCATGCGCTTGAGTTCGGTGGAAACGCGGTCCGGGCTGCGCAGCAGCTCCATAAACAGCGAGGTGTTGCGAATGTCGTTGCGGAACTCATCGTCGATCAGGTGACGGTGGTCTCGGATCAGGCGGATGGTGGATGCACGCACGCCTTTGATCTGTGAGTTGGCCGCCAGCAGAACAAAGATCTCCATCAGCGCAAATGGGTGATGTTCGAAGACGTTGTCGTAGGTGACTTCAATGTAGTCGTTGTGGATCTGGAACCGCTTGTTGAGCGGCTCAAGGCGCTGCTCCTCCTCGCCGCGAAGGATTGCTTCGTCGAAGTGCTGCAGCAGCATGTGGTTGAACTCCGACATCGCCTTGGCGACGCGGTAGTATTTGCCCATGAACTGTTCTACCGCCAGCTCGCCTTCGGAGTCCTGGTAACCAAACAGTTCAGCCAGCGCGCGCTGGTGGTCGAACAGTAGGCGGTCTTCGTGGCGGTTGCAGACCATGTGCAGGGCATAGCGTACAGTCCAGAGGTAGAGTTCACCCTTGTTCAGGGTGTCCAGCTCGCGGTCGGTGAGGAAGCCGTCATCGACCAGATCGCGAATGTAAGTAGAGCCGAAATGGCGCTTCGCTACCCAGCCGATGGTCTGCAGATCGCGTAGGCCGCCCGGGGAGTTCTTCAGGTTCGGCTCAAGGTTATATTCGGTGTTGTTGGTCTTTTCGTGACGGTCGAGCTGTTCGCGAATTTTGGCACGGAAAAACTCTTTATCGGTCCAGGCGCCCTCAGATGTGACCTCGTCGTACATGCGGGCATGAAGCTCGCCGCTGCCCACAATGGTGCGGGATTCGATCAGGTTGGTGGCGATGGTGATGTCGTTGCGTGCCTCTTCGCAGCACTCGGTGATGGTGCGTACGCTGGAGCCGATATCAAGGTTGATATCCCAGAGCAGCGTCAGGAAGTCGCTGATAGCTTCCTGAAAACTCTCCGGTTCGATGCCGTCCACCAGAATAAGCAGGTCCACATCAGAACAAGGGTGCAGTTCGCCGCGCCCATAACCGCCTACGGCAATCAGCTCGATATGTTTGTCATCGGGCCAGTCAAAACGCTGCCAGATACCCTCGAGTACCTTATCCATCACCCAGGCCCGGCCGTATATCAACTTGCGGATATCTTCGCCGGCCTTGAAGCGTTCATCCATCTTCTCGCGGACGCCTTTAAGGGTCTCTTTGAGCAGCGGGATCGGTCGGTTGGTCTCCGCCAGTGCATCATAGAACGCTTTGGTATTAAACAGTTCTTCGTCGGCAACCTGGTGGTGGGCAGCGTGTGACATGGTGATTCCTGTATTAGATCTTTTCGTCTTTACGCAGGGTGAGTACTTCGTAACCGTCAGCAGTGACCAGAATGGTGTGTTCCCACTGTGCCGACAGGCGACGATCGGTGGTTTCCACGGTCCAGCCGTCACGTTTGTTGAGTTTTACGTGACGTTTGCCTGCGTTGATCATCGGCTCGATGGTGAAGATCATGCCTTCCTGCAGTTCTGCACCGGTGCCCGCTTTGCCATAATGCAGGACCTGCGGGTCTTCGTGGAACTCAGCGCCGATGCCGTGGCCGCAGTACTCGCGAACCACGGAGTAGTGGCTTGCTTCCGCGTGTTTCTGGATCACCTCGGCGATGTCGCCCAGGCGGCAACCGGGTTTAACCAGGCGAATGCCTTTGTAGAGGCACTCCTGCGTCACGTCCACCAGGCGGCGTGCGTGAACCTGTTCTTTGCCGATGAAGAACATCTGGCTGGTGTCGCCATGGTAACCGTCTTTAATCACCGTGATATCGACGTTGATGATATCGCCGTTTTTCAGGGGTTTGTCGTTAGGGATGCCGTGACAGACGACCTGATTGACTGATGTACAGATCGACTTTGGAAAACCGTGGTAGTTGAGCGGAGCAGGGATCGCCTGCTGTTCGTTCACGATATAGTCGTGACAGATCTGATTCAGCTCATTGGTAGTAACCCCAGCCTTCACGTAAGGTGCGATCATCTCCAGCACTTCCGCGGCCAGGCGGCCAGCGACGCGCATCTTTTCGATCTCTTCAGGAGTTTTGATTTTGATAGTCATATTTTGGGGGTCCGCTCAACGCATAACACAGAACTAAAAATTCAGGGCTATTCTGCCTTATATGGCGCGTATGAAATACCGTTGTAAGGATAAACTTTCGGTATGCGCGCCAGTGTACTAAATAGATTGTATCAATCGTGCGGATGAAAACGAAAGCGCGCTTTAAAAATAGGTGCCGTTATGGTATAAATCCGCGCTCGAAAAATGCGCTCTGCGCAATACATAACACACACGCTCCGTCACATCGTTCAGGGTGCTTCCTTAAGGGGAGGTTGGGCGATGGGGAACGTGGAGGTTTAACCCAAATCTACAGGATTTAATAATGGCTAAAATTAGCATGCGTGACCTGCTGAAAGCAGGTGTACACTTCGGTCACCAGACTCGCTACTGGAACCCAAAGATGTCCAAATTCATCTTTGGTGCTCGTAACAAGATCCATATCATCAACCTGGAGCACACTCTGCCTGCACTGAACGGTGCACTGGACGTTGTTCAGGGTATGGCTACCAACAAGAACAAAGTTCTGTTTGTTGGTACTAAACGTGCTGCGAGCAAGATCATTAAAGAAGAAGCTGCACGCGCAGGTATGCCTTACGTCAACCACCGTTGGTTGGGTGGCATGCTGACTAACTACAAAACTATCCGTCAGTCTATCCGTCGTCTGCGTGATCTGGAATCACAGGCGCAGGATGGTACCTTCGAGCAGTTGACCAAAAAAGAAGCGCTGATGCGTCAGCGTGAAATGGACAAGCTGGAACGCTCCATCGGTGGTATCAAAGACATGGGCGGTCTGCCAGACGCACTGTTCGTAATCGACGTTGATCACGAGCGCATCGCCGTAAACGAAGCTAACAAACTGGGTATCCCAGTAATTGGTGTTGTTGATACTAACAGCAACCCAGATGGCATCGACTACGTTATCCCTGGTAACGATGACGCGCTGCGCGCAATTCAGATCTACGTGAAATCTGCTGCTGATGCTTGCCTGGAAGGCGTTGAAGCTACGGGTGGCGCGAAAGGCGAATTCGTAGAAGTTGAAGAAGATCAGGCAGCTGCAGAGTAATCCTGCTGTCAACGATGCCTGATACTATTCCGTGCCAGGCATGAAGGGGGAGCGTTGCTCCCCTTTTTTCGATTTTTGATTTAAAGCTTTAATCTTATTGATAGAGGTATTCAAAATGGCATTCTCTGCTAAGGACGTGAAAGAACTGCGCGACCGTACTGGTCTTGGCATGATGGAGTGTAAAAAAGCGCTGACTGAAGCTGGCGGTGACATCGACGCGGCAATCGAAGAGCTGCGTAAAGCGTCCGGCATGAAGGCTGCTAAGAAAGCAGGCCGTACTGCTGCTGAAGGTATCGTAGTTGTTAAAGTAGCTGCTGATAACAAATCTGCAGTTGCTGTAGAAGTTAACTCCGAGACTGACTTTGCTGCGCGTGACGAAAACTTCGCTGCGTTCGCAGAAACTGTTGCAGAAGCGGCTGTAGCTTCCAAAGCTGACAGCGTTGAAGCGCTGATGACTGATGAGCTGGTTGCTGCACGTGAAGCGCTGGTTCAGAAAATTGGTGAGAACATCACTGTTCGTCGTCTGTTCACTGTAGAAGGTGACGTTGTAGGCGCATACGTTCACAGCAACAACAAAATTGCTGCGATCACTGTTCTGGAAGGCGGCGACGCTGAAACTGCTAAAGACGTTGCGATGCACGTTACTGCTGTTAACCCACAGGTGGTTAACAAAGACGACATGCCTGCAGACGTTGTAGCAAAAGAGAAAGAGATCATCCTGGCTCAGCCTGACATGGCATCCAAGCCTGCAGAAATCGCTGAGAAGATGGTTACTGGCCGTATCAACAAGTTCCTGGCTGAAAACAGCCTGGTTGAACAGCCATTCGTTAAGAACCCAGACCTGAAAGTGGGTCAGTTCGCGAAAGACGCGGGCGCAGTGGTTAAATCTTTCACCCGTATCGAAGTGGGTGAAGGTGTTGAGGTTGAAGAGGTTGATTTCGCAGCAGAAGTTGCGGCTCAGCTGAAAGGCTAATATAACGCCGACCTCCGGTTGCGCATGATTCTGCATGCGCAACCCTTTCTTTTCCTGATACACTCTTGTGACCTCATTCGAGCGGAGAATTCTTAGATGCCTGCCACTGAAAAACAGTCTAAATACAAAAGGATACTGCTGAAGCTTAGCGGCGAAGCGTTGATGGGTGATGAGAACTTCGGTATCGACCCGAAGGTGCTGGACCGTATGGCCCTGGAAATTGGCCAGTTGGTGGGTATTGGTGTACAGGTCGGCATGGTGATCGGCGGTGGTAACCTTTTCCGTGGAGCGGCCCTCAGTGCTGCTGGTATGGATCGTGTTACCGGTGATCACATGGGTATGCTGGCAACCGTTATGAACGCGCTGGCAATGCGCGATGCGCTGGAGCGCAGCAACATCGCAACCCGGGTTATGTCTGCGATCCCTATGAGCGGCGTGGTGGATCACTACGACCGTCGTAACGCGATGCGCTATCTGGGGCAAGGCGATGTTGTGATCTTCTCTGCGGGTACAGGTAACCCGTTCTTTACGACCGATTCGGCTGCGTGTTTGCGTGGTATCGAGGTAGAGGCCGATGTCGTACTGAAAGCCACTAAGGTGGACGGAGTATTTACAGCCGATCCGATGAAAGATCCGACGGCGAAACGATACCTGCATCTGAACTATGATGAGGCTATCGAAAAACAACTGGGTGTCATGGATCTGACGGCAATCTGTCTGACCCGCGACCATGACATGCCGATCCGTGTGTTTAATATGAATAAACCGGGCGCATTGGCGAATCTGGTGCTGGGTGGTGACGAAGGCACACTCATCGATTCGTGCGCGGAAGTGGGAGACAAATATGCTGAATGAGATCGCGCAGGACGCTGAAGAGCGTATGCAAAAAAGTACGGGCGCACTGGTAGAAAACTTTAAGAAGATTCGAACTGGTCGAGCTCACCCGAGTATTCTGGATTCCATTCAGGTTTCTTACTACGGATCTGATGTGCCTCTGCAGCAGGTTGCAAATGTCACTGTAGAAGACGCGCGAACCCTGGCTATTATCCCTTGGGAAAAGCCGATGGTTCCTGTGATCGAAAAGGCGATTATGAAGTCAGATCTGGGGCTGAACCCAGCGACCTCTGGTGAAAAAATTCGTGTTCCGATGCCAGCGCTGACTGAAGAGACCCGTAAGGGCTACATTCGTCAGGCACGTGCGGAAGCTGAAAATGCTCG
This sequence comes from uncultured Marinobacterium sp., assembly GCA_947501565.1. Taxonomy (GTDB): domain Bacteria; phylum Pseudomonadota; class Gammaproteobacteria; order Pseudomonadales; family Balneatricaceae; genus Pontibacterium. Next base: position 244,927 of record CANMWJ010000005.1, read on the forward strand.
TATTGCAGTACGTAACATTCGTCGTGATGCTAATGGTGACTTTAAAGATCTGTTGAAAGAGAAAGAGATCACCGAAGACGAAGCACGTCGCGGCGAAGATAATATCCAGAAACTGACTGACAAGTATGTTGCCGAGATCGATAAGCTTCTGGAACAGAAAGAAGCGGACCTGATGGAAATCTAAGGTCTTCTTTTGGAGGTGTGCACCTCGCGCACCTCTTCTTCTCTAACTTGCCCATGTCTAAAGATACTATGACCAGCTCCTCCAAAGTGAACCCGCCACCCAGACATGTCGCAATCATCATGGATGGTAATAATCGTTGGGCTAAGGCCAAAGGATTGCCAAGTCTTGCCGGCCATAAAGCGGGTGTCGATGCCGTTCGTGAAGTGATTTCCGGCTGTGTCGAGCAGGGCGTCGAGGCCCTTACTCTGTTTGCGTTCAGTTCAGAGAACTGGAAGCGGCCTCCGCTCGAAGTAAAAGGCTTGATGGAGCTGTTCAAGTTTGCCCTGAACAGGGAAGTCAAAAAACTCCTCAAGAATAATATTCGCTTGCGTGTGATCGGTGATAAAAGCCGCTTCAGTGACTCACTGCAGAAGAAAATTGCGCAGGCGGAAGAGATGACGGCCCATTGTGATGGTTTGCAGCTGAATATCGCTGCAAATTACGGTGGGCGTTGGGATATCGTCGAAGCCAGCAAAAGGTTGGCTGAGCGGTGTGTGAAGGGTGAAATCACACCAGATCAGATTGATGAAGCGATGTTCAGCGAAAACGTGACATTGCACGAGTTGCCTCCGCCGGATCTTTGTATTCGAACGGCGGGTGAGCAGCGAGTTAGTAACTTTCTGATCTGGCAGTTTGCCTACACCGAATTTCATTTTGCCGAATGTTACTGGCCTGACTTCGGAAAAGAGCGCCTGGATGATGCTATTGCCGACTATACCGGGCGTGAGCGTCGCTTTGGGCGTACCAGTGAGCAGCTGGAATCAGATCAGGGTGTGGATAAAGAGGCGGGTGAAGGTGCTTAAAACACGCTTTATCACTGCAATCGTGCTTGCACCTCTGGCACTTATTGTCCTTTTCCTGTTTCCACTCGATCAGTTTTTGTTGGTTGTCGATGCTGTCCTTTTGCTGGGGGCATGGGAGTGGACGCGTCTGGCAGGGCTTGAACGTGCAGGTTTCAAGGCTGCCTATATTGCCAGTGTTGGCGCGGCGCTTGCCGGGCTGCACGTGTTGGGTGATCAGCTGCCGGTGATGCCGATTCTGATCGCAGGGCTCCTGTTCTGGATGTTCGCGTTGTTCTGGGTGGTGCGTTACCCGCGGGCTTCCGGTTGGAGCGCACGATCTGTGCGCTTGCTCATGGGTTATGCGGTGCTGCTGCCTGTATGGGTCGCATTGGGCGCGCTTAAAGGATTGCCGCTGGATAATGAGCTGATACTGATGTTGTTGCTGATCGTATGGGGCGCGGATATCGGGGCGTATTTCTCGGGTAAGTCGCTGGGGCGTAACAAGCTCGCGCCGGCAGTCAGCCCCGGAAAAACCCGGGAAGGCCTCTACGGTGGCCTGCTGGTATGTGTGCTGGTGGGAATCGGTTTCTCCATTTGGTTTGAACTTGAATTCAATTCGTTGGTCTACTTGGTGCTGCTATGTGTGATGACGGGCATGATCTCAGTATTGGGAGATCTGTTCGAAAGCATGTTGAAGCGTAATCAGGGTATCAAAGATAGTAGTCAGCTACTGCCGGGACACGGTGGGGTGCTGGACCGTTTGGATAGCCTGACAGCAGCGGCACCTTTGTTTGTGGTGGGTGTCCAGTTTTTGACATTGGCCTGATCTAAGACATCGTCTATGGAACTTCTGCAAACCCTGCTCGCGACACTGGTGACCTTGGGTATTCTGGTTACGATTCACGAGTGGGGGCATTTCTACGTCGCACGTCGTTGCGGCGTTAAGGTACTAACCTTTTCGGTGGGTTTTGGTAAGCCCCTGTTCAGTTGGCGTGATAAACAGAACACTGAATACGTTATCGCAGCCATACCTCTGGGTGGTTACGTGCGAATGCTGGATGAGCGTGAAGGGCCCGTGGCCGAAGAGCAGCTCGATCAGGCTTTCAACCGCAAACCCATAATGCAACGTATCGCCGTCGTGGCGGCCGGTCCTGCGGTCAATCTTATATTTGCCGTGTTCGCATACTGGCTGATGTTTGTTGCCGGTGTATCTGCTGTAAAACCTACTGTCGGCGCGACCACGCCCGGCTCGCTGGCAGCGCTAGCGGCAATAGAGCCCGGTGGCGAAGTGGTTATGGTTGACGGCGTCGAAACACTCTCCTGGGATGCGGTTAATCTGCGGCTTGCTGCCCGCGTTGGCGAAAGCGGTGCGCTCGATTTGCGCGTGCGCTATCCGGAGCAGCTCTATCAAAAAGACTATCGTATTCAGCTGAATGAATGGCAGATCGATCTGGAAAATGAATCGCCGGTACGTGCTTTGGGGTTGGTGCCCTGGAGTCCGTCTATTCCGCCGGTAATCGGGCGACTGATCGATGACGGCGTTGCGGCCAAATCTGGATTGCAGGTTGGGGATAGAGTTTTAGAGGTTGATGGTGAGCCGGTAACCGAATGGACTGCGTTGGTCAAAAAAATCCAGGCATCGCCGGATCAGGTTTTGCCACTTCTGCTTGAGCGGAATGGACAGCGTCTGATGCTGGATCTCCGTCCTGCGGCTAAGCAGGTGGAAAACGGTGTTATTGGTTATATCGGCGCTGGTGTGGCGCAGGTGGAGTGGCCGGAAGAACAGCAGCGGATTATCCACTACGGTGTTTTCGAATCCCTATCGAAAGGTGTAGAGAAAACCTGGCAGATGATCACCCTGATCCTGGAATCGCTGTGGAAAATGCTGGAAGGCGTGATTTCTGTAAAAAACTTGAGTGGTCCGATAACGATTGCTAAAGTGGCCGGTGCTTCAGCTGAGTCCGGTGTGGAAGCCTTTGTCAGTTTTCTGGCTTATCTGAGCATCAGTTTGGGCGTGTTGAATCTGTTGCCTATTCCTATGCTGGACGGCGGCCATCTGCTTTACTACACCCTCGAACTTTTGCGTGGGAAACCCGTGAGTGAACGCGTTCAGATGATCGGGCTAAGACTGGGGATGGCAATTCTCTTTACGCTGATGACCGTTGCAATTGTAAACGACGTGATGCGACTTTAACCGGGCCGGGAAAGGGCCTCAATACCACAAGATAAACAAAGAAGTACTTCATGAAACAAGGATTCAGGCTGATCGCCGCAGTGATCGTTTTTCTTGCCAGCACCGTTGGCAACGCAAACAGCTCCTTTGAAGTTACAGACATTCGCCTCGAGGGCTTGCAGCGCGTTGCGCCTGGTTTGGTATTTCGCAACTTTCCCATCGCCAACGGAGAGCAGGTCGATTCTCAGCGCTTGTCCAGTGCCGTACGTAAGTTGTTTGCATCAGGTTACTTTGATGATGTTCAGCTCGCGCGGGACGAAGGGGTTCTGATTCTTAAGCTGAATGAGCGTCCATCGATTGCCCTGATCCGGATGGACGGAAATAAAGCGCTTAAGACAGAAGTGCTGAAGGAAGGCCTTAAACGGACCGGGCTTAAAGAGGGCGATGTTTTCAAGCGCGCGACGCTGGAGCAGGTGCGTCAGGATCTTGTGCGTATTTATGCGTCCCAGGGACGTTACGGAGCGACAGTTGATGCCGAAGTTGAGAAGCTGCCAGGTAACCGCGTCGCACTGAACTTTAATATTAAGGAAGGCAAGGTTGCCACCATCGAACACATCAACTTCGTCGGTAACGAGCTGTTTGATGATGAAAAACTGCGCGACCTGTTTGAACTCAAATTGCCGGGTTTCTGGTCTTTCTACAGTAATGATGATCGCTACGCCCGCGAAAAGCTGTCCGGAGATCTGGAACGGCTGCGCAGCTTCTACATGGATCAGGGCTATATCAACTTTTCGGTAGATTCCACGCAGGTGTCTATCACTCCTGATCGTAAGAACGTCTATATCACCGTAAATATCACTGAAGGTGAGAAATATACGGTGAAAGAGGTGAATGTCGCTGGTGAAATGGTGGTGCCGGAGGAGGAGCTTCGGGAGGTGATCACTGTTAAGGCCGGTGAAATCTTTTCGCGTCGCCAAATGGTCAAATCTCAGGAAGCGGTAGCTCGCAAGCTGGGTGATGTTGGTTATATGTTCGCAAACGTCTCTCCTTCTCCAGAGATTCACGACGATAATACGGTAACCCTGACCTACTTCCTTGATCCGGGCAAACGTACTTACGTGCGTCGTATCATCATTCGTGGCAATACCCGTACCTCGGACGAAGTTTTGCGTCGGGAGATGCGCCAGATGGAGGCCGCGCTTGCTTCCAATGGAGATATTGAGAACTCCAAGACCCGTCTGGAGCGAACCGGATATTTTGCCAGTGTTAACGTAGAAACTATCCCCGTGCCGGGTACCTCGGATCAGGTTGACCTGGAGTACAGCGTGGTGGAGCAGCAGTCCGGCTCTTTTTCCGCCAGCATCGGTTTCTCCCAAGGCTCTGGCATGCTGCTTGGCTTGAATGTGCAGCAGGACAACTTTCTCGGTTCGGGGAAAAAGATCGGCTTGGGTATCTCCAGTTCCGATTCCACCACCGAATACAAGTTCAGCAGCAACGACCCTTACTACACCGTGGATGGTGTAAGCCGTGGTTACCGTCTGTACTTCCGCGAGCGTGATTTTGATGAGGATAACGTCAGCTCCTACGAAACTGACGAGCTTGGGGCTGGAGTCTCGTTTGGTTACCCGATTGATGAATACCAGCGCTTGAGTTTTGGTGGCACCCTGGAACAGGTGACACTGAAGACCAATGAGACTACGCCTGTAGAAATTGAGAATTTTGTAAAAAATGAAGGTGATGATTACCTGAACCTGGTGCTGAACCTTGGTTGGAGCGATAACCGCCTCAATCGCGGTATATTCCCGACAGACGGTTATGTTCAGAAAGCGAATCTGGAGTTGGGTGTGCCGGGTAGTGACCTGACTTACTACCGTCTCTCGTACTCCTTGCGCATCTACGAGCCGATCTCTGAAGATGAGCGTTGGGTGGGTAAGGTTTGGACCCGCCTTGGCTACGCGGATGATCTGGGTGATAACGAGTACCCGTTCTTTAACCACTTCTTTGCGGGTGGATTGCGATCCGTGCGCGGTTTCGAATCTAACTCCCTGGGGCCAAAGGATACGCCTCAAGACCCGAATGAGGAATCGGATCCGTTTGGCGGCAATGTGTTGCTGACCGGGGGGATCGAGCTGATTGTCCCAACACCGTTTATCGACAATAGCAGTAAGACCCGTACGTCTCTGTTCGTGGATGCTGGTAATGTTTTTGATACAAGTTGCGGTGTAGATTCTAAAGATTGCGAAGAAGGTATTGAGTTCGACGAGATTCGCTATTCAGCGGGTGTCGCACTCAGCTGGATTACGCCAATGGGGCCACTATCCTTTGTACTGGCTCGCCCTCTAAATGATAAACCCGGTGACGAAACGGAATTCTTCCAGTTCTCGCTCGGCCAAACGTTCTAAGGAGTGGGAATGAAACTATTTCGTGTTTTTTGGTTTGTCGCTTTTGCTGCGTTCAGCGGACAGGCAATGGCGGAAAAAATTGCCGTGCTGGGAATTCAGCAGGCATTGCTGGCGTCTGAGGCTGCGTCGGAATTTCGGGCACAGTTGCAGGAAGAGCTGACGGAAGACCAGCGTCAATTGATAGACCTGGAAAAACAAGCGAAAGATGCTCAGGCAAAGCTTCAGGCCAATCGCGACCTGGTATCCCAGGAGCAGCTGGCGCAGATGGGTACACAGTTTCAGAAAGTGTACGGTGAATACCAGCGTCAGGGAAAAGCACTGCAGCAAAAACGTCTCAAGCGCGAGCAGGAGTTTGTTGCTCAGATGAAGCCTAAGCTGGATAAGATTCTGAAGGAGCTGATTGAAGCGGAAGGCTACGACGTGATTATTGCCAAAGATGCCACCCTGTTCGCGAAGAAAGAGCTTGATATCACCGCTAAAGTGGTCGAAATGCTCAACAAGCAATAATTCATATGCCTCAGTCTCATTTTACGATACAAGAAATGGCCGACTTCCTTGGTGGTGAGCTGAAGGGGGATGCATCCTGTTTGATCTCTGGATTGGCTACGCTGGATCAGGCCAGTGAGGGGCAGCTTTCGTTTTTCGCCAATTCCAGATATCTGGAGCAGTTAAAGCAAAGTCGGGCCAGTGTTGTGCTGGTCTCTCCCAAGGATGCGGCTGCTGCACCGGGTAATGTGATTGTTTTGGATAATCCCTATCTGGGTTACGCGCGTGTGAGTCGTTTGTTTGACCCACGCGCAGAGCTCAAGCCGGGAGTGTGTACTACTGCGGTAGTGGACAGTCGCGCGGAGGTATCGGAAAGCGCGCAAATCTGTGCGAACGCGGTTATCGGTCCGGATAGCGTGATCGGGGATAATGTCTATGTTGGCCCGGGCGCGGTGATCGGAGCTCGCTGTCGAGTAGATCAAGACGTACGTATCAACGCTAATGTTACCGTTTACGACGATGTGAAGGTTGGTGCGCGTAGTCTTATACACAGCGCTGCAGTAATTGGTGCAGATGGTTTCGGGTTCGCCAATGAACAAGGGAAGTGGGTCAAAATCTCTCAATTAGGGGGTGTGGCGATTGGTGAGGATGTCGAAATCGGAGCTTGTACCACCATCGACCGCGGTGCTTTGTCTGATACCCGTATTGGTAATGGGGTGAAGCTGGATAATCAGATCCAGATTGGTCACAACGTCGAGATAGGTGAGGATACCGCCATCGCTGCTTGTGCGGCCGTAGCGGGAAGTACTAAAATCGGTGCCCGCTGTACGATCGCTGGCGCTTCCGGTATCGCCGGACACATCGAGATCTGTGATGGTACACATATCACCGCAATGTCTTTGATATCACGTTCAATCAAGGAGCGTGGTGCTTACTCTTCAGGAACCGGTATGATGGCGCATAGCGAGTGGCGGCGCAGTGTTGTACGGTTCCGTCAGCTGGATGAACTGGCTAAACGTGTTAAATCTCTGGAAGAACAAATTGAGATATCTAAGGGTTAAACAACAATGATGGATGTGAATGAAATTCGGGAATACTTGCCGCACCGTTACCCGTTTCTTTTGGTAGACCGTGTAGTGGAGCTCGAGGAAGGTAAATCCATCGTTGCTTACAAAAACGTGACCGTTAATGAGCCGTTTTTTAACGGTCATTTCCCGGATCACCCTGTAATGCCGGGCGTGCTTATTGTTGAAGCGATGGCTCAGGCAGCTGGAATCCTTGGTTTTAAAACCATGGACAAGAAGCCTCAGGATGGGTCAATCTATTACTTTGTCGGTTCTGATAAACTGCGTTTTAAGCGTCCTGTTGTTCCGGGTGATAGGGTAATGCTGGAAGCAGAGATCGTTTCTGAGCGTCGTGGCATCTGGAAGTTTGATGTGAAAGCGACCGTTGAAGGTGATCTGGTTAGCTCCGCAACTATTCTTTGTGCTGATAGGAAGGTCTGATTTTGATTGATTCCCGTGCCATTATCGATCCGTCTGCGAAGCTGGCTGACGACGTCGAAGTCGGCCCCTGGAGTATTGTGGGGCCAGACGTCGAAATCGGCGCAGGCACGGTAATCGGGCCTCATGTGGTTGTTAACGGTCCGACACGCATCGGCCAGAATAACCGCATCTTTCAGTTCGCCTCCGTTGGTGAGGAGTGTCAGGACAAGAAGTATGCTGGCGAACCGACTACGTTGGTGATCGGTGACAATAACGTCATTCGCGAAGGTGTGACCATTCACCGTGGCACTGTCCAGGATAATGGTGAAACCATCGTTGGCAGCCACAACCTGTTCATGGCGAATGCCCATGTCGCACACGACTGTGTGATTGGTGACAACGTGATCATGGCTAATAATGTGGCTGTCGCGGGTCACGTACACGTTGGCGACTGGGCTATCTTGGGTGGTTTCACAGCGGTCCATCAGTTCTGTCATATCGGTTCGCATGTGATGTGTGGTGCGGGTACCGTGGTCCTGAAGGACATTCCGGACTTCGTTATGGCTACCGGTAATCCAGCAAAACCGCACGGCATTAACGGCGAAGGCTTAAAACGTCGTGGCTTCTCACCAGATGCAGTTCGAATGATTAAGCGCGCATATAAAGCGATCTATCGACAGGGCCTGACAGTTACTCAGGCGCTGGATGTATTGCAGGAGATGCAACAGGGTACGCCTGAAATTGCACCACTGATTAAGTCCCTGCAAGCTTCCTCTCGTGGCATTATCCGCTAGGGTATTGCCATGGGAACCCATCTTAGAATAGGCATCGTTGCCGGCGAAGCATCCGGCGATATTCTGGGTGCCGGACTCATTAAAGCACTGAAGAAGCGCTACCCTGATGCTGAATTTGAAGGCATCGGTGGTGAGCTTATGCTGGCTGCCGGCTGCAAATCACATATTCCCATGGAACGCTTATCCGTCATGGGACTTGTCGAGGTTCTGGGGCGTTTACGTGAGCTGCTGAAGGTGCGTCGCAGCCTGGCCGATCACTTCATACAGAATCCGCCTGACCTCTTTATCGGTGTTGATGCGCCTGATTTTAATCTGAAGCTGGAAGGCTGGCTTCGAGAGAAGGGTATACCCACCGTTCACTATGTAAGTCCTTCCGTCTGGGCGTGGAAGCAGAAGCGTATCTACAAGATCAAGCGCACTACTGATCTGGTTTTGAGCCTGTTCCCGTTCGAGGCGCAGCACTACGCGCCGACCCAGCAAAGCGTCGCTTTTGTGGGACATCCACTGGCCGACATGGTCCCTTCGCGTGTCGACCTCCCAGCTGCACAACAGCAGTTTGCGGTAGAAGAGGATGAAACCATCATTGCGATTCTGCCGGGCAGCCGTGGCAGTGAAGTAAAATACCTGGCGGAACCTTTCCTGGATACAGCGCGTTGGTTGTCCGAGCGACTGGACAATGTTCGTTTTGTTATCCCAGCCGCAAATGAGCATCGTCACGACCAATTGCATACGTTGATTACGGAAAAATATTCCGATCTCAATATTCAATTGGTAATGAAGCACTCGCGTGAGGTGATGGCGAGCTCCGACGCGATTCTTATCGCTTCGGGTACCGCGACTCTTGAAGCGACACTACTGCAGAAGCCAATGGTTGTGGCCTACAAGATGGCGGGCCTGACGTACTCGATCTATTCGCGGATGATAAAAACCCGTTTTGTTTCCCTGCCTAATCTGCTGGCGGATGAAGAGCTGGTACCTGAGATACTACAGGACGAGGTGCGCCCTGAAGTACTTGGTGAAGCGGTATTGCGTGCATTGAACGATGATGCCTATCGATCCTACCTGGCCGGTCGTTTTTCTGAGATTCATGCCCAGCTGCATCAGAATGCAGATGAGCGTGCTGCTGATGCGGTGGAGCAACTGCTGAAATCCCGCGGGCGTCTGTAATGGAAATCCTGGGTTTTGATTTCTCCGTTCAGCAACGTGTTGCTGGCGTAGACGAGGTTGGTCGTGGTCCCTTGGTCGGAAATGTGGTCGCAGCCGCGGTGATACTGGATCCCGCGAAACCGATCGCAGGGCTGGCAGATTCAAAAAAACTTTCCGAAAAAAAACGTGACCTGCTCTACGACGAGATCGTAGAGAAAGCGTTGGCCTGGTGCATCGCATCTGCAAGTCCTGCGGAGATCGATGAACTGAATATCCTGCACGCCAGCATGTTAGCTATGCGACGGGCGGTCTTGGGCTTATCCATTGAGCCGGAGTTCGTTTACGTGGATGGCAACCGGTGCCCTGAGCTGCCCTATCCCAGTGAGCCTGTGGTGAAGGGGGATTCCAAGATCAAGGAGATCTCGGCAGCTTCCATCATTGCCAAAGTCGCGCGTGATCGAGAGATGAAAGCGCTGGATGCGCTGTACCCTGATTACGGCTTTGCGAAACATAAAGGCTACCCTACCGCTGCGCACTTTGATGCACTGAAAAAGTTTGGTCCGCTAGCTGAACACCGCCGCAGCTTTCGTCCTGTACGTGAACTCATTACTGATTAAACGGCATCCCTATGTCTGATCCAAAATTTGTACATCTGCGCCTGCATACCGAATTCTCTCTGGTTGATGGTCTGGTTCGCGTCAAAGAGTTGGTGAAAGCTGCTCAGGCGCAAGGCATGCCCGCGGTTGCGGTAACTGACCAGGTTAACCTCTTTGCACTGGTAAAATTCTACAAAGCCGCGCTTGGGGCCGGTGTTAAGCCGATCTGTGGCAGTGATATGTGGTTGTACGATCCGGATCAGCCCGATCAGGCGCCTAGTCGTCTCACGCTGCTGGTCAATAGCGGTCAGGGATACCGCAACCTCATGGAGCTGATCTCGCTTGCCTATGAGCAGGGCCAGAATATGGTACTGGACAAGGCAGTCGTTACCCGCGAGTGGGTTGCGGAAAAGGCGGAAGGCTTGATTGCGCTCTCTGGTGCTAAAGATGGTGAGATTGGCCGTGCCATTCTTGCAGGCAACGATAGAGCCCGCGTGTTGCTGGATCAGTGGACGGAGATATTTCCGGGGCGTTTCTATCTTGAGTTGCAGCGTACCGGTCGCGCCGGTGAAGAGGAGGTTGTGCACGGTAGCGTCGATCTGGCGCATCAGACGGGTTGCCCGCTGGTCGCAACCAATGACGTAATGTTCGTTAAACCTGATGATTTTGAGGCACACGAAGTGCGCGTCTGTATCAACCAGGGGCGCACGCTGGAAGACCCGACACGACCTAAAGATTACAGCGAACAGCAGTATTTTCGTTCTGCCGAAGAGATGGCAGAGCTGTTCGCAGACATCCCGTCAGCGCTTGAGAACAGCGTTGAGATCGCCAAACGATGCAATATTGACATCGAGCTGGGCACCTACTACCTGCCGAAGTACCCGATCCCTGAAGGGATGCTGATGGATGACTACTTCCGTCAGGTCTCTTACGAAGGTTTGGAGGAACGTCTTGAGGTCCTGCTGGATAAGGATGATCCGGATTACGAGGCCAAACGGCAGCCTTACATTGACCGGCTTGAGTTCGAACTCGATATCATCATCCAGATGGGTTTCCCGGGTTACTTCCTGATCGTAATGGACTTCATCAAGTGGGGTAAGGAGAACGGTGTGCCGGTTGGGCCGGGACGAGGCTCCGGTGCCGGTTCCCTGGTAGCCTATGCGCAGAAGATCACCGATCTCGATCCGCTGGAGTACGACCTGCTGTTTGAGCGATTCCTGAACCCGGAACGTGTCTCCATGCCCGACTTCGATATCGACTTCTGCATGGATAACCGCGATAAGGTAATCGATTACGTGGCGGGCACCTATGGTCGCGATGCGGTATCCCAGATCGTGACCTTCGGCACTATGGCCGCGAAAGCGGTGGTGCGCGACGTAGCGCGTGTGCAGGGCAAACCGTTTGGTCTGGCCGATAAACTCTCCAAGCTGATCCCGTTTGAGGTGGGGATTACTCTCCATAAAGCGATGGATCAGGAGCCACTTCTGAGTGACTTCGTTGCAAGCAGCGAAGAGGCGCAGGAGATCATGGATATGGCCTATAAGCTGGAGGGGGTCACCCGCGGTACCGGTAAGCACGCCGGTGGTGTAGTAATCGCGCCAACCAAACTCACCGACTTTGCCGCCACCCTCTGTGATGAAGAGGGTAACGGCCTGGTTACCCAGTTCGATAAAAACGACGTGGAGGAAGCCGGGCTCGTTAAATTCGACTTCCTGGGTCTGAGGACCCTGACCATCATCGACTGGGCACTGCAGACGATCAACGGCAAAAAAGCGAAGCTGGGTGAAGAGCCGCTCGACATTGCGCTGATCGATCTGGAAGACAAGAAAACCTTCGATCTATTGCAGGCGGCGGAGACCACCGCGGTATTCCAGCTGGAATCCAGTGGTATGAAGGACCTGGTGCGCCGTCTGTTGCCATCCCGTTTTGAAGATATCGTCGCACTGGTGGCGCTGTTCCGGCCGGGGCCGCTGCAATCGGGCATGGTGGATGACTTTATCAACCGTAAGCACGGTCGGGCAGAGATGGCGTGGCCGCATCCGGATTACCAGCTCGATAGTCTGCAGCCAGTACTGGAGCCAACCTACGGCATTATCCTGTATCAGGAGCAGGTAATGCAGATCGCTCAGGTCATGGCCGGTTATACCCTCGGCGGTGCAGATATGCTGCGTCGCGCCATGGGTAAGAAGAAACCGGAGGAGATGGCCAAGCAGCGGGCATCCTTCCTTGATGGTTCTGTTGAAAACGGCATCGACAAAGACCTGGCCGGGAACATCTTCGACCTGGTAGAGAAATTCGCAGGTTACGGTTTTAACAAATCCCACTCCGCAGCCTATGCGCTGGTGTCCTATCAGACCGCGTGGCTGAAAGCACATTACCCGGCACCGTTTATGGCGGCGGTAATGTCCTCCGATATGCAGAACACCGATAAGGTGGTGATCTTCATTGAGGAGTGCCGTCAGATGGGCATTCCGCCCGCATTGCCGGACGTCAACAGCGGTGAGTACATGTTCACCGTAAACGATGAAGGCGTGATCATCTACGGTCTGGGGGCGATTAAAGGGGTGGGTGAAGGTCCGATTGAAGCGATCGTCACCGCACGGGCCGATGGCGGGCCGTTTAAGGATATCTTCGATTTCTGTGAGCGAATCGGTGCGAAAAAACTGAATAAACGCGTTTTGGAAGCCTTGGTGCGTTCCGGCGCGCTGGATAACCTGGGGGCGCACCGTGCAGTGTTGTGGGAGTCGATTCCAGATGCATTGAAAGCTGCCGACCAGAGTGCACGTAACCAGGATGCGGGGATGTTCGATCTGTTCGGCGCCGTAGAAGCGGAGGCGCCGGGGGATCCGTACGAGAAGTATCGCAATGTTCGCGCCTGGACCGATAAAGAGCGCCTGCAGGGTGAGAAAGATACTCTGGGGCTTTACCTGACCGGTCATCCAATCGATGAATACGAAAAAGAGCTGCGTAACTTCATCAGCAAAAAGATTGTTGAGGTACAGCCATCGCGGGGCACCACCCAGAAAATGGCGGGTTTGGTGGTTGATCTGCGCCTGAAGAAAACCAAAAAGGGTGATCCGATCTGTTTTGTTACCCTGGATGACCGCAGTGCGCGTATTGACGTTACCCTTTTTGGTGAAGCCTACGAGCAGGCGCGTAATCTCATCCAGAAAGACGCCGTTCTGGTGATGGAGGGTGAGGTTGCTGAAGACAACTACTCGGGCGGTATCAAGGTGAAAGGCAGTAAGGTGCTGGATATTCCGCAAGCACGTGCGCTGTACGCCAAAAGTGTGGAGATCGCTTGTGATGCGGCTCAGCTCGCCGGGCGGCGTATGAAGCAGCTGGAGGATACGCTGGCGCAATACCGTGGCGACGGCTCCCTGCCGGTGACGATACGCTACCGTCGTGCCGATGCGGTGGGTACCCTGACGTTGGGTGAAAACTGGGCCGTGCAGGCCAATGATGAACTGATCATCAAGCTGATGGACCAGTTCGGTGGCGGAACCGTCGTGCTGCGTTACTGATCTTCAGCCTGATGTAACTCATACCGGGATCACCTTTGCACAAGGCCTGAGTTTCACAGACTGGTTCTGATGGGGCCAAACGGGTACACTTGGGGCAATTTTTTGATCCGATCAAAGTAACGAATTCAAACAGAACGAGACAGCATGAATCCTAATTACCTGGATTTTGAGCAGCCGATCGCAGAGCTGCAGGCAAAAATTGATGAACTGCGTCTGGTTGGCGACGACCACGACGGTCTGAACATCTCCGACGAACTGGAAAAGCTGCAAGAGAAAAGCCGCACCCTGACAGAGTCGATCTTCTCCGACCTGTCCGCATGGCAGATCTCCCAGCTGGCACGTCATCCACAGCGTCCTTACACGCTGGACTACGTCGAGCATATCTTTGACGACTTCGATGAGCTGCACGGTGATCGCCACTTTGCGGACGATCAGGCGATCGTTGGTGGTATTGCGCGTATCGAGGGCAAACCAGTGATGGTTATCGGTCATCAGAAAGGCCGCGAAGTGAAGGAAAAGGTTTCCCGTAACTTCGGTATGCCGCGCCCGGAAGGTTACCGTAAGGCGCTACGCCTGATGGAGATGGCCGAACGTTTCCAGATTCCTGTGATGACCTTTATCGACACGCCGGGAGCTTACCCGGGTATCGACGCTGAAGAGCGCGGTCAGTCTGAAGCGATTGCATTCAACCTGTTGAAACTGTCCAGCCTGAAAACGCCAATCATCTCTACCGTAATTGGTGAAGGTGGTTCCGGTGGTGCGCTGGCAATCGGCGTGTGCGACGAGTTGCTGATGCTGCAGTACGGTACATACTCCGTAATTTCCCCGGAAGGTTGTGCATCTATCCTGTGGAAAAGCGCAGAGCGTGCATCCGACGCAGCGAAAGCGATGGGTATCACGGCTGATCGTCTGAGCGAGCTGGGTCTGGTGGATCAGGTGGTAAGCGAACCTCTGGGTGGCGCGCATCGTGATCCTGCGCTGATGGCTGCGAATCTGAAGAAACACTTGCTGGAAACCCTGGAGAAACTGGAAGGCTTTGGTGACGACGAGCTGCTGGAACGTCGCTACGAGCGCCTGATGTCCTACGGTTTCTCTCCAGAACAGTAAGCACGCGCTTACGATCCTCCTTGATGGCTGCTGTACTTGAAAGTCGCTTTCTGCAGGCTTTGCAGCAGCTGCCAGACGTCCGCCGCTGGGTAATCGCTCATAGCGGCGGGCTCGATTCCCAAGTTCTCCTTCATCTTGTTCAGGCAGCCCTGCCTGGCTCTGATCTCCTTGTTGTTCATATCAATCACCAGCTGCAAAATGATGCTGCGCGCTGGGCGTTGTTCTCTGAGCAGGAGGCTGCTGCATTAGGGATTGCCCATCAAACCGTGAATGTACAACCTGCGGATGGCTCTGAAAAAGCCGCCCGAGATGCCCGTTACGCGGTGTTCGCTGAGTTGTTAAGAGAGGGTGACTGTCTGCTGTTGGCACATCATGCGGACGATCAGGCGGAAACATTGCTGTTCCGCTTGTTGCGGGGGGCGGGGCTGAAAGGGTTGGCGGCGATGCCGTGCACCCGGGCGCTGGGCAAAGGGCGTTTGTTGCGCCCGTTGTTACAGGAATCCCGCCGAACACTGGAAAGTTATGCCCAGCATAAAGGTCTTGCCTGGGTGGAAGACCCCTCGAATGCTGATGTCATCTTTGATCGTAATTTTTTACGGCAGGAAGTGATGCCAAGGCTTGGCGAGCGCTGGCCAGGTTTTCAGCGCCGCTGGGCGGACACCGCGCTACAGCTCAGGGCGGATGAAGAGCTGTTAAAGCGTTATCTGGATACAGATCTGGCACAGTGCGTGGGGGCGTGGTCCGAGCTGGTCTTCGATGCCCCGCCGATGCTGGATAAACAGAAGCGGCAGCCCCTGATTCGCCGGTGGTGTGAGCGGGTGACTGGGCGGCTATTGAACGAACGGCAGCTGGAGCGTATTGAAAGTTCAGTTATTGGTGCAGTGTCAGATGCCAATCCTGAACTGCGTGCAGGCGACCTGATCATTCGGCGTTACCGCAACGCACTCTACCTGACATCAGATCGGTGCTCGCAGCGAGAAGGGCTTGAGGCGATAGCGGTGGGTGAAACCGCGCTTTCTGATGGCGTGCTGTCGGTGTATCCGGCGAGCGGTGGCTTGGCGTCACTTGAGGGGCTTTCGCTGGTGCGTCGCCTTGGTGGCGAGCGTTGCCGACCCGCTGGCCGAGGCGGCAGTTGCAGCGTGAAAAAATGCCTGCAGGAAGCGGGAATTCCGCCCTGGCTAAAGCAGGATTGGCCGTTACTGATGAAGGGCGATCAGGTGGTGGCTATCCCCGGCGTTTGTGTCTGTGAAGGCTGGCAGACGGAAAGTACAGGATTTAACCTTTCTTGGCGTAGCTTCGCATTGTCTGGCCGCAGTTGATTTGCTATCCTGTAGCCCCATCTTTGAGTACGTTTTTCCCTCGTTTAAATCACGAATACAGGTTCTGCATGACGCGCTATATCTTCGTCACAGGCGGTGTTGTGTCCTCTTTGGGCAAAGGCATCGCATCTGCCTCTTTGGCTGCCATTCTGGAAGCAAGAGGTCTTAAAGTTACCATGCTGAAGCTGGATCCATACATCAACGTAGATCCAGGTACCATGAGTCCTTTCCAGCATGGTGAGGTGTTTGTTACGGAAGATGGGGCTGAAACTGACCTGGACTTGGGTCACTATGAGCGTTTCATCCGCACCACCATGTCCAAGCGCAATAACTTTACCGCTGGACGAATCTATCAGCACGTACTGCGTAAAGAGCGCCGCGGCGACTATCTTGGCGGTACTGTTCAGGTTATTCCGCACATCACCGACGAGATTAAACGTCGCGTGATCGAAGGTTCCGGCGATGCGGACGTAGCACTGGTAGAGATCGGTGGTACCGTGGGTGATATCGAATCCCTACCGTTCCTCGAGGCCGTACGTCAGCTGAAAGCTGAGTTGGGTTTCTCCCGCGCCATGTTCATGCACCTGACGCTGGTGCCATACATTGCGACTGCCGGTGAAACCAAAACTAAACCATCGCAGCACTCCGTTAAGGATCTGCGCTCCATCGGTATCCAGCCGGATATCCTGGTATGCCGTTCTGAGCGACCTCTGCCGGATTCCTCTCGTCGTAAACTGTCACTGTTTACTAACGTGGAGGAGCGCGCGGTCATCTCCCTGCCAGATGCCGATACCATCTACAACATCCCACAGATGCTGGCGGACCAGCACCTGGATGACATCGTGATTGAGCGTTTCCACCTTGAGTGCGAGAAAGCGGATCTGTCTGAGTGGAACCGCGTTGCTCAGTCTCACCTGCACCCAGAGGGTGAGGTGAAGATCGCGATGGTCGGTAAGTACATGGAACTGCTGGATGCCTACAAGTCTCTGATCGAAGCGATCAGCCATGCCGGTATCGCCCTGAAGCGCAAAGTGCGTATCGAGTACATCGATTCCGAACGCGTTGAGCGTGAAGGTGTTGAGATCCTCGCTGACGCCAGCGCCATTCTGGTACCGGGTGGTTTCGGTGAGCGTGGTGTGGAAGGCAAAATTCAGGCGGTTAAATACGCGCGTGAGAACAAAGTACCTTACCTGGGCATCTGTCTGGGTATGCAGGTGGCAGTTATCGAGTTTGCCCGTCACGTAGCGGGTCTTGAAGGTGCGACCTCCTCCGAATTTGATGCTAAAGCACAACATCCGGTGATCGGTCTGATCACTGAGTGGACCACCACTGAAGGCGGCGTGGAAACACGCGGTGAGCAGGATGATCTGGGCGGTACTATGCGTCTGGGTGCGCAGGTATGTCACCTGGCTGAAGGCTCAACCGCTGCAAAATCTTACGGCGCGACTGAGATTACTGAGCGTCACCGGCACCGCTACGAAGTGAACAACAACTACGTGGCACAGCTGGAGGAAGCGGGCTTGCGCATCTCTGGTCGTTCCGTTGATGGTGAGCTGGTGGAAGTTGTGGAAGTGGAAGATCACCCATGGTTCGTGGCGTGTCAGTTCCACCCTGAATTCACCTCTACCCCACGTGATGGACACGGCCTGTTCACCGGCTTTATTCAGGCTGCGTTGGAACAACAGGCTAAGCAGTAAAAGATTAATTAATTTCTGGAGTTATTCGAATGGCACAGATTGCTGATATCAAAGCGCGCGAGGTTCTGGACTCTCGTGGTAACCCAACTGTAGAAGCTGACGTTATCCTGGCGTCTGGTGTGGTAGGTTCTGCCTGCGCGCCATCCGGTGCTTCTACTGGTTCCCGTGAAGCGCTGGAGCTGCGTGACGGTGATAAGAGCCGTTACCTGGGCAAAGGTGTTCAGAACGCCGTTGCTGGTGTAAATGGCACTATCCGCGACGCTTTGGTTGGAATGGATGCGACAGATCAGCGCGCTCTGGACAACAAAATGCTGGAGCTGGATGGCACCGAGAACAAAGAAAACCTGGGTGCAAACGCTATTCTGGCAGTGTCTCTGGCAGCAGCGAAAGCAGCGTCTATTGAGAAGGGTATCCCACTGTACGCTCACATCGCGGACATCAATGGTACTGCGGGTCAGATCTCTCTGCCTGTGCCTATGATGAACATCCTGAACGGTGGTGAACACGCGGACAACAACGTGGACATCCAGGAGTTCATGGTTCAGCCAGTTAACTTCGACAAGTTCTCTGAAGGTCTGCGTTGCGGTGCAGAGATCTTCCACGCGCTGAAAGCAGTTCTGAAAGGCAAAGGCCTGAACACTGCGGTAGGTGACGAAGGTGGTTTCGCGCCAAACCTGGCATCTAACGAAGAAGCGCTGGTTGTGATCAAAGAAGCGATCTCCAACGCAGGCTACGAGCTGGGTAAAGACGTTACTCTGGCGCTGGACTGTGCTGCATCTGAATTCTACAAAGATGGCAAATATGACCTGTCCGGTGAAGGTAAAGTCTTCGACGCTGAAGGTTTCGGTGACTACTTGGCCAACCTGACTGAAAACTACCCGATCGTATCCATCGAAGACGGTCTGGATGAGTCTGACTGGGACGGCTGGGCGTACCTGACCAAGAAGATCGGTGACAAGGTTCAGCTGGTCGGTGATGACCTGTTCGTAACCAACACCAAAATCCTGGCGCGTGGTATCGAGCAGAGCATCGGTAACTCTATCCTGATCAAGTTCAACCAGATCGGCTCTCTGTCCGAAACTCTGGACGCGATCAAGATGGCTAAAGATGCAGGCTTCACTGCGGTGATCTCTCACCGTTCCGGTGAAACCGAAGACACCTTCATCGCAGACCTGGCTGTAGGTACTGCGGCTGGCCAGATCAAAACCGGTTCCCTGTGCCGTTCTGACCGTGTAGCTAAGTACAATCGTCTGCTGCGCATCGAAGAAGAGCTGGGTACTGAGGCTGTTTACAACGGTCTGTCTGAAATTAAAGGTCAGGCGTAATACCTGATACTTTACACAGAGGGGGCGCTTAGCCCCCTTTTTTGACTCGGGCTTTCGGATGTTTCGCTGGTTGTTACTTGTTCTTTTCCTCCTGCTGTTAGGTTTGCAGTACCGGCTGTGGTTCGGCGAAGCTAACCTGCGTGAGGTTTGGGCGCTGGAGCGAGAGATCGAACTGCAGAAGCAGGAGAACGCGAAACTGAGTCAGCGTAACAAGCAGCTTGAGGCTGAAGTATTGGATCTGAAGTCCGGGCTGTCCGCACTTGAAGAGCGTGCGCGCAGCGAGCTGGGAATGATTAGAGACGGCGAAACCTTCTATCAGTTGGTGGCGCCCGATAAGAGCAGATCTTCAGAGTGACCAATTTTCCTACCGATTACACCTACCTTTACGGCCGTCCTGAAGGCTCGGCAACCATCCGCACCTGCAATGAAGACTTTCTGGTGCAAGAGCAGCTGGGTTTTGAGCCGGAAGGCGAAGGCGAGCATCTGTTTCTCTATATCCGTAAGACCGGAGAAAACACCGAGTGGGTAGCGCGTCGCCTGGCAAGTTTTTGTCAGCTGAATCCGCGTGATGTTGGCTATGCGGGTAAAAAAGATCGCCACGCGGTAACCGAGCAGTGGTTTAGCTTGCCGTTGCCTGCGATACGCGCATTCAACTGGAATCTGTTTGGTGGCGACACTATTGAGGTGCTGCGGACCGTACGTCACCCGCGTAAATTGCGTTTGGGTAGTCTCAAGGGTAACCGTTTTGGCTTGCGCCTGCGCGACGTCTCTAACCCGGAAGAGCTACAGCAGCGTATCGAGAAGATTAAGCAAGGCGTACCTAACTACTTCGGTGAACAACGCTTTGGACGCGATGGCGGTAACCTGACCAAAGGCGTGGAGTTGTTGCGTGGTGAGCGCACGGAGCGCCAGCGTCATAAGAAAGGCATGTATATCTCTGCCGTACGTTCATGGTGCTTCAACCATCTGCTCTCGCAACGTATCGATCAGGGACTGTGGCATCAGCTTATGGTGGGTGATGCGCTGATGTTGTCCGGTTCACAAAGCTGCTTCGTAGCAGATACAGCTGACGAAGAGGTACAAAAGCGTTTGTTGGAAGGGGATGTCAACCTAACCGCCGCAATGTGGGGGCGGGGTGAACCTCTGGCACAGGCAGATGCGCGTGTGTGGGAGCAGAGTCAGTTAGCACCCTGGCAGGAGGTTCTGGAGCGGCTGGAACACCTCGGCCTGAAGCAGGAGCGTCGCTCCATGCGCCTGCAGCCAATTGGGCTTGAAGCGCGGGCCGAGTCTGAACGACAATGGTGGCTGGAATTTGAACTGCCGTCCGGCGCATTTGCTACCAGCGTGCTGCGGGAACTGGCCCATGTCTCGACCCCGGAAAGGGGCAAAAGCGAATGAAAGTACTGATCTCAAATGATGACGGCGTCTTTGCCCCCGGTCTGGCCGCAATTGCCGAAGTGTTGCAGCGTTATCATGAAACGGAAGTGGTCGCACCGGATCGAAACCGCAGTGGTGCCAGTAACTCGCTGACGTTGGATCGCCCGTTGGAAGCTTTTCGCCACGACAGCGGTTTTATCGGTGTGAACGGCACCCCGACCGATTGTGTGCATCTGGGGACGTCCAGAATTTTTGAGATCGAACCTGAGATCGTAGTCTCGGGCATTAACGCGGGCGCCAATATGGGGGACGATGTGTTGTACTCCGGCACCGTTGCGGCAGCAACAGAAGGACGGCATCTGAAATATCCGCCGATTGCTGTATCCGTTGCCAGTCATCACCCCAAACATTTCGAAACGGCTGCAGAGGTCGTACGTTTATTGCTGCAGGGGATTCACCGGGTAAATCTTGCGCCGCGTACCGTGTTAAACGTTAATGTACCTGACCTGCCGCTGGATAAACTGCAGGGTATACATGTGACCCGGCTTGGGCATCGAAGTCTGGCCGACGCACCGGTAAAAGTAACCGATCCACGCGGCATCGAGCGTTACTGGATCGCGGGCGTCGGCGAAGTGCTTGATCGTGAGCCTGGAACCGACTTTTTTGCCATCGAGCAGGGATGTGTGTCGATCACGCCGCTGCAGATCGATATGACCCAGTACGATGCGATGGACAATCTCGGCACTTGGCTTGAGGATATATTGTGAACCATACGAGTTTCGAAGGGATCGGCATGACCTCCCGGCGGACACGTGACCGCCTGATCAATCGCCTGCGTGAGCAGGGGATTGAAAACGAGCTGGTGTTGAATACCGTGCGTGACACGCCTCGCCATATCTTTATTGATGAGGCTCTCGCCCATCGCGCCTACGAAGACACTGCACTGCCTATAGGTTACAACCAGACTATTTCCCAGCCTTACAGCGTTGCCAAAATGACGGAGTTGTTGCTCGCGGGTGGTCCTCTGGAGAGGGTGCTTGAAGTTGGCACGGGCTCGGGTTATCAAACTGCGGTGCTGGCACAGCTGGTACCTTACGTTTACAGCGTTGAGAGAATCCGGCCGCTACAGGAAAAAGCGCGTAAACGGCTGAGTCTGCTCAAGCTGCGAAATGCTCAGCTGCGGCATACCGATGGTGGTATGGGCTGGCCAGACAAGGCGCCGTTTGATGGCATCCTTGTGACCGCAGCACCGGAAGAGGTGCCGCCTGAGTTTCTGGTGCAGCTGGCAGTGGGTGGGCGTCTGGTGATCCCGGTGGGTGGTCAGAGCCAGCAACTCAAGCTGATTATCAAAGAATCTGAAGACAGTTTTACCACTGAGATTATCGAGGGCGCGAAGTTTGTGCCCCTGCTAAGTGGGACAATTCGCTAATGGAGAAGGGAATGCGTGCGAACCGCACACTGAGCGATTATCTGTTTTTATCCGGCAAAGGTGCGATGATGGGAGCTGCAGATGCAGTACCTGGCGTATCGGGCGGTACCATCGCCTTTATGACCGGTATCTATGAAGAGTTGATTGGCTCTTTGCGACGTTGCGGTCCGGAAGCGCTCGCCGTGCTTTATAAGGAGGGTGTCAAGTCCGCGTGGGGGTATATCAACGGCTCATTCCTGTTGGCTTTGGTGAGCGGGATTCTGTTTAGTATCGCGGTGTTTGCCCAGGGTGTACTCTATCTTCTGGACACCTATCCAGAGTTGCTTTGGTCGTTTTTCTTTGGCCTTATTCTCGCCTCAGCCTGGCTTGTCGTGCAGCATATTGAGCGATGGCAGGGTAATGCGTTAACGGCTTTTGTGACCGGCACTATCCTTGCTTACTTAATCACCTCTGTTTCGCCAGCGGCCATTGAACCTACCCCACTTATAATCTTTCTCTCCGGAATGGTCGCGATCTGCGCAATGATCCTGCCGGGCATATCGGGCAGTTTTATTCTGCTGCTCTTGGGTATGTACACACCGATACTGACCGCGGTAAAAGAGGTCGACGTGGGGGTTCTGCTGATATTTGTAACCGGTTGTGTCATCGGCTTGTTAAGTTTTTCCCGGTTACTGAACTGGATGTTTGCCGAGTTTCGGATCACGACACTCGCGCTGCTCGGCGGCTTTATGTTGGGATCCCTCAATAAAGTCTGGCCGTGGAAATATACAACCACCTACCGTATCAACAGACACGGTGAGGAAGTACCGCTGGTGCAGGAGAATATTTTGCCTGGCAGCTATGAGGCCATCACCGGTCAGGATGCTTATCTCACCGGGTCTATACTACTGATGGTTGTTGGTGTGTTGCTGGTTGTTTTGATGTCCCGGGTTTCCGGGCCGGGTCGTCGCTAGGGAGGGTATGCATGAAGGGCGTAGCTTGGCTCGTTCAGGTGATTATCGTCTTTCTTGTATGTGGCTGTTCAAACCCGCATCGTGTCCCTGTGCAGGATCGTTCCCGCGCAGAGTCGTTACCAGCGTCGTCCTCTTACACGGTGCGTAAGGGGGATACCCTTTACGCTATCGCTTTTCGTTATGGGCTGGATTACCGGACTCTAGCCAGAATCAATGGTATTAACAGTTCCTACCGTATCTTTCCGGGACAGTCGCTGAGGCTTAAACCATCCAGCCAGTCTGTGGTCCAACAAAAAGCCACAAGTAGCAAGCCAGTAACAAAAACGGTTAGTCAAAAAGCAACACGAGCTGCTTCTGGTGTAAAAGTAGCAGAGCGTTCCTCGGTGTCTTCTGTACCGGTAAAGGTTGCTACGAAGCCGGTGGCTAAAACTGCCTCTGCTAAGCCGGTTCATTCTGCTCCAGCAAAAAAAGTGCCACAGAATCAGAAAACTACTTCAGCTTCTGCAAGTGCAGCCGCTATAAGGTGGAGGTGGCCGAGCCAGGGTAAGTTGCTCGCTGGTTTCAGGACCAAGGGCAAAGTGAATAAAGGCATTAATCTGGCTGGCAGCACAGGCGATCCGGTATACGCAGCTGCATCAGGAGATGTTGTATATGCCGGCAGCGGTCTGCTGGGTTACGGGAACTTAGTGATCATTGATCATAACCAGAAGTACTTAAGTGCCTATGCCCACAACAGTCGCGTTCTCGTAAAGGAAAGTGATAAGGTTAAGGCCGGTGAAAAAATCGCCGAAATGGGGCGAAGTGGCGCCGATCGGGTGATGTTGCATTTCGAGATTCGCCGTGACGGGGTCCCAGTGAACCCGTTGAAATATTTGCCAAAGAAACAATAAGTTATAAAAATCCTACTATAATCCTAAGGATGGCAATTCGGTAAGGAAAGCACAGGGGTTGGTGATGGAAAAGGTTGATAAGGACTACGATATAGAGGAATCATCCAAAGATATGGAGGTGGATGAGGAATCTGAAGAGCGTGGTTCAAAAGAATCCGGTGATGAAGTCCCGGAAATTATTGCCAGCGGCCGTGGGCGCGGTAGCTTGGCACACAATGATCTGCTGAATGCAAAAACGCTGGATGCAACGCAGCTGTACCTGAATGAGATTGGTTTCTCCCCGCTGCTGACTGCTGAGGAAGAGGTGTATTATTCCCGCAGGGCGCTGAAAGGTGATGAAGCATCTCGCCAGCGAATGATCGAAAGTAACCTGCGTTTGGTGGTTAAAATTGCACGCCGCTATATCAATCGTGGATTGACGCTGCTGGATCTGATTGAAGAGGGTAACCTTGGTCTGATCCGTGCTGTGGAGAAGTTTGATCCGGAGCGTGGCTTCCGTTTCTCCACTTATGCGACCTGGTGGATTCGACAGACCATTGAGCGTGCGATTATGAACCAAACGCGTACGATTCGTCTGCCAATTCACGTGGTGAAAGAGCTGAACGTTTACCTGCGTGCCGCACGCGAACTGGCGCAGAAGCTGGATCATGAACCGTCTGCGGAAGAGATCGCACAGCTGGTGAATAAGCCGGTTGAGAACGTAGAGCGTATGTTGGGGCTTAACGAACGTGTTAGTTCCGTTGACACCCCGATGGGGTCCGATTCGGATAAATCCCTGCTGGATACGATTCCGGATCAGGACAGCTCAGATCCTGAAACGCTGCTGCAGAAAACCAACATCAGCGGTAATCTGGACCGTTGGTTGACTATGCTGCCGGAGAAACACTCTGAAGTACTGGCGCGTCGATTTGGTCTGCGTGGTTACGAGATGAGCACATTGGAAGAGGTGGGTAGTGAAATTGGCCTCACTCGCGAACGTGTGCGTCAGATTCAGGTCGAGGCGTTGCGTAAACTGCGTGAGATCGTCGAGAAAAACGGTCTGAGTGGTGAGGATCTGCTGCAGTAACCTCCAAAACGATAAAGAGAGATCACTTATCCTGTCTGACCCCTGCCTGGAAAGTGTTCTCTCTCCCTTCTTCTTAGCTTCTCAAGGCTTCCTCTGCTTTACGCTTTATTTCTCCAGATACTGGATCTTGCCCGGTACGTTTTCCCAGGCCTTGGCGTCGGCAGGTGCGGGTTTAACCGCGTTGATGTTGGGCCAGACCTCGGACATCTCTTCGTTGATCTCAACAAAAGGTAGCTGCTCGTTGCTCAGTTCATCTTCGTGCAGGATCGCTTTTACCGGGCATTCAGGTTCGCACAGACCGCAATCGATACACTCGTCAGGGTGAATGACAAGCATGTTGGGCCCCTCATAGAAACAATCTACCGGGCAGACATCCACGCAGTCCGTGTACTTACAGCGGATACAGTTTTCAGTCACCACGTAGGCCATCGCAGGCTCCTTGTTGAAAGCGGTTGGCTAACTGCAGTATAGAGCCTGCAATGCTGGTGGATCTCAAAGTTCCTGCTTCAGTTGGTACAGCATCTCCAATGCCTGCCGTGGCGTCAGATCATCGGGGTTGAGCTTATCCAGCTTTTTCACCACTGGATGGGGCGCGCTGCTGAACAGATCATTCTGTTGCGGAGGTGGTGGGGTTGGGTAGTGCAGCTCGGTACTGGCTTCCTGTTCCAGTAGCACCAGTTTTTCGCGTGCCTGATTGATCACGTGCTGAGGGACGCCTGCCAGTTGTGCTACCTGAAGCCCGTAACTCTGACTGGCCGGACCTTCCTGAACCTCGTGCATAAACACAATATGGTCGTTATGTTCGACGGCTGTCAGATGCACGTTGAACACACCTGCGAGCTGTTCGGGTAGGCTGGTGAGTTCAAAGTAATGGGTAGCAAACAACGTGAGTGCCTTGGCTTCACGCGCTAAAAACTCTGCACAGGACCAGGCCAGAGACAAACCGTCGAATGTACTGGTACCGCGTCCGACCTCGTCCATCAATACCAGACTGCGATCGGTCGCATTGTGCAGGATGCTGGCGGTTTCGGTCATCTCTACCATGAAGGTGGAGCGCCCGCCTGCCAGGTCATCAGAAGATCCCATGCGGGTGAAGATACGGTCGACGATGCCGATTGTCGCGCTCTCGGCAGGTACGTAACTGCCAATGTGTGCAAGCAGAGTAATCAGCGCTGCTTGACGCATGTAGGTGGACTTACCGCCCATGTTGGGGCCGGTGACGATCAGCATGTGACGGCTATGGTCTAGCTTGAGCTGGTTGGCGACAAAGGGGTCATCCAGAACATCTTCGACCACCGGGTGGCGTCCACCCTGAATGTCGATCTGCGGTTCCTCAGTTAATACGGGTGCGGCATAGTTGAGGGTGTCAGCGCGCTCTGCCAGGTTACCCAGGACATCCAATTCGGAGAGGCCGGCGGCGGAGTCTTGCAGTGCAGGAAGGTGTTCTGCCAGTTGTTCAATCAGTGCTTCATAAAGCGCTTTTTCGCGTGTCAGGGCGCGACTTTTCGCTGACAGCGCTTTATCTTCAAACTCTTTGAGCTCCGGTGTGATGAAACGTTCGGCGTTTTTCAGGGTTTGACGGCGGATATATTCCGCGGGTGCCTGGTCGGAGTTGGCACGGCCAATCTCAATGTAGTAGCCGTGCACGCGGTTGTAACCGACCTTCAGGGTGGAGATACCGATGCGCTCCCGCTCGCGGGTTTCCAGATCCAGCAGATAGTTACCCGCGTTTTCGGACAAGCCGCGCAATTCGTCCAGCTCCGCATCGTAACCCGGGGCAATGACGCCGCCATCGCGGACGACAACCGGTGGATTTTCAATGACGGCACGCGCCAGCAGGTCGGCCAGCTGGGGGAACTCGCTGATCGCCTGTGCCAGTTCGCCAGCGCGGGCGGAATCTGTGCTCATAAGCTGCTGCTGTAAATCTGGCAGTGCAGCCAGTGAGTCCTTGAGGCGTTCAAGGTCGCGGGGGCGCGCGGAGCGCAGTGCTACACGCGCCAGGATGCGTTCCATATCGCCGATCTGACGCAGGGTATTTTGCAGCTCTTCGAAGCGGTATTGATCGCGCAACCAGCGGATAACGTCCTGACGTGCAAGAAGTGCCGAGCGGTTGCGTAGCGGGCGGTTGAGCCAGCGGCGCAGCAGGCGACTACCCATCGGTGTTTTACAGCGATCCAGTACTGAAGCGAGGGTATTGTCCTTGCCTCCGGTGAGGTTGATGTCCAGCTCCAGGTTTTTGCGTGTTGCGGCGTCCAGCACCACGCTTTCGCTACGCTGCTCGATCTGGATACGGCGGATATGCGGCAGATCGGTACGTTGCGTCTCTTTAGCGTACTGCAGCAGGCAACCGGCCGCGCAGATTGCGACCGGCAGGTGATCACAGCCGAAACCGCTCAGATCCTGTACGTTGAACTGTTTGCACAGCAAGCGCAGGGCGGTTTCCTCTTCGAAGTGCCACGGTGCTTGTGGTCGCAGGCCGCGTTTCTCGGTCAGGATCTCCGCAAGGCCTGAGTCCTCGCTAAACAGAATCTCGGAAGGGCGCAGGCGCTCGATTTCACTCAGCAGCGGTTCTTCACCTTCCACTTCCAGTAAGCTGAAACGGCCGGAGCTGATATCCACAATACCAATGCCGAAGCGCTGTTGATCGCTGTGGATGGCGATCAGCAGGTTATCGCTCTGCTCGTCGAGCAGAGCCTCGTCACTGATAGTGCCGGGTGTGACGATACGGGCAACAGCGCGTTCAACGGGTCCTTTACTGGTTGCCGGATCACCGATCTGTTCACAGATCACCACCGATTCGCCGGCGCGGACAATCTTGGCGACATAACCTTCGGCGGCGTGAAATGGAATGCCCGCCATCGGGATTGGTTCACCGGCGGATTTGCCGCGAGCCGTCAGCGAGATATCCAGTAGCTGTGCTGCTTTTTTCGCGTCGTCATAAAACAGCTCGTAGAAATCCCCCATGCGATAAAATACCAACTGATCTGGATGTTGTGACTTGATGCGAAGGTACTGCTGCATCATAGGGGTGTGGTTTTTAAAGGCTGGGGATTGGCTGGTCATAACGGACTTAGAAAGATTTTGATTGGATTGGTAAAAACCGATTGCTGGTGGAATTGTACGTGAATTGGTAAGCGATGCGTAGCCAGCACACGGAGGATGGAATGGTTGATAAAAAAGTAAAAAAACTGGCGCAGCTGCTGAAGGGCAAAGGCTGGAGTGTAACGACAGCCGAGTCCTGTACTGGTGGTGCGGTAGCTATGAATCTAACCGAGGTGGCAGGCTCTTCTGCTTGGTTTAACGCAGGTTTCGTGACCTACAGCAACCAGATGAAATCACAGATGCTGGGCGTTACAGAGCAGGCGTTGACTGAGTTTGGTGCCGTGTCTGAGTCGGTCGTTAAAGAGATGGCTGAAGGTGCGCTTGAGCGGGCAGGCGCTGATCTGGCCGTGGCGATCAGTGGAATCGCCGGTCCCGGAGGCGGCACGGTGGAAAAACCGGTAGGCACTGTATGTTTTGCCTGGGCGATGAGAGGCGGGCAGACGCGGGTGGAGACCCATTGCTTTGCCGGTGATCGCCATGCAGTGCGTCAAAGCGCCGTAGATTGTGCCCTGCAGGGCTTGTTGGATGAAATTCACTAAAGCGGCTTGCATTCCGAAAAAGTTGTGAAATAATACTGTCCAAACATACAGTATTTTTCAACGCAACGGGTTAGGTTGAAGATGGACGCGAATCGTAAAAAAGCACTTGATGCAGCGCTTTCACAGATCGAAAGACAGTTTGGTAAAGGCGCAGTCATGCGTATGGGGGATCAGCCTCGCGAGGCGATTCCGTCAGTATCTACCGGTTCTCTGACGCTGGATATCGCACTGGGCATTGGCGGTTTGCCGTTCGGTCGTATTGTTGAGATCTACGGTCCAGAATCTTCCGGTAAAACCACCCTGACGCTGCAGGTGATCGCCGAGGCGCAGAAAGAGGGTAAAACCTGTGCGTTCGTGGATGCTGAGCACGCGTTGGATCCGATCTATGCTGAAAAGCTGGGTGTAGATGTGGATGCACTGCTGGTTTCCCAGCCGGACACAGGTGAGCAGGCGCTGGAGATTACCGATATGCTGGTGCGCTCCAATGCGGTTGACGTGATTATCGTCGACTCTGTAGCGGCGCTGACGCCGAAAGCGGAGATCGAAGGCGATATGGGTGATTCCCACGTAGGTCTGCAGGCGCGTCTGATGTCTCAGGCACTGCGTAAACTGACCGGTAGCGTGAAGAATGCGAACTGTCTGCTGGTGTTTATCAACCAGATCCGTATGAAGATCGGTGTGATGTTTGGTAACCCGGAAACCACAACCGGTGGTAACGCGCTTAAATTCTACTCCTCTGTCCGTCTGGATATCCGTCGTACCGGTGCGATCAAGCAGGGTGATGAGGTGGTTGGTAACGAGACCCGCGTTAAGGTTGTGAAGAACAAAGTATCGCCGCCGTTCAAGCAGGCCGAGTTCCAGATCATGTACGGTCAGGGTATCTACCATATGGGCGAAGTGATCGACCTGGGTGTGAAGCAGGGCCTGATCGATAAGTCCGGTGCATGGTACGCGTATCAGGGCAACAAGATTGGCCAGGGTAAAGCCAATGCGGCGAAATACCTGGAAGAGAACCCTGCGGTATCGCAGGAGATTGAAACCGAGATACGTGCCCAGCTGCTAACCTCGGTTCCGTCGAAAGAGGAAGACGAGAAGGCTGACAGCGAACAGCTGGATCTTTCTTAAGTCTCTGTACTCTCAAGATTTTAAAAGGGCCCATTTATGGGCCCTTTTGCGTTTTAGGTGGGCTTGAACGTATGAGGTGTTACCGTTCAGAGCGTTGGCAGCGGTATGAGAGTACCAACCTGGATATGATGATGCTTCGCATATCCCGCGTTAACTTCCAGAATGTACTTAACCGGTTGTTCAGATCTATATATAGGGCAGGGAGATTGCCGGCAAGGAGGGACGTTATCAGCGATGTGTACCACCCTCTGGTGTTCTGAGATAAAGATAAGGTCCAGTGGGAACTGCATGTTCTTCATCCAGATCGCGTAGTTGCCGGGCTGAGGATAAACAAATAGCATGCCGGAGTTTTCAGCCAGCGCTGAGCGATACATCAACCCCCGTGTGCGTT
Source organism: uncultured Marinobacterium sp. (assembly GCA_947501565.1). Taxonomy (GTDB): domain Bacteria; phylum Pseudomonadota; class Gammaproteobacteria; order Pseudomonadales; family Balneatricaceae; genus Pontibacterium. Next base: position 274,857 of record CANMWJ010000005.1, read on the forward strand.
GATCAGCACTCGTTGCCAGCTCCAGCTCAATCTGATGTGAAGGCGAGATGTGAACGGCTGTACTACCGTTAGCAGGCAGCGGTTGGTTAGTAGTTTGTGGCGTGCAGGCGGTCGTAAACAGGGTTGTTGCCAGCAGTGCCCCGGCTATGAAAATGGTGCGGATAGGGACTACAGCAAAGGTGGCTACAGGCGCGAAATTAGGCATCATCTATAAAAAGCATCATGTTAGCGGGTGCAGATTATTCTGAAGTAAGTGGAGCCTGCGTACCACTCAAGGATGCAGGCTAACATTGAGGTTGTGGATAAATCTAAAGGTGCTGGAGCAGCGCGGGATTTCGGGTGCTTCTGCTAACTCTTTACAGGTAACAGGTATAAGAGATGAATCTGGAAAGTACGCAATCAGACGAGCGGCAGGAGATTAAAAGTGCCGTATTTAAGCTGCTGGGTCGCCGCGAATATTGTCGGGCAGAGCTGGAGCAGAAATTTTATCGTAAATACGCAGATGAGCAGGTCGACAGCGTACTTGAACAGATGGAGCAGGATGGCTACCTCAGCGACCGGCGTTTTGTTGAGGTGTTCGTACGTAATCGGCTCTCGCAAAGTTATGGTCTGAAGCGTATTCAGTTTGATCTGCAGCAGAAACGGGTCGACTCACATCTGCTTGACGTTGTATTAGAGGAGTTGGCGCCGGATTGGTTTGAGCTGGCCGCGGATGCCTGGTCCCGGAAGTTCCGTGAACCTCCAAATGGGGACTACAAACTGTTTGGCAAGCAGATGCGCTACCTGCTGCAGCGTGGTTTCTCGATGGATGAAGCTCGTGCAGCGATTGAGGGTGCCGGGGAGTTTGAATAGCACTTCCCGCAGTGCCGCCCCGAAGACCGATCTGTTCCGTATCTAATCGCGCGTGCGAAGCCTCCCTCTTCTAGTAATTTTCCCGCCCGGACACAGGCGCTGCGGTCCGTTCATTCAAAAATAGTCGTACATTTTTCATGCACGTTATATACTGTTGCGCCTTTTTTGGTGAGAAAATTGCCGGGTATGCATCAGAAAAATACTGATGCCACTATTATTATTTTTGCCCTGTACTGAACGGATACGCATACGGTTTCCTTATGAAATACATGACAAGCGCTGAAATTCGCCAGGCCTTCCTGGATTACTTTGCACAGAACGGTCATCAGGTTGTTAGCAGCAGCCCGCTGATTCCTGGAAACGACCCAACATTGATGTTTACCAACGCGGGCATGGTGCAGTTTAAAGATGTTTTCCTCGGCGATGACAAGCGCGCGTACACCCGTGCGACCTCATCTCAGCGCTGTGTGCGTGCCGGTGGTAAACACAACGACCTTGAAAACGTAGGTTACACTGCACGTCACCATACGTTCTTTGAAATGCTGGGTAACTTCTCCTTCGGTGATTACTTCAAGCGCGAAGCGATCGGTTTTGCCTGGGGATTCCTGACCGAAGTACTTGGTCTGCCAAAAGAGCGCCTGTGGGTTACCGTTCACCACTCCGATGATGAAGCTGAGAAGATCTGGAAAGAAGAGATCGGAGCTGATCCGGAGCGTTTCTCCAAACTGGACGAAGATAACTTCTGGTCCATGGGTGATACCGGTCCTTGTGGCCCTTGTACTGAGATTTTCTTTGACCACGGCGAAGAAGTTGCTGGTGGTCCTCCGGGTAGCCCGGATGAAGATGGTGACCGCTACATCGAGATCTGGAACGTTGTATTCATGCAGTACAACCGCTCCGCTGATGGCGAAATGACACCGCTGCCGAAACCATCCGTAGATACCGGTATGGGTCTGGAACGTATCGCTGCAGTTATGCAGAACGTGCACTCCAACTACGAGATCGACCTGTTCCAGAACCTGCTGAAGGCAACTGCAGCGGCAGTTGGTACCAGCGATATGGATAACAAGTCCCTGCGCGTAATCGCTGACCACATCCGTTCCTGCTCCTTCCTGATTACTGATGGCGTGCTGCCATCTAATGAAGGTCGCGGTTACGTATTGCGTCGTATCATCCGTCGAGCGATCCGTCATGGTAACAAGCTTGGCGCCAAAGGCCCGTTCTTCAATCAGCTGGTGGCGGCGCTTGTCGCAGAGATGGGCGAAGCCTACCCAGAGCTGGCCAAAGCACAGGATCAGATCGAACGCGTCCTGCTGAAAGAAGAGCAGCAGTTTGCGAAGACACTGGATAACGGCATGGGCCTGCTGCGCGAAGCGATCGACGGCCTGGAAGGTTCCGTTATCGCAGGCGAAACTGTATTCAAGCTGTACGATACCTACGGCTTCCCGGTAGACCTGACTGCCGATGTCGCGCGTGAGCACGAACTGACGCTGGACATGGAAGGTTTCGAGAAAGCGATGGAAGCGCAGCGCGAGCGTGCCCGTGCTTCCGGTACCTTCAGCGTGGACTACAACGACAAGATCCAGCTGGAAGGCGAAACGCAGTTTAACGGTTACGACGCGCTGGAAGATCAGGCCAAAGTCATCGCTCTGTTTAAAGAGGGTGAAGCGGTTAACCAGCTGTCCGCAGGTGAAAGCGGACTGGTGGTTCTGGAAAATACAGCGTTCTACGCTGAATCCGGCGGCCAGGTTGGCGATACCGGTTTCCTGCGTTGGGACCGTGGTCAGTTCAACGTAACCAACTGTACTAAAGAATCTAAAAACCATCTGCATCACGGTGAGATCGCTGAAGGTGTGCTGGAAGTGGGTGACACTGTTGTCACCGAAGTGGACAAAGCTAAGCGTCAGGCAACTGCGCTGAACCACTCTGCGACCCACCTGCTGCATGCGGCGCTGCGTGATGTCCTGGGTGATCACGTACAGCAGAAAGGCTCCCTGTGCGATGCTGAGCGTCTGCGTTTTGACTTCGCACATTTCGAAGCGATGACCGATGAGCAGCTGCAGCAGGTTGAAACAATCGTCAACGACCAGATCCGCAGCAACAGTGAGGTCGTGACCGATCTGATGGATATCGAAGCGGCGAAGACCCGCGGCGCGATGGCGCTGTTTGGTGAGAAGTACGACGACGAAGTGCGTGTGCTCTCCATGGGCGGCGATTTCTCCGTTGAACTTTGCGGTGGTACTCATGCCAAACGTACCGGCGATATCGGCCTGCTGAAGATCGTTTCCGAAGGCGGTATTGCTGCAGGCGTGCGTCGTGTAGAGGCGGTGACCGGCTCTGGCGCGATGGCTTGGGTTGATGAGGCCGATAGCAAGCTGGCTCAGATCGCCGGCGCGCTGAAGGGCTCGCGTGAGTCTGTTGTCGAGAAAGTAATGGATATGGCTGACCGTAACCGTCAGCTGGAAAAAGAGTTGGAGCAGCTCAAGTCCAAACTGGCTGCTGCAAAGGGCTCCGACCTGCTGAGCGCCGCTGTTGACGTTAAAGGTGTCAAAGTGCTGGCCGCTAAGCTGGATGGCGTGGAGCCGAAAGCACTGCGCGATACCATCGACCAGCTGAAGAACAAGCTGGGTAGCGGTGTTGTCGTGCTGGCTACTGATGCGGGCGGTAAAGTTAGCCTGGCTGCAGGTGTCACCAAAGACCTGACTGGTCAGGTTAAAGCAGGTGATCTGGTGCGTGAGCTGACTGCCAAGCTGGGTGGTAAAGGTGGTGGTCGCCCTGACTTTGCGCAGGGTGGTGGTACCGATGCAGCAGCACTGCCATCTGCGCTGGATTCTGTGAGCGGGCTGGTTGAGGCTGCGCTGTAAGCGATTGAGTGCAACATCTGAGCGTGTTTAAGGATAACGATTAACCATGGCTCTTTATGTACAGAAGTACGGCGGGACCTCCGTCGGGAGCGTTGAGCGTATTGAAGCCGTCGCTGATAAGGTGAGCGGTTTCCGGTGCGATGGCCACGATGTAGTGGTGGTGGTTTCCGCCATGAGTGGCGAGACCAACCGTCTGATCGGATTGGCTAAGGATATTCAGGATACGCCTACACCGCGTGAAATGGATGTGCTGGTCTCTACCGGTGAGCAAGTGACGATCGCGTTGCTCTGTATGGCGCTGAACAAGAGGGGCGTGCCAGCGCGCTCCTATACCGGCTCACAGGTCAAAATACTGACCGACAGTGCGCACACAAAAGCGCGTATCCAGGATATCGAGGTGCAGAGTATGCGCTCTGATCTGGATGCGGGGCGGGTAATTGTCGTGGCTGGCTTCCAGGGTGTCGACGCAGAGGGCAATATCACCACGCTGGGGCGTGGTGGTTCCGACACTACAGGTGTCGCTCTGGCGGCGGCGTTGAAAGCCGACGAGTGTCAGATCTATACCGACGTGGATGGTGTATATACGACGGATCCCAGGGTTGTAGAAGGCGCGCAGCGCCTCGAGAAGATCACCTTCGAAGAGATGCTGGAGATGGCCAGTCTCGGCTCTAAGGTGCTTCAGATCCGCGCGGTGGAGTTTGCGGGCAAATACAAAGTGCCCCTGAGGGTGCTGTCCAGTTTCAAGGATGGCCCCGGTACGCTGATTACCATAGAGGAAGAAGATACAGTGGAAAAACCGGTTATCTCTGGCATCGCGTTTAACCGCGATGAAGCGAAGCTGACTGTATTGGGTGTGCCAGATGTTCCGGGTGTTGCATCCAGAATTCTGGGGCCGATCAGTCGCGAGAATATCGAGGTCGACATCATCGTACAGAATGTTGCGGCTGATAAAACCACCGATTTCACCTTTACGGTGCATCGGAACGACTATCCGGCGGCTGAGGCGGTGCTGCAAAAGGTTGCGGCTGAGCTGGGTGCCCGGGAAGTGGTTGGCGACGGTAAAATCGCGAAGGTGTCCATCGTCGGCGTTGGTATGCGTTCCCATGCGGGGGTTGCCAGCAAGATGTTTGACGCTCTGGCAGCAGAGAATATCAACATTCAGATGATCTCCACGTCGGAGATCAAAGTGTCTGTCGTAATCGCTGAGAAGTATCTGGAACTGGCTGTGCGGTCATTGCATTCAGCCTTTGATCTGGATGCGGCAGACGTTGTAAGCGAATAAGAAGTTGCTGGTCTATAGTTAGATCAGCAACTCCTCACTTGGTGTTTGTGTGGCAAGGAGTTGGACGATATGTCACTCAAGCACCCTCGGGCTCATTCCTTGAGCCTGTAAAACAGGATGATTTAAGGAGATTCTACACATGTTAATTCTTACCCGCCGCGTCGGCGAAACTCTTATGGTTGGTGATGAAGTCACTGTCACAGTATTGGGTGTGAAAGGAAACCAGGTGCGCATTGGTGTGAATGCGCCTAAGGATGTATCCGTTCATCGCGAAGAGATTTATCAGCGCATCCAGCGCGAAAAAGCCGATGAAGGGAATAAAGAGTAATTTTTTTCAAAAAAAGCTTTCCTTTTGAAAATCAGGCAGGTATAGTTCGCGCCGTTGTTTAGGTGAGCTGGCCGAGTGGCTGAAGGCGCGCCCCTGCTAAGGGCGTATACCGCAAGGTATCGAGGGTTCGAATCCCTCGCTCACCGCCATCAGCGCCCGTAGCTCAGCTGGATAGAGTACCTGGCTACGAACCAGGCGGTCAGAGGTTCGAATCCTCTCGGGCGCGCCACTTAAAACAACGACTTTAGGGTAAGCGCCCGTAGCTCAGCTGGATAGAGTACCTGGCTACGAACCAGGCGGTCAGAGGTTCGAATCCTCTCGGGCGCGCC
>CANMWJ010000006.1 GCA_947501565.1 uncultured Marinobacterium sp.
GTCCCATAGGGGGTTCGAACCCCTGTTACCGCCGTGAAAGGGCGGTGTCCTAGGCCACTAGACGAATGGGACGCATATACCACTCTGTGGCGTTCCTCATCAGAGGAGGCGCGTATATTAAGGAACCGTCACAAAGGCGTCAACCCTAAAAACGAAAAAAATTTAATAAAATCTATATGCTTATGAAATGCTCAGTTCGTATACAGCAGCCTGTACAAACCGCAGCCAAAAGCCGTGACAAATAAGCGTTTTCCCTTATATTCTACCTCTATAAGAGCAACCGACATCCGACATTAAGAATAAGAATTCAGGAGATCCTCTGATGGCAAATACCGTCTACGGCGCCCCACTCTCCCCGTTTGTACGCAAAGTCCGCATCACACTGGCAGAGAAAAAACTCGATCATCATCTGGAAGTAGTATTGCCCTATGCACCACCTGAGGGTTACGAAAAACTGAACCCACTGAAACGCATCCCCGCATTCCAGGACGACGAAGTGACCCTGGCCGATTCTGCCGTTATCTGCCACTATCTGGATAACCGTCATCCGGAACATCCTCTGCTGCCAAACGATCCGGCATTGCGTGCACGCTGCGAATGGCTGGAGAAATATGCCGACTATGAGCTGTTTGCCATCGCAACCGACATCCTGTTTCGCGAAACACTGATCAAACCACTACTGAAAAAACCAACCGACACGGATAAATGCGCCCAAGCATTTACAGAGGCCTTGCCTCCCTTGCTCAACTATCTTGAAGAACAACTGGGCCAGAACGACTGGTTTGTTGGCAATCAGTATTCACTGGCAGATATCGCGATTGCTTGCCAGCTGATCAATATGAACCACGCAGGTTATGATGTTGACGCTGACCAATGGCCGGGACTGGCGAACTTCATGCAACGCTGTCTGGCACGCGAAGCGGTAAGCCAACCTGTGGCAGAGGAAAGAAAACAGGTAGATAAGATCCGCTCGATGATCTGAGAGAAATAACCACCGAGGAACAGAGCAGGCAACGGAAGCTCCGTGTAACAACGTAGCTTCCCAACCTTCCTGACAAATGAAAAGCGCCCCGAAATTCAGGCATAAAAAAACCAGCTTTCGCTGGCTTCTTTGTCGCTTACACTAAGCGAAGGGTATGAGATTGGAGCGGAATATCGGGTTCGAACCGACGACCTGAACCTTGGCAAGGTCCCGCTCTACCAACTGAGCTAATTCCGCATCTCATTAGTCATTCTAGTATATAGAATGGCGTCCCATAGGGGGTTCGAACCCCTGTTACCGCCGTGAAAGGGCGGTGTCCTAGGCCACTAGACGAATGGGACGCTGAGTGGCTTGTGGCGTATGCCTCAAACTTGGTGCGGAATATTATTGAACGATTAAGCGCTGGTCAAGCTATTTTTTTAACTTTTTTGTTAATAAAATCAAACAGCTTCTGATACGCGTAGTTTTTAATCAGTTTCAGGTCAGGTGGCTATGAGTCCAACACAAATTGCACTGCTTATTCTTGGTGGCGTCGGTCTGATGGCCATCGCAGCCGTCTTTATACAGGCTGCAGAAAACCGCAAAAAAGCCAAGCAGCTGCAGCTGATGAAGCTTCAGGGCGCGATCCGCCGCGCCCACCACCTGCTATCCAACTTTCCGCCACTGCTGCAAAACCCGGATATCAATAAATTTCTGATGCAGTACCTGACCGTGCGCTGTCAGGCTGTTCTGCAGCTGGAAGAGTCTGAAGCCACAGAAAAACTCCTGAATGATATAAAGCAGCAGGCAGAACAGGCCCAGACACCGGCAGCGCACCCTGAAGGATCAATCACTCTCTTCCCCAACCCCAATGGCGCACAACGGGCACGCGCTATCCTGAAGGAGTTTGTGAAATTCGTTAAAGAAGCGGAGACCAACGGTGAGATCAGTGGTAATGCCAGTCAGGTTCTGATCCAGCGAGCCAAGGATTGCTTTGAACGGACAGAGATCGATCTGGAGTTACACGAAGCGCGTGAGACCGAAGAGATCAACGCAGGTAAAGGGGCGTTCCTGATCTACAAGAAGACCTTTATCCGTCTCAGCGAGTTGAGTAAAAACTACACTCTGGACCGTCAACTGTTTGAACTGCGCAACCGCATGAACATGCTGGCCGAGCAGATCGAGAAACACAACGAAGAGGAACGCGAACGTATCCGCCGTGAAGCGGAGGAGAACGAAAAGCGGTTCCTGTTCTGATCGGTCAACCCACCTCAACCGGCGCCATTCGTTCACGCAACCAGTGACCGAACGCTTCCATCGGCATCGCCTCGCTGATCAGCCAACCCTGGGAGGCGTCACAATGCACAGAGCGCAGGAAATCAAACTGCTCGTGCGTTTCCACCCCTTCTGCCACCACACTCAGGTGCATGCTGTGCGCCATAGCGATAATGGCGGTCACGATATCCTCATCGACCGGATCTACCGCCACCCCTTCGACAAAACTCTTATCGATCTTCACCGTGCTGACCGGTAGTTTTTTCAGGTAACTAAGCGAAGAGAAGCCGGTGCCGAAATCATCAATCGTCAGCCCTACCCCGCTTTCGCGCAGTTTATAAAGCGAGGAGTGAGAGTGCTCCACCTCCTGCAGGAAAACACCTTCGGTGATCTCAAACTCAAGGTTGTCAGGTGTTAGCGCTGCAGCCCGCAACATCGCACAGACTTTCTGCGCAAAGCGTTCGTCCCGCAACTGGCGTGGCGACAGGTTCACCGCAATTTTCGGCAGCACAATTCCCTCTCGACGCCACTGCTGCAGATTCGAGATCACGGTCTCAATCACCCAGCTACCGATCGGAATAATCAGCCCGCTGTCTTCGGCGATCGGGATAAAGCGTAAAGGCGGCACCTCACCCAATAGCGGATTGGTCCAGCGCAACAGGGCCTCGGCTCCAACCAGCTCTCCGGTGACTGTATCCACCTTGGGTTGATAGTGAACTGCAAGCTCATGGTTCTCCAGCGCTGTCCGTAGTTGGTCTTCCACCCGTCGACGTTCATGCACGACTTCGTTCATGTCCGACTGATAGAAGCGGTAACCGTCTCTGCCGCTGCTCTTGGCGTGGTACATAGCGATATCGGCATTGATAATCAGCTCATCCGATGTGACCGCATTATCCGGATAAAGCGCGATACCAAGACTGCTGGTGACAAAGGTTTGCTGCGACTCCAGCTGAATCGGCTTGGCAATCGAGTCACGCACCTTTGTGGCGATGGTGGCAAGATCCACCTGCGCCCGGTGCGGGTCGAGATCAACGATAATCATCGTGAACTCATCACCACCCAGCCGGGCCACCGTGTCCTGTGCACGCACTGCACTCAGCAAGCGCTGGCTTACCTCCTGCAACAACTGATCACCCGCCTGATGCCCCAGGGTATCGTTCACCGACTTAAATCCGTCCAGGTCCATATAGACCAGACCGACCACCGTACCCTGACGCTTCGCGTTTTTTAACGCCTGGTTGAGACGATCACCGAACAAACGACGATTTGGCAAAGTCGTCAGATTATCAAAGTAGGCCAGTTCACGGATCTCCTGCTCATTGGCCTTACGATCGGTGATATCCGTGCTCGCGCTACCCACGGCATTCAGATGACCACTGGCATCGCATACGGGAAAAACTGTGGTCATAAAGTAGCGTTCGGAGCCATCAACCTGACGCACCGACTCCTCAAAGGTCAGATCGGTCATCAACGTCTGGACCTGATATTCGAACTCCGCCCGTTTCTTCAGCGACTCGGCACTCCAGCCCGCCGCATGACTGCTTAAATCACCCATCCAGAGATCGAATTTATTGTTGGTCAGCTGATAATTACCTTCGCGGGACTTAAGACTGACCGCAACCGGCAGGTGGTCGACGACGGTTCGGAAGCGCTGGTCTCGCTCCGTAAGCGTATCCAGCATGGTATTGAAAGACGCACCTAACTGACCGATCTCATCGCTGGATTGCAGCTGGACGCGGTTGCCACTGTCACCCGCCTTCTGCCGGGCAATGGAGTCCGAAATCTTCGAGACAGGCATCAGTACGATATAGCGGAACACCAGATAGGCGAGCACCGCCAGGGACACCACCGAAAACAGCAGGATTGCCGCTGAACGGATGAAGATATCTGTCGTGCCTTTGTTGATCGCGCTGGAATCCAGACGCAGATAGATGGCCCCCTCATACGTCCCCGGATCCAGCGTGGTCTCGGCCAGCACCTTGCCCCAGTGAGAACTGGAGCTGGCATGGGCCGATTGCTGAAACAGTTCGCGATACTGTTCAGAACGGTAACCCTGCGTCAGCAACGGGTAGAGGGTAAGGATGTCACCACCAGGCAGGAGGTAGTGGCCAAAGGTGCCATGGTCGGTAGATTCAGTGAGCGCTTTGAGCATGCGCTGGGAGGAGCGGTCATCGTTCACACCCGGATGAAAGCTGGATGCCCAGATCACAAAAGGATCGCGCGTCACGACGGTGATGCCCGAGATCCCCTCTTTACTGGCGACAATATCTTCCACCGCAAAACGGATCTCTTCGTAACCGCTCATCACCTCAACGGATTCGTTGATCGCAACCGCAAGCAATCGACTACGCTCGACTGATTGGTCACGCATATGATCTTCCGCTACCCATAACAGCACCCATGCGCCCACCAGCGCGAACAGGGTTCCAATCACAAACAGCGGCAGAATGAGTTTACTGCGAAGCGATAACGACACAAACAGTCCAACAAAGCCGATTTACTGGCACTTATGCCATTGATACGATGTGGTTTCAATAGCCTGTATGCCTAAAGGAACCCGCCATGAGTAGTCTCTCCGGCAATATTGAGCACCGCAAACGACGCTATTCGCTACAACGTCCCTTCTCTCAAACCGTCTATAAGTTCTTATACCTTGTACTCTTTTCACTGCTGCTGAGCGTCACCACGCTGTCCGTACAGGCACAGGAGAAACGCGAGGATATCCGGATCGCCATCGGTGATATTCCGGGCATCGACATGTTGCTGATCGAAGCCGCCGCAGCGCGCGCCCGGGAGCGCGATGTCGCGATCACCATCAGCTATATGCAGTCTGAGGATCTGGCAACCCAAGCCATTATCAACGGTCTGGCTGATATCGGCATCGGCACTCCCTACGCGCTGATACAGAAAACCAACGCGCCACTGCGCCTGTTCTACCAGCTCAGTAAGTTGCGCTTTTTCCCAGTGGTGAACACCCAACACTACGACAGCTGGAAAGCGCTCGACGGGGTTCCTATGTTCACTCACGGCAAAGGCTCTGGCACCGAAGCGATCATGCAGCTCATGGCGAAAAAACATGGGATCAGCTATAGCTCCATGACCTATGTACCGGGCTCAGGCGTGCGCGCAGACGCAATGATACGGGGACGTTTTCACGCCACCATCGTGGATACCGAACGTCGCAACAAACTGCTGAACCACCCTTCTGGCAAGTTTGCGGTACTGCCTACCCCTGAGGTTCACGCCAGCGATGAAGCATTGTATGGCCACAAGAACATTCTGGTTACGCACAAGAAACAGATCGGCATATTGGTTGAAGAGCTGCTGAATGTGTCGCGCATGACCAATCAAGATCCGGCTACCGTTGTACGTTTACGTGATCAGTACAAACTGCTGCCACGCTCCACACGCAATAAGGAGGAGGCGATCCTGTCTACCTACAAAGAGCTGGTATCGGTCGATGCAATCCCTGCCAACGGCGGCCCTAAAGCAGTGGAAGCGGACTTTGAGTTCTATACCGCGTCGGGCACCCTTGAAGGTCAGGCAGCAGATCTTAAGATTGAAGATTTCTGGGAATTGGCGCCGTTGATGAGCGCACTGGAAGCGGTCGGGGTTGAGTAACTGCTGTGTAAAACATAAAAAAGGGGCTGCTGAAGCCCCTTTTTCATGTCTCGTGATTTCGAAGTGAATCCCACCCCGCCCTGAAAGGCGTTCAGGAGGTCACCGGCTCTGCAACCGCGTCAGCTGACACTTTACTTGCTTTGCGGCTGCGATATTTCTCCAGTATTGTCTGTCCTTTCCACTCACGGTCGATTAGACCATCGGTCAGACCCGCACCCGCCCACATCGACGCCAGCGCAACCCAGGCGGTAATGGAGAACGCAGAACCACCGGTCAGGCCCGCACCAACTGCACAGCCACCCGCCAGCATACCGCCCATTCCCATAAACACGGCACCAAAGATGTAACGCACCATGCTGCTGCCATCTTTAAAGCCCTGCAATTGAAGGGTACGGGAGAAGAACGCCGCCAGGAAGGAGCCAAGGAATACACCCGGCACCAAACCAACATCAAAATCGAGCGGCGCGCCGCCCGGTGTCAGGAAGTACATCAGGGTATCCGCCGATGGACCGGTGAAGGTCATGCTCTCTACCTGAGTCGGCTCGAAGGTCTGATAGGACATATGGTAGGTAAACCACCAACCACCGACGACCATAGTGCCCACGCCGACGGAACCCGCCCAGGCCCAGGCGGTGAGTTTGTTACGAATTCCGTAGAACACGGCCACCACCATGCAGCCCAGACCGATATAGATACCGGTGTTGTCGCCCCATCCCAGGAAGGAGATCAACTCCAATCCCCCGTCATCGTGCAGCAACCAGGCACCGGCCACAGAATCACGAGCAGGGGCGAGTATACCGCGAAGACTGGCCTGGGCCACCGCAGCGAAGAGTAATCCGGAGAACAGCGCACGCAGATTGCCTGTGGCCGCCAGAACAAGCAGACGCGCACCACAGCCCCGCGCCAGCACCATACCCGAACCAAACAATAAACCACCGATCACAGCGCCGGAGAGAGAGCCGTAGGACGCCAGCATCCGGGAATCACTGATATCCAGATCACCGGCCGAAATCAGCGCCTGAGTACCAGCAACGGCGGCTGAGAAGGTGAGCAACCAGATCGCCACCTTAGGACCGATCTGTCCGCGCCAGAACTCCACCACAGCGGCACGCAGACAGAACTGACTGCGCTGCGCGAACGCGCCGAACATGATACCGAGAACGAGACCACCCAAGGCCGTGGTACCCGCTTCACCAAACTGATCGATCAGGTATTCGAAATCCATGCTAACCCAGCCCCCCGCTGATTTACCGGCAGATCGGGCAACAGGTCAACACACTGTAAACGGAACCCTGCGTACCATCTCGTGACACTCCCTGCCCGATCGCAACGGTTTCCACCCAATCTTTGCAGCGCAAAATTATACAGATATATGCTTATTCTTGTTTGATATATATCAGCGAATGACGCGCTCGCCCCTCCACAATTAGTGGAACACGGCATCACAGATAACGATCACGGATGGGGGAGATAAAACGAAAAAACGGCCCCGAAGGGCCGTGAACATGATGAAACGCACAAGCGTCAGAGATAGGAAGTACAACTCTGCCGGACCGGAGACACCCGGCAGAGGTCGATCAACCCGAGGCTTAGAAGAAGCCCAGTGGGTTTGCGCTGTAGCTCACCAGCATGTTCTTGGTCTGCTGGTAGTGTTCCAGCATCATTTTGTGGGTCTCACGACCTACACCAGACTTCTTGTAACCACCGAATGCAGCGTGTGCTGGGTACAGGTGGTAGCAGTTCATCCATACTCGACCAGCCTGGATACCACGACCCATGCGGTAAGCGATGTTAGTATCACGGGACCATACACCTGCGCCCAGACCGAACTCAGTGTCGTTCGCGATAGCCAGCGCTTCTTCTTCGTCTTTAAAGGTTGTTACAGACACAACCGGACCGAAGATCTCTTCCTGGAAAACACGCATATCGTTGGTGCCTTTGATCAGGGTTGGCATGATGTAGTAACCGTTAGCGTGTTCGCCGTCCAGCTTCTCTACACCACCACCCATCAGGATTTCAGCACCCTCTTCACGGCCGATGTCCATGTAACCCAGGATCTTATCGAACTGCTCCTGAGATGCCTGAGCACCTACCATGGTTTCAGTATCCAGCGGGTTGCCACGCTTGATCTGCTTAGCACGCTCGATCACTTTCGCGATGAACTCATCAGCGATGTCTTCCTGAACCAGCAGACGGGAAGGACAAGTACATACTTCACCCTGGTTGAAGTACGCCAGAACTGCACCTTCAACTGCTTTGCTGACAAACTCGTCTTCCTGATCCATTACATCTTTGAAGTAGATGTTTGGAGACTTACCGCCCAGCTCAGTAGTAGATGGGATGATGTTCTCAGCAGCACACTTCATGATGTGAGAACCAACCGGCGTAGAACCAGTGAATGCGATCTTAGCGATACGTGTGCTAGTCGCCAGTGCCTGACCTGCTTCAGCACCGAAGCCGTTCACAACATTCAGTACGCCTGCTGGCAGCAGGTCGCCGATGCATTCCATCAGGATCAGGATAGAAACAGGGGTCTGCTCTGCTGGTTTCAGAACGATGGTGTTACCTGCCGCCAGTGCAGGCGCCAGTTTCCACGCAGCCATCAGCAGTGGGAAGTTCCAAGGGATGATCTGACCAACAACACCCAGTGGCTCGTGGAAGTGGTAAGCAACAGTTGTTTCGTCAATCTCACCGATAGTACCTTCCTGTGCACGGATGCAGCCTGCGAAGTAACGGAAGTGGTCAACCATCAGAGGTACGTCAGCCGCCAGGGTTTCACGTACAGCTTTACCGTTGTCCCAGGTCTCAGCTACAGCCAGCTTTTCCAGGTTTTCTTCGATGCGATCCGCAATTTTCAACAGCAAGCCGGAACGCTCAGCAACAGATGTTTTACCCCAAGCATCTTTTGCAGCGTGAGCAGCGTCCAACGCCAGCTCAATATCTTCTTCGGTAGAACGTGGGATTTCACATACTGAACCGCCAGTTACCGGCGTCGTGTTTGTGAAGTACTGACCTTTTACCGGAGCAACCCACTCGCCACCGATAAAGTTTTCGTAACGTGGTTTAAAGGAAACAACGGAGCCTTCTGTTCCTGGCTGTGCGTAGATCATCTTGTAAGCCTCTTCTTGTTATTGCTCGACGATTCAATCTGGTTAGTTCGGCGAAAGAATGCGGAGCCGATTGCTATGACACCCAGTCATATTAGCCAGCAGGCCCGAGAGGCAGGTATCGTCCCTTGGCACACAAAATTTACTCACTTAGTAGTAGTTTTTGTGACCCACGACAGAGAGAGGAAAGACAGCACTCCTTGCTACTGGATCGGCGCGAACATCCTTGCGCGTCTGAAAACAACCTAAAAACGTAGACTAGCATTCGGTATTTTTCCAGCCGAATTACGAATTATTGAACAAGAAGCAAATAACTCGACACTAGTGCCGATAAGGCGTTGACAGACAATCTAAGCAGCCGTCAGTATGAGCGTTAAGACTGCCGTCATTACCCTTTACAGGAAGTCGATAAGGATTCCGTAATGAGCCAAACCACCGACACCTATTTCATTCCGTCGCGTCCAGAAATTCTCTTTAAATTAAATCAGTTAATTAACGATCCGGATCTGGACATAGACAATATCTGTGGCGTTTTAAAGCAGGACATCGCGCTGTTTTCCACCGTACTGTCCACGGTCAACACCCCCTACTTCGGCCTTGCTAAAAAGATCACCTCAATCGAGCACGCTGTCGCACTACTGGGTGTCAATCGGGTATTCAGTATCGTCCGTCTGGCGGCGCTGCGTAACAGCCTGTCCACGATCGGTCCGATGGAACGTTTCTGGGATACCGGCGCTGACGTCGCACACATCTGTGCCCTGCTCTCCCGCCGTTTTCGCGAAGTGAATGAGGACGATGCGTACACTCTGGGTATGCTGCACGACTGCGGTCTGCCGCTGATGATCCACAACTTCCCGGACTACAAAGATTTTCTTAAAGAGGTTAACGGCAACAGCATCTCCGGCTTACACCAGGCACAGCTGGATCGATACGGCATCAGCCACTTTGACCTGGGCTACGCGCTGACCAATGCGTGGCACCTGCCGGAAACCACCTGCGAAGCGATCCGTCTGCAACCGGAGTACAAAACCTTCCTGACCCAGAACGACGATCGCGAAGAAGTTCGCATGCAGCTCTGTATCCTGCTGATCGCCAAAGAGATCAGCCGTAAGTACCGCACCTACTGGCGTGTACGCGAGCCGGATACCCCGTTTATCAGCAACCTGGAACCGGTGCTGAACTTCATGGGCTTGTGTGACTACGATTTCTTCGACTTCCGCGACGACGTCCTGTCGATGCTGGAAAACTGATTCTCACGCTCCACCCGTAACCCGGAGAAGATTTCTCCGGGTTATCTCACCTGAAATTTCCCCATTACCCTTCTCGTTGTACATCGCTGCGCGATAACCAACCTGTCAATCTGTTGCCTGTAGGTTGGCCTGAGCTCCGCGAAGCCCAACATGACAGATATCAACCACCGTGTGAGATTGGCGAAACAACAAACAAAAAAAAGGCCGGTAAAAACCGGCCCTTTGCTTTGCTCATAAGGAGATCAGGAATCTTCTTTCGGCAGTTTGAAGGTCCATACGCTACCACCCTGGTTCAGGTGTTTAACGCGCTTGGCCACTTCACCACCCCACAGAGGTACCGCACCACCCCAGCCGGACACAACGGAGATGTACTGCTCGCCGTCCATCTCCCAGGTGATTGGAGAACCTACGATGCCGGAACCGGTGTTGAACTTGTACTTAACCTCACCAGATTTCGCATCGAACGCCATCAGGTAACCTTCCGGGTTACCCATGAAGACCAGGTTACCCGCGGTTGCCAGAACACCACCCCACAGTGGAGCGTAGTTCTTGTAGCGCCATACTTCTTTACCGGTCTTAGGATCCATCGCACGCAGAACACCGATGTACTCGTCGTTCATAGGTTTGATGGTGAAACCTGCACCCAGGTAAGCAGCACCTTTCTTGTAGGAAACCGGCTCGTTCCAGATATCCATCGCCCATTCGTTAGATGGTACGTAGAACAGGCCTGTATCCTGGCTGTATGCCATCGGCATCCAGTTCTTACCACCCAGGAAGGATGGAACTGCGCGGATAGATTTACCTTTCTTGCCGTCTTTGGAATCAGCAGGGTTACCCGGACGGTTGGAGTCGATGTAGATCGGACGACCGTTCTTATCCAGACCGCTTGCCCAGGAGATCTCGTCTACAAATGGGAAACCGCGGATGAAGTCACCGTTTTCACGGTTCAGGACGTACATGAAACCGTTACGGTCAGCAGTCGCAGCCGCTTTAACCGTTTTGCCCTTGGACTTGTAGTCGAAGGAGATCAGTTCGTTTACGCCGTCAAAATCCCAGCCATCGTTAGGCGTGGTCTGGAAGTGCCATACGATCTTGCCGGTATCCGGATCGATCGCCAGACGGGAGGAGGAGAACAGGTTGTCGCCAGGACGCAGGTGAGAGTTCCATGGTGCCGGGTTACCGGTACCGAAGAACAGCAGGTCTACGTCAGGATCGTAGGTACCGCCCAGCCAGGTAGCTGCACCACCGGTTTTCCACAGATCACCCGGCCATGTTTTACCCGGTTTACCACCGGAGATACCGTTTTCCGTTTTCTTACCATCTTTCCAGATGTAACCCATGTGGCCTTCAACGGTCGGACGGGTCCATGCCAGCTTACCGGTTTTCGCATCGTAGGCTTCTACTTTACCGACGATACCAAACTCACCACCGGATACACCGGTGATTACCTTACCTTTAACAACGATCGGCGCTGCAGTCAGAGAGTAGCCCGCTTTATAATCGCCGACTTTCTTCTTCCACTTCACCTTACCGGTGTCTTTGTTCAGGGCAACCAGTTTAGCGTCCAGGGTACCGAAGATCACCAGATCGCCGTACAGGGCAACACCACGGTTGATTACGTCACAGCATGGCATGATGCCATCTGGCAGACGTGCATCGTACTGCCAAAGTTCCTCACCGGTTTTCACATCGATTGCGAATACACGGGAGTAGGACGCGGTAACGTACATTACACCGTCCTTAACCATTGGCTGGGATTCCTGACCACGCTGCTTCTCACCACCAAAGGAGAAAGACCAAACGGCTTTCAGATCTTTAACGGTTTCGGTGTTCAATGATGTCAGTGGACTGTAACGCTGGCCACGAAGGCCAAGACCATTGGAAACCACGTCACCCGTCGTGGCCTGGTCGTTGATAATATCTTTGTCGGTTACACCTGCGGTTGTCATTCCGGAAAATGACATTGCGGCTACCAGTGCTGTGACAGCAAAGCCTTTGCCTGCGGCAAACTTACTCATCGCTCTCTCCTTTACGGATTCGTTTTTATTGGGCGTTCAGGAGGGCCGGGAAATTTTCCCAACACTTGGATGAATTCTTGGTTTTTAGCGGATTTTCAACAATTCAACAGCGGGACTAGATTCCTACTCCCTTGGTACTACTACCCGCCAAGGCGCCAAAATTACTGGCAAGAGAGAGCCATCGAAAGCTGCTCTGGGCTGACCAGAGCAGGCGCTAAAACCATACATGGAGAAGGGACAAACTGCAGAATATTGCATCGATCAGTGGCGAACAGGCAATAAAAAGCCCGCAGAGCGGGCAAAAACAACAACATGCTTATCATGTCTGGTTCAGTGGTCTAAGGTCAATTCAGCCTTTAGACCTAGAGACGCGTTCAGTAATCCCCGTCTTTCAGTGACAGATTCACGGGGGCGGTCTCAGAATGCGGCTTCCTCATAATCGGGATAGAGGTGCACCACACTGCGTACAAATTCCTCACGACCCAGGTTGATCCCGGCGAACTCGGCGGGCAACAAGGTCTTCATCACTTCATGCATACTGCGGCCCTGTTCCGCAGCCTGCTGTAGCGTCTCATCAAGCCACTTCAGGTAACCGATCATCTGCTCAACGGCACGGTTATCCTTAACCACCGGACCATGACCCGGCACCATCAGCTTAAAAGGCGTATCGGCCAACTGACGCAGTTCTTTAATCCATGTTCCAATACCCGGGGTGTGCGGCGTGGTCAGCATGCGCTGATAGAACACCATATCGGAAGCAAACAGCACACCGGTGGTTTCATCCAGCATCACCAGATCCGCCCCGGTATGGCCGGTATAACTGAAAAACCGGAAGCGATGCTCGCCTACCATCATCACCTTGGCTTCCAACGGATGCGTCGGCAACAACACTTCCGTTGCGCGCATCCAATCACCCACCATGCGGTACATGTTTTCAGCGTAGGCATTCCCATTTTGCGCGATCTGCTGACCGGTTTTTGGTAACGCCCAAATGGTGGCATCAGAAAACGCCTGGTTACCCAGGAAGTGATCCGGATGCTGATGGCTGTTGAACAGGTGCAGAACCGGTTTATCGGTCACCTGTGCAATCACCTTCCGCATCGCCTCGCCGTAGCGACGCGACGGGCCGCTATCAAACACCACCACACCTTCAGAGGTGACGATAAATGCAGTGTTGACGATATTGCCACCATTTTTACGGCTAAAGTCCTGCATCTTGCCCTGCAACAGATAAGTATCTGGCGCGATCTTCTGCGGTTTCAGGTTGTAATCCAGTGCCCAGGCCTGCGTCGAAAGCAGCACTGCCAAGCCACCCAGGAGAAATCGGATATAAGATTTAAGCATCATCTCCCCCTCCTAGAGTGTCTTCTCGAATTCGTTACCGTTGTTGTCCCGCAGCCAGAGATGGTGCTGCGCCTGCTTACGCACATCAAAGGTGATCACCGGATTTTCACTCACCGGCGGCGACAGTTCCATCCGTACCAATGCGGAACCAGCATCGTCACGCAGCTCGACCTGCTGAATAAAGAACTCAGGGATAGATCCCACCAGCCCGGTATCCATCGGATGGATCACACGAAACTTGTAGCGGTTGGATTCGGTTTGGGGAAAGATCCGACTTTTAGTTTCACCCAGATGGCTCTCCCAGTAGGGGTTGGCGTTACCCACGCTGGGCGTAGTGCAGCCACCGCCTGCGGCTTCAAGCCAGCTACTGCCCACATGCCAGACACCATCTTTGGTCAGCACTGCAGCCCGTACCGGAGTTGCCTGCTGCACTTTGATACGCAGGGATACACGGGGCAGCACGTCAGGATGAGGGAAATAGGTAAAGATATGCTGGATTGGATTCAGGTCCGCCCAGCTGACAATTCGCTGGATGTTACCGGCCAGCGCAGTGGCATCCACATCCACCGGTACCTGGGTGGGATCTTCGGCAAATTCCGGAACCCCGACCTTGATACGCTCATCGAACACATAGTCGGCGTTACCCAGAAAGATCTGGCGATTGTAGTCCCACATCACCGAATTAAGCGGGTCGACCGGTTTGTTATCGGCTGCATAAACTGGCGTCGCCAGCAGACAGACGGTCAGGCTCAGTGTGCGTATTGTTTTTATTTTCACGCGCCTTGTCCTTGTTGAAAATCGACCGGGTTACTTCACATCCTGATACATCCCCGGCAGTTCGTACGTCAGGCCGTACTCGCTGTAAATCTTGTCCATTTCACCGCTACGGATCAGTCCATCGACCACCTCTTCCACGGCGTAGCCCAGCTGGCGATAGGTGCTCTTGATAGCCATCCCCAGATCCCACTTCTGCTTACCCATCATCGGAAAGCCGTTTTCACCGATATGGAAAGCCGGGTCTTGCGCCTTGAACACCTGCCAGTCAATCTCGGCACGCATCCCCATCACCGCGTCCACTTTGCCCTGCTGCATCTCAACAAAAGCCTCTCCCACATTGGCGTAGTGGTGCGCGTTGTTGCGCATCCGACCACCAAACGCAGAGGTCAGATAGAAAGCAGGCAAGCTATCAATCTCCACCCCAATCGGGTGGTACTGAAATACAGCTACCGTGGAGACTTCGTCGAGTTTGCGGCTGTCATAGGCGATTCGCCAGCTCTCACGCTGGTAGGGGCCAAACATTACCACCTGCTCGTGGGCCATCTCGCCGGTGGATTCGCGGCGGAAGGCGTACTCGCGGTCATAAGGCACGCGCATCATCACGTCGGCGAGTTTTTTCATCGCCAGTGGCTGGTGATCTTCAACCTTATCCAGGTAGTGGCCTTTCCAGACGTTATTGCGCAGATCGTCGTCGAGATTTTCATCCGGCGTGATCCAGTGCGGACGGAACTCAACACCCAGCCCCTGAGCGATACGTTTGCCGATCTCGACATCCACACCTGCAGGCTGGCCGTTCTGTTCAAATGAGTAGGGAGGGAAATTTCGGTAGAGACCGATCGCAACGTAACCAGATTTGACCACGTCGTCGTAGTAGCGGGCATGAGCCTGCCCGGCGAATGCCAGGCAGGTTGCCAGAAGAAGTGTCGTCAGCTTACATTTCGTCACGGCGAGACTCGATATAGGTACGGATCGCCCAGAGCGCTTCCTGGCTCAGGTAGTCCGCCATTTTAGGCATGTACACCGCACCGTCACGCACGGCACCGTTACGTACGCGGTAGATGTACCACTCATCACCGTCGTAGTCGGATTCCAGCTCACGCAGATCCGGTGCGATACCACCAGAGATCGCTTCCAGACCGTGGCAACGCGCACAGTTCTGGTTATACGCGGAGGAACCGATCTTGATCGCTTCAGCGTTATCTTTGTTATCGGCACCTCGGTATGGGTTTTCATCCACCCACTCTTCGCCCAACTGGGTCAGGTTACCGATTTCTACACCCTGGGGAGTCACGTCACCGTGCGCCATTGCCTGCCCCGACAGCATCAAACATGTCATCGCAGCCGCAGCCACACTCAGCACTTTCTGTTTTGCCATTCTTAGTCACCTACGTTCTTATAATGCGTTGAGCAGGCTTTTCATCCATCACCCGGTTGCCGCTCAGAATAACTATGATGATATGCCCCACCCCGAATGCTTCGAACTGTACTTTGGCGGCCAAAAACTAGTTCCTTGGTAGTAAAAAAAGAGAAGTAATGGGAACACCTGAGCATGCAAAAACGTCAGATACTGGCAGGCTCTGGGGCCACTTTGATCACCCCGGTTTCGATCGCCAGATGCACCAGCTCGGTGGTAGATGAAACGTCCAGTTTACTCTTCAACATCGCTGTGTAGTTGGACACAGTTTTGGCACTGATACAGAGCTGTTCTGCAACAGACCTAACGCTGAAGCCACGCGCCAGCATCACAAACACCTCAAACTCGCGCTGGGTCATCTCCTGCAGACGCTGATCGGACGTTGTTCGGGGTTGCTGACGCATCGCCAGGCGCATCGCCAGTTCGTGCTCCACGTAGATCTGACCGGACGCCACCTTACGAACCGCATCGATCAACACCTCCGGTGAACTGCTCTTGGTGATGTAGCCCAGGGCG
Organism: uncultured Marinobacterium sp.; assembly: GCA_947501565.1. Classification (GTDB taxonomy): domain Bacteria; phylum Pseudomonadota; class Gammaproteobacteria; order Pseudomonadales; family Balneatricaceae; genus Pontibacterium. The sequence continues at coordinate 16,284 of CANMWJ010000006.1, forward strand.
CCGCTGTCCAGTGCCTGCTGCACCATCGGCATCTCGTCGTACATGCTGAAGAACAGGATGCGGGTCTCCGGATCTCGCTTTATGATACGGCGTGCAGTTTCGATACCGCTGATCCCCGGCAGATTGATATCCAGAATGATCAGGTCCGGTTGGTGCGCTGCGTTCTGCAGGCATGCCTCTTCACCACTGCCTGCTTCAACGACCTCGCAGGGATCAAGCATCACGGATAGCAGGCTGGCGTACCCCTGACGAACCACCGCGTGATCGTCAGTAATCAGAATTTTCATGGTGCCTCCTTACTGTTCTTGTTTCTTCTTGTTTTGGTTTAGGGGCATATTCAGTGAGATTTTGGTGCCACCACCGGAGACAGACTCCAGCTGCAGCACGCCACCCAGATAGCGGGCTCGTTCGTGCATGGAGCGCATACCGATGCCGGGGATCGACTGTGGCATCAGGCCACAACCGTCATCCACCACCTTAAGCTGTAACTCCCCACCTGCCGCTATCAGAGATAGTTGCGCACTCCGTGCCTGGGAGTGACGGGTGATGTTGTGTAGCGCTTCCTGCACCAGGCGATAAAGATGCCCGGCCCGCTCCGTTTCCAGCTCAGGCAGGTCATCCAGTAGTTCCATTTGTAACGGAATCCGACTGCTCTCCTGCCACTGCTCGGCCAGATTGCAGAGCGCATCGCGCAAGCCGAGCTGATGCAGGATAACCGGATGCAGGTCGCGGATCAGGTGACGGAAGCTCTTCTGCATCTCATCGCAGTGGCCGACGATACGTTCGGCGGTATGCTCCACGATCTGCTGCTGACTGGCGGCCTGGCGAATCATGTAGGCCTGAGCGCGGATACCGGTGAGATACTGGCCCAGATCATCATGCAGGGTATGCGCCAGACGGGTGCGCTCAGACTCCTGCAGCTCCATCAATTGGCGGGTGAGCTGACGGTTACCGTGCTGCTCCTGCTCCAACGCATCTGCCATGCGGTTAAAGTGGCCGGCCAGCTGCTCCGCTTCCGGCAAGGAGTAGTGCTGGAGGTTGGCGCGAAAACGCCCGCTTTGTCCCTGCTCCAAACCCTGCTCCATGCCTTTCTCTAAGGCTTCCAGTACCTGACCGATCGGCTTCAGGCTCTGGCGCACGCCCCAGAAGATCATCAGGTTGCAGAGCAGTGTTCCCCCCAGAAACAGGCTCGCCAGCATCAGGGCCGATTCCCATACCTCGTCGATCTCGTCGTCCGGCATCGCAACCACATACAGCACTTCACCGTTATTTAACGGGTAGCGCCAGGGCCGCGATGCAAACGCTCCTGTCGGTTGAAGCAGGTCAGAAAACCACTCGGGCACCTCTTCATCAGCGTCTACAGCATCTGGCAGTTGGTTCAGATAAAAACGGATATGACGGGTGCTGCCGTTCAGCAGCGGCTGCAGGCGTGAAGGATCGTACTGCGCAGTTTCGATCATCTGTTCAGCAAAATGGATACTGGCACCGATCTCACGCTCAATATCCTTCTCCCCCTGCCGGATCAACCCGAACAGGGTAAGTGCAAACGCGAGCACAAAGAGCACGCAAACCAACAGGTTAAGTTTCAGAATAGGTTTCACAGGATTCTCATTCGCAGCAACCGTGGTATGCAGCGTTAGCGGATCGTTATCTTCGGCAGCCAGTGCTCGGCCGCATCCGCTTCATACAGCTCGTCGGCGGTGATCGGTTTGCTGCCCGGGTCTTCCGGCGGGGCCGCCAGGATATCCATATTGGTTTCGTACAGCTGACCGGTGATCGGTCCCTCTGGCGGGTCCTGCCACTGTAGCTTGTAATAGACGCCAAACCACGGATTGATGCCGTAGTCATTCGGCGCTTTACGGATAAACAGCAACTGGTATTCCAGATCGATCAGGTTATCGTGACTGATCTGCTTTTCGTTTTTGTAGGGATACGGCAGATGACAGAGCAGTTGTTTCTCACTCTCCAGGCATTTGAAAGGCCGCATCGACAGGAAATGGTTGGCGTAGGGCTGATCATCCATAACCACTTCCGCTTTGTAGCCGGCGGTCGTAGGTGACAGCGTCAACTGCCCGATCACCTGCTGCTCACCCTGCGCAGAGTGCAATACGATCTGGCGGGATGGCAGAGATTCAGCGGCACAGGCCGCAGCCCCAAAGGCCGAGAGAAGAACAGTTGTAGTCAGCAGTTTGATACGACGAAACATCAGATTCTCCTCTCTGCGCGGTCAGGGATTAAGCAAGATTTATTTCACGACGAACACGCCGCTCATACCTTTCTTTTCCAGACCTTCCATCTCGAACTCAAACTCGCCCGCTTTCACCGGTACAAAGTAGATCTCAGCTTCTGCCGCATCTTCAAATTCCAGCTCGGTCAGGCTAACCGCTTTGATCTCCATACCACCTGCTTCTACCTTGCGCAGGTAGATGGACGCGAAGAAATCAGGCGCTACCATGGCGTACTCTTTCTGGCCATTGGAGATGATCGCCAGCTTGTACGCTTTGCCGGTTTCCAGCTGGTATTCCTTCTGCGACATGTAGTAATCGGAGTCGTCGCTGCCCATCACCAGGTCAGGCAGTTTCTGTGGGCGACGGGTCAGGTCACCGGCAGCCTGCGCAACAGAGGTAACGGTCATCAGGCCGGCTACGCCAGCTACCATCAGGGATTTAGTCAGTCGGGATTTAAGGAGACGCATAGCTACCTCGATTTATTATTGTGTGGATCGTTGCTGCCGCTCGATGAGAATGGCTCCTATTTATGCTAGAACGCCACCCGGTTTTAAAAATGGTACTTCGGTACTAATTTTTTCGTACTTTCTTCATATTTCTCCCATCCCGTATCCTCCCTATGCTGGTGTCATAAGAACAAATACACCGGTCGTCCCTATGCTTAACTGTCTGAAAAAACCCTTGCTGACAGCCTGTGCAACTCTGCTTTTAGCCAGCACAATCCCCAGCAACAATGCGCTAGCAGCGAAGCAACCGCTCACTATCGATATCGCCTATCTGCATTACCAGCCGGAACGGCCACCCGCCCTTTCCAATGTTCTGCCTGAACCGGAAGATGCCGGACTGGCAGGTGCCAAACTGGGTATCAAGGACAGCAACACCACCGGCCGATTCCTTAAACAGAAATATCAGATGAGCCACACGCTCAGCGATGATCCGGCACAGATGCTGGAGGATGCCAAGGCCCGCTACGCCAATGGCCAGCGCTTGTTTATTGCCAATATGCCTTCGGCCGAACTGCAGGCGCTTTCGAAAGCACTGGGACCGGATGCCCTGATCTTTAACGCTGGCTCACAAGCAGACGAACTGCGCAGCGAGATCTGCCTTAACAATGTGCTGCACACTACACCCAGCCGCGCCATGCTGACCGATGCTCTGGGCCAATGGCTCAATGCCAAGCGTCTGAAGGAGTGGCTGCTTATCTCAGGCAGTCAGCCGGAAGACAAAGCCTACGCCGCCGCGCTGAAACGCACTGCAAAACGTTTTGGCGCCGAGATTGTGGATGAGAAGCAGTGGAGCTTTGATACCGACCTGCGCCGCACCGCCCAGAAGGAGGTGCCGCTCTTCACCCAGACCGATGAATACGACGTGGTGGTGGTTGCCGATGAGCGCGGCGACTTCGGCGAATACCTGCTCTACAACACCTGGTACCCACGTCCGGTAGCGGGCACCCAGGGCCTGATGCCGGTGACCTGGCACCGTGTGGTGGAACAATGGGGTGCGGCCCAGCTGCAGCGCCGCTTCGAGAAGAAACATAAGCGCTGGATGACGGGTAAGGATTATGCAGCCTGGGCCGGTGTACGTTCCATCGCCGAATCGGTCACCCAGACCAAATCCAACGATGCCGCCACCCTGCGCCAATACATCTTGTCGGACAAATTCCAGCTCGCCGCTTTTAAAGGCCGCAAGCTCAACTACCGCGACTGGAGCGGTCAGCTGCGCCAGCCAATCCCGCTGATTCACCCGCGCGCGCTGGTCTCCCAGTCACCGCAGCAAGGGTTCCTGCACCCGGTCACCGACCTGGACACCCTTGGCTTCGATAAACCTGAAAGTCGCTGCCGCATGCAGTAAGCCGCCTGTTATAGATCCCGGAGAAACACCATGAAATTCCCTAAATTTATCCGTTCTGCACTGCCTGCAGCCCTGATGGCCGTGAGCGCCAGCTCTTACGCTGCGGTGGCCTACGTCTCCAACGAGAAGGACGATACTCTTTCGGTGATCGACCTGGATACCATGACAGTGACCGACACCATCGAGGTCGGCCAGCGCCCGCGCGGTATCACCCTCTCCAAGGATATGAGCAAGCTCTACATCTGCGCATCCGACTCCGACACCGTGCAGATCATGGACCTGAAAACCCACAGCATCATCTCCGAACTGCCGTCCGGTGAAGATCCAGAGCAGTTCGCCCTGCACCCGAACGATCGCCACCTCTACATCGCCAACGAAGACGATGCGCTGGTAACCGTGGTGGATACTGAAACCCATGATGTACTGGCCCAGATCGATGTGGGCGTGGAGCCGGAAGGCATGGCGGTTAGCCACAACGGCAAGTGGGCGGTAAACACCAGTGAAACCACCAACATGGTGCACTGGATCGACACCAGCACCTACGAACTGGTGGACAACACCCTGGTCGACCAGCGTCCGCGTCACGTGGAGTTCAACAAGGATGACAGCCTGCTGTGGGCCTCCTCCGAGATCGGCGGTACCGTCTCCGTGATCGACGTGGAAAGCCGCCAGATCATCAAGAAACTGACCTTCGAGATTGCGGGTGTCCATCCGGACAAAGTGCAGCCTGTCGGCGTGAAACTGACCGACGACGGTAAATACGCCTTTATCGCGCTGGGCCCGTCCAACCACGTGGCCGTGGTTGATGCGAAAACCTACGAGGTGGAAGACTATCTGCTGGTTGGCCGTCGCGTATGGCATATGGAGTTCAACGAAGATGAGAGCCAGCTGTACACCACTAACGGCGTCAGCGGCGACATCTCCGTGGTGGATGTGGATAAGCTGAAGGTGACCAAGTCGATCAAGGTCGGCCGCTACCCATGGGGTGTTGTGGTTAAGCCATAACAGTCGCCAATGAGTATTCAGGTCAGCTCCGTCAGCTTTAATTACGGTCCGCGCAAGGCGCTGGACGACCTCAGCTTTGTGCTGGAGGCCGGTCGTTTCAACGCCCTGCTGGGTCCCAATGGCGCGGGCAAAAGTACCCTTTTTGCCCTGCTGACCCGTCTCTATGCCTTGCAGAAAGGTGAGATCAGTATCTGCGGTCACAGCATTCGTCAGCATCCGACGGCTGTGATGCAGCAGCTTGGCGTGGTGTTCCAGCAGAGCACCCTGGATCTGGATCTGACAGTAGGGCAGAACCTGAAATATCACGCCTCTTTGCACGGCATCAGCGGTCGGGCCGCACAACAGCGGATTGAGCTGGAGCTGCAGCGCATGGAGATGGCTGATCGCATCAACGACAAAGTACGAAGCCTCAACGGCGGCCACCGCCGCCGTGTCGAGATCGCCCGGGCGCTGATGCACAACCCAAGTGTGCTATTGCTGGATGAGCCCACTGTCGGGCTCGATCCGCAAACCCGCCTGAAGCTCAATCAACACGTGCGCTCACTCTGCGAGGAACACTCACTAACCGTGCTCTGGGCCACCCACCTGATCGAAGAAGTTCAGCCGGAGGATAACGTGCTGATGTTGTTCAAAGGCGAACTGAAAGCACAGGGACAGGGACGGGCAATCTGCTCCGATCACCAACACGATAACCTGACCGATCTGTTCCACCATCTCAGTGGCGTCGAGGAGGTCCGCGCATGAACTCACAGGTCGATCTGCATGTGAATTCAAAGCTGGGCAGCCGCGCCTACCTGAACTGTTTTATCGGCATTCTGAGCCGCGAGTTTCTGCGCTTTATCAGCCAGCGCTCGCGTTTTCTCAGCGCCCTGATCCGCCCCCTGCTCTGGCTGGTCGTCTTCGCCGCGGGTTTCCGTGCCGCGCTGGGCATTGCCATCATCGAACCCTACGAAACCTACATCACCTACGAGGTCTACATCGCACCGGGTCTGTGCTGCATGATCCTGCTGTTCAACGGTATGCAGAGCAGCCTGTCGATGGTCTACGACCGAGAGATGGGCAGCATGCGCGTACTGCTGATGAGCCCGCTGCCACGTGGTTATCTATTGCTGTGCAAGCTGATCTCCACCGCGCTGATCTCGCTGGCGCAGGTCTACGCCTTCCTCGCCATCGCCTGGTTTGTGGATGTAGATCCGCCTCTGCTGGGTTACCTTGCGGTATTACCGGCATTGATCCTGGTGGCCCTGATGCTGGGCGCGCTGGGTCTGTTTATCTCCTCCTGGATCAAGCAGCTGGAGAACTTCGCCGGGGTGATGAACTTCGTCATCTTCCCGATGTTCTTCCTCTCCTCCGCCCTCTATCCCCTGTGGAAAATGCGCGAAGCCAGCGAATGGCTGTACTGGCTCTGTTCAGTCAATCCATTCACCCACGCCACCGAACTGGTGCGTCACGCGTTGTATCTGAAGATGAGCTGGGAGGCGCTGACGATCGTCGCAGGCACCACGCTGGTATTTGCCTTCCTGGCGATCAAAGGTTTCAATCCACAGCGGGGCATGAAGGGGAAAGGCGGGCGTCCCTAAGGTTCGTATTTCAGGACCTGGTGACCTATTCTGGGACCGAGGCAATACAGCAACAAGGACGAGGAGCCGCCCGTGACCGCAATCACCGACCTGATTCTGACCACCGCCCCGGACGACGGCGCCTGCTCCACCAGCGACCATTCCAACGCGGACATGCTGTGCGACTACCTCCACCAGCACTACCAGGGCACCCACCTGCATAAAACCGACGAACACGCGGGCGGGCATAAGCGGATGCAATCGGACGTGTTTATGGCTGCTGTGGATTATCTGGACGAAGTCGCCCTGCTCGAGTACTTCCAGCAGATCCCGTGGCAATACCCTGAGAAAGCACAATTGCTGCTGAAAGGTCCCCATGACGCCACCTTTCAACTGTTTCAGCCAACGCAATCCTGACCTACGCTTAAGGAGACGTTTTCTCACCCGTCTCTGGAGAGCATCAAGATGCCACAATTTATCATCAGCTACGTCGGCGGCACTCCACCTGCTACACCTGAAGAGGGTCAGCAACATATGGCGCGCTACAAACAGTGGCTGGCTGAACTGGGCGACTGCGCAATCCAACCCGCTACCCCGTTAAAAAACACCCACAATATCGCCCCAGACGGCAAGATCAGTAACGGCGGAATTACCGGTATCAGCGGTTATACCCTGATTGAGACCGCTTCGATGGAGGAGGCGTTAGTAATCGCTAAACGCTGCCCGTTTCTCGAGATTGGCGGTTCGTTAGAAGTGGCGGAGCTGGGGACAATGCCCGGATAAACATCGGAATTTTCTGACATATGCCACTATCTGACAAAAGATTGTATCCCGCTATCGTTTATACTCAGACTTCATATCTTAGTTTCCGCCGCACCGAGCATGATCACACGACGACACCTTCAGACTACCGCGCTCATCTTAGTCACAGGACTGTTTGCACACTTCGCACAGGCGGCCGACACTCTGGTTCGTGTTGCAGCAGGTATCACCCCCTATGCCTGCACCAACCAGGGTACACAGTATCTGCTGGCATACGACCTGCACCCGCGCCGTCTGGGTTGGGGGGCATTTGGCGGTGGCCCTAAGGGGCAGGAAACCGGGCAACAAACCGCACGTCGGGAGTTCCGCGAGGAAACAAACTGTGTCTATTCACAAATCGAAGTGGATAACCTGAAGCTTACGGGCCCAAGTCGGTCCAACAGTTACTATACCTATGTAACCAAGGTACCCTTTCGCTCCATCGAGCAGATCGAGACAATCCGAAAATGCAACGACGTGGAACGATTGGGTTGGGTTTGGGTGCCACACGACGCGCTGATCCAGGCGCTGAAATCTCACTCTGAACGCCCCATTATTCGCTGGCCTAACAACCGCGGGCAACAATACCCACTGTGGAAAGGTGCCGCTAAGTCCATACGAAATGCGCTGAAAAAAGGCATTTTGTCCGAGATAGATCCTTGTGCATCCAAACCATAAGTGATCTTGAAAACCAGATCGAAACACGAAGTAGATATTCGCTACGCCTTCGTATCTGGAAACACTGCACCCGTGAAATTTGTAGACGACTGTACCTGCCCGAATTCTCTCTCTACCTCTAAGCTATAACGCTTTCACCGTGAAGATTAGCGCTCTGCAAATCAACGCAATCTTGTCTTACTGAACAGCGAACGTTCGTCAGAAGACCAGAAAACAGATAAACCGGGAGAACGCCTCGTTATGACCAGCCAGAACAAACTCCTGATGATCGGCATGATCCTGCTGGGCATGTCGCTGATTCCCGTAGGTGACGCGGCGGGTAAATTACTCACTACCTCCGGCAGCTCCCCGGCCTTCGTGGCATGGAGCCGGTTATTGGTTGGATTCCTGTTTATCCTGCCGTTCAGTGGCCTGAAGGTCGCAGAACTTAAACAACTGCTCGATTGGCGTCTACTTCTGCGCGCAGGCCTGTTCACCAGCGCGATCTTCTGCATGATCAGTGCTCTGAAAACGGAACCGATCGCCAACGTGTTCGGCATCTTCTTTATCGGCCCGATCATCGCTTTTTTCCTCGCTGCCGTTGCTCTTAAGGAGACGATCAACCCCAGCCGTGCGGTATTGCTGTTTATCGGTTTTGGCGGTGTGCTGATAGTGGTTAAACCGGGTTTTGGTGTCAGCAGCGGTACGCTGTTCGCCCTTTCAGCGGGTATTTGTTACGGCAGCATGCTGGTTGCCAACCGCTGGCTGGCGGGGCTCTTCCGGCCGCGCCTGATCCTGCTTTCGACGCTGCTGGCGGGCAGTATCGCCCTACTGCCGGTCGGTACAGCCAGCCTACCGACAGAGGTGGATACGCAACTGGTAGTGTTGGTGCTGATCAGCTCCATCGCCTCAGCGCTGGGCAACCTGATCATTATCGAAGCTAACCGTCGTCTGGAAGCCAGCATCGTCGCCCCCTTCGTTTATTCCCAGCTGGTTGCGGCAGCGGTGTTGGGCGTATGGCTGTTCGACGAGTGGCCTGATTCTCTAAGCCTGCTGGGGCTGGCGACCATATTCGTCTCGGGCATTCTGTCGTTTGTGATCTCCAGCCGTGTAAACACCGGAACCTGTAAGGCCTCCTGAACTCTATATAGCTCTGCTATCGATCAATAAGGAGATCAAACGATGCTAAAAACCACCACATCCGTAGTAGAGGGGCACCCCGTAAAAGACTATCTCGGCGTTGTCGTCGGCGAGGCGATTCTGGGCGCCAATATCTTCAAGGACCTGTTCGGCGCAATCCGCGATGTGGTCGGCGGCCGCTCCGGCGCTTACGAAGAGGAGATGGGTAAAGCACGCGATATCGCCTTTGCCGAGATGGAAGAGAAAGCCCGAGCACTGGGAGCGGACGGCATCATCGGCATCGATATCGACTACGAGGTGATAGGACAGAACGGCAGCATGATGATGGTGAGCGTCAGCGGCACAGCGGTAAAATTTAGGTAATCCTCCAAGCCTACATTTGCTACCGATCTTGCAATCAACAGAGCGCAAGATCGGTCATCAGCGCACAGCTATCCGATCATTACCACTTCATCATCGGCGCTGGATTCAGGGGATGTCGCACAAACCATCGCGCAGCACGTTTACCCAGATTCTTGTGAAAGTCAGCGTTAGGGAAGGCCTGTTTTACGTCATTGATCAGCGCTTTAGGCAAACCAAACCGCACAGCGCCCAGTGAGAAATCTACCAAATCACCTTGCCGGAATATCTCTACCAACGGCGCGTATTCGCCACGATAGGCCCGTATTTTATGATGTTCGGTGATCATAAGGCTGATCTCCTCGGTCCACGCCTCCAGGCCTTCACGCTTGAGGTACGCCACAGCGGGCGGCAGTGAAGGTTCTATGTAATCCACCGTATCCTCGATCCAGATACCTATATCGTGGAAAGCGGCCGCAATAATGACCTTCCGTTTCTCCTCTTCGCTGCACTCTCGCAGTGACAAACAGAAGTGGATCATCCGGTAGACATGGTTGCGGTACCCCTGGTATTCGTCACCGATGACCGTTTTCCACTCAGAGAAGATCGTTTCCAGTTCGGGAATCTGTTGTTCAATTTGCATAGTAGCGTCACCCGTTCATAGCTTGATTAATGACAGCTATTTTCCGGAAATTCCGCCTATAACACCGATGGCGCAATTGACATATTTTAGGCAAATTCCGACATTAATTGTCAGACCAGAAAGGCCAGCTCCGACAGTTCACGGTAGAGCCACTGCCCCGCATTACCCTCTTTGTATTTGGGGCTGATGATCAGGTCGACCGGCATATGAATCAGATCGCCACCGCTTTCGAAATGCAGCATCTGCAGGCTACCATCCGCCAGCCAGGGCTCCGCCATGTGTTGCGGCACCCAGGCCCAGCCCAATCCACGTTTAGCCAGCTCAATCAGGGCATACTGGCTCTCCACTTTCCACACCCGGTTGCTGAGCTGATCATCCGGCAACACCTTACCGGCACGGGAGGTGAGCAGCAGCTGGCGGTGGTTGTAGAGTTCATCAAAGCTCGGCAACAGCTGTCCCGCCAGTGGGTGTTGTGAGCCCACCACGGTGATCATCGCCATCTGCTTTAGCGGTTTCAGGTGGTAGCCTTCATCCACCTCGAATGGGCTTACCAATACCCCCAGATCAGCACGCCCCTGCTGTACCAGTTTGATAATATCCATGCGCGCCGGGTTCAGCAGTTCAAGCTCCAGCTGTGGAAAAGCCTGCTCAAAACGCACCAGCAGATCTTCCAGCGCATCTCCGATCAGGGACTCCTCCACCGCCAGCGATAATCGCCCCTCCTCTCCGGCAGCCATGGCATCAGCGCGCCCTGCCAACAGATTTGCCTGCTGTAGCAACGCCTGCGCTTGCGGCAACAGCGCCTCGCCCGCGGCAGTGAGCGTGGGCTCCCGGCGGCTGCGGTCAAACAGCATCAATCCCAGATCCAGTTCGAGGTTGGAGATCGATGTACTTACTGCCGACTGCGCTTTACCCATCGCGCGCGCGGCGGCCGAGAACGAACCTTTCTCTACACTCAGGCTGAACGCCCGCAGTTGTTCCAGATTAAAACGCATGCTGTTTATCCACTCTACCAGTCGCTCACGCCAACCTATACATAAAACAGATAGATACTAACTTTTATCTATTCATTTACCTGAGAGAATAGCGCCATTGTTTTACTATTTCACCTGCCAGGGGATCGCTATGCGCACCACTCTCGATCGTATCCGCCACACGCTGTTGTTTGAAGGTGTTGCTCTGGTGCTGGCCACCGGTGCCGCGACGCTGGTATTGGAGAACTCAGCGACCACCATAGGCACGCTGGCGGTAACTATGAGCCTGATCGCAATGGGTTGGAACTACCTGTACAACCTCTGGTTCGATCGCTGGTTGCAGATAGCGCCCAGCCAGCGTTCTTTCAAGATACGCGCGCTGCATGCATTGGGATTTGAAGGTGGGTTACTGGTTGCTACTCTGCCGCTGGTCGCCTGGTGGCTGGATATGACACTTTGGCACGCGTTTCTGACCGATATCGCTTTTACACTCTTTTTCCTGATCTACGCGTTTGCGTTCAACTGGGCATACGATCAGATTTTCCCGGCGCAAGCCGAACTGAAACCAGCACGATTAGCCGACTAAGGGAGTCATCTTCAGTGCATCGATCAGGCGGTTACGATCACAACTCCGGGCATCCAGGGTCTCGACAATCTGCGCGGGCTGCCCGCCGAGGACCAGCAAGCGATCACCGATATACAACGCCTCATCCAGATCGTGGGTGACATAGAGCAACTGGCGGCTGGGGTCTTCTACCACCAGGCGCTGAATCAGATCGCGCATCTGCACGGCGGTCACCGGATCGAGGGAGACCAGGGGTTCATCCATCAGCACCAGATCGGGCGCAAGCAGCAGGCAACGCACCAGCGCCACCCGACGGGCCATACCCAGCGACAGACGTGTCGGAAACTGATCAGCAACATCCGCCAACCCAACTTCACCCAATAGGTGCAACGCCTGCTCCCGGTCCGGATTGACCAGCAACAGGTTATCCTGCACCGTGCGCCAGGGTAGCAAGCGCGGTTGCTGGAACATATAACCCAGCGTAGGTGTGTCGCCCCGCCAGATCGAATCGCGGTAACCCCGATCCAGGCCGGAGATAATATTGAGTAGGGTTGTTTTACCGCAACCTGAGGGTCCCAGCAGACAGATGCTTTCGCCCGCCTCAAAGCCGAAACTGATTTCACCCAACACCGACCGCTCGAAGCTGCGGCCGCTGATTTTCAACTCAAACATGCCCCGCCTCCCGCTGCCAACGCACCGCGTACTGCTCTGCCGGTTGCAGCAGACACCACTCAATAAGCTGCACCACAACGATAAAGGCAAAGCTGAACGCAAGGATACGGGTAACATCAAACATCTGGAACGCCAGGTGCAGCTGGAAACCGATCCCGTCGGAGCGGCCCAACAGCTCCACCACCAGCACGATCTTCCAGATCAGAGCCAGTCCGCTGCGGGTGGCTGCCATGAAAAAGGGAAACAGCTGCGGCCACCAGAGATGACACACCTTCTGCCAGAAACTGAAGTGATAGATCGTCGCCATCTCCTCCAGCTCCGGATCGAAGGTTCGTGCTCCTTCGCGTAAGGTGACCGCCACATTGGGGATCTTGTTGATCACCACCGCCGCCACCGCTGCGGCTTCCACCAAGCCGAACCAGACGTAGAGCAGGATGATCACCACCAGTGCAGGGATGTTGAGTAGCAGCACCAACACCGGGTCCAGCCAGCGGTTTACCCGGCGCAGCCGCCCCATCAACACACCCAGCAGGGTTCCCAGCAACATCGCGGCGACAAAACTGATCAGCACCCGTTGCAGGGTGATCAGCAGGTTGCCCTGCAGTTCGTTCAGCTGCCAGAGTTCCGCCATCAGCGAAGCCACCTCAACGGGCGATGGCAACAGCGGGTTATTAAAGCTTTGGGCGGCAATCTGCCACACCACCGCCAGTAACAGCAGGGTCAGACTCTGATCACGCAGGCGGATAAAGTTGTTCAAGGTTGCTGACTGAGCACAGACTCAGGCTCATTCTCAGGTGTTGCGGACAGACGGAATAACGCAGCGTCCAGCTGGTCCCCGCGGGGTTGTTTCCGGCTCTGATCGATCAGCTGATAGAAACGCTGCGCACTGGCGATTTGCGATGCATCTAACGCGACAGGGACGCCCAACAGATATCCAGCCCGCAGCGCCTGGAACTCGGTATCATCGCTGGCTTTTATCAACGGACGAATCTGCTGCCAGAGCTGTTCATCGCTCTGCAACCGCTGTTTGGTCTGCGCTACGGCGCGCGCAAAACCTGCGGCAGCATCCGCATGCCCGTCGACCCAATTACGGTCGAACAGATAACCCAACATCGGCATACGAGTATCCAATCCCTGTGCTGCGGTTAGCTGGTTCAGGTCGACCAGGCGGCGATATCCCTCCGCTTCAAGTCGGGCACCGTAATGCCAGAAAGTAACAAGCAAATCGAGCTGCCCACGCTTCAACTCAGCACTCAAAAGCGGTGGCGCTGCGAACTTAATTTCCGCCTCACGGCTCAGGTCGATACCTGCCGCACGGGCCTGATGCTGGATCAGAATCCAACCCTTGGAGTAGGGACCACCGGCCACACCGATCCGTTTTCCACGTAAATTCTTAATCCAGTCGTTACCGTCAAGATCGCTGCCATTCGCCACCAGTACGCGCCCAATTGACGTTGAATAGGGCAAAAACCACAGTAACTGTCCCTGCGTCAGCCGCTGCCCCGCCCAGAGCCAGTCGGAGACGATAGCATCCACGCCGCCGCTGGTCAGCGCCAGCCGGGTTGCAGACATGTTCGCGTAGGGTTGGATCTGCAACTGAAAGCCGTTGACACGGTCCAGCCCCGCCAGTTGCATGGCGCGTAACTCCCAGTGCACGGTACCGCCATGCAGTGTACCTACGCGAACCTCTTGACGGACCTCTTGACGGACCTCGGGCAGTGGCGATGCCTGTAGCGGCCAGCTGAGGCAAAGCAGGAGGTATATCCAGACGTTACGCAGTTTAAACATGGGTTCACCGTGGTGCAGGGTTATCTTAAATTCACCTTAAGCCGCCCCAAAATGGTGAAAAATAGTACTTTCGTACCTGTTTTTTCGCCCCATGGTAGGATTCATGACTGCACTTTCGCAGGGTGTAATTAACACCTATGAGAGGAAAAACGGTTTCATCACTGCTACTTAGCGGCGTTCTGCTCTGGAGCGGTTCGTTGATGGGGGCAGACACCGACAACAGCCACTGGCTCGCAAAGTTCCAGAACCAGGAGGAGCTGTTCTCGATTGAGGGTTACCGCCTGTTACGCTACCGTAGCCCGACGCCGGAGCAGGCGGAAGGCGCAGTAACACTGACAACCGGGCAGCTGAAAAACTTGCTGGCGGGCAAGCAGAAACCCGCGCTACTCAACGTGCAACCTCTGGCCTCGACGCAGGGTGTCTTTCTGGAGAAAGAGCCGTTCTACCAGATTCCCGGTAGCCGCTGGGTCCCCAATGTGGGCCGCGGCGAAATTGATGAGGGCTGGGAGACCTATTTTCGTCATCATCTGCAGCAGGTGACTCAAGGCAAACCGGACTCTCCGGTGGTCATCTACTGCCGTGCCGATTGCTGGATGAGCTGGAATGCGGTAAAACGCGCTGCCAGCTGGGGCTACAGCCAGCTATTCTGGTATAGAGATGGTGTTGACGGCTGGCGAGATGCTGGATTGAAATTAATTGAAGCCACACCGCAACCCTATCCGGTGCGTGTGCCAAGCTATAACTAGATAAATACTCACAGCGGATGTGCAGAAACATAATAAGTAAAAGAAAGGCGGGAGATCTGTTGTGTACAAGATTCTGATAGCGGATGACCATCCACTGTTTAGAGAAGCGATCACCAATGTGATCGAGAAGAGTTTTCCGGGTTGCGAAACCATCGAAACGGAAGACCTGGACAGCGCACTGAACATCACCCAGGAGTGTGATGAGCTGGACCTGATCCTGCTGGATCTCAACATGCCGGGCATGAACGGCCTCAACGGCCTGATCACTCTGCGCAATGAAGCACCGACTATTCCGGTGGTTATTGTGTCCGCCGAAGAGGACAAACAGATCGTCCTGCAGGCGATCACATACGGTGCCGTGGGTTTTATCACTAAGTCATCGCCGCGCGAGCAGATGACCGAAGCGCTGACGCAGATTCTGGCCGGTAACGTTTACCTGCCGTCCGATATCATCCGTTCCAGTCAGCCGGAAAATCGCCGCACCAGCCGCAAAGATGAAAACCAGATTCCACCGGAACTGCTTTCCTCCCTCACCCGCCGTCAGTTACTGGTGCTGGAGCGCATGTCTAAGGGTGAATCCAACAAACAGATCGCTTACAACCTGAACATCGCCGAAACCACCGTGAAAGCACACGTCTCTGCGATCCTGCGTAAGCTGAACGTACACAACCGCATTCAGGCGGTGTTGTCGGCAGGCAACATCGATTTCAGCGAGTATCTTAAGCGCTGATACAACGAATCCATTGCGAAACTTCTGAAGCATTGCTCAGCTTTTAGCCCCGTTTTACGGGGCTTTCTTTTAAGCCGATGTCGAAGAAACACGTAGGTTGGCGACGAGCGTAGCGACTCCCAACTTCGGATATATTTGTCAGGCTTTGTTGGGAGTCGCGTTGCTCGTCCCAACCTACTCAAAGCCCAATTCCCGCGTTCGCTAGACGCTTAATCAAATACCCGCGCACAAGCCCCGTACTCGTTAAAGCGCTCATCCCAGCGACGCACATCGTTGGCACGACGCCAGCGCGAGTGGAAGAACTCCATCAGACAGTTGCCGTGATCCAGCTGGATCAGCAGGGTATCGAACTCGTTTACCTGTTCATACGGTGGGTATTCACGGCTGGCACCCCAGGTGTATCCACCTTTGCGATCGGCGTACGCCTGCCAGAATCCCTCCATACTCAGCCAGCGGCTGTTCTCCTTATCCCAGGCCTCTAACTGGCCATGACCGTTTTCGCGTACCTGTCCATCGCGCAGATCTTCATTACCACTCCAGGCCAGTTGTGAGCTCAGAACCAGTACAGCAGCTAAAATAATTCGCATCGCGTTGTCTCCCCTTCAATCGCTCCGTGTGCGTGATGACTCCATTCTAGTCATCACGCTGAAACTAAACTGAAAAACGCGTCGGAAAACGATTTATCGTGGCGGCAGTTCGTCGTGTTGCGGTAGCTCTGACGCAGGAGCATACCATTCTGCGGCAGAAGCACAGAAGATGTTTTGCGTCGGTTTCAGTGGCGGGGTTTCATCCAGAGTCCCTGCGGGAATAACCACCGCTTTGCCCGATTTGGCCGCCCAGGGCAGCGAAGATCCGCAGCTACGGCAGAACGCAGTGGTGAAGTGTTTGGTTTCGGGTGGTGCATAGCTGACAACCAGCTCGCGTCCTGCCAGCCATCGGAACTGATCAGGTTTTACCAGCAGGTTGGATGCAAAGGCGCTGCCGGTAAATTTGCGGCAGCGGGAGCAGTGACAATACTGAAATATCCCCAGATTGCCACTGATTTCATAGTGGACCTGACCGCACAAACAGCTACCCGGCGTGGTCATCTCGACCGGTTCATTGTGATTCATTCCTATGCCTCTTGTTATTTTTAGGTGGCGTTAAGAGGCTATAAAGATGCTTGATCCCGGACCTGCTGGCAAGCGTTGAAGGATCAGTATGGCAGATCCTTTACTGCTGCCGGTTGCGGAACTCCCGTGGTGAACACCCCAGCGCCTTCTGAAACAAACGACGCAGCGAACTGGCGCTGCTGTACCCTACCCGTTCGACGATCTGCTCAATATTCAGCTGGGTAGTTTCCAGTAGCAGTTTGGTGTGCTCCAGGCGCAGCTGCTGCAGATATTCGGTGGGCGTGATCCCCCGCGCCTTACGGAAGCGGCGCGAAAGTGTCCGCTCACTGACACAGTGCAGTTCAGCCAACGACGCCAGATCCAGTGGCTGCGCAATATGACGTTGCATCCAGCTCTCCACCGCCAGCACCATCGCATCCTGATGTTCTGTCTGTGCCTGCATAAAGAGGTAAGGTGTCGCATAGGTCTGATTGGCATCGATCAGCATGGTTTTGGCGCATGCCTCCGCCAACTGGCGCCCCACTTGCTGTTCAACGATCTGCAACATGACCCCCAGATTGGCAGTCATGGCGCCGGTACAAAAATTCTGTGTGTTCTCCACCATGGTGGTATCGGTCCGCAGGGTAATCTGGGGATAACGTTTCTGGAACAGGCTGCTCAGCCACCAGGCTGTGGCCGCGCTCTGCCCATCCAGCAGACCCGTTTCCGCCAGCAGAAAGACACCGCTGCAGTTGGCGGCTACACAGACTCCCGCCTCTTGCTGGGTTTTCAACCAGCGCTGTTCCCGATCCAACCCCTGCACCTTCTGGATCAGCTGCTTGCCATCCACATGATGCACCCCCGGCACGATGATCAGATCGGGCGCAGGCGCATCCTCCAGGCGATAATCCACCAGCATCCGCGTACCGTTGGATGCGGTGACCTGATCGCCCTCAACCGACACCAGATTGCAGCGGTAGAGCGCATCGCCATCACCCCGCTGCTTCCAGAGCGTGTTCATCACGTTGAATACATCGAAAGTGGAAGCGATGCCCGAAGACTGAAAACCGTCGAAAACTAAACCCAGTACCTGATACATAGTGTCTGCTTACGCTCGCTTTATGGCGCTTGAGTGACTGATTATGATCGTTTTAAGTTGCTACGATGTCTACCGTCGATTAACCGTTCAAAAAATAAGAGAGATAAAAATGAGTGAGAGCGCTATCAGCCGCTACCCGGTACCGGACGTAAATGAACTGGACAGCGATATCCGCGACCGCATTCTTGAAGTGCAGGAGAAAGCCGGATTTATCCCCAACGTGTTCCTGACCCTGGCTCACCGCCCGGCGGAGTTCCGTGCCTTCTTCGCCTATCACGATGCGATTATGGAGCGTGAAGAGAGTACTCTGACACCGGCCGAGAAAGAGATGATTATCGTCGCGACCAGCGCTGCCAACGGTTGCCAGTACTGCGTAATCGCCCACGGCGCCCTGCTACGTGTTTTCTCCAAAGAACCTCTTCTTGCTGACCAGATCGCCATCAACTACCTGCACGCGCCACTGAGCGAACGTCAGAAGGCGATGATGGACTTTGCGATGAAACTCTCCCAAGCACCTGAACTGGTGTGCACCGACGATTACGAGTTGCTGCACGAACAGGGCTTTAACGACGAAGATATCTGGGATATCGCTGGCATTACCGCCTTTTTCGGTCTCTCCAACCGTATGGCGATTGTCACTGCAATGCAGGCCAACACCGAGTTTTACACCATGGCGCGCGAACCTCGCAGCTGATGCTCGCCTGATCAGGGGCAACAGTCGTTGCTCCTGCCTTGTCTCCATTTGTTCCTTGCCCCTTACCCCTTGCCTGGATGATTCCTGCATCCGCCTTTGGCTGCCCTGCTTGCATCCCCCTCTACAAACACCGATACTCAATATATCTATATTTAAGATATATAAATTATATTTATATCGATTTTAAGGATCGCTTATGGAGTTCATCGCGCTGCGTACCTTTCAGGCGGTGGTTGAAGAGGGCGGTATTCTCTCGGCCTCACGGAAGCTCAACACCGTGCAATCCAACGTCACCAACCGCATCAAACGGCTGGAGGAGGAGCTGGGTGCGGAACTGTTCTACCGCAAAGGGCGTGGTCTGGAGCTGGCGCCATCCGGCCGGGTATTGCTGGAGTACACCCAGCAGCTGCTGCAACTGGAATCGCAGGCCGGTGCAGCGGTACGTCAGGTGGGCGAACAGTCTGGTGAACTGCGTATCGGTTCCATGGAAAGTTTTGCCTCCCTACGCCTGGCGCCTGCCCTGAAAGCGGTGCGTACCGGTCATCAAGGCGTAGACCTGCACGTAGTAACCGACACCTCTGAAGGCCTGGTAGAACAAGTTCTGGAACACAAGCTGGATTGCGCTTTTGTCGGGGGCCATGTGGAGCACCCCGATCTGGTCGTTCAGGAGATCACCACCGAAGAACTAGTGTTGGTACGTGCCACGGATGCAGCATCCAACCTGCCGCTGATCCTGTTTAAAGAGGGCTGCGCCTACCGGGCACGGGCGCTCACCTGGCAGCGTGAATCGGGCCGACTGGTCAATGACACCATGGAGCTGGGCACCCTCGACGGCATTCTCGGCTGCGTAGCGATGGGCCTGGGCTGCACGCTGATGCCACGCTGGATCGTGACCCACAGCCGCCACAGTGCGGATCTGACTGTTGAGACGATCGATCCGCAACTGGCGCAGATAAAAACCGTGCTGGTGCGCCACCGCGACAGCCTGCCGCTGAAAGCGATGGATACGCTCTATCACGCAGCGCTGGACGCCGTAGCCCAAGAAACCAACTGAATTGATTTTCCCTGTCAGGCGCGGCCGTTATCGGCGCGCCGCCCTGCTAAACCGGCAATGAGCGAACCACCTACGATGGCAGCACAGGCCAGCGCCAGAGTCAGATCGGCATCTGCTTCGCCAGCCAGTACCAGCAACAGAATAGAGATCAGCGGTGCGGCGTAGGCCATCACCCCTAGAAGCTGCAGGTTGCCGTGTTTGATGGCGTAATCCCAGGTAAAAAACGCCAGCCCCACCGGGCCAAGCCCTAACCCCAGCACACCAATCCACTGCACAGCGCTTTGCGGCCAGACGGTTTCCTCCCACAGCAGATGGCAGCCCAGCGCCAACAGACCGGTCACCAGACAGAACCAACCCGCCGCGTCGGTAGAGACCTGCTTCACCAGACGGCTCAATACGGAATAGCCCGACCAGATCAGCGCACAGGCCAGCGCCAGCAGATAACCATTGAGGTACTGCGCATCAAACTCGGCACCACCGTTGCTCAATAGTAACCAGCAGCCCAGCAATGCCAATCCTGCACCGATAAGATGCTGCAACCGGAGTCGCTCACCGGGCAACAACCCCGAAAACAACACAATCAGCAGCGGCCATAGATAAGCCAGCAGGCTGACCTCCACCGCCGGTGCGCTGGTCATCGCTTCGAAATAGCAGAAGTGGTAGCCAAAATATCCGCCCACCCCCAGAAACCACGCCAGCACCGGCTGTCTCAGGTGTTTCAGCCCTAAATGCCCCTGCCGCCACCATTTCAGGCTCATCAGCGTAAACGCCAGCAGGAAGGTCATCGCCATCATCTGGAAAGGCGGAATCTGGCCGTCTGTGAGCCGGGTCAGCAACGCCAGCGTGCCCCACAGGAAGATCGACACGCCACCCATCAGGGTCGCTAGCTGGAGAGAAGATGCAGAAGTGGATAACCGAGACACGCCCTTACCCCTGTTTGTCAGATTAAGAGAGTTACAGGGTACGAGGTGCTGTAGCGGGTCGCTTTGCCAAAGCGGCGTTGTTGTTTGCCAAATCGGCGAAATCAATGTCGATCAGCTGTTGGACTGACGGAAATAACGGGGCGCGCGGCCAAAGTGTTTGCGAAAACGGTCGCTGAACGCGGCCAGACTGCTGTAGCCAACGCGATCCGCCACCTGCTGAATCGGCAGCTCAGTGCTCTCCAGCAGCTGCCAGGCCTGCTGCATCCGCTTCTCGATCAGATACTGCTGCGGTGTCATGCCCAGTTCGCGACGAAACAGCTCGCTGAGTTGGCGTGGGCTTAGACTGGCGATCGTGGCCAGTTGCGGCATCGAGACCGACTCCGCGTAGTGTGCATCCAGATAACTGCGGGCGGTTGCGATACGCCGGTCAAGGCGCAGGTTGTCGCCGAAGCGTTCCTGCAGCAGCTGGATCAGCAACAGCAACATCTGCCGTTCGCTGCTCCGACTCTGCTCCTCCTCCTGCGATTGCTGCGATTGCTGCAGGTGTTGGTGCAGGAAACTCACATATTGGGTCAGCGTCGGATCAAGGGTAATAAATGCGGGTAGACGCGCCAGCTCCGGGGCCAGTGCGTCGGGGATATCTGCCACCACAAAACGGTTTGTATCGGGGGCGGCAAAACCATGGGCTTCACCGGCGGCGACCACTGCGGCCTGCTCCACCGATACCGCCGCTTCCTGCTGTCCCACACGCATATCCAGCCGCCCCTGCACGGGCAGAACCAACTGGTGAAAGTCGTGCTGATGGCTGTGGGTCTCGCGGCTGTAACTACGCAGATCCAGAGTCAGGTTTGCACCTGTCATCTGCGTGGAGGGGGCGTTTGGAGAGGTAGATGAGATGGCCATACTCTCTATTCTAACTGTTCTAACAGCCATCACCAGAAACAGCAGTCGGGGTTTACGCCTCCCGCTGAAGACTATGAAAGCGCGACAACGGGAGGGAATCTAACAGCGGTTAGCTGACACCCTGACTGCGCAGGTAATCTTCGTAGGTACCGTGGAAGTCCACGATGCCGGTCGGCGTCAGTTCGATGATACGGGTCGCCAGCGAGGAGACAAACTCACGGTCGTGACTGATAAACAGCAACGTGCCTTCGTAGTTTTCCAACGCCAGGTTGAGGGATTCGATCGATTCCATATCCAGGTGGTTGGTCGGCTCATCCATCAGCAATACGTTCGGACGCTGCAGCATCAGCTTGCCGAACAGCATACGCCCCTGTTCACCCCCGGAGATCACCTTCACCGATTTATCGATCTCCTTCTGGGAGAACAACAAACGTCCCAGGGTACCGCGGATCACCTGCTCATCGTCACCCTCTTTGCCCCACTGCCACATCCAGTCCAGCAGTGTTTTGTCGTCTTCAAAGTCGGCGGCATGATCCTGCGCGTAGTAACCGAACTCTGTGTTCTCAGACCACTTCACCACCCCTTCGGTCGGTTCGAGGTCGTTCACCAGACACTTCATCAGGGTGGATTTACCGATACCGTTGGGGCCGATGATCGCGATGCGTTCGCCCACTTCCACCATCAGGTTGAGGCCACGGAACAGCTCTTCGTCAAACGATTTACCCAGACCTTCCACTTCCAGTGCCAGACGGTGCAGTTTTTTCGTCTGCTCAAAGCGAATAAACGGGTTCTGACGGCTGGACGGTTTCACCTCTTCCAGCTGGATCTTATCGATCTGACGCGCACGGGAGGTGGCTTGCTTAGACTTGGACGCGTTGGCAGAGAAACGGCTGACAAAGGATTTCAGCTCGGCGATCTGCGCTTTCTTCTTGGCGTTGTCGGCCAGCAGACGTTCGCGCGCCTGGGTCGACGCAGTCATGTACTCGTCGTAGGAACCCGGGTAGAGACGCAGCTCACCGTAATCCAGATCGGCCATGTGGGTGCAGACACTGTTCAGGAAGTGACGGTCGTGCGAGATGATAATCATGGTGCAGTTGCGCTCGTTCAGCACCCCTTCCAACCAGCGGATGGTATTGATATCCAGGTTGTTGGTCGGTTCGTCGAGCAGCATGATATCGGGATCGGAGAACAGCACCTGCGCCAGCAGGACACGCAGTTTCCAACCCGGCGCTACTTCGCTCATCGGACCGAAGTGCTGCTCCAGCGGAATACCTACGCCCAGCAGCAGTTCACCGGCACGGGATTCGGCGGTGTAACCGTCCATCTCAGCAAACTCCGCTTCCAGCTCACCAGCACGGATACCGTCCTCTTCGGTCATCTCCGCCTTGGCGTAGATCGCGTCACGCTCGGATTTCACCGCCCACAGATCTTCGTGGCCCATGATCACCGTATCCACCACGCTGAACTCTTCGTAGGCGAACTGGTCCTGCTTCAGCTTACCGATACGCTCGTTGGGATCTTTGGAGACATTGCCCGCGCTGGGCTCCAGATCGCCACCCAGAATCTTCATAAAGGTGGACTTGCCGCAGCCGTTTGCGCCGATCAAACCGTAGCGGTTGCCTTCGCCAAACTTAACAGAGACGTTTTCAAACAGCGGCTTGGCGCCGAATTGCATGGTGATATTCGCGGTGGTCAGCAATGTCGTATTCCGAATTTAAGGTGATTAAAGCGCGATTCCGACAGCCATTTTCGCGACGACTAACCGGAATGATAAGGCGAGGTTAATGGCCGCGTATTATGCCAATATGGCAGCGCATTAGATACAGCTATGACAATACCGTGCGCGTACAAGGTTATTTAGCGAACCTGTCTTCTCTCAGTTACCGGAACACAGTAGAGTAACTGCGCGGCAAGTCCGCCGCAGACATATCGACCGTTTAATAAGGAAAGTTATGAAACTGGAAAAATTGCTGCGTCCACTGCTGCTGATTGTGGCCGTTACTGCACTGGCGGCGTGCTCACCCATCCCTGATCTGCCAGGCCCGATCGGGATCCCAGGTATCTGATCACCCTGGCCAGCTATCACATTGCCCTGAAATTGCCCTGAAAAGGACCGTTCGTTAAAGCGAAGGGAACTCGCGAGTAACTTCTGCACGTTCACCCAACATCTGCGTATAGCGGGTTTCGAACTCCGCAATACACCAGTCCGCCAGGGTACGCACACGCTCCAGCTGATAACGTGCCGGTGGGCAGATCAGCGACAACGGCGTGGATTGCCGCCACTCCGGCAACACCTCGACCAGCTCGCCACTCTGCAGTGCGCTGGCGACGTAGACATCCGCCAGACGCGCCACCCCCAAACCTTCCTTCGCTGCCTGTACCATCACCCGGCCGTTGGCGATCTGAAAACCGCGTTTAGCCTGAATCCGGTACTGCTGCTCAGGGCGGATAAACTGCCATTCGTTCACGCTGCCATAGATCAGCGGGACATTCTGCAGGTCATGCGGGTGCTGGATCTCGCCGTGTTCGGCGATAAACGCCGGGCTGGCAACATAACGGGTGGTGATGGTGTGCAGTCGGCGCGCGATCAGGGTCGAGTCTGGCAACTCCCCCATCCGCATCACGATGTCGTAATGACCGTCGATCAGGTCCACGCGCTGACTGGAGAAGTCCAGGATGACGTCGATCGCCGGATATTCTTTCTGAAACTGGATCAATAGCGGAGCAATCAGCTCTTCGCCAATCAATCCACCCACCGAGTTCATATGGATAGCGCCGCTAAGCGCCTGGGTGGTCTGGGTGGCCCATTCGTCAGCATCGCAGAGCTGATTCACCCCCTGCCGACACATCTCGTAATATCCCTGCCCCACCTCCGTCAGACGCAGGATACGCGTCGTCCGGTACAACAGCTGTACGCCCAACGCTTTTTCCAGCGCGGTAACCTGCTGGCTTAAGCCGGCTTTAGACAAGCCGGTGGCATCGGCGGCTGCGGTGAAGCTCCCGTGTTCTGCTACTGCTATGAACGAGCGAATCCCGCTCCAATGGATATTGTTCATAATTTTTTAACAGTAATTTCAGATTAGCCCGATTTTTAAAAACAACCTACTCCCTAAAATCTATCCCTGACGGGCTATCTCTCCTGCCCGAAATCACGTTACAAACAGAGACCATAGCATGAACAAACCACTGATCGTAGTCACAGGCGCCAGCTCCGGCATCGGCGCAGCCATCGCCCGCGCTTTTAGTGAGGCAGGTCATCCCCTGCTGTTACTGGCCCGCCGCATCGAAAAACTGCAGGCGCTGGCACTCCCCCATTGCCTGTGTAAGCAGGTGGATATCACTGATCGTGCGGCTGTGAACGAAGCCATTTGTGAGGCGGAATCCACCTACGGCGAAACGGACTGCCTGATAAATAACGCGGGTGTGATGCTGCTTGGTCAGCTCGCCAATCAGGACCCTCAAGAGTGGCAGCGCATGTTCGATGTAAACGTCATGGGCCTGCTAAATGGCAGTCAAGCGGTCCTGCCTGCGATGAAAGCGCGCCGCGGCGGTACCCTGATCAACATTAGCTCCATCGCTGGCCGCAAAACCTTCCCTGATCATGCGGCCTACTGCGGCACTAAGTTTGCGGTACACGCCATCAGCGAAAACCTGCGTGAAGAGGTGGCCGACGATAACGTGCGTGTGATCACCATCGCGCCGGGCGCCGTCGAGACAGAACTGCTCTCGCACACCAGCTCCGACGAGATCAAGGCCAACTACGAAGCCTGGAAGGAAAGCATGGGCGGCGTGATCAGCGCGGAGGATATCGCCCGCGCCGTGCTCTTCGCCTACCAGCAGCCGCAAAACCTCTGCCTGCGCGAGATCGTCCTGGCTGCCACCCGTCAGCAGCCATAACACACACGCTGCGCTCCTACCCCCTGACCTCCAGCATGTGGGTCAGGGTGGTTTTCAGCTTGAGCGGTTTGACCGGTTTATTCATCAACATATAACCCAGCTCGCGGATCTCCTGCTTCAGCTCCTTGCAGTAGTTGGCGGTGATCATCAGCACCGGCACCTCATGGGTTAGCATGCTGCGCACCTCGGCTGCAGCATCGACGCCATTTTCGCCATTATCCAGGTGGTAATCCGCGATCAGCAGATCCACCGGTGTATCTGCCGGATCAAGCTGAGCGGTGAGGTCGTCCACGGAGAGCGCGGTCACCACATTACATCCCCACCCTTGTAGCAGGGTTTTCATCCCCTGACAGATCGCCTGATCGTTATCGATCACCCAGATATTGGCATCCTGCAAACGCTCCAGCCGTTGTGGCAGATTGGGACCATGCACCTCTCCACTGTTGGTGTGTGCTACACCGTATGGCACCTCAACCGAGAACACCGATCCCTGCCCCTCCCAGGATTCCACATCGATCGGGTGTCCCAGCACACGGGAGATTTTGTCTACGATCGCCAGTCCCAGGCCCAAGCCTTTATCCTGACCGCTGTGGGTATGTTTGAGGCGTTTAAACTCTTGAAAGATCTCCTGCTTTTTGGTGGCCGGAATCCCTTCGCCGGTATCCCACACCTGCAGCACCAGGCTCTCCTTCTTGCGACGCGCGCCCAGCAGTATGCGGCCGCTATCGGTATAACGAATAGCGTTGGACAGGAAGTTGCGCAGAATACGCGCCAGCAGCTGGGAATCGGAGCTGATCACCGCGTGGGAGGGTACAAAGTGCAGCTCTAAACCTTCGCTCTGCGCGATCTGTCGGTACTCGTTGGCGATATTGCGCAGCAGGTCGCTGATGTTGAAGGTGATGACATCCGGCACCACCACACCGGCATCCAGTTTGGAGATATCCACCAGCGTGCTGAGCAGGGATTCCACATCCTCCAGCGAGTTAGAGACCGAATGCACCAGCGATCGGGTCTGGTCGATCATCTCCTGTTCGGCGAGCGCACTGGTAAACAGGCGCGCCGCATTCAACGGCTGCAACAGGTCATGGCTTACCGCTGCCAGGAACTTGGTTTTCGAGAGGTTGGCCCGCTCCGCTTCATCACTGGCTTCCCGCAAGCGGGATTCGATCAACGCACGTTCGTTGATCTCCTGACGCAACTGCTGGTTGAGATAGGTCAGCTCGGAGGTACGCTCCTTCACCCGCTGCTCCATCATCTGGTAAGCCTGCTGCAGCTCCTCGCCGGTGCGGATACGTTCAGTGATATCACGGATCATCACGAAACAACCAAGCGCCTGCCCATCGCTATCGAGGTTAGGCACATAGGATTTCAGCAGTATCCGCTCCTCCCCGGCCAGGTTAGGTTCACTCATTTCGAAAGTCACACACTCCCCTGCCATCGCCTGATCAAAGTAGGGTTTCAGAGTGCGCATCTGTTCTTCATCGTGCACGCGGTTGATCAGCTCACCGATCAGCGCCCCGCTGGGTTGCCCGTACCATTCGTCATACACCTTGTTGGTAAACTGGTAACGACCGTCACGCCCTACGTAACAGATCATCGCGGGTACGTTGTCGGTGATCAGGCGGATCCACTGTTCGCTTTCGCGCAGTGTCTCGGCGTACTGGTGGCGCTCGGTGATATCGGTGTAGGTGTTTACAAAGCCCCCGGCGGGCATAGGGTGCGTACGTACCTCGATCACGCGGCCGTTGTGCTCACGCTGCTCGGAGGCAATCACTTCCTCCTGCTGCTCCGGGGTCAGTGCGTGTTGCAGGATATGTTTGTGGGACACCATCAATGCGCCATACGGCGGACGCTCCTCGGCGGCACTTTTCTCCACACCGGTGAGTTCGAGGAAGCGGTCGTTCCACACCTCCAGTCGTCCTTCGTGATTAACCAGCGCCACCCCCTGAGAGAGGTTATCCACCGCAGCCTGCAGCAACTTACTCTTCTGCTCCAGCGCCCGTTCACGGATTGCGGTTTCCTGTGCCTTCAACGCGGTGATGTCGGTATAGAGCACCACCAGACCACCGTCCATGGTGGGACGCTGGCTCATCTGGAACCACTTGCGGTTGCTGAGGCGGAACACCTTGCTGTCGCTATCGGTATCACTGAAGGTCTCCGCGATCAGCCCCGACTCGTGGCCCAGGTCCCAGATATCCTGAATGGTGATTCCGGTCTGGATCTCCACTTTCACATCGTTCCAGATATGGCGGAATTTATCGTTAAACAGCACCACCCGACGTTCAGCGTCGAAGAGTACAAAGGCATCGGAGATACTGTCGATGGCGTCGATCAGACGCTGATGGGAGGTAGCCGCCTTGCGGTTTGCCTCCTGCATGGCGCGGTTGCTGGCTTTCAGGTCTGACAACGCCACGTTGAGCGCTTCAGTCCGCTCCCGCACCTGCTCCGCCAAAACCACCGAATGTTCAAACGCCGAATAGGGATTGGCCACCTGCGAGCTGCTGGACTCCACCCGTTCGATCAGTACTTCGTTGATGCGACGCAGCTTGGCGTTCTCCCGCTCCAGCTGTTCAATACGGGCGCGATCGTCGAGGGCTACCGGTTTATTCATGCGGGCACCTCGCGATGGCAACGCCAGTGAAGGTCTGATTGATATGCATCCCTTCGGTCTGCTCGCCGTAGGTGTTAAAACCGATCACCCGGTTCGCTTTTAGCATCTCGGAGACATCGTCTTTAATGCCGGACAGTTCAATCTCCAGCCGCCTTAAGAAACAGTCACAGCCGATCACTATCTGCGGTTCGCCGATATGACGTTTGATGCGCTTAAATTCCGAATTGAGGTTGGGGATGATCGGTCCCGGCTCCATCACAGTCAGCACGATGCCGTTCTCTACAGCGCAGTAGAAGGTGAGGCTCAGATCGTCGTTCACCTGCTGAATAGAGCGCACGTAGAACTCCTCCCCCAGTTTCACCGCAATCGGGTTAAGGGCGAACACCTCGTGATTGAGATCCTCCAGTTCTACACCGATCGCCCGTGCATACTCCACCGCTGCAGGTTCGGCATTCAGTTCATAGACGCGACGGCTTTCCGCATCGGCAGCGGTAACCACCAGCTTTTCGCTGCGGCTGAGCATATGGTGGGTACTGAACACCTCGAAGTCACAGGCGGTGTTAAACATCAGCACCACGGCGGCATCGTTATAGAACTGGCCATCAAAGAACACATGGGTATTGGTGAGGTGGACGTCGTCACCGGCCGAACCGCCAAAGTTGGGAATGCTGCCCAGCGCCGCGTTCAGCGACATCAGCACCATCTCCTCCTGAATGGAGAGGCCGTCAAACAGCGTCAGGGCAAAGCTGTTGCCTTTGATCGGCGCCACCTCTTTACGGCGGCAGTCATGAATCAGTTTCTCCACCAGCGACTGGGCTTCGGTGAGGCTGAAGTTATCCAGTTTCTGCACCCCGATATCGGCAACGGCGAAACGTCCGGCGGTAAAGCCGATCGCCGTGATACAGCCCTGCCCGTAGCCTTGGGGTGTGATCTCCCCAGCGGTGGTACAGCCCGCCAGCCGCGTGTCGCAAAACTCAACATTCAGCGCGGACGCCAGCGCCTGCAGATCGTATTCGGCAGAACAGAAAAACAGCACAAATTCCAGCGCCTGCCCACTGAGCTGCTCACGCAGCTCGGCTGCGGCCTGCTCAGGAGATCGACTGAAAGAGACTGCGGTTGTAACGGATGAGGAGTAAGACACGTGATCGCCACCGGGATTTAGCCTGTATAACCCATATTCTAGGGAGGCCAAAGATGGCTAAAAATACTACTTGCGACCCGTTTTTAAGGGTTATGGATAAGCATCCAGACGCTATAACTTGTTGAAACTAAAGAAAGTAGCTTCAGAGCAGATTAAAAAGAGAGCGATTAACCAGTACTTTAGTACTGGTTAATATACTAACTCTGCAGCAAATGCGTCAGCACGGCACGCAACTTACCCGGCTTGACCGGCTTGTTCAGTACTGGCAGCTCCATCTCGCGGAACAGCTGACGACACTCGTGGCTGCGGTCGGCGGTGATCACCATCGCCGGGATCTGCATGCCAAACATCTTGCGTAACGCCACAATCGCTTCGGTCCCGGTTTTATCGTCATCCAGATGGTAGTCCGCGACGATCACTTCCGGCACGATCCCCTGCTCACGGCAGAGACTGATCGCCTCTACTTCATCAGGGGCGGTGACTACACTGCAGCCCCACTGACTGAGCAGAGCGCACATGCTGGCGAGGATATTCTCCTCATTGTCGATTACCAGCACCTGCGCCTGCTCGATCTGATTCAGTTGTGGCATCTGCCTGCCAACGCTTTCAGCTGCTGGTTTTTGCTCGCTGGCCAGCGGCACCTCCACCGAGAACATCGATCCCTTGCCCGGCACCGACGCCACACGCACACGGTGCTCCAGCATACGTGCGATGCGCTCAACGATCGCCAGACCCAGGCCAACCCCGGCCCGTGCACCTTTCTTCTGTTTCAGCTGATGGAACTCTTTGAACACGTCGCTAAGGCGATCCTCCGGAATGCCGATACCGGTATCCCAGACTTCGATCCGGACCGAATCGGGGCCGCGTCGGCAGCCGATCAGCACTTTGCCGCTGGAGGTATAGCGGATCGCGTTGGAGAGGAAGTTACGCAGGATACGGATCAGCAGACGTGCATCGGTATGCACATGCAATGAGGATGGCACCACGTGCAGACTGAGCCCGGCGTCCTGCGCTACCGCCTGAAACTCAGCGGTTAAGGGGCGCAACATCGCCGCAATGTTGTGATCGGCCAGATCCGGTTTCACCGCGTTCTGATCCAGCTTGGAGATATCCAGCAGGTCGGTGAGCAACTCTTCGGCGTTTTCCAGCGCCAGATGCACCCGCTCTACCAGATGACCATCTTCATCGGCCAGCTGGCGTTCGCGCAGTGCCGATACCAACAACCGTGCCGCATTCATCGGCTGCAACAGGTCGTGGCTCGCTGCCGCGAGGTATTTGTCCTTACTCTGGTTGGCCCGCTCGGCTACCTCTTTGGCAACCTTTAGCTCTTTCTGGATCTGCTCACGTTCGGCGATCTCGCGCCAGAGCTTATCGTTGAGGCTGACCAGTTCGCGGGTACGTTCCTCAACGCGCAGCTCCAGATCTTCGTTGAGCTGCTTGAGTTTGTCCTGGGTTTTCTTACGCTCGGTGATGTCCTGTACGAACGCTTCGATGATCTGCGTGTTGCCTTCGGTTTTCAGCAGCACGTTCAGCGACACGTCCACCAATCCGCCCGCCTTACGCCGGAAGGTGGTTTCGAACCCAAACACCTTGCCGTACACCTTCAAACAGTGGTTGAGGTAGCTGTAATCGTCTGCCTTCACAAACAGCTGCTCTTTCAGACAGCTGATGTCGCTGACAATCTCTTCCACCGAACCGTAACCGCAGATACGCGCAATGGCCGGGTTTGCGGCCAGCATACCGCCGCAGACATTCGCCTGAAAAATACCGTGCAGGGCGTTTTCGAACAGCCACTTATAGCGGTTGCGTTCGGTCTCCAGCTCCTCCAGTTTACTGACCAGTTCCGGATAGTAACTCTTGCGGGCGGAGTGGTTTCCCAGCCCGATCAGGTCTTCGAATGTCGCCTGATCAGAGCGCTTCTTCATAGACAACTTCAACGTCCCGTTTACTGGATTTACGTGGATTGGTGAGGATACATGGGTCCTTGATCGCCTGCTCAGACAGAATCGGGATGTCGCTGATGCTGACGCCGTTTTCCGCCAGCTTCTGACTCAATCCCACATCCTGCTTCAGCTGAATTACTTCGGCCATCAACCTGGCTTTCACTTCTTGGCTGCTCAGACCTCGGGTATCCAGCCCCATGGTTTCCGCCACCACTTTGAAGCGATCGGTCGCGTTCGGGAAGTTGTAGTCGATCACGTGTTCCAGCAGCATGGCGTTACACAGGCCGTGCGGCAGATCCAGCCAACCACCGAGGCTGTGGGACATGGCGTGGACGGCCCCGAGAATCGCGTTGGAAAACGCCAATCCCGCTTTCATCGATCCCAGCATTACCTGTTCGCGCAGCTGCAGATCGGACGGATTCGCCACCAGCGCTTTCAGGTTGGTGTTGATCAAACGGATCGCATCCAGCGCGTGCATATCGGTCAGGGGACCGGCACCGGTAGAGACAAAGGCCTCTATGGCATGGACCAGCGCATCCACGCCGGTGCAAGCGCTCAGGAAAGGATCCATGGTCATAGTGGTTTCAGGGTCGATCAGGGCAACATCGGGCACAACCGCCTTGCTGACGATGGAGATCTTCACCCGCTCCTGCTGGTCGGAGATGATCGCGAACTGGGAGACATCCGCCGAGGTGCCAGCGGTTGTGGGGATAAAAATAAGCGGTGGGATCGGGATATGGATGGTATCGATCCCCTCATAACTGAGGATGTTGCCACCGTTGGCGGTGACGATACCGATGCCCTTGGCACAATCCATAGGGCTACCGCCGCCGATCGCGACGATCACGTTGCAGTCATGCTCCTGATAGAACTGTGCGCCCTTCATCACCTCTTCCACTCGAGGATTAGGCGATACCTCGGTGTAGGTGACGAACGGGATACCCTGCTCCTCCAGGGAACGCTCTACATCATCGACCCAGCCTGCCTGTTTCACTCCAGGGTCGGATACCACCAGCACCTTGCGTGCGCCGAAAGTACGGGCATAATTGGCCACCGTATTGCGGGCACCGGCGCCGAAGATAATCTCCGGCGACACGAACTTTCTTAAACTCGAGACGTCACTGCTCATCTGTGATTTAACCCTGCATCCCCGCTGGGTGGCTCCTGTTGCCTGCGGGATTCATCTTATTATTGACCGTCTATTCCAGAAGACCGGCTAGCAACTCTAAACCAAAAACGACGGCTCAGGGAACTTTAATTGAGAACAAATCTCAGTTAAACAGTAGCACGCTCACAGGATTATTGGGCTAGCCTGTAAATAGTACCGTAACAATGCTTGGTAATACTGTGCTTCTTGGGTAGTGTTTTGTTGTGCAACTGCAATATATAGCACTACGACCACCCCCTCCTTAGGGCCCACCACCGACCCACACCCTGCGATCTAACACGCCCCGAAACCTAAGGCCCGCACCCTCCGTTCTACCGGGAAGTACGCCCAAAGAGCCGGGAAAAATGCCCGAAAGCGCGATACCCGCCAACGCCCCTGTTTCCAATAATCGTTCCAACGCTAAACAAACACATACCTTGGAATGGGGGCGACATGAAAAATAATAAACGACTGCTGAAGCTGTGTCCGGTAGCACTGGCGGTAGCGATGGCTTCACAGGCAAACGCAGGCATTACCCTTTACGATCAGGATGGCACTACTTTCTCGGCTGATGGCCACTTCAACGCGTTCTTTACTTCAACTGACAGCGACGACGTAGACAGCGTTACTGCTGGCAACCAGCCAGAAAAACAGCAGCGTGTACGTATGGGCTTCCTGCCTAACTACATCGGTTTTAACGTAAGCAAAGAAGCCGGTGACCTGACTGTGGGCGGCCGTTCCTCTTTCTGGGTAACCATCAACGACGGTAGCAACCAGGTTACTGACACTGCGATCGACGTACGTCAGTTCTACGCGACTGTAGACGGCGACTTCGGTCAGGTGCTGTTCGGTAAGGATTTCGGCATCTACGCACGTACCAACATCTTCAGTGATGAACTGCTGCTGGGTACCGGTGTACCTATGGCAAACACCGGCGGTGTGACCTTCGGTAACATCTCCACCGGTTACCCATACGCGGTGCCTAAAGCGCAGATCACCTACCGCACCAACGACATGAGCGGCTTTAAAGTCGCTGCTGCTATTCTGGATCCTCAGAGCGGTGAAGTTGCGGAAGGCAACACCACCAACTCTGTACGTCTGGAAGCGGAACTGACCTACGCGACCGAATTCGACGGTGGCAAATTCAACGCCTGGATCGGCGGTGCTTCCGGTGAAAGCGACGCGAACAACGTTGACGCCAGCGGTCTGGCGTACGGTGCACGCGTATCCATGGGTGGTTTCCAGGTTACTGCGTCCGGTTTCGATCAGGAAGGTATCAATGCAACCCTGGCTGACCGCGTACTGACCACCGAAAGCGAAAGCGACGGTTACCTGGTACAGGCGTCTTACACCATGGGTAAACACCGTTTCGTGATCTCTCACGGCGAAACTGACGTAACCAGCGCGACTAATGTCACCACCACTTCTGAACTGGATGCGATCGCGTACTTCTACGACGTAAACAGCAACCTGAAACTGATCGCTGAATACGACATGTACGATAATGGCGGTAACGAAACCGATCAGTTCGCGATCGGCGCATCTCTGAGCTGGTAACCCGCTTAACGTAGCACTCTCTTAAACCGTAGCTTCTGTCCCCCTTCTTGAAGCTGCGGTTTTTCTTTTTTCAGCCCTTCCGTAAACGTCTCTTCCTTTAAGGCAATCTGGCCTTATCGCCGTCCACCTGCTGGCGCTATCTGCCACCGATCAAACCTCCTAGCCTCGGTACGTTCACTCAACCAGCGCAGGAGCCACCGATGTTTGACCTTCAACTGAGTCTCAGCCTCTGGCAACTGATACC
Source organism: uncultured Marinobacterium sp. (assembly GCA_947501565.1). Lineage (GTDB taxonomy): Bacteria > Pseudomonadota > Gammaproteobacteria > Pseudomonadales > Balneatricaceae > Pontibacterium. Next base: position 50,286 of record CANMWJ010000006.1, read on the forward strand.
GGCGCTGGCGATTATTCTGGGGGCCGCGATCCTGAGGGGGTACAGTGGCTTCGGCTTCTCCTCGCTAACCGTCACCAGTCTGGCACTGTTTATGTCACCCAAGATGGTGGTGCCGGCGATCTTTATGCTGGAGATTGCTGCCAGCATCCATCTGTTACCCAGCGTTTTTCGACAGATCGACCGTACGCTACTCGGCCAGTTAATGGTCGGCACCCTGATCTGCACACCGATTGGCGCCTGGCTGCTGGCCCACCTGCCCGAAGCCCACACCCGCCTGATGATCTGCCTGATGGTGTTGGTGATCGCGATCCTGTTGCTGCTGGGCTTTGAACAGAAACGTCCAAATCCACGCCTACCACTGACCACCGGTTTTGTCTCGGGGCTAGCCAACGGCGCCGCCGCGATAGGCGGCCTGCCGGTGGTATTGATGATGCTCTACACCGGCATGTCGGCGATCGCCACCCGCGCCACACTGGTTGCCTTCTTCGCCTTCACCGATATCTACGCCCTGCTCTGGACCGGTCATCAGGACCTGATCACCGGTGAAGTGGTGACCTTGGGGATGCTGTTTCTGATTCCGATGGTGATCGGTATCAGCGTTGGCAGCTACCTGTTCAAACGCTCCGGTAAGAAGAGTTTCCGTAACCTGGCACTGGTGCTGCTGATCTCAGTATCGGTGATCGGGCTGGCACGTTCGGCTTATCAGCTTCTTGTCTGAGATCAACACTTTACCCCGCCGTTACAATTCGTAAGGTTTGCGAAAAAGTCTATTTGTACTTTTCCTGTTTACTGCCTCGCGGGAAAACCGTTTGTCTGCCTGTGTATTGCGCAATCTCTCTTGCAGAGGTTTCGCAGGCGACACGGTTTCCCTTGTGATAGAGCAAGCTAACAACAAGGAAAAGAAAGATGCCTTTGATCCAGCGCCCCTTTGGCGAGGAGCAACCCTACTGGCCATTAGGCCCGTTTAAAATCCGTCTGCCGTTCGTCCACTACAAGTGGGAAACCCCGGAGATGATCCAGGGCCTGATCATGTTTGTGGTGGGTCTGGCGATGATCCCGCTGCTGCAGAAATACCTCGGTATGCCGTACGAGGCTGCACTGGCGTTTACCTTTGTAGCCGGTCTGGGCTACTGTCTGCCAGCATTGCTGGGTGTACCACTGGTTCCTGGCTGGATTACGCCAGCAATTCCGGTGGTGTTGCTGTATCTGAAAGGCTTCGAGCCTGGCCCTGAAGCGATCAAAGCCCTGTTCGCTCTGCAGCTGGAAGTCACAATCATCTTCTTCATTCTGGGTATCACCCGCTGGGGCTCCAAGCTGGTAGACGTGATCCCCAACTCCCTGAAGGCAGGTATCATCATCGGCGCAGGTATCGCGGCGATGATGGGTGAGCTGAAAGTGGGTGGCCGTGTTGATGCAACGCCGATCTCCCTGATCGTAGGTTCCATCATCTCTGCATACATCCTGTTCTCCCTCTCCTTCAAAAACATCATGGAAGAGAGCTCTCTGGCGAAACGTATCGCTACCTTCGGTATGGTTCCGGGTATGATCTTCGCCATGATCATCGGCTGGACCACCGGCGAGTACAAAGTCCCAGAGATCGAGTGGGGCATTACTCAGCCTGACTTCGGTCTGATGTGGCAGTACCTGACCTTCACCGTGGGTTTCCCTGGCTGGGATGTATTCCTGCTGGCGATCCCAACTGCACTGATCGCATACGTAATCGCATTTGGTGACATCATCGTAGGTTTCACGCTGGTTAAGCGTGTCGACCACCTGCGTAAAGACGAGTCTATCGAAGAATCTGTAGACCGCGTTCACCTGGTAACTGCACTGCGTAACGGTATCCACGCCTTCTTCGCACCTTGGCCGGGTCTGGCAGGTCCGCTGTGGACTGCTGCACACGCAACCGTTGCCGAGCGTTACGCGATGGGCCGTAAAGCGATGGACTCCATCTACAGTGGTGGTGGTACCTTCTGGCTGACCGGTCTGGTGGCGCTGTTCATCCTGCCGCTGGTAACCCTGTTTAAGCCTGTACTGCCAATCGCACTGTCCCTGACCCTGATCCTGACTGCATACATCTGCATCATGGTAGGTATGGAACAGCTGAAAAACCCGACCGAGCGTGGTGTTGCGGGTATCGTTGCGGTAACCCTGGCGATGCCTGATCCGAAATCCACCGTGTACGCGGTAGTGATTGGCCTGATCCTCTACTTCCTGATCGAACGTCCGAAACTGCTGGGCAAACACCGTCCGGAAGACGAGATCATCTTCGCCGACGGCGCGGAAGAGAAAAAAGAGAAAGAGACCGCTTAAGCGTTATTACTAACGCTCAAGCGAACCATAAAAAAGGCCGCAGATTTATCTGCGGCCTTTTTGTTTTTGGGGGAGTATGTTGTGTTGGGAGTCGCTGGCACACGTCACCAGCCTATGTTTCGATCCTGAGTCTCTTTGGGCAAGAGGCCCAAGGGCTTGTGAGTTCCTTCCGGTTAGTTCTCAGCTCCAGCTCACCGCCGCAGTAAACATGTAACCCGCGCCGTATACGGTTTTGATCAGCTCTACCCCCTCGCCACTGCTCTCCAGCTTTTTGCGCAGACGCGACATTCGCACGTCGATACTGCGATCGTACGGGGCGCAGTTATCACCCAGCAACTGATCGCGAGACATAATCTGGAAGGGATGTTTCAGCAGCGCCATCAGCATATCGCCCTCAGCACGACTGAGGGAAAGCTTCTCCTGATCAGCAAACTGCAGCTCCAGCGAATCAGGCAGGAAACTCCAGCCCGCAAACTCCGCCTTTTTGCGCTCTTCGCTCTCTTCCGCCACAACCTTCTGCAAACGGCGCAGTAAACTCTGCACCCGCGCCACCAGCTCCCGCGGCTCAAACGGTTTGGTGATGTAGTCATCAGCGCCAAACTCCAGCCCCAGTACACGATCGGTGAGGTCATCCCGACCGGATACGATGATCACCCCCAGGTTTCGCTGTTCGAAGGCTTTCACCAGCTCCAGCCCGTCCATATCAGGCAGATTCAGGTCTACGATGCAGGCGTCCGGCTGTTCGGTTTGCACAGCAACCAGCGCATCGGCGCCGTTGGAAAAATAGCGCGTCTCGTAGCGAAATTTCTCCAGTGCGCTGCACATCAGCTGGCCGAGGTCAGCTTCATCTTCAATCACGTAGATCAGGTTTCTGTCGCTCATCGTTAACCCTTGGAGGTATCAGGAAAGATCGCTTTGACCAGCGCGGCCTGGTCAAACGGTTTCTGCAGCAACCGGTAGTCGCCATCGTGTTCGGTATGGGTTTCGCTATACCCGGACATCATTACCACAAACGCCGCCGGATACAGCTCCTGCACCCGGTCAGCCACATCGTAACCATCCAGCGCCCCAGGCATCACCACATCGGTGACTACCCCGGCCAGCTCCGGCAGGTGTTGCAGCAGGGTATCAGCCTCATCGGCGGTGCTGGCTTCGATCACGGTAAACCCGATCTCGATCAGCTGGTGACGCACCACAGTGCGTACGTCGGGATTATCCTCCACCAGCAACACCAGTGAACTGTCATCGGCGGCAGAGAGCGGAATATGATGTTCATGTTCCACGGTATGGGTACGGCAGAATCCTTCACTTACCGCAGGCAGCAGGATCTCGATCATCGCACCACCAGAAGCCCGGTTCTCAATGCGGATATACCCCTTGGACTGCTTCACGAAACCGTACACCATACTGAGTCCCAGACCCGAGCCCGCGCCGGTGGATTTAGTGGTGTAGAACGGTTCGTATGCTTTCTGCAGTGCCTCTTCGCTGAAACCACAACCGGTATCTTTTACGCGCAGACAGAGGTACTCCCCGGCTTTCACCGGCTCGTCAAAGGCGATGCTTTCGGCACAGCTGAACGCCGACACCTCGATACTCAACTGCCCGCCCTTCTCCATGGAATCTGCCGCGTTCAGGGCGAGGTTGACCAGCGCATCCTCCATCTGGGCGCCATCCACGTAGACCACCGGTGCATCCTCGGCGATACGGGTTTCAATCTCGATATTTTCCGGCAACGGACCTGACAACAGGTCGATCAGTTCATCGATCAGTACCTTGGGTTTGATACAGTCCGGGGAGAGCGGCTGGCGACGGGAGAACGCCAGCAGACGTTTAGTCAGATCGGCACCACGGCGGGTGGCACGTACCGCTGGCACCAGATTGCTGTTCATATGCTCCGGCAGGTCGGGGCTGTTCTGCAGCTCCAGCAGGTTGCCAAGGATGATGGTGAGCAGGTTGTTGAAATCGTGCGCCAGACCACCGGACATCTGCCCCACCGCTTTCATCTTGCTCGCCTCGGCCAGACGTTTCTCCGAGTTTTTCTCGGCCGTGATGTCGATAGAGAGGTTGAGTACCCCCTCGACCTTATCACGGTGCTCGCCGTAGAACGGCAGCAGCATACGCCGGGTAACCCGCTCCTCACCCTTGATAGATGCGGTGTATTCATAAACCTGCGCCTGCCCCTGGAGCGCCTGATCAACATAACCCTGAATATCACGATACATCCGGGCAGGCATCACCTCTTCCAGCAGTTTGCCGACCACAGCCGCCTTATCGAGACCAAACATCTCGGCATACTCGCGGTTAGCGAAGACAAAGCGGCGCTCACCGTTGAGGTAGGCAACCTGCGCCGGCAGCGCATCCAGAATCAGACGCTGCCGCGTTTCAGTCGCGGTCAGTTCCTGCTTGGTCTGCTTCAGCGAGCTGACCGCCAGCTGCAACTGCTGGTTGGACTCAGACAGCGCCCGCGTACGCTCATCCACGCGCGAGTTCAGGGTGTCGATGTTATCGCTGAGCTGATCGACCATGTAATCGAAGGTCTCCGCCAGCAACCCCAGCTCGTCGTTACGTTTGATGCCGGTTTTCGCCTCGAAGTTACCGCGGCTGATCTTGTATACCGTGGAGGAGAGCTGCTTGATCGGCGAGGTCAGCCACTCGGCGAAGAGGAACGCAGCCATCACCGTCGCCAGCAATCCGAAGAAACCCATCGCCATCAGACGCTGGCTGAGCTGCACCGAACTGGCCCTGAGATCGTCCACGTACACGGAGGAGCTGATATACCAGTCAAATCCCGGTAGATGGCGCACCAGGGAGAGTTTTTCGTAGGCGTAGTTGCCAGGATCGGTGGGGCTGTCCCATTTGTAAAACAGCTCTTCGCCGGTATCGGAGATCGCGATCAGATCCTGATAGATAGGATTGCCGGTAACGGTATTGAGCAGGTTTTTAAAGTTAGTGCCGTGGATGTTGGCATTGGGGTGATAGATCATGTCGCCTTTGGAATCAAAGACGTAGACGTAACCGTTGCTGGCGACGCGCACATTCTTCAAGGCTTCGCTCAGTTCGCCAACCAGACGATCCTTGTAAGCCTGCACCTCTTTGTCCAGCTCATCGGCGTAGACCCCGGCCCCGATCACAATGCCCCACTGCGGAAAACTGCGCACAAAGGAGTACTTGTCACTCACTGCGCTGCCGCGCAGTCGGTACCACTTATATTTAAAGAATCCTTCGCCCTGCTTCACCGCCTGATCGATGATGTCGGGCAGCGCCGATTGTCCCCCATCGACCTTGTAGGTAGCGATATTCTCGTTCTGAAATTTATCGTCAGGATGGGAGAGCAGATGGGCGTGATAGTCGGAAATCCAGACATAGTTGCCGTTGCCGAACTGCAAGCTACGCACACCTGCGAACACCTGCTGCCAGCTCTGCTCATCGCTCAGCCCCGCCGCCTTGGCTTTTGCCAGCTCAGCGCTGATGTAGCTTTCGCTCAGATTCACCACTGCGCGTAACTTCTGCTCCTCCGCCTCCAGCGCCTGCTCTTCATAAGACTTAGTGCTGAAATACATGCGGCTGGCGAGGTCGTATACCACGTTCAGCATCTGGCGGTTGGAGTGCAGCTCCAGGCCGAATACGTTCTCCTTGATCAACGGCACAGTCAGCCAGTAGATCGAGCCAAAGATACTGCTGATCAACAGCAGCAGCATCAGGAACAAACGGAAGGTGATCGGGGAGTAACGAAACACGGGATAACCTGAAACAAAGAGACGAATACACCGCGTCAGACGCGGCGAATACCTGAATGTAGCACAGACTCACAGCCCACATCGAAACTGTTACATTTTGTTAGAATTGGCAAATAGTTAAGCAACCATTCCCCCTTACATTGGCTACAAACAACAATAAGACGTGAGTAGCCAGACATGTGCCAGACCTTTCAGGTTTCGGACCTGAGCACTGCACCCGACCGTTTCCTGCTACGTCCCACACTCCGTGGGTCCGACCTTATTGCTGTTCCGGAATTTCCCGCGCCGGTAGCCCGCTGCACCGCCGCTGTCATCGCCTGCTGTTCAGGCGTTTCATTCTCAAAGTTGTAAGTACGAGGTTGATCTATGTCTTTTAAGCAAATCGGTGTTATTGGTGCAGGTCAGATGGGCCGCGGCATCACACAGGTTATGGCCACGGCGGGCTACGAGCTGATCATGGTGGATCTGAACGAAAACGCGCTGCACGTTGCCCTCTCTGTGATTGAGAGCAGCCTGACAAAGCTGAACGACAAAGGCCTGATCGAAGAGCGCCCATCCGCCGTGCTGAGCCGTATTCGTTGCGAAACCGAGATGGCGGCGGTTGCAGACTGCGATCTGGTTATCGAAGCGGCTACCGAAAACGAAGTGATCAAGAACAAGATCTTCCAGCAGCTGGACGAACTCTGTAAACCGGATGCGATCCTGGCGAGCAACACCTCCTCCCTGTCGATCACCCGCCTGGCGGCGACCACTTCCCGTCCGGAAAAAGTGATCGGCATGCACTTTATGAACCCGGTACCTGTGCTGGCGCTGGTTGAGATTATCAACGGTCTGCAGACCGCTGAAGAAACCACCGCGAAGGTGATCGAAGCGGCGAAACGTGCTGGCAAAGAGCCGATTCCGGTGAAGGACAAAGCCGCTTTCGTACTTAACCGTATCCTGCTGCCGATGATCAACGAAGCGATCTTTGCACTGGACGAAGGTTGCGCCAACGCAGAACAGATCGACGCCATCATGAAACTGGGTGCCAGCCACCCGATCGGCCCGCTGGCGCTGGCTGACCTGATCGGTCTCGACACCTGCCTGAGCATCATGAACGTACTGTACGAAAACTTCGGCGACAGCAAATACCGCCCGGCGCCTTACCTGCGTCAGATGGTAGACGCCGGTTATCTGGGCCGTAAGTCCGGCCGCGGATTCTACGAATACTGATTTCCATAGCGAGCAAAAATAAAAAATGATGGAGACCGATATGAACGTTGCGGCATTTACCCAACTGTTTATCACCGAACAACAGCCAGGTGTCTGGCTGATCACCCTGAACCGCCCTAAGGCGCTGAACGCCCTGAACCGTCAGGTGCTGGAGCAGCTGGCCAGTGCGGTGGCCTGGATCGAAAACCAGCCGGATGCGCGCGTGCTGCTGATCAACGGCAGCGGCGACAAGGCCTTTGCGGCCGGTGCTGACATCGTTGAGATGAAAGACCTGAACGCACAAGAAGCGCGTGAGTTCTCTCAGGTCGGCATGGCGACCATGCACCGCATCGAAAACTCCCGTCTGCCGGTGATCGCGTTGGTGAACGGTTTCTGTCTGGGCGGCGGCTGCGAGCTGGCGATGGCCTGTGACTTCATTCTGGCGGCCGACAACGCAGTCTTTGGCCAGCCGGAAGTAACCCTGGGCGTACCACCGGGCTTTGGTGGCAGCCAGCGTCTGCCGCGCCGCGTAGGTCCGGGCATGGCAGCACAGCTGCTGATGACCGGCGAGAAGGTCAAAGCGGACGAAGCACTGCGCATCGGCTTGTGCAACCAGGTTTTGCCTGCCGCACAGCTGCTGGAGCGCGGCGTTGAGATGGCCGTTGCCATCGCCAAAAACGCGCCACTGGCGGTCAGCCACTGCAAACGTCTGGTACAGGTTTCCGGCGATCAGAGCATCGAAAACGGTTGCCGTATGGAGAGCGATCTATTCGGCCTGAGCTTCGCCAGCGAAGACCAGAAAGAAGGTATGGGTGCCTTCACCGAACGTCGTAAAGCAGAATTTACCGGTCAGTAAACCACTAACAAACAACGATCACGAGGGGAAAATAATGAATAACAGATCAGCCTTCGAAACGAATTTGGATAAGAACGCTGCCAACTTTGCAGCCCTGACACCGATTAAGTTCCTGGAGCGAGCCGCCAGCGTTTATCCAAATCGTCCTGCGGTTGTTCACGGAGAGATCCGCCGTAACTGGTCCGAAACATTCAGTCGTTGTAAGCAACTGGCCAGCGCCCTGCAGGCTAAAGGTGTGCAGAAAGGTGACGCGGTTTCCATCATGGCGCCGAACCTGCCGGAACACTTTGAAGCGCACTTCGCCGTACCTATGTGTGGCGCGGTACTGAACTCGATCAACACCCGTCTCGATTCCGAGGTCGTTGCCTTTATCCTCAAGCACGCCGGTTCCAAAGTGCTGATCACCGATAAAGAGATGAGCAAGGTCGTTAAAGGTGCGCTTGAGCTGCTGGACGAAAAACCCTTCGTAATCGATATCGATGACCCGTACTGGACCGAAGGCGAGCTGATCGGCGACACCGATTACGAAACCTTCATCGCTGACGGTGACGCAAACTTTGAATACCTGCTGCCGGATGACGAGTGGGAAGCGATCACCCTGAACTACACCTCCGGTACCACCGGTGACCCTAAAGGTGTGGTCTACCACCACCGTGGCGCTTACCTGAACGCCAACAGCAACGCTCTGTCCTGGGCGATGGAACACCATCCGGTCTACCTGTGGACCCTGCCGATGTTCCACTGCAACGGCTGGTGTTTCCCATGGACCATCGCTGCGATGGCGGGTGTCAGCGTCTGCCTGCGCCACGTACGTGCCGATGCGATCTTCAACCTGATCAAAGATGAAAAAGTGGGTTACTTCTGCGGCGCGCCAATCGTGCTGAACATGCTGAACTCCGCTGATGACGAACTGAAAGCGGGTATCACCCACCCGGTGAAAGTAATGACCGCCGGTGCTGCACCACCGGCGTCCGTTATCGAAGGCATGGAAAAGCTGGGCTTTAAAGTGACCCACGTTTACGGCCTGACCGAAACCTACGGCCCTTCCGTTGTCTGCGCATGGCACGACGAGTGGAATGAGAAATCCGTCGAAGAGCAGGCACGCCTGAAGTCCCGTCAGGGTGTGCGCGCACCGATGCTGGATGACCTGATGGTTGCCGACCCTGTGACCCTGAAACCGGTACCGCAGGATGGCAAAACCATGGGTGAGATCTTCATGCGCGGCAACCTGGTGATGAAGGGTTACCTGAAAAACCCTGCGACCACCGCGGATGCATTTGAAGGCGGCTGGTTCCACTCCGGTGACCTGGCGGTATGGCACGAAGACGGTTACGTCGAGATCAAAGACCGCTCTAAGGACATCATCATCTCCGGCGGTGAAAACATCTCCAGTATCGAAGTGGAGGACGTACTGTTCAGCCACCCACAGGTACAGGAAGCCGCTGTTGTCGCGAAGAAAGACGAGAAATGGGGTGAAACCCCATGCGCATTCGTCTCCCTGAAAGACAACGCCGATGCTGTCACTGCAGAAGAGATCATCGCTTACTGCCGCGACCACATGGCGCACTTTAAAGCACCGAAAACCGTGGTATTTGGCGAAATGCCAAAAACCAGCACCGGCAAGATCCAGAAGTTCCTGCTGCGTGAGCGCGCTAACGCGTCGGAAACAGAAGAGAACTGATAACCAGCTGATAAGGCACAACAGCTGTACCGACTGCCGCTGTGCAGACCTGAACCCTGATGATGGCTACTCGGGTTCAGGTCTGCCCGGCAGTCCCAGAGACCTGTGGAGAAACTGAGTTTATGAGCACCTACACCGCCCCGTACACGGATGCGAATTTTGTTATCAAGGAACTGGTGAAGTTTGACCAGTACTGCGAAGAATCAGGCCTGGAAGAGGTCAACAGCGAACTGGCGTCGGTAATTATCGAAGAAGCTGGCAAGCTGGCTTCCGATGTTCTGGCCCCGCTGAACAGCGTGGGTGATCAGAATGGCGCCCGCCTGGAAGACAACAAGGTGATCGAAACCGCAGGTTTTGCCGATGCCTACCAGCAGTACGTGGAGAACGGTTGGGCAACCCTGACCGGCCCTGAAGAGTTTGGTGGTCAGGCACTGCCGAACGTGCTGGGTACTGCAGTTAACGAACTCTGGCACTCTGCCAACATGGGTTTCGCCCTCTGCCCAATGCTGAGCCAGGGCGCAGTCGAAGCCCTGATCGCCCACGGCAGCGATGAGCTGAAAGCTCAGTATCTGGAAAAGCTGATCAGCGGCGAGTGGACCGGCACCATGAACCTGACCGAGCCAAACGCCGGTTCCGATCTGGCGGCGGTGGCAGCGAAAGCGATCCCGGATGGCGATGTGTACAAGATCACCGGTCAGAAGATCTTTATCACCTGGGGTGACCACCAGATGACCCCGAACGTAGTTCACCTGGTACTGGCACGTCTGCCGGATGCACCGGCGGGTGTGAAAGGTATCTCCCTGTTTATCGTGCCTAAGTTCAAACTGGACGCCAACGGCGAACCGGCTGAGCTGAACGATGTGGCGTGCGTGTCTCTGGAACACAAACTGGGTATCCACGGCAGCCCGACCTGCGTCATGAGCTTTGGCGACAACGGCGGTGCTGAAGGTTACCTGGTGGGCGAGGCTAACAAAGGCCTGATGTACATGTTCACCATGATGAACCATGCCCGTCAGTCCGTTGGCCTGCAGGGTCTGTCCATCTCTGAACGTGCTTACCAGCAGGCAGTGGAGTACGCAAAAGAGCGTATTCAGGGTACCCGCCGTGACGGCAGCAAGATGCCGATCATCGAGCACCCGGATGTACGCCGTATGTTGCTGGCGATGAAATCCGGTACCGAAGCGATGCGTGCACTGGCGTATGTTGCAGCGTCCGATGTGGATAAAGCCCACAGCCAGGACGCCGATGTTGCCAACCACTACAAACCACGCGTTGACCTGCTGACGCCGATCGTCAAAGGCTGGATGACCGAATTCGCGCAGGAGCTGACCTCCCTGAACATTCAGGTGCACGGCGGCATGGGCTTTATCGAAGAGACCGGCGCTGCTCAGCACTACCGTGACGCGCGTATTCTGCCGATCTACGAAGGTACCACCGGCATCCAGGCGCTGGACTTCATCGGTCGTAAGATGCTGATGGACAACGGTGCAGCGCTGGAAAGCCTGCAGACAGAGATGATGATCACCGTAAACGCCCTTTCTGCGGTGGATTCTCCGGTGTTCGCCAAGCTCAACCGCGAACTGCGCATTGCTGTAGAGCGCTCCATGCAGGTACGCACCTGGCTGCTGGATAAATCCACCAGCAACCCTACCCTGGCGGGCAGCGTCTGCTTCGATTTCCTGATGATGCACGGCTACCTGTGCGGCGGCTGGCTGCTGGCGAAAAGCGCGCTGGCTGCGCACGAGCAGATGGGTGAAGGCAACTACGCCGACAGCTTCCTGCAAACCAAACTGATTACCGCTGAGTTCTACACCGACAACTACCTGCCACGCGTGAACCGCCACGCGGATACGGTAATGTCCGGTCTTTCCGGTGCCTGCGAGATAGACACCGAGCAGTTCTGATCAGCTGACCGCTGATCACATCCCCCCCGTCACACAGCTTGTGACAATGATGCCTTTTTGCCCTCCCCCCGGAGGGCTTTTTTTTGCTTATTACCCAAGATTCAGTTGGGCATCGCAGCGCGATGGCCAACCTACGAAAACAGTTTCAACTCGGTTTGTTGGGAGTCGCTTCGCTCGTCGCCAACCTACGCGCAATGCTTCATGTAGGTCAGCCAATGCGCAGCATTGCCTGACTCAGATCACCCGCGAAATTCCTGTAACCGCGCCAGATGGGCGGTCAGTGAAAAACCCAGCCTCTTGCCCAGATCCTGCGCATCACTTTTCAACTGTTTACTGCTCTTATTGCTCGCCTTCTTACCCGCAAACAGAATCCAGTTGCCACTCTGGGTTGCACAGCTACGCACATCCTCAAAGATTTCAGAGAGGGTCTGTAGCGAATCGCTGCCCTGATGCTCTCGCCAGCAGTTCAGCACCAACCAGCCGTCCGTTTTCAGTCGATCGTGACAGTTCATCAGGAAGTCAGGATCAAGCTGCTGCTCATCCAGGCCATCGGCCCCGTAGATATCGCTGAACAGGATATCGGCTTTCTTGGTCTCCACCGTCTGCAGAAACTCGTTTGCACAGAGCGTATGCACCTGCAGGCGTTTACCACGCGGCAATTGGAAGTACTTGTACGCCACACTCACCACTTCAGGGCGGAGCTCTGCCACCTGCTGTTTCACCGACGGATAGTGGCCGTGCAGGCAGCTGTTGAGGCTGCCCGCCCCCAGTCCGAGGCTGATCACCTGCTTAGGGTCTTTAAACAACAGCGCCAGCAACATAGCACGGACATATTCATGCTGAGGGGTCAGCGGCTCATGCTTCAGCCAGCAGCTTTGCTCATCGTTGTCGCCGAAGGCCAAATAACGTTTGTGACCGTCTTCAACGACTGACACTACGCCGTACTCATCATAACCACGGTAGAGTTCTTTCCCGGGAAGGGGCATCAGATATCCTTTAGTTCAGGCTGGATTAGACAGGGGCGCTAACCTAGAGGTTTTAGCCGCCAATGTCACAGTATTCTTTCCATTGATGATGAAAAAACCGACAACAGGCAACTGAAAAAAGCACGACCTTCAGGTAAAATTCCAACCCATTGTAACCCCTTCACTCAACCGGATTACGTCACTGAAACGGATGTTGGATAACGAAGTAGTACCTGAAGTTGTTCCGGAGCAGATTGATTCCACGGCCAGGCAGATGTTCGACGCCACCCCCGTGGCTATGATCCTGTCACGTCCCGATGGCAGCTTCGAATACGTCAATCCGGCGCTGAAGAAGATGCTGGGTTACGGCGACGAGATCTACGATAAAGATATCATTATCTCCCATCCGGGAGACTTCGAAATCAATCGTGAGATCCGGCAACGGCTGAACACCAATCCATTTTCCCCGGTGACTATCGAGAAACGCTACCTGCACAAGGACGGTCACGTTATTCCCGGACTGCTTACACTGGTCGCCGAACCGGACGAACACGGCCAGGTGAAGCGTTTTATTGCACAGGTTGTGGACCTGACCGAACGCAAAAAGACGGAAGACTCCCTGTGGCGCTTAACCACGCTGCTAAACCACTCCAACGATACGGTCATGATCGTTGATCCCGATAGTGGGCGCTTACTGGACTGCAATGAACCCTGCTGTCAGCGGTTAGGCTATGAAAAAGCTGAATTACTTACCCTGCACGCCTGGGATATCAACCGCAACCTACCCGCGGGAGAGAAATGGCAGGAACTGGTTGAGCAGATCAAACTTTGCGGCAATGTGCTGCGAGAAGGTAAACACACCCGCAAGGATGGCACCAGCTTCCCGATCGAAGGAAACATCAGCTACATCAGCCAGAAAGGTAGGTCCTACCTGTTCGCCGTTATCCGCGACATCACCCATCGCAAGCAAAGCGAAGCGTTGATCTGGCATCAGGCCAACTATGACGCGCTGACCAACCTGCCTAACCGCCGCCTGCTGAAAAACCGATTGCATACAGAAATCGATACTGCGCAGGTTTACGGGCAGAAGATTGCCGTGCTCTATATGGATCTGGATCGTTTTAAGGACGTTAACGACACCCTGGGCCACAGCGCGGGCGACGCGCTGCTGGTCGATGCCACACAAAGGCTCAAGGGCTGCATCCGGCATACAGATACGCTGGCGCGGCTGGGCGGCGATGAGTTCACCCTGATACTCCCCGGTCTGGAGAATGAAGTGATCGCCCGTCAGAAAGCGGCAGTGATCGCAAATGCCATTCTGGGCGCATTTGAGCAGCCATTTCAGCTGAACGGTGACGCCCAGTTTGTCTCCATGAGCATAGGTATCGCTCTGTTCCCGGACGATGGCGAAGACGTAGAATCGCTGTTCAAATCGGCCGATCAGGCAATGTACGCCGCCAAGGCGCTGGGACGCAACAACTTCCAGTATTTTACCCAGTCCATGCAGGTCGCCGCGCTGGAGCGTGTGAGCATGGTCCGGGACCTGAGAACCGCGATTCTGGAGAAGCAGTTCCAGCTCGAGTATCAACCCATTGTTGATCTACGCAGCGGCAAGCTACAAAAGGCAGAAGCCCTCCTACGTTGGCACCACCCGACCCGCGGCGTCATTTCGCCCGAACAATTTATCCCAGTCGCGGAGGAAACCGGCCTGATCATGGAGATCGGGGACAGGGTATTCCAGGAAGCGGCCAGACAAACTCACGAATGGCGCGAGCGTTACGATGCCGATTTCAGCGTCAGCATCAACTCCTCACCGATTCAATACCGCGACCAGTCGCCGCGCATGAACCGTTGGCTGAACTACCTGGCAGAGCTGGGCCTGCCAGAGAGCGCACTGACCATCGAGGTGACCGAAGGTGTGTTGATGGATCCTTCCAGCCAGACCGCCGAACGCTTGAGCGCATTCCACGCGGCGGGCCTGCGTATCTCGCTGGATGACTTCGGTACCGGCTACTCGTCATTGGGTTACCTGAAGAAATACCCTATCGATTTCATTAAGATCGACCGGACCTTTGTACAGAACCTGACACAGGATTCAGACGATCTGGCGCTGTGCGAAGCGATCATCGTGATGGCGCATAAACTGCGCATTCGGGTGATTGCAGAGGGGATTGAAACAGAGGAACAGCAAGCTTTGTTATCCACCGCAGGCTGTGATTTCGGCCAGGGTTATCTTTACTCCAAACCGGTGGATGCGGAAGCCTTCAGTCGACTACTGGCTAAACAAAACTAGCAGCGCTGACGTTGGGAGTCGCTTCGCTCGTCACCAACCTACATATCAGGTAGGTTGGCCATCGCGCAGCGATGCCCAACACCACCCGCCATGATTCCAAGGACAAAAAAAAGCCCGCTTGGGGGGCGGGCGAAGTATACGACGGTCAGAGCTCAGGAAAAGTAAACCAGTAGGGTTCAGCTTTTCACTCGGTGTTCACGAGAACGAGATACGAGTGGAGTGATCTGTCATGAACATGGTGCCCATTGTGCCAAACCGACTTTCGCTTGAATCTGCTGCGTTCCACCGATTCCCGTTATACTTTGGTCGCTCCTACGAGGGGCCTAACGCGGTTTCCTGCACCACCCGTGCTTATCCAGAGACCATCAGGGTGCGGTAGAAGGCCAGCTCCTTCTCCAGAACTTCCTCCTGCACGTCCGGATCACGAAAGCCGTGGTACTCGTCAGCGTAGCGGTGCACTTCCACGCGGTTGCCATTGGACTTCAGCGCTTTTGCCATCTGCTCGGTCTGTTCCGGCGGGACCACCCTGTCCAGCATGCCCTGAAAGAAGATCACCGGGCAGTGGATTTTATCAGCGACCGTGATCGGTGAACGCTCTCGATAGAGGGCCTGCTCTGTCTGTGGATCGCCGATCAGCCAATCCAGATAGCGGGATTCAAACTTGTGTGTGGACACGGCCAACGCCGCTAGATCGGTCACGCCGTAAAGACTGGCACCGGCCGTAAAGCAGTCACTGGCCGCCAGCGCCGCCAAAGCGGTAAACCCTCCGGCACTGCCTCCGCGGATAAACACCTGCTTTGGATTGATGCGTCCCTGCTCAGCCAGGAACTCCACCAGCGCCACCGCATCTTCCACATCAGTCACACCCCACTGCGTTTGCAACCGCATACGGTAGGTACGCCCGAACCCTGTGCTACCGCGGTAGTTGAGATCAGCAACCGCAAAACCCCGTTGCGTCCAGTACTGCACTTTGGGGCTGAATACCGGATACGCTGCAGAGGTGGGGCCACCGTGCAGAAACACCACCAATGGCGGCTGTTCACAGCTACTCGCCGTTGCGTTGGCCGGTGGATAAAAAAGCGCATATGCCTGCTCATTTTTAACAGGGAAACTGATCGCTTGTGGGACGGATAATCCATCACCACTCAACATCACCCCGCCGCCGGCAATCACCCGGACAGATAACGCATCCGTATCAACCTCAACAACAGCGGGTAATCTGGCTGGGGAGGAGGCAATGCAATACAAACGCTGATCCACCTGACACAAACTACGGAAATGGCTGTAGCCCGACGAGAGATCCCGTAACTCACTCCCCTGCCCCTGCCCCTGCTGTAGTGCTCCGTTTCCATTCCTGTGTATCCCGGCAATCCAGCCCTTTTGAGTAAGCAGGTAACTACTTTGCCCCAGCTGCCAGGGCGCCGCGCAATGATCAGCGGTCTGTTGCCCGACCAATGGGTGCAGTTCATCGTCTTCAACACGGTAGATCTGCCACCACTCCTCACGGTCGCTGATGACGTGCAGCGAGCCATCATCAGCAAACTTCGGCTGGGTCAGGGCTTCGTCACCGTTGCCCAACGTTTTAATCGTACTCAGAACCCCTGCGGCATCTACGCTGGCGTGGTACAAGGTGGTTACCGTCCAAGGCTGAGCCGGATGCATCCAACAGATCCAGGCCAGTTGCCTGCCATCGGGACTGAGTGCAGGTCCATCATAAAAATCGGCGCCTTCATGCAGCACCGTCACTTCACCGCTATCCAGTGCGACCGCCACGAGACGGTTCACCACATCTTCGGGCGACGCCTGATCCTCATGCAGCTCCTGCACCGCAATCAGGCGGTTGCGACTCCAGTCCCAGATCGGTTGACCAAAACGCGCCTCAGGTAGACGGGTCAGCTGCTGCGGCTGACCACCCTGTACAGGTTGCAACCAGAGTTGCTGGTCGGCAGCATTCACGAAAGCAAGCTGCTGGTCCAGCAAACACCAACTGAGACCGCCGTATTCGTGCACACTGCTCCGCACAGACAGGCCCTCAGGCGTGAGACAACGGATCTCACCACTGGCCAGTTCACAGCGACAGATCGCGTTGCGCCCGCCCTGATCGGGTTGGTATTCCACCCAATAGAGGTGCTCCCCGTCTTTATCGACAACGAGTTGGCCGTACTCTTTTAGACCGGCAACCGCCTGTGCGGCGCTGAATTCGGAATCCCAGAAACCGGGAGAAAGATCGTGAAATGACACCGGGCTACTCTCAACTGATCACGTTAGATGATTCTGTATAGAGGGTAGCCCAGCTGAAAAGATACACACCAGTGCCTAAAGGTACTGATTTGTAGGGAAAGGCAGAATAAACGGTAAAACTTACGCCATTGCCTCAGGCTTACGTGCCTTGATCGGCATCTGCCCGCGGCACTTCATTACACACTCCGAGATATCCTCTTTCACAATACCCGGACGGAAAGAGGTATCCACGCTCAACCAGATATCTGCGATCTCATCGCTCAGCCCTTCAGCCCGAATGGCATCGCGCAGCAGTTGCTCACGATAATCCGCCACGTCGTCGGTGATAAACATATGCATATGGACGAAGGCTGGCGTATCCCCCTCGTAGTGGTTGGGACCACCAAACGCACCGACCATAAACTCAGTCTGCTTCTGCGCCAACACCGACTCATGTTTACCCAGGAAGAACTGACCGAGCCACGGATCGGCAAACATCACATCGTAAAACCGGGTGTGAACCTGCATGACTTTCTCAGCACCACCGATCTGCTCCAGAAAATCGGTTGGTACTTCGATCTCACCGAGTTGCGGAACGGAATCGGTCACCGTCGCTGGCGCTACCCGTTTCATGATCTCCGCCACTTCAGCAAACACAGAGACCCAGGCGGCTTCCAGCTCGTCGGTAAACTGATCTTTCAGGGTCACACGAAACGCCACCAGCAGCGCCTGCTCAAACAGATCAAAATGCGTAATCAACGCGCCATAGTTCTGAAAGTGTCGATCACCCATCTGCTCCAGACTCGGCGCTACCTTCTCCAGGTGTTTCAGGTGCGCAAAGGTGGAGAGCATGTTACTGAACTTACGGTTCAGGGTGACCACATTGCCTGGAAACACATTTTTCAGTGTCAGATCCAGGCGAAACAGTTCGCGGTAGAACTCGCGTGCAAGCGTCTCGTTTTTACTGCCAAGCTGCTCGATCGACTCTTTAACCAGCTGGCGGTTCTTAGCGTTCTGTGTTTCTTCCATCGTCACGGTAACTCCTTAGTGACCTGTTCAGATCTGCGCTTACTGCCCTTTGGGCAGGCGGGTCCAGAGCGCAGAGGGGAAATCCTGTTGCTTCATTCGTTCGATCACCGGCTCATAGTCGTAAGGCACAGTAACAAAGTTGAGGCGCTGCTCCAGACGATCAAAGATGGCAAACTGCGCATCCGGTTTGCCGTTGCGTGGCTGCCCCACAGAGCCTGGACATACCAGGCTGTGAGCGAAGTCCTTCAGCGCAATCTCTGGCCGGATGATGTTACTGTCGCGACCGCCATGATCACGTACGTACACCCCCGGCATATGGGAGTGGCCGTGCAGACAGATCGAACGCTTATTTTTCTGCAGGTAATCCAGGTTTTCCGGATAGGTCATGGTGTAGACATAACCGTAGAAAAACGCGGGATCGATCGGCGCACCGTGGACCGCCATCCAGTCATCGGTTTCGAGGATCGGCGGCAGATACATCAGCCACTCCCGCTCCTCATCGCTCAGCACTTCAACCGTCCAGTCGATCACCGCCTTGGCGTTGCGCGAAAAACCGGTTTCGGTGTTGTTCAGCGCCGCCGCGTGGTCGTGGTTACCTTTGATGATGTCGAAACCGGTGTCGCGCAGGCGTTCGATACATTCACGCGGGTCCGGGCCGTAACCAACGATATCCCCCAGCACAATGCCTTCACGGATATTGTGCTGGTCCAGATAGGCCATCACCTGCTCAAGCGCCGGGTAGTTCGCATGCACGTCGGCAAGCAGCGCCACATAACGCTCGCCCTCAAAAGCCGGCTGAGGTGCAGCTACGGTTTGGGGCTCTTCGCTCTGCAACGCTTCAAATGTGGTCTCGTCCACGTCTGTTGACGGGCTTTCTGCAACAGGACGTTCAGCTGCATTCGCGGAGTGCTCCTCCGCCGCGAGCTCGTCTGCGATCTCAACCTCTTCATCGTCAGCCGTGGTGGCCGTTGCCGTCTGATGTTTAGCGAGGAATTGGCTCACCTGCTTCGGTTCGACGCTGTCGGGTTTGAACAGATCCCGTGGCCGAGGCGGTGGATTAAAATCACGCAGGTACTGTGGGCGCTGCATCAGCAGCTCACTCATCAGGTTGCTCAGTTCCTGCTTTTTGCCACCGGGCATAAAGGCTGAGCGCAGCTGATGGGCGATAGACGCGCGGCAGTTGATGTCGTTAAAGGTCTCATCAAGGACACGAATCAACTCACCGGTCAGGCCTTCGATAAAAGGTTTGTCAAACCAGTTAAAGGTTCGGAGGTACACCCCCAGCATCGCGGAGAAGGAGATGAAATTATCCCAACCGTAATATTCATCATCGACGTAGTAGAGGTTGCCTTCAGCGTCGGTGGTAAAGTTGGATAACCCTTCATCCAGTTTTTTCTGCTGCTGTTTAGCGACGGTGAGACAGAGGTTAAATACGCCGCTCAGAATCTCCAGGTTGTAGGCACGCTGCTCTTCCGTTTCCGGGGCACTGTTCAGGATGATATGCAGCGGTCGCATACGTGGCGTGACATTGCCGATAATCGCAGGCTGTATAGCATCCTCTTCACCCTCCACCTCGTTGTAGATGATGAACCAGGTTTTACGGGGATGATGCACCGCCAGTGCCCGCTCTTTCTCCAGCGCGTCGCGAATCCAGTGCTCCGCCTGCGCCACTTTCAGCTGCATATCGGAGCGCAGCTTTACCACGTTATCGCTGTTGGCGTAGATGCGGGTTGCGGGCCGCCCGGTAAATTCAGCGTGCAACGCCAGGGTCTGAGCGCTATCCGACAGGGTGTCGGCGATGTGACGTGGCTCGTAGTGACGTCCCTGATCGATGGATCCGATCAGCCGGAGTTTTCGTTTCGACATATCGAGGGTAACAGATTGCAATGACACGGCCTTTTTAGTGCACTTGAACGGCGCCGGTCAGCGGATCAGACCGAAGTTCCAGAGCACCGCCTTGCTGTAGCATGCCGCACAGACTGTGCTGTGCGGCACAACGGAGCAGACCTGAGGTCAGATCTGCCCGACACCGTTCTTATGGGCAGAACGGCGCGATCGCTGGCAGGTTGCTACGTACAGAAGCCCACCCCATACCCAGGTTGGTCTGACGGCTGGTGATCAGTACCATCAGCGCGTTCGGTTTTTCCGGTACAACCGCCATGAAGTGGTAGGTTTTTTCAGTCGCCATCTGCACTTCCTGGATCATGTGTTTCACTGGCTGACCGCGCTGGCTGGACAGCAGAGATTCAACCGCACGTACGTTACGACCACGCATCATGTCCACTGCAGCAGCTGCCACCGCTTCCAGGTAGGAGGAGGTGAAGTAAGGCACGTTGTGCGCAACGGACAGCAGCAGACCACTCTCCAGATCAACAACGGCACATCCCAGGGCTCCATCAACATCCTGAACAACAGACTGGAGCAGATCATCAAGTTTGGACATTTCCTAAAATCTCCGGTTTTGGGTTAGTAAATTCAAATAAGGGTTTCTTCAGCGTTCTGACAGCGGCGTTACACGTATTCCAGCGTGGCCAGCATGGTGTTGAGCAGCAGGCGGACATCGTCGGCTTTACGCGCGTCCACGTGCATCACCGGCCAGGGATCGCCGCGCTCTTCCAGCACTTTGTAGTAATCGCTTACTGTCGGTGTCGCTTTTTCGTCGTAATGGGTCACACCGATCACTGCGGCACTCTGGCGCAGGAAAGCAGCATTCAGGTTGAGGTAGTAGTCCAGCTCGGACATTGGATCTTCGTGGCTGTTATCCACCAGAATGATCAGCCCCAGCGCGCCTTTGGTGAGAATCTCGCACATGAAGTCGAAACGACGCTGGCCCGGTGTGCCGTAGAGGTAAAGCAGCTGACCACCATCCAGCGTCAACTGACCGTAGTCCATCGCCACCGTGGTGGTGCCCTTACGGCGCGCAATGGTCTCATCGGACGGTTTTGCTTCAGTAGAGATCGGATCAACTTCGCTGATCTGTCGGATCGCGGTGGTTTTACCCGCACCTACGCTGCCGGTAAAAACGAACTTGAGTTTATGTTCTTCGTTCATATCCCTTTTAACGTTCCCTGAGCATTCAATTAGGCATTAACGCGATCGGAAATACGGCTGAGCAGTGACTTAAAGCTGTCCTCAACCTTCTTTTCATGGATCACTTCAGCGTCGCTGTACTGCACCAGGCCTTCGATATTGCAGGCATTAAGAAAAGCGCAGACCTCTGCCGCTGGGGTATTGGTTTTTTCGGCGATGTTTTCAATGGTGGAGACGTTGCTCTGCATAAAGGCCGCGAGTCGGATCAATCGGGTACAGCCTGGCAGGCCCAGATCTGGCCAACGCTTCAGGCTGACCGTTTTGCCCTGCAGTTCGTCCTGCAGATGTTCCGAAGGGGCCATCAACGCGACATACCAACGCAGATGTGTCATGGGCTCAGCGCTCAGTTCCGCCTGCTCGACCTGCATCTCAAACAGTACAGGCTGCAGGGTCTTCACGGTGTAAGGCGTCCCGTTACGGAAATGATCAGCCATGGTTTCGATCACCACAGAGCTGAAGTACAGATCCTTCTCACCATCCACAAAGATCTTTTCACCGCTTTCAAAGGTCAGCAGTTTATGGCTTTCGCCATCTGCGGCCAGATGATCCAGCAATACTTCGCTCGCCGCATAAGGGTTTTGTTCTGCAGGGGCGGCATCCGTTTCAGGAGCGGCTTCGACAACCTCGGCAGCGGGCTCAGGCACAGTGGTCGGCTCAACGACTGGAGCAGAAACCGGGGCTACGGTTTCCTGTACAGGCTCAGCATTCGCCAGTTCAACAGCGATCTGGTTGAAGCGTTCAACCAGCAGACGCAAGCGCGGCACCTGTTGTTCATCAACTTCCAGCGGCCAGGCGTTCTCGTAAGGCAATTCAGCGCCGTCATCAACGCCAACATAATAGATACAGGGACGGGGGGCACTTTCCAGCAGTGAGATATCACGAATGACGGTAATATCTGCATCATCACCGTCGTAAATCTGCCAGAGATTATCCAGGCGAAGTTCTGCCAGCGCGAGAATAGAGTCCAGCTTCTGCCGCTCTGTTTCGGTAAATCCCTGCAGTTTTAAACGAATTGTTAACTGACCGAGCATAACCAATTCAATCCATAACAACAGAGTTCAGCAGCACTTTCCTGATATAAAGACCGCCTTTTATAAATTCCATCTATAAAGGCAATATGACAGGAATAGATATCAGCCGCTAAAAACTCTCCATTTCACCCATGTATTGCACCGCTGCGGTGCAATTATTTCAGCTATCACACCTCATTGTGCAACAGCATCCGCACACGAAATACGTGCGTAAACACCGCAACTAAGGCGGTTACAATGCATGTCGTGGATTATTTTTGTTATTCAGCGAAGTGCCGACATGGCATATTTTTTAAAAGACGATCAGGTCATCTTTTATAAAGCCAAACCCGGTGCGGGTTGTGGACTAAAGCCGGGGGATTATAACAGTAAGCCGATTAAAGGCATATATATTCAAGGTGTATACGCCTCGCT
This sequence comes from uncultured Marinobacterium sp., assembly GCA_947501565.1. Lineage (GTDB taxonomy): Bacteria > Pseudomonadota > Gammaproteobacteria > Pseudomonadales > Balneatricaceae > Pontibacterium. The sequence goes on from CANMWJ010000006.1 coordinate 73,010, forward strand.
GACAGGAACTACAACAAGTTATAGTTGTATATAAATCACTCACACAAACGTCGTAAGTCTGGTGTAAATGAAAGGAGGCGTAACAAAAGAGACTTATGATTTATATTTATTCGCGAACCAAGTTTTTCTTTGTAACCCTAAAACCGATCAACCTTTAAAAAACACGCGCGAGTTGCGTTCGTTACGAAATAACATCTCACTCTCCGCAGTTTGATTTTCTGCGGCCATCCGGGCATCGGTGATCAGATGATGATGTTCGGATTTACTGCATACGGGGTCAGCGTTGGTGGCATCGCCCGTCATCATATACGCCTGACAGCGGCAGCCACCGAAATCCTTCTCCTTGTCATCACAGGAGCGGCACGGCTCCTTCATCCACTCATAGCCGCGGAAGTGGTTAAAACCGAAGCTCTCGTTCCAGATATGATCCAGGGCGTGTTCGCGCACGTTGGGAAATTCGATCGGTAGCATCTTGGCGCTGTGGCAGGGCAACGCAGTTCCGTCCGGCGTAACGGTAAGGAATACCTGGCCCCAGCCGTTCATACAGCCTTTGGGGCGCTCTTCGTAGTAGTCGGGGGTGACAAAGATCAGCTTGATCGGGTTTCCCTCCGCAGCCAGCTTGGCACGGTATTCGTTGGTGATCCGCTCAGCCCGCTCCAGCTGGGCACGGGTCGGCAGCAGGTTTTCGCGGTTCTCGTAGGCCCAGCCGTAATACTGGCAGGTCGCCAGTTCAACGTAGTCGGCCTCCAGCTCCACACAAAGTTCGATGATGCGGTCGATCTGATCGATGTTGTGACGGTGGGTGACGAAGTTGAGCACCATTGGGTACCCCTGCGCTTTTACCTCGCGCGCCATCTTCAGCTTCTGCTCAAACGCCTTCTGGGAACCGGCCAGCATATTGTTGACGCTTTCGTCCGCCGCCTGAAAGCTGACCTGAATATGGTCCAGGCCCGCCTCACGGAAGGCTTCCACTTTACGCTCGTTCAGGCCCACGCCGGAAGTGATCAGGTTGCTGTAATAACCCAGCTCACGGGCGCCTTTAATCAGCTCAACCAGGTCTTGGCGCACCAGCGGTTCGCCGCCGGAGAAACCCAGTTGCACGGCACCAAGTTTGCGTCCCTCCTCAAAGACTTTAAGCCATTCAGCCGTGCTCAATTCGCTGCTGCGGTTGGCAAAGTCCAGCGGATTGGCGCAATAGGGGCACTGCAACGGGCATTTGTAGGTCAGCTCCGCCAACAGCCAGAGCGGCTGGCCGTGAGTCGGGACGGGGTTCAGGGAGGGGGAACCGTTGCAGGATGAGGAGGACATGGGATACCTCGTTATTGTTCTTATTGTGCGTTGTAGGTTGGCCTTCGCGCAGCGAAGCCCAACGATTCCACAGTATTTCTGGCGTGGGATGTTAGGCATCGCTGCGCGATGGCTAACCTACATGGAACTGTAGAGTGCGTTACGCACCGGCCACGGTTTACGGCTACAGGGTGATCCAGCGCTGCTGCTGGGCATCGGCCAGAAACTCCAGCACGTCGCCGCCGATACCCTCTGCGTCCGGGAACTTACTTTCCAGGGCACGGGTGATGGCATCCACACTTCGCTCGCCGTCCACCAGCGCCAGGATCTCGCCCGCCGGGCCGTTCAGCTGGATCATCCCTTCCGGGTAGAGCAGCACATAGCTGTCCTGCGCCTGCTCCCACTGGAAGCGGAACATCCTGTTCAGGCTGGGGATGCTTTCCACGGTGATCATCGGAACAGCCCTTTGTGATAGACCTTCTCATCGGTCACGGTGTGATACGGCGGGCGGTCCAGCTGGTAAGCCATGGTCATCGCGTCCAGCATCGACCAGAGCACGTCCAGTTTGAACTGCAGGATCTCCAGCATGCGCTCCTGCTGCTCACGGGTTTTGTAGTGATCCAGGGTGATCTCTAGTCCGTGTACCACATCACGACGCGCTTCGGTCAGGCGGTTACGGAAGTACTGGTAACCGTTGGCATCGATCCAAGGGTAGTGATCCGGCCAGGTATCCAGACGGGACTGGTGGATCTTCGGCGCAAAGAGTTCGGTCAGGGAGGAGCTGGCCGCTTCCTCCCAGGTCGCACGACGGGCAAAATTCACGTAGGCATCCACCGCAAAGCGCACACCCGGCAATACATGCTCCTGGGAGATGATCTCTTCGCGGGTCAGACCCACCGCCTCACCCAGACGCAACCAGGCTTCGATGCCGCCTTCCGCCCCTTCGTAACCGTCATGGTCGAGCACCCGCTGCACCCAGTGACGACGCACGTCGCGGTCCGGGCAGTTCGCCATGATCGCCGCGTCTTTCACCGGGATCATGATCTGGTAGTAGAAACGGTTGGCGACCCAACCCTGAATCTGTTCTTTGGTGCAACTGCCGTTGTACATCGCCACGTGGTAGGGGTGGTGGATGTGGTAGAGATCGCCCTTGGCGCGCAGCGCCTGCTCAAACGCTTCGCGGGACATCGGCAGGGAGTTGTCGGTAACCTGTATGTTCATATGCACGCTCCTGTTTATATTCAGGACCTGATCCAGTGGCGGTCAGAGTTCGATGCTCATGCCATCAAAGGAGATCTCAATGCCGTGGGCCAGTACTTCGGCGCGCTCCGGTGAGTCTTCATCGAGGATCGGGTTGGTGTTGTTGATGTGAATAAGTACCTTGCGCGGTTTATCCAGCGTATCCAGGTACTCGATCATGCCCCCTGGCCCGGACTGAGGCAGATGCCCCATGGCGGTACCGAGCTTGTCACCAACGCCGGTGACAATCAGCTCGTCTTCCTGCCAGATGGTGCCATCGACCAGTACACAGTCAGCATTTTCCATCACAGGACGCAGGTGGGGTTCAATCTGGCCGAGGCCAGGCGCATAGAACAGGGTTTTACCGGTCCGGGTATCTTCGATTTTGATACCGATATTGTCACCCGGATGGGGATCGTTACGGTGCGGGGAATACGGCGGCGCACTGCTGAGCAGGGGCACGGCCGTTAGCTTAAGCTCCGGCACCTGAGGAATCGTAAATTGGTTGGCGCCCGCTTCGATTGGAATTCGGTTCCAGTTGATACCGCCGTTCCAGTGTTCCAGCATATTGAAGATCGGGAAACCAGAGGTCAGGTCCTGACGCACCATGTCGGTACACCAAACGTCGTGCGGACAGCCTTCACGCAACATCAGCAGGCCGGTGGTGTGGTCGATCTGGCTGTCCATAAAGACAATCGCCGAGATACCGGTATCGCGGATCGCACGTGCCGGTTGCATGGGACCGAAGCTGTCCAGCTGGGCACGGATATCGGGTGAGGTGTTGAACAGAATCCAGTGCTCACCATCGGCACTGACAGCGATGGAGGACTGGGTACGGGGCTGCGCGTTAATCGTGCCCTCGCGTACGCCTTTGCAGTTACGGCAGTTGCAGTTCCACTGTGGAAAGCCACCGCCAGCGGCTGAGCCTAAAACTTGTACTTTCATTATTATTCTTTTGCGCTGGTGACCGTCAGATCCGCTTCATGCGGCGCCTGTGTATTGCAGGTCCGGCTCCTGCCGGTGGAGGGAATAGCCCCGGGAAAGCGGGGCGGCAAGAAGAGATGACAGGCGCGAGAGTAGCCACTATCGCACCCGCTCTTCTTCGATGCTTAACGGTTTGCGAAGTACATAGTTACTTCAAAACCGATACGCAGATCTTTGTATGCAGGCTTAGTCCACATGTGCGATACCCTCTGTTGTTGTTTGTTTTAGAAGTGGTACGCATTTGATGATAGGAGCGGACAGGCTGTTCCAGTATGGTACTTTGGAACGAAAAAAGCCCTGAATTGGTAGGACTGAAGAAAGCTGAGCGAACCGCCTGACGACGGTAACATCAGGGCAAACTAATCGCTTTATTGCTGCTCGGAAAGGTTATCGAAAAAGCGCTGCAGCAGTTTATTGGTTTTCTGTACCTGTGGTTCAGTAAAACCTTTAAATGCACGACTGAATACCGCCTGCGTGCTTTCCAGCACTGTTTCCACATTTTCCTGCCCCTTATCGGTCAGGGTGACCATACTCACACGGCCATCGCTTTCTGAGGTCTTTACTACGACCAGACCTTCGTCCCGCATGCGATAAACGATCTTGGTAATCGTTGGCAGTTTGCCCAACGCTAATTCTGAAATATCGGAAATACTAAGTTCTTTATGGGTACGCAGCAGCAGCGCGACACGCCAACGGGAGATATCCATATTGAGAGGTTTAAGCGTTTTTTCCATCTCAAACCCATAAAGTGCATTTAACCGTGCGACCCAATAAAACGGGAATTCATCAAGATCAAAGTTTTCACTAGAAGGACGGTATTTTTCCAGTTTTTCAGATCGGCCAGCCATTCGTTCCATTCACCTGTATTCTAGGTTCACCCCAGTATCTCTCAGACTCCGTTTTCCTGAATCACAGTGACTGAAAGCATATCCTTGTTACCACAATACAACGTCTCGGCCCTAAGTATTACGCGACTTTCGAATAGCGCCGGGCGTTTTACCCGTCACTGCGCGAAACGCTTTACGAAAGGCCACTTCCGAACGATAACCGCAAGCCTCTGCGATCGCCAAAATGGAACGATCGGTCTGTAAAAGTTGCTCGGTCGCTTCGCGCATACGCCACTCGGTGAGATAACGCATTGGGGTCTGCGTCACCAGTGTTTTAAAACGTTCTGCAAACACTGCGCGGCTCATTCCCACCTCTCCGGCAAGGCGTTCAACACTCCAGTTTTTTTCCGGTGCGTTATGTATAAGCGAGAGGGCGGGTCCAATGTGCGGATCAAACAGAGCAGCCAGCAAACCGCTCTGCAATCCCCCCTGCTGCTCCGGCCCGGTGCCCAACGCAATCTGGCTGCGCAGAATATGGATAAATAATACGTACGCCAGCTGATTGACCACTGCACTCACACCCGGTTTGGCATGCTGCAGTTCGGTGATCAGCAGCTGAATCAGCCGGCCGGAATCGCCAAAGCGCTGACTGTCGTTGAGATCCAGTACAATCACTTGGGGCAGGCTGTCTAACAGCGGCCAGGCGGTCTTACTGCCAAACTCAAAAAAACCACATACCAACGTTGTGATCTCACCCTCAGTATCCCTGGCGGGTTGATTGATCATCGCAGGATCCGGTGCATCCGCCTGGCTGGACAATACATGTCCGGCATCGTGAGGAAACACTACCAGCTGCCCGGCACGCAACAACTGGGGTACCTGTTCTGGCAAATGAAGCCAACTGGTCCCCCGCTCCACAAGATGGAAAGGGACGTGGCGGTTTCCGGATGTATCCAACGCCCAGGCACCACAAAAATCGGCGTGCACATACACCTCCGCCCGCAGGCGCAGTCCGTTCAGAATTGCACTGAGTGCGTCACTACTCGACAGATCCATCGGCTTGAACTCCAGTCCCGAAAAGACGATTAGCTACAAATAACAGATTAATAAGCATAGTTCGTCTTACTTCAAAGCTCTAAAGTTATTTCCGAACTTAACCACATTTGAGAACCGAACCATGAAAATCTTCAAACCTCTGCTTTTTGTCTTCTCCCTGCTATCTGCACTGGTACTGGCCCCGGTGGCCTCTGCGGGTACACCACAAACCAACGCTGATGGCGTCACCGTCATTCATCTGGATGAGTACAACGGATACTTCGCGGCAGAGGAAACAATCGCCGGTCTGAAAGCCGGTACCTATGAGTTTGTCGTTACCAACAAGTCGGAAAAACTGGTGGGTTTCCAGATCCAGAACTACAAAACCCATGAAACGCTGGAGATGTTCCCACTGGAACCAGGTGAGCAGAAAACCGCACGGGTTACCGTCACTGAAGAGGGCGTACGTTACCGCTGCCCGATCAACCCAACCCCGTGGTACGACATCGATAACGTAAAACCAGCGTCCTGATCTCTTTGGAACAGGCACAAAAAAGCCAGTCACACATCGTGACTGGCTTCTCTATTCGTCGTCTTTTATCTTGGTGCTGCGCTACCTGAAGCCTCGCACCAAAGAACCGGATCTGCAGTGAATTGTCTCTACTGCTCCGGCTTAGTCAGCGCTGAGCTTAACTTTCAGGCAGGACAAATACGAATTCGTTTTTGCTTTCGATCCACTGATCAACCTGCTCGCGGCTATTACCGAAAAACACCACGCGGGAGGTCTGGCTCAACTCACCGTTGCTGCAGATATTGTGCAGATACACCCACCAGCTATCAGCCGCAACCTGACGGATTCTGTACGCGTTACGGATTGGTGCAAAAGCAAAGGTTTTAGTCATCGTCTCTGTCTGAATTAGGTTAAATACACCAAAACCGTCATCGCCGCCCATAGCGTAGATCTTTTTGGTGAACAATTGTCTGGATAAGGGAAATTTGTGCCCGATGCTGCGAGCGGGAGAAACAATAACGCGGGGGGATTTTGAATCCCATATAGCTTCTGAATATTTTTCAATTCCAGAGAATTTATCTGCCTTTATTAATCACGCAGAGCATTTCTCTAAGGCCGAGTATAAAGCTCAACTTATTCGTTTAAATTTGTTTTGACTGTTCAACTGGCAACCAGCTTAGAAATGCCAGCAGCCGTGCCGGATAAAGACGGGAAGATATTGATCTCCCCGTCTTTTTAACCAGATCAGATCCCGTCAGACTTTGAACTTGTTCAGTTCCTGATCCTGCTGACTGGTCAGATTTACCATAGACTTACAGTTCTGCTCCTGTTCATGCGCTTTATCGGACACCTGACCACTAATATCGCGAATGGTAGAGGTATTACGGTTGATCTCCTCGGCCGTAGCACTCTGCTCTTCCGCTGCAGTCGCGATCTGGATCGTCATCTGGTTGATCTCCAGAATACTGTCGCGGATCGTACCCAACACCACATCCGCCTCCGAGGCGAGTGCATGGGTCTGGTTTGCTTTATCACGGCTGGTCAGAATCACCGACTCGGCATTGCGTACACCCGCCTGCAGCTGAGAGATCATGTTCTTGATCTCTTCTGTCGACTGCTGGGTACGGGACGCCAGCGCCCTCACCTCATCAGCCACAACCGCAAAACCACGACCAAGATCACCCGCACGGGCGGCTTCAATCGCCGCATTCAGTGCCAGCAGATTGGTTTGATCAGCAATGTCAGTGATGGTCACCAGAATCGATTCGATGTTATCGCTGTACTGAGATAGCTGATTAATCGTATCGACGACCGCTTCCATATCAGTGGCCAGTCCTTCGATTGAGCTACTGGTCTGGGATACGACCGCCGCACCTGCACTGGTCGCTTCATCCACCTGCTGGGAGGAGCTCGCCGTGCGTTGCGCATTGGCTGCCACATCCTGTGCCGTCGCCGACATCTCATGCATCGCCGTAGCCAGCTGATCCAGCTCATGTAGCTGCGTCTGCAACTGACCAGCCGCGCTCTCCGCTGAGCGCGCCGTCATATCGGTGTTGCTACGGACATCCACCGAAATATGTTTCACTTGGCGTACCAGCTGCTGCAGGTAGTCGATGAAGCGGTTAAATTCACCGGATACTTGGGCGAACTCATCGTTACCCACCACATCCAGGCGCTTGGTCAGGTCACCGTCACCGCTGTTGATATCCTGCAGAGACAACTTCAGCGCCTGCAGCGGCAACAGCTGACGGCTCACCGCCATATAGATCGCCACGGACGTTAGCAGCGCGCTGATCAGCGTACCGATCAGAGCGGCCCAGCCGAAGTTGTTCGCCTCAGCCATCACCAGGTCTTTATCCAGCACAACGCCGATAAACCACTCGCTGCCGTAAAGGCCATCCAGCTTATGGAATGCAGCGAAGACATCCTGCCCCTGCACGGTGGTTTCCTGCAGATTTTCGGAGAAGGCTGGTTGCGCGGCAGTAAACAGCTCATTCAACGATTTACCGTTCAGATCGGCCTGAGGGTGGCTGATGATATTGCCATCGGCGCTAACCAGAAACGCGTAACCGGTGCCGTGAAAATTCAGCGTATTAACCGCATCAGACACCGATTTAAGGCTCAGGTCGCCACCAAAGGCCCCCTTGAATGAGCCTTTATCATAGAGATTCGCCACCGCAGAGATCAGAATCTCCTTGGTCGCCGCATCGGCATAGGGATCAGTCAGCACCGCACGTTTATGATTACGGGCATACGGATACCAAGGACGTTTACGCGCGTCCCAACCTTCCGGATTCCAACTTGGATCGTTAGTAATACGCGCACCATCAGTATCCAGCCCTCCGAAGATCAGAATGAATTCCCGCTTCAGCAGTGGCGTGTTAAAGGTCGCCTGAATCGTTTCACCGCTAAAATCCCGATCGATGGTTTCCGCCATCATATCGATCAGCGCGAGTTTCGCGTTTAACCAGTTGGTGACCTGCTGCCCCAGAGCTTTAGTCGCTTCTGCGGTGCTGGTTTCAGTTTTTTCGTAAAGGGCGTCACGCACACTGTGGTACTGCACCCATGAGAATATGGAGAACGCCAGAACGACGATGATCGAAGCAAACAATGCGATCTTATGTGAGACTTTCATCCAGGAACCTACGCTGAATTATTATTATCGGTTCTCTTCCCTGAAGTAACAGTCCTTCGAACCCTGCCTTGTCTTCACGCAAGCGAACACAGGTATCAGATTGACCGTACGACTAAAGACGTACACAACTAGCACAGCTTAATTAACCCTAGAAAGAAGAGCAATATAGGAAACTGCGTAGCCGGATAAGAAATATTGATGGAGTTATAAAGGGATTCTGTAACCAGGTCACGGGAACTAAGTTACTCAAGGCAAATAGCACGCACAAAAAAGCCGATCATAAGATCGGCTCTTTATAAATTCGGTAAGTGGTCGGGATGAGAGGATTTGAACCTCCGACCCCCTGCACCCCATGCAGGTGCGCTACCAAGCTGCGCTACATCCCGACATCATGAAAACCTGAGCGGTTTAAATGAAGGATTAATATAACCTAAGGCTTTGATATTGGAAAGGTTTTAGCGTGCTTTTAAGGTACCAAGCAGCTCTTCCAGCTCAACAATGGTCTGCCGTAACAGTTGCTTGTAGCGGGATTGATCGTCTTCGCTACCCTCGCCCGAGAGCCACTGACGGGCACCACTGATGGTATAGCCCTGGTCGTGGAGAAGACTTTTGATTTGACGGATCAACAAAACATCCTGCCGCTGGTAGTAGCGGCGGTTGTTCCGTTTAACGGGTTCGATCTGATCAAACTCCTGCTCCCAGTAGCGCAACACGTGCGGCTTCAGGTCACAGAGTTTGCCAACCTCACCAATCGTGAAATAGCGCTTATTTGGAATCGCAGCCGCATCAGTTTCGTTACTGTTCAGCGCTTCCTGCATAAGCTTCTACACGATCCTTTAATTTCTGACCCGGACGGAAGGTAACAACCCGGCGTGCCGAAATCGGTACCTCCTCCCCCGTTTTAGGATTGCGACCGGGGCGTTGCCCCTTATCACGCAGATCGAAGTTGCCGAAGCCCGACAACTTCACTTGCTCATTGGCAGCCAGACTTTCACGAATTTCATCGAAAAACGTTTCCACCATATCTTTGGCTTCACGTTTGTTCAGACCCAAGTCTTCAAACAGACGTTCGGCCATATCAGCTTTAGTCAATGAGCCCATGACAATCACCTTTGTCGCTTACTCTCGTAATGATGCACCGAACTTCTCTTTCAGTGCAGCGATAACGGAGTCTACCGCTCCGTTAATTTCGTCATCATTAAGAGTGCGCGATGGATGCTGCCAGGTCAAGCCCACTGCCAGACTTTTTCGTCCAACTTCAATACCTTGGCCCTGGTAAACGTCAAACAGGGTTACGTTCTGCAGGAACTCACCGGCGTTCTCAAGAGCACTCTGACGCAGGTCTTCGAAGGCAACCTGCTCGTCTACGATCAGCGCCAGGTCACGACGGGACTCTGGGAACTTAGACAGTTCAGCGTAACGTGGCAGACGACCCGCAGTGATCGCATCCATGCTCAGTTCAAACAGGTATACCGCACCGTTCAGGCCCAGATCCTTCGCCAGACTTGGGTGAATCGCACCCACGTAACCCACAGCTTCACCGTTACGCTCGATACGTGCGGTCTGCCCTGGGTGCAATGCCACGTGACGATCAGCCACGAAGGTAAACTCACCTGCAGCGCCGCCCAGCGCCAGCAGTGCTTCAACGTCACCTTTTACATCAAAGAAGTCGACGGAATCGTTACTTGCAGTCCAGCCTTCCGGATTACGCGCACCGGTTACTACACCGGATACCACATTTTCCTGCAGCATATCGGCCATGTTTTCGCCCTGCGGCAGGAAACGCTGACCGGTTTCGAACAGACGCACACGGCTCTGCTGACGGTTCTGGTTGTACTGTACCGCTTTCACCAGACCCGGCCATACGGTGGTACGCATAACCGCCATCTCAGCTGAGATCGGGTTTGCCAGTGCAACAGCTTTGTACTGATCGTCGAACTTTTCCTGCAGACCCGCTTCGATGAAGCTGTAGGTGATCGCTTCCTGATATCCACGTGCGATCAGCGTACGACGGATATGGGTCAGACCGATGTTCGCTTCAACATCCGCCTTAAACGGCAGGGAAGCCTTAGGTACGCGTACAGGCAGGTTGTTGTAACCGTAAACACGCGCCAGCTCTTCGATCAGATCCACTTCGATGCTGATATCGAAACGGTAGGATGGAACATCTACCAACCAGGCATCATCGCCATCTTTAGTGATGGACATCCCCAGACGTACCAGAATCTCTTCGATCTCGTCTACCGGCATGTTGAACGAGAGGTAGCTGTTCACTTTAGCGTGACGCAGACGTACTTTTTCAACTTTTGGCAGGTTATCTTCGCTGGCCACTTCGGTCACCGGACCGGCTTCACCACCACAGATATCCAGCAGCAGCTCGGTTGCACGCTCCATCGCTTTAACCTGCAGCTGCCAATCCACACCACGCTCAAAGCGGTGAGAAGCATCTGTATGCAGACCGTAAGAGCGCGCGCGCCCAGCAATCGAGATCGGATTAAAAAATGCCGCTTCGAAGAAAACGTGTTTGGTTTCAGCGGTCACACCGGACGCTTCGCCACCCATAACACCCGCGATACCCAAGGCACCGTTCTGGTCAGCGATAACCAGCGTGTCGTCATTCAACGATACTTCCTGACCATCCAGCAGTGTCAGCTTTTCGTCCTGCTCAGCCATACGAGCGATAATGCTGCCGGACAGCTTGTTCAGGTCATACGCATGCATCGGCTGACCCAGCTCTTGCAGTACGTAGTTGGTGATATCAACCACCGGATCGATAGAACGCACACCCGCGCGACGCAGCTTTTCAACCATCCACAATGGGGTCTGAGCCTGCACGTTAACATTACGGATCACACGACCGACAAAACGAGGACACTGCTGTGTTGCTTCCAATGCAATCGGGAAGGTATCAGCGATCGCAGGCTCAGTGACCCTCGTCTCAACGTAAGTGACCGGCGCCTTGAACAGCACACCCACTTCACGCGCGATACCGCTAATGCTCAGACAGTCAGCACGGTTAGGTGTCAGGTCGACATCGATAATCATGTCGTCCAGATTCAGGTACTCACGCAGATCAGCGCCAACAGGTGCATCCGCCGCCAGCTCCATGATACCGCCGTGATCTTCAGACAGACCCAGCTCATCTTCCGCACACAACATGCCGAAAGACTCTACCTGACGCAGTTTGGCTTTTTTGATTTTGAAGGCGTCGCCATCAGGTGTAGGCAGAACAGCACCCACCGTCGCAAAGGCTGTTTTCAGGCCCGCACGTGCATTGGGTGCACCGCATACCACCTGAATCTCTTCGCTACCGTTGCTGACCGTGCAGACCTGCAGCTTATCCGCATTGGGGTGCTGCTCGGCTGTCAGAATCTCACCGACGATAACGCCGGAGAAGTCTTTAGCAACCGCTTCAACTTCATCTACTTCCAAACCGGCCATTGTTACCTGATGGGCCAGCTCCGCTGTATCTACCGCTGGATTTACCAGCTCGCGTAACCACTGTTCGCTGAATTTCATTCTGTTTTCCCAGGAATTCTGTTGTTAATCGTTATGACTCAATGCTTATCAGTGCCTGTAATCAGGAAAACTGACGTAAGAAACGCAGGTCATTTTCGAAGAACAGGCGCAGGTCATTCACGCCGTAACGCAGCATCGCCAGACGCTCTACACCCATGCCGAAGGCAAAGCCGGTGTATTCCTCAGGGTCGATACCAACAGATTCAAAGACTTTCGGATGTACCATGCCGCAGCCCAGTACTTCCATCCATTTACCGTCACCACGATCGATATCAACTTCGATAGATGGCTCAGTGAATGGGAAATAGGACGGACGGAAACGAACCTTAACGTCCTCTTCAAAGAACTCACGCAAGAACTGCTCCAGCGTCCCTTTCAGATCGGCAAAGCTGACATCTTTATCAACCAGCAAACCTTCTACCTGATGGAACATCGGGGAGTGAGTCTGATCATAGTCGCAACGATATACACGACCCGGGCAAACGATACGCAGAGGTGGTTCCTGCTTCTCCATTGTGCGGATCTGCACACCGGACGTGTGTGTACGCAGCAGCGTGTGCGCATCGAAGTAGAAGGTATCATGCATTGCGCGTGCAGGGTGGTGCGCAGGAATGTTCAGAGCTTCGAAGTTATGATAATCGTCTTCGATCTCCGGACCTTCAGCAACACTGTAACCAATGCCCGCGAAGAACTCTTCGATACGCGCCATGGTCTTAGTTACCGGATGTAAACCACCCAGCGTTTCACCACGACCCGGCAAAGAAACATCGATGGTTTCAGACGCCAGTTTCGCTTCCAGCGCAGCCGCATCGAAATCAGCTTTGCGACCATTGAGCTTCGCGGTCACAGCCTGAATGACTTCATTGATACGTGCACCTGCTGCCGGACGCTCTTCCGCAGACAGCTTACCCAGACCTTTACGCAGCTGGCTCAGCGCGCCTTTTTTACCCAGATATTCAACGCGGACCTGATCCAGGTCCTGTGCATTTTCAGCCTGTTCAGCGGCTGCAAGCCCTTCAGCAAGAAGGGTTTCGATATTTTCCATTTCCGGCTCCAAGTGATGGGATGGAATGCTGCGTCAGATATATACGTGCAGCGGGTTCCAGGAAACTCTGCTCAGCCGACTTGGCTTGTTCTGATACAACCTGCCAAACAGGCTCACCAGAGTTCCCATAAAAAAACAGGGGAAGAGCTTACACCCTTCCCCTATTATTCGATCTTTCAATCTTCTACCTACGAGAGGCGGGTAGCTTATGCCAGAGCAGCTTTCGCTTTCTCTACGACAGCAGCAAATGCAGCCTGCTCGTATACAGCCAGATCAGCCAGTACTTTACGGTCGATCTCAACGTTAGCCTTTTTCAGACCAGCGATGAAACGGCTGTAAGACATGCCGTTGATACGTGCAGCAGCGTTGATACGTGCAATCCACAGAGCGCGGAACTGACGCTTACGCTGACGACGGTCACGGTATGCATACTGACCAGCTTTGATAACTGCCTGTTTAGCTACGCGGAATACTCGAGAACGAGCACCGTAGTAACCTTTTGCCTGCTTCAGGACTTTCTTATGACGACGACGTGCAATCACACCACGTTTAACGCGAGCCATGACAATCTTCCTTCTTACAAATTCTTAACTAAAAAATAAAAACCAATACTTAGATGTATGGCAGCATGCGCTTGATCAGAGCCTGATCAGCAGCGTGTACCTGCATCATTGGACGCAGCTGACGCTTACGCTTGGTAGATTTCTTAGTCAGAATGTGACTGGTGAAAGACTGCTTGTGCTTGAAGCCATTGGCAGTTTTCTTGAATCGCTTAGCCGCACCGCGGCAAGATTTCATCTTAGGCATTACAAATCTCCACGCATTCGTTTGTTTATTTTTCACCTGACAAACAACAAAACCCGTAGCCACCTCCGCAGGAAGCAGTTACGGGCAAGTCGTAACGCAGGTTACTTTTTCTTTTTCGGAGCAATCATCATGGTCAGTTGACGGCCTTCCATCTTAGGACGCTGTTCAACGGTACCCAGCTCGATCAGATCTTCTTCGATCCGACGCATTAGCTGCATACCCAACTCCTGATGGGCCATCTCACGACCTCGGTAACGCAGGGTTACCTTCGCTTTGTCTCCGGCTTCAAGGAAACGTATCAGGTTGCGTAGTTTTACCTGATAATCCCCTTCTTCCGTGTTAGGACGGAATTTCACTTCCTTGACCTGGGTCTGATGCTGCTTCTTCTTCGCTTCAGCAGCCTGCTTCTTCTGCTCGTACAGGTGCTTACCGTAATCCATCACTTTACATACGATGGGATCGGAGTCAGCGATCTGCACCAGGTCAAGTCCTGCTTCTTGAGCTGCCTCAAGAGCATCTTTAAACGGTACGATGCCAATCTGGCTACCGTCTGGACCAATCAGTCGGCACTCTTTAGCTCGAATATTATCGTTGATCATTGGACCCTGCTCGCGGCGAGGGTTCCTTCTGTTATCGCGCCTGATGGTTTTATCTCCTGATCAGATTTATTCCTGCCGCCCTTTCTTGGCAACCTCTTTGCCAAGCAGAGCAATACACTCTTCTACGGATAAGGTACCCAAGTCCTCACCCGTCCGAGTGCGCACGGCTACGGATCCAGACTCTACTTCCTTATCGCCTACTACAAGTAGGAACGGCACCTTCTGCAAAGTGCGCTCGCGAATTTTAAAGCCGATCTTCTCATTTCTCAAGTCCGCAGTTGCTCTAAAGCCTGCTTCTTCAAGACGTTGCGCGACTTTTTCGCAATATTCGCCCTGTTTATCGGTAATATTCATCACAACTGCCTGCACAGGGGCCAACCAAGTCGGCAGTGCACCTGCGGAGTTTTCGATCAGAATACCGATGAAACGCTCGAAGGAACCCAGGATCGCGCGGTGCAACATCACCGGCGTTTCGCGGTTACCCTCTTCGTTTACGAACTGTGCGTCCAGACGTCCCGGCATGGAAAAGTCCACCTGAATAGTACCACACTGCCATACACGGCCCAGACAGTCTTTCAGGGAAAATTCGATCTTAGGTCCGTAGAATGCACCTTCACCCGGCAGCAGATCATAATTCAGACCTGCACTCTCCAAGGCATCAGCCAGGGCTTTCTCGGCCTTGTCCCATACTTCATCGCTACCCACGCGTTTTTCAGGGCGAGTGGACAGTTTGTACTGGATATCTGTGAAGCCAAAGTCTTCATACACTTCGTGCAGGAAGTCGATAAATTCGGATACTTCGCTCTGGATGCTGTCTTCTGCACAGAAGATGTGACCATCATCCTGTACGAAACCACGCACACGCATAATGCCGTGCAACGCACCGGACGGCTCGTTACGGTGACAGGAACCAAACTCAGCCATACGCAGTGGCAGGTCACGGTAGGAACGCAGGCCCTGGTTGAAGACCTGAACGTGACATGGGCAGTTCATCGGCTTAACAGCGAAATCACGGCTTTCGGAGTGGGTAGTAAACATCTCCTCAGAGAACTTCTCCCAGTGACCGGATTTTTCCCACAGCGTACGCTCTACAACCTGAGGAGTTTTCACCTCAACGTACTTACGACGACGCAGCTTGCCACGCATGTACTGCTCGATACCCTGGTACAGAGTCCAGCCGTGCGGGTGCCAGAACACCATACCCGGTGCTTCTTCCTGCAGGTGGAACAGGTTCAGCTGCTTACCCAGTTTACGGTGGTCACGCTTCTCGGCTTCTTCCAGACGGTGCAGGTACGCTTTCAGTGCTTTTTTATCGCCCCACGCGGTGCCGTAGATACGCTGCAGCATCTCATTGTTGGAGTCACCACGCCAGTATGCACCGGCAACCTTCATCAGCTTAAACGCTTTGATGTGACCGGTGGACGGTACGTGTGGGCCACGGCAGAGATCGATGAAATCACCCTGGGAGTAGAAAGACAGGTCCTGCTCGTCCGGAATCGCTTCCAGCAGCTCCACCTTGTACTTCTCACCCATGCCGTTAAACATCTCAACCGCTTCATCACGACTCATCAGAGAACGGGTTACCGGCAGGTTCTGTTTCACCAGCTCGGTCATTTTCTTCTCGATCGCGGTCAGGTCTTCCGGCGTAAACGGACGCTCGTAAGCGAAGTCATAGTAGAAGCCGTTTTCGATAACCGGACCGATGGTTACCTGAGCACCCGGGAACAATTCCTGTACTGCCATCGCCATCAGGTGGGCACAGGAGTGACGGATCACTTCCAGGCCTTCGTCGTCGCGCGCCGTGACAATGGACAGTTCGCTGTCATCGGTGATCGTGTAACTCGCGTCCACCAGCTCACCGTTTACTTTGCCCGCCAGCGTTGCCTTGGCCAGACCGGCACCAATATCGGCGGCCACGTCATAGACAGTTACTGACTGTTCGAATTCGCGTTTACTTCCATCTGGGAGGGTAATTACAGGCATTTTGTTTCCTTGCTCAGTGGTGGCCCCTACGACAGGCCACATAAGTAACGTTGTATTTGAGAGATAGTTTTATCGCCGGAGAATCCGGTAAAGGGGACATATTCTAGCGCAAGATCTGCGCTTAACCCAGAACCGGCCAGCGATTAATTGAATAAGTTTATATGACAGTCCTGCCAGAACGGGAACTCTGAAAGCTGAGAACAACCCCACAGACAACCAACCCTGTCAGCAACAGGCTCAGCACGATGCTTGCCCCTGTAGGCCAATCCGTCCAGTAGGAGAGCATCAGCCCACACAGGTATCCGAGTGCGCCCGTCAACCAACCAGCCCATCGCACGCCTTTCAGTATCCGGGATACCAACGCAGGCACAATAAGCGTACTGAACACCAGATACACGCCGAGCACGGGTACAGAGAGCGTCACCAGTACCGCAAACGCGGGGTAAAACAGTGCAGCATTTCCCTTTCGGCATCCCAACCAAGCCAGTGGCGTGGCCAGCAAGAGCCATATTAGCTGAGATTCAGCCACCCAGAGGATGTCACCACTCAGGCTCTGCGCCAGCGCACGGTTGCCCTGAGGGTCGTAGGCCACGGCGATCATTAGCAAGCTGGCAGACCCGGCATAGAGCAGGCCGATCAGCGCTTCCCGATGTGCAGGCAGATAGCGGCAGATCAGCGCCACAATGCCACTGCCCGCCAGAGCCAGCATTACACCCGCGAGTATTGTCAGCAGCGCCGGAGGCCAGCTCAACCATTGCAGTAATAGCGGCGCGAATACGCCACCCAGCGCGGCGAGCTGGGCAATCGCCAGATCAATGAAGACAATACCGCGCTTTAACACCTGCTCACCCAACGGCAGATGACTGAGCAGTATCAGCCAACCCGCAGCAAGGGGCAGCAAGAGAATCAACCAGTCGCTCATTGCACTGTGGTTCTCAACTGCGCAATCAGGTGATCGAAGAGCTGTTCAAGCGTCTCAATACCGTCTTTTTTGCTGACCGTACTGGGCAATGAGAGCAGAGGAAGCCCGGTTTTTTCCGCCAGCCAGCGCGGGCTTTTCTCACTCTGATACCAGTTGTACACAATGGCACGCGGCTGCTTATCTTTAAGCGCCGTCACCAAACCATCCAGATGGCTCAGCGTGGGAGGCACGCCCGGTGATGGCTCCAGATCCGCTACCGGTTTCATCCGCAACCAGCGCCACAGGTAGGAGAAAGTTGTGTGCTGAACCACAATCTGCTGGTCGCGCAGGATCAACGATTGCTGACGCCACTGCAGTTTCTTTTTCTTCCAATGGGCATGCCAGGTTGCCAGGGCTTGCTGATACAGGTCTGCGTTATCGGAATCAATGCGTTGAAGCCGCTGGCTGAACGCCTTTGCGATATCCTCTACGCGCTCAGGATCAAGGTGCAGATGGGGGTTACCCTGGGCATGCACATGGCCACGTCCCACCAGCGATACCTGATGCTTCTCAATTGTGGAAACAATGTCCGCCGCGTAAACCATACCCGGTAAACCATCACGTACCGCCGGATCGGCCGCCCGCTGCTGCAATGCTGGCAACCAGCCGGCTTCAAGCTCCGCCCCACTGCAGAACGCGATATCGGCACGCCGTAGCCGCGCAATCAGACTGGGACGCGCTTCTATATAGTGGGGGTCCTGATAGGCGTGTGTGGCACTGAATACAGTTGCGTCAGGAGCCAACTGGCGTGCTAAGGCAGCCCATTCAGGTTCGCAGGCGAAAATATTCAGCGCCTGAACAGGCATCGCGATGACACCCGCCAGGCAGAGTAACAGGCCTTTAATAACTGTGCGCATCGTGAGCACCAAAGCTGATCAGATACTGCAATAGAACAGTATTGTCTTCACCGCTCAGCTCATCTGCATTTTGGTGGGTGTACTGCAAACGCACCGTCTGCGTATGCGCAGGATTCCACGCCAGCATCACGGTTGTCTCTTTCAGCCCGGCATCTTCGAACTCGCCTTCCTCGTGCTCCTGACGCACATCCAGGTCGCCATAACGCAGGCCCAGGCTCCACTCAGTCGCGAAACGGTATACTGCTGATGCATACCAGCCATCATGGTGGCCTGCACCCGCTTCATCGGTGATATCTGTGACGCGGAAATACTCTGTTGCCAGCGTCAGCTGTTCGCTTTTGTTATTGCCTGAGGGAGACCATTTCCAGACTGCATCAGCAATATACAGGTGCTCCCCGGCATAGGCTGCGCCGTGGCTGTGCCCCGCATGCTCATCATGATCGTCCTCGTCTTCGTGCTCGGCATGCAGCTCCATGCGGTTGCGCAGGTAACTCACACCCGCCTGCCAACTCTGGGACTCATCGATGTCGTCACCAAGTTTGGTGGACAGGGTCCAGGCACCGACAGTTGAGCCTGACTCGAACGCACCCAGATGGTCGCCGGTAAAGACTGCCGCGCTCAGCTGCCAGAAGATATCCGTTGGCAACAATGCACGTAATGCCAGGCCGTCGTCGTAGTAATGACCGCCCAGGAATGCCCGGTAGACGGAAGGCCGTTCAGCGAAATTGTCTGCGTGGGTGTGCTGTGCGTTCAGGTAACCCAGATCAGCCAGAAAACGTCCCGCTTTCAAGGTAAAACCGGCTGGCAACTGAAGCGTTTCCAGATAGGCCTCTTCGACATCAGCCCCATGTTCTTCGTCATTCCATTCTGCAACCGCCGTCAAACGGGCGTCCAGCAGGTCCGCAAAACGATGCTGGATCGACAGCTCGGTATGACCCAGACCAAATCCCTCTTCACGCCCACCCAGCGCAGAGTTGTCCGATTTGTAATACGCATCGATAGTCGCGCTGATACGCGGTGTGTTGTCTTGCGCAGATGCCTGTACAGATACCATAGCCAGTGCAGCGGCCAATACCTTAAGTTTCATAGCTGATCCTCTTCCCCCTCAGAGTTAACGGTCGGCGATACTAATAGATACGTTATAATATAACAATCACAAAACTGCCATGAATCGGTAACAAAACCAGCTACCAATTCCTACTCCGTTCTTTCCAAAGACTTGAGGGTATAAAGGATATGGTCGCGAGCCACCCGCCGCGCTTCATCCGCGTCACGGTTCATCAGGGCTTTATGGATCTGAGCATGCTGGGCGGAGATCCCGTCGGGATACCGCCCAAATTTCTTCAACGTACGAGACAGCACCCCATAGATCGCGTTGAAGTAACGACTGTAAAAGATCTGGCTAAAGGATATGATCAGCAGATTATGGCTGGACTCAGCGATCTGCATATGGAAGGTCAGGTCAGCTTTCGCTTTGGCCAGCGTCGTCTCCTCGCTACGCGCCTGCATACGATGAAACTCCTCATCCAGCTTCTGTAGCTGATCGTCGCTCGCCCGACGCGCGGCGTAAAACGCAGCTTCCCCCTCCAGTGCAGCGCGTGCTTCCATCACCTGGCGCTGGAAATCAAAATTGTCCCCTATCCCTTCAAGGCTCAGCTCAAAGTGAGGTTCTAGCAGATTGCGGCAGCGACTGGCGGATCCCTGACGGGTTTCGATAAGCCCCTGCAGCTCCAACTGAGTAAATGCCTCACGGACCGTTGAGCGGGCAACACCGTACTCGGTTGCCAGCTCCCGTTGCGACGGCATCTTTACCCCGGGTAGCAGGCGTCCGAACAGCATCTCCGCCTTAAGGGATTCAACTATAGTTTGACTGAGCGAGTTTTCTTCAGACACCGACCGGCTCTCTCGATTATTCTTGGTCAGACCAGTTGGCAGTGTAGCATTTATTTTGCACCCCACGTTGCCTATCTTTGCCTTAACTCGCGGTAACAAATACGAATAATAAAAGCGTGTCCGCCCCCTTGGCACACGCCACAATGACAAGGTGATCTCCATGCCCAACGCTGAACACACCCCCCGGGTCGGCTTATTTGTGACCTGTCTGGCCGACATGTTCAGACCCACCGTTGCTTTTGCCACCGTACGCCTGCTGGAACAGGCGGGCTGCACCGTGGAAGTGCCGGAAAAACAGACCTGCTGCGGACAGCCAGCGTTCAACTCCGGCGACCGCAACACCACCCGTGATATCGCCAAGATGACCATCGAAGCGTTTGACGGTTACGAATACGTGGTAGGACCTTCCGGCTCCTGTATCGGCATGCTGCATTACTATGCGGATCTGTTTGACGATAACGATCCGTGGAAAAAACGCGCCGAAGACCTGAAAGCACGCTCTTTCGAGATCACCTCGTTCCTGGTGGATGTGATCGGTTTCGACCAGATCAAGGCGGCCTTTGACGGCACCATCACCTATCACGACTCCTGTTCCGGCCTGCGCCAGCTGGGTATTAAACAGCAGCCACGTAAACTGCTGGGCAAAGTCGACAACCTCGAACTGGCCGAAATGGAAGAGGCGGAAACCTGCTGCGGTTTCGGCGGTACCTTCTGCGTGAAATACCCGGACATCTCCAACCGCATGGTTGCCAATAAAACCGAGAATACCTCAGCGAGCGGTGCAGATACGCTGGTCGGCGGCGACCTGGGCTGTCTGCTTAATATGGCGGGCAAACTGAAACGTGAAGGCAAAAGCATCGAAGCACGTCATGTCGTTGAGATTCTGGCGGGCATGCTGGATCAGCCTGCAATCGGCGAAGCAGATGCCAAGCGTTACGAACTGGCGAAACAGGTGTAAGGCGGGAGAGAACAGATGCAGATTAAGAGCCCTGAATTTAAAGATAACGCCCGCATCGCCCTGCAGGATGTGAACCTGCAGAAAGCGCTGGGTAACCTGAAAGCGGGTTTCCCTGTAAAACGCGCCAACGCTGTAGAGCGGATGCCTGAATTCGAAGATCTGCGCGATGAAGCGCGTGATCTGAAAAACCATATCCTCGAAAACCTGGATGTCTATCTGGAGCAGTTCGAATCCAAGGTCGTAGAAAACGGTGGCCACGTGCACTGGGCACGCACCTCCGACGACGCCTGCAAAACCATCCTGGATATCTGTAAACAGGTGGGCGCAAAAACCGTCACCAAAGGTAAGTCCATGGTGTCGGAAGAGGTGAACCTCAACGAGTATCTGGAGAAAAACGGCGTGCAGCCGGTGGAGACAGACCTTGGTGAGTACATCCTGCAGTTGCGCGAAGACCACCCGAGCCACATCATCGCACCGGCGATCCACCTGAACCTGGAAGACGTGTCTGAAGCCTTCCACAAACACCACAACCGTCCGAAGTCCGACGATCCGGCGGTGCTGATGCAGGAAGCACGCGAAATGCTGCGTAAGCAGTTTGTGGCTGCTGACGTAGGCATCACCGGCGCCAACTTCTGTGTTGCAGAAACCGGCTCCACCATTATCGTGACCAACGAAGGTAACGGTGACCTGACGCAGACCCTGCCGAAAACCCACATCGTGATCACCTCCATCGAGAAGGTGGTTCCGACACTGGAAGATATGAGCCTGTTCCTGCGGCTGCTGGCACGCTCTGCCACCGGCCAGGAGTTTACCGTTTATAACACCCTGTCCACCGGCCCACGCCGCGAAGGCGATCAGGACGGCCCGGAGAACTTCCACGTCGTACTGGTCGATAACGGCCGCAGCGAAATGGTCGGTACCGAGCTGCAGGATATGTTGCGCTGCATCCGCTGCTCGGCGTGTATGAACCACTGTCCGGTCTATGGCGCAGTCGGCGGCCACAGCTACGGCTGGGTTTACCCGGGTCCGATGGGTTCAGTACTGACACCACAGATGATCGGCATTGAAAACGCGGGGCTGCTGCCTAACGCGTCCACCTTCTGCGGCAAATGCGAATCGGTCTGCCCGGTACGCATCCCGCTGCCAAAGCTGATGCGCCATTGGCGGGAAAACGAGTTTGAGAAACACCTGAGTCCTAAGGCAGTACGATGGGGTATCTCAGGCTGGGGATTCTTCGCTAAACGGCCTGCACTCTACCGCTGGGTATCACGCAGCTCAGCCTGGTTTATGAACAAACTGGCGGGTAAAAAAGGCCGTATCAGCCGACTGCCACTGGCGGGAGGCTGGACCGACTGGCGTGATATGCCAGCACCGGAAGGCCAGACCTTTATGGACCAGTGGAAACAAGGCAAACGATAACAGGAGCGAACGATGAGCAAAGCAGAAATTCTGGGCAACATCCGCCGCGGCCTGGGTCGCGGAGAGCCAACAGCACAACAGCGCTCGGCTGCGGAAAGCCGCTTGGCCGCCAAAGCGGACAACCTGATCCCCAAACGGGGCCAACTGCCACACGACGAGCAGGTCAAACTGTTCAAAGATATGGCGATCGAAGCTGCCGCAGAGATCATCGAACTCGACAGCACCTCCGAAGTACCGATGGCGGTGAGCGAGTGGTTACACAAGATGAACATCCGGGAACTGGTCAGTGCCAGCAATGCTGAACTGACAGAGATGGATTGGTCTGCGCTGGGTGATATCCAGCGCGTAGAGCGAGTCGCGCAGGTCGGCGACATGGCCAGTATCACCAGCAGCTTCGCGGGTATCGCCGAAACCGGCACCCTGATGCTGCATTCCGGCTCTGAAAGCCCAACCACTTTGAACTTCCTGCCGGACGTACACATGGTAGTGCTGCATAAGAGCACCATCGTTGGGCCTTACGAAGACGCATGGAAGAAACTGCGTGCAGCACACGGCGGCAAGATGCCACGTACCGTCAATATGATCACCGGCCCATCACGCAGCGCCGATATCGAGCAGAAACTGCAGATGGGCGCCCACGGCCCGCGCACACTGGTGATTCTGCTGATCAACGACTAAACGAGTTACAGGTAGAGCTAACAACCTCGCTCCAACCTCTTTGGCCGCCCCTTTGGGCGGCTTTTTTATGCCCGCTTATAGAAGCCGGGTATCAAGACGCCGGGCAATGCAATCCCACCATATCCAGCGAGGTGATGATACCCACCGGGCGCTTCTCCTCTACCACCAACACACGGTGGATCTTGTATTTCACCATCAGCGCGGCCACCTCTGAGATCTCGGTCTCCGGTGTTACGGAGATCACATCAGCGGTCATGATGTCGCCCACTGTGCAACGGCGGATCTTCTCTGCCAGGACACTGTCATCCTCATCAGCCCCCACCAACAGACTGGTCAGCGTCCCATTGCTGTGCCAGTAATAACTCGATTCACCAATATTGGTTTTCAGATTACTGGAAAAGGCCTGGCCAATATCGGTGCTACTGACGATACCGACCAGACGGCCATCTTTCACTACAGGGGCGCCGCTGATTTTAAGTTCAGATAACGCCCGATCCATCTCAATTAACGACATCTCCGGGGAGACTGTGAACAGGGAACAACTCATCAGGTCTTTGGCTTGCAGAGGCATTTTTCAGGTCTCCAGATTAAACTCAAACCCTACATAACCTGTTGAACCAAAAGGCGTCCTTGACATATATCAAGCGTCCAATCCGGTGCAAAAGCTACCGTGACGCACCATCATCACGCACAATACACGAACCCCTGAGACCCTTTAATCACGCCCCCTGGACAGGCAACGACCGCTCAACGCACCATTAGAAAACACAAAAGAAAAAGCGAACCAAACCGGTGCAGGTAATTTTTTATCGCTCGCGACCACACTTCCGGTTCAAGCACAAACGCCGTGCATCACCACACAAGCTCAGTACCGACACTGATCATCCTCACAAATGACAATAATCAAGGATTTACCCGCAGTAACACTGCCAACACACTGTAATTAGCTATACACTTGGCATGTAAATGAGAAATTTCTAAATTAGGAATCGTTTAGGCCACTGGATGCCCCTTCGATCTCATACGTTATTACTGCTCTTTCTGGTCAGCCTCACCCTGCTGTACACCACCAAACCTTACGCCACCGAGCTCCGTTCTGAACCAATCAGTCCTATACCTCTTTCAGCTCAAGCGCTGTCCAGCAAGAAAGTGGCGCTGGGGGAACAGCTGTTCCACGATCCGCGCTTATCCAGCAACAACACCGTCAGCTGTGCCAGCTGCCATAACCTGTCAAATGGCGGGACAGACAACCGACAGGTATCACTAGGTATCCATGGAGCCTCAGGAGCAGCCAACGCCCCCACCGTCTATAACAGCGCATTTAACTTCACACAGTTTTGGGACGGACGCGCGCAGGACCTTCAAGCCCAGGTAAACGGCCCCATTCACAACCCTGTAGAGATGGGCAGCACCTGGCCAGAGGTGGTCGAGAAACTGTCACAAGACTCCGCCTTGCTGCATCGTTTCGGTGAACTCTATGAGGAAGGGATCAGTGAACACAGTATCCGTGATGCGATCGCAACGTTTGAAAAATCGCTGGTTACAACCGACGCCCCCTTTGACCGCTGGCTGCGCGGTGATGCGCAGGCACTGAGCCCAGAACAGGTCCGCGGTTACAAGCTTTTCAAATCGTACGGCTGCGTCAGCTGCCACCAGGGCGCCAATGTCGGCGGTAATATGTTCGCCTACTTCGGTGCAGTAGAGGACATCAGCTCCTATTTCCAGGCACGGGGCGGCAGGATAACCCCCACCGATCTGGGGCGCTTTAACGTCACCGGAGATCCCCAGGACAAACATCTGTTTAAGGTTCCAAGCCTGCGCCTGGCGGTCAAAACCGCACCCTACTTTCATGATGGCTCTGTGGCGTCTCTGCAGCACGCCATTCGCCTAATGGCGCGTTACCAGTTAGGACGGGATATTCCAGACGCTCACACCGCGGCGATAGAGCACTTTCTCCACAGCCTAGTCGGCCAGCACCCGAGGCTGCAACCATGATGCGAATTCTCAATCCAGCGGCGCTGTTCCCATTACTGGCCATTGCCTTTATCAGCATCCTGTTTTTAGGCATCTACGATGATGATGCCCGCCAGAACAAACGACGCGCTAACCTGTTACTGGAGCTGAAAGAGCTGGATGGCAGGCTGGACCGCGAAATCCTTCTGATCACCTCGTTACGGCAGCAAAACTACGACGACGTGACCCGCACATCACTGCAGATTAACCGGATCACAGCCAACCTGATCCAGCCTGAAGCCGGCTTTTACGGCCAGTTGAATGGAACTATCGACGACAAACTCAGTGCCTATCATAAGGCGATTGAACACAAGATCCGCGAGGCAGAACGTATCAAGACCATGGCTGCAGTGGTGCGCAATGGCCTGAACTACCTGCCACAACTGATCGAAGATATGAGACAGAGCAGTCGCGAAGAGCATGATCAGATTGTTGCGATTACCAATCGGCTCTACCGCCACTACATCTTTCACAGCTCACTGGATGCAGACGATATCTCCGCTGAGATCGACCAGTTAACTAACGTTCCAGAAATAGAATCGGAGCTGCTATTTTTCATAAACAACCTCAACCTGCACATCAGGTCCAATCTGCAGGCACAGCAGACGTTGCTAAAACTGCGCGCGGATTATCTGGCGATCCCATCTGCCACGGCCTTCTCCGAGCTCTTGAGCACCTATCAGCACTACCGAGAGACAGAGATACAGCGCGGTGAACGTTTCAGCATGCTGCTGATAGCGGTCTGCGCCGTGCTGCTCTTCGGCCTGGGTAGCCTGATCCGTAAGCTCGAACGTTCTCATCAGGCAACTGAAAATGCCCGCGCCCGACTGCGCGATGGCGTCGAAAGTCTGAACGAGGCTTTTGCGTTGTTTGATCACACCGGCGCACTGGTGCTCTGCAATGAACAGTTCACGCAGTTTTATCCGTGGCTTGAGGATTCCCTCGCTCCCGGGATACACCGCGACACCTTATCAGCCCTGATTCAACCCCACATCGATCAGGAACAAGCCGCATCGCCCGACGATCCG
Organism: uncultured Marinobacterium sp.; assembly: GCA_947501565.1. GTDB lineage: Bacteria > Pseudomonadota > Gammaproteobacteria > Pseudomonadales > Balneatricaceae > Pontibacterium. Next base: position 99,288 of record CANMWJ010000006.1, read on the forward strand.
AACAACACCCACAAGCTTGAAACCCTGCACGATGGCCGCTGCTTTCTGAGTAGCGAAACGCCTACCGCTGAGGGCGGCGAAGTTTGGGTGCGTATCGATATCACCCACTCACGCGATAACGAGCTGGAGCTACGTAAGCGCTCACGCGCACTGGAGCAAAGCCCAGTCTCCGTGGTCATTACTGATATCAACGGCACCATCGAATATATCAATCCGAAGGCGGAGGAGATATCAGGCTATAGCCATGATGAGGTGATTGGCGCTAACCCAAGGATTTTCCGTTCAGACCATCACTCTGAAGAGGATTACCAGCAGATGTGGCAATGCCTGCGATCCGGTCAGGAGTGGCAGGGTATTTTCCGCAACCGCCGCAAGAACGGTGAACTCTACTGGGAAGCCGCCACCATCTCTTCCATCCGCAATGACGCCCACCAAATCACCCACTATGTGGCGGTGAAAGACGATATCTCCACCCGCAAACAGGCCGAAGACGAACTGCGCATGAATGCGGCAGTGTTCGAAACCACCAGCGAAGGGATCCTGATCACCGATGCTAAAAGCCGCATCATCTCTGTTAACCCGGCTTTCACCCGCATTACCGGCTACAGTCTGGATGAGGTCAGAGGCAAAACTCCCCGACTGCTACGTTCCGAGCGGCAGAGTGAAAGCTTCTACAAAGAGATGTGGCACTGCCTGACAACCCAGGGACAGTGGTCCGGCGAGATCTGGAACAAACGCAAGGATGAGAGCATCTACCCGCAATGGCTCTCCGTATCGGTCATCAAGAACAGTCAGGGCCTGGTACAGCAGTACGTGGCCGTATTCACCGATATCACCCAGCGCAAGCAGCAGGAACATCAGATACAGCAGCAGGCCAACTACGATGCACTGACTAAACTGCCCAACCGCAGCATGCTGAAGCGCAAGTTACAGAAAGCCCTTTTCAATGCCCGTTCCGGTATGAGCCAATGCGCACTGCTGTTTGTCGATCTCGACCGATTTAAAGCGGTCAACGATACCATGGGGCACGCCGTCGGCGATGAGCTGTTACAACAGGTGGCTTTCCGCCTGGCTGAACAGACAAAAGTAGCCGATACCATCGCCCGTATCGGTGGCGATGAGTTCATCATCCTTTTGGAAGATATCGATTCGGAAAAAAGCGCTGCCTCCACGGCACAGAGAATCATCGATAGCCTGCGCAGCCCCTTCCGCCTGTTTGGTCGTGAGATCTACATTGGTGCCAGCATCGGCATCGCCCTCTTCCCGGCGGATGCAGCAGAAGCTGACGTCCTGCTACGCCATGCAGATATGGCGATGTACAAGGCGAAGGAGCGCGGCCGGAACCAATATCAGTTTTTCAACGCAGAGATGCGTGATCAGGTTAAAAACCGAACCGAACTGGAACAAGCACTCCGCTTGGCGATCAACAACAACGAGTTTGAGCTCTACTACCAACCGATCATCAACTCGGAAACCGGCCGCGTCGAATCACTGGAAGCACTGGTACGTTGGCATCACCCCAAACGGGGGATGGTCAGCCCCGCAGAGTTCATCCCGCTGGCGGAAGAAACCGGCCTGATCCAACAACTGGGTTTATGGGTGTTTGAACATAGCTGTCGGCAGTTAAAAACCTGGCAGACACAGGGGATACGGAATATCACGGTGGCGATCAATATCTCCAGCAGTCAGCGTCATCTTGGTTTTAACGCCAAACGCGCACGGCAATTGATCGAGGAGACCGGTGTCAATCCGGGAGATCTGGTGCTGGAGATTACGGAAAGCATGTTCCTGGACGGCTCCAGCGAAGCGATCACCTGGCTCAACGAACTGAAAGCGTTGGGCATCCAGCTGGCGATCGATGATTTTGGTACAGGATACTCTTCACTGAGTTATCTGAAGCGCTTCCCGATCGATAAACTCAAGATAGATCGCGCCTTTATCAACGATCTATCGGAAGATGAGGATGATGCATCCCTGGTTAAAGCGATTATCGCCATGTCGCACAGCATGGGACTGACATTGGTTGCGGAAGGCGTGGAAACCCAAGAGCAGTTAGACTACCTGCGCAGTCTGCGCTGCGACCTGATTCAGGGATATTTCTACAGCCGTCCACTGCCTGCGGAACAGATACCGGAGATGATTGATAACCTGGAATACCGCCAACGAGAAGCTTCTGCGGCACAGTGCGACTTTATCATCTGAGACGTGGTCACAGCCTTAGAAAAGCCGGATCTGAGGTGCAACAAGCTGGTCGAACTCCTCGCCGATAAAAGCGAGGATAGCGTCAGCTACCGGCTTAATCTGCTTATCCACGTAATATTGATAGTCGATGGGGGAGCGCAGAAACTCTTTGGGTTCCGGTCCATTCACCGTCATCAGATATTCTACGTGGGTCCCAGGCCGAAACGGACTTGGGATACCCTGTGCATTGAATTGAACTTCAGCCTTGAGCGCAGCCTGCACATGGGGCGGTCGATTGCGGGTATATTCCGCCAGCGGCTGCCTGATCCGCTTACGGTAAACCAACAACTCATCACTCTCCCCCGCCCTGACCTGAGCGACCGTCTCCTGCAACAGTGCTTTCCAGGGTTGTTCACGAAAGATCCGCTCGTATAGCTCCTGCTGCAACTCACGCGCCAAGCGGGTCCAGTCGGTACGCACGTTTTCCAGCCCCTTGAACACCATCCGGGTATCACCACTCCCCAAACGCTGTAACCCTGCATAGCGCTTCTTGCTGCCTTTTTCCGAATGGCGCATCCTTGGCATCAAAAAGCGACTGTAGTGGGTTTCATATTCCAGCTCAAGATAGCTGGGCAAAGCGAAACGTTCCTCCAGCTGCTCCCGCCACCAGCGGTTCAGGAACACTGCCAGCTCCCGTCCCCTGTCATCCGCCGACGTATCGGGATAATCATCGCCGAGCCAGACAAACACCGAGTCAGTATCCCCATAGATAACGGTATAACCGAACTCCTTTTCGATACATGCTTTGGTACGCTGCATGATTTCGTGGCCACGCAGGGTGATCGAACTGGATAATCGCTGGTCGTAGAATCGGCAGACGTTGGAGCCAAGAACGCCGTAGAAGGAGTTCATAATAATCTTGATTGCCTGGGACAACGGCGCATTCTGCTCGTGTTTTGCCTGATCGCGCGCCTGCCAGAGACGTTCGATCAAGCCGGGCAGGATCTGGTTGGTCTTGTCGAAAATGGCATGATTAAATCCCGGCACCAAAGCATCAGGATCGGCCCCTTCCTTAAGTCCTTCCGCCATGCCCACGGGATCGATCTTGAAGGTACGGATGATGCTGGGATACAGACTCTTAAAATCGAGCACCAATACGTGGTTGTAGAGACCGGGCAGGGAATCCATGACGTAACCACCAGGAGCGTCCAATCCTGACCGGCCCGAAGCGTACTCAGGTGCTACATAACCCGCGCGATGCATCAGTGGCAGGTACTGGTTATCAAACGCCGCTGCCGAACCTCCCACCTTATCCAGCGGCAAACCGGTCAACCGGGCGCGCTCCACCAGATAGTGCAGCAATTGTGCTTTTTCGAAAATATCCCAGACCAGTCGGCAATCTTCGAGGTTATAACGTGCCAGCACTGCCTTATCTTCACGGTATAAGCGCTGGATCTCATCCCCTCGCTGCTCCACGTGGTCAATCAATTTGCCACGTTCCAGAAAATGACGCGAGACGTACTCCAGCGAAAAACTCTCAAACTGGAAGGTTGCACCTTTCATGGTGTCGATCCCGTCGAGCACGATACGTCCACCAAGGCGCACGTACCATTTCCCCTGACCCGACTGGTGCAGCTGTAGGGCTTGCTGATCCCGTCCCAGCAACAACGGCACCTTTAGTGCCTCCGCGCGCTGATACAACACCCGGAAGTCAAAACCGATCACGTTCCAACCGATAAAGATGTCCGGATCCTGCTGCTGCACGATGGCGACAAAACGTCGTAATAACTGGCGTTCATCGGGAACGAACTCCAATGCATTGGTAGACTCGCCCTCACCGACCATTAACACGCACTGGAAGGTTTCGCTGTATAGGCCGATGGAGAGTATCTTATCGGCGCGCATCGTCGTTTCCAGGTCGATCGAAAGGATTCCGAAATCCGGTTCCTCATCCGCTGGTTTCAGGACAAGGCCACCGTTGTGCTGATGAACAGTCACCGCGCCCTGAATAAAACGTTCCATCAGGTAACGATCAGCGTGCCGGATATCTTCCTCCAGCATGGGAATGGCGGCGCGTTCAAAGCGCTCGATAATCTGACGCTGCACCTTGTGGCTGCGACTATAGAGGGCATGCACCCCCTTCTGTTCAAGATCCTTCAGTTCGACTTTCTGTAACCGCCAACCGTTAAGCCCGCGCAATAGAGGCTGGATACGCCCAACATCCCGATCCAGCACAAAAAACACTGTTTCCTGCGCTGGCACCTCGACCATAAACGCCCCTTGCGGCCCACGTAACCAATAACGCAGGCAGATCCCTTCGGGCAGATCCAACTGTTGCCGGGTAAGCAGGAAACCGGTGGATGGCGGATTATCCATGGGGTTTGTATTGTGGACAGGCGTGGCGTTCACAACCCACTCCCGGAAGAGAGGACTAAAGTAGGAGTGCCTGCTTTAGTCACGCACGCAAACAACGTGATCGATATCGACAAATCGGTCAAAGCTGAGGATACGGGATTTAGTGTTGGCACCAAACGCGTAACCATAGAGGCCTGTCCGGCTCCAGTAATCGGTTTGATCATTGCTCAGTGCACCACGATACATCAGTCCGGTCAGTTCCAGGATGTCAGGCAGGCGCCCGCCACGCATCTCACAGTATGCCCAAGCTCCCTCCCAGTTGTACTCGGTTTGACCGGCTTCACTGTAGTGCAGTTCAGCGCTGCTCTTAACCGCCAGCATCAACAACAATGCACTGCCGATCACCAATACGGCCAGCGACCCCAAGATCCATTTCAGCATCTGACTATCCTTCCATGAATAAAGGCTTAGGTGGTCGCGAACGGCGTAACGATCTCCAGCTCAGGAAAAGCACTGATCAGATCGGCGCTGTCCTGCTCAAGAAACAGCAACTTGAGGTTTGGACCGGCATCCATGGTGAAGTACACCTGAAGTCCCTGCGCGCGCAGATCCCAGATCTTATGCATGGCGGCCACAGACTCAGGCTGCCAATAAAGTAGCGGAGGCCAGGAAGCGATCATGGTGGCGTGCATGGAGAGCGCATTCTGCTCAGCCGTTTCGCCCAGCAGCATAAAGTCCTGCTGCTCAATGGCTATGTGCAGTTTCTCCAGATCGGCAGCCGCCTGCAGCGGCCAACTCTGGTAGAGATGCGCACTTTCAACGGTACGTTGCATCCCGGCGCGTGAATCAACTTTCTTCTCTGCCGTTGCCACTTTTACCAGACCAATACGCAAATCCGCCCAGTCCCGATCCAGCGGTACGGCAAAGCTATCCATGCCGTCTTCGCGGTTGCCCATCTGCCATTCGACGAAACCGTTAAAGATGGAACGCGAAGCGCTGCCGCTGCCCATTCGCGCGAAGGCGGAAAGATGCTGCGGTGCCAGCTTAAGGTCGTAGAAGTGATCGACCGCTAGCATAAGAGCCGCAAAACCAGACGCCGAAGACGCCAGGCCTGCAGCGGTCGGGATATTGTTTTCAGTTTCGACCTGCACGGCCTGCTTCAGATCGCCACGGAACAGGGAGATAAAGTCCACGACCTTACGCGCAAACTTACTATCACCAGCTTGCTCTTCTCCATTGAGGATCACACGGTCAACGCCGTCGGGAGATTCGGTAATGCAGGTTTTAGAACCCAGATGCGCCAGTGAGACCGACAGGCTGGCGTTAATCGGCAGGTTCAACTCGCGGTTACGCTTGCCCCAGTATTTGCAGAGTGCGATGTTACTTGGCGCAAACGCTTCACCCCGTTCACCGGCAACGATGGTGGCGGGTAGATAACCTTTTACTACATCCTCTTTACGCATCTTTATCGGCGTCCCTTTACGTACAATTCACTTCGATACCGGCAGCAGACACGCCAACCGGAATCTCTTCGTATGGCATATCAACGGCGTCGTCCTGTCCCAGCGCAAGCACACAGTCGCCCAGACCTGAGCCGGAAATTTTTGCACCCTGCACCTGATCGGAGCTGCGCAAACGCCAAAGCATATCTGCAATGGTTTGATCGCAGACTCCCAGCGCTTCCATCAGGCCCTGATAGATATCCATCAGCTTACCCAATTCAGTCCAACCCTGTGCCTTGATCGCCGCCTCAGCTGCGATACTGGTCTTATGCATTAACTGGTACAGGTCAGTATAGATCTCCGGCTGACTGGCACTGCGCGCTTCAACAAGCTTCAGCACGTCGGGCGTACGGGTTTTGTAACCTGCATAGTAGAGACTGATAGGAGGTATTCCGGGCAGCGCTTCGATCTGACGTGGGTTTACTGTATAGGCGATCAATCCGCCAAAGACGGAGGCCACCAGATCAGTACCGGACCCACGACCATCCTGCACTTCATGCACCACGGCCAGCGCCTGGTCAAATACCCGTTCCTTGGTCGCTGGTTCACCCTCAGCGAAACAGAGCAACGCCGCTACCACGGCAGCAGTCACCGCAGCCGAAGAGCCGAGACCAACTGTGTGGGAAAATTCAGACTCGATCGTCAGATCAAATCCGCTCGCCAAATCAGCCTGCAATCGTTGAACTGCGGCCAGCACAAAACTCAATCGCACGTCGTCAGTCAACGCATCCATTGGCGCCCGGTACTCTGCCAGCGCAGAATGAATCACCACCTCACGGTCTGAGCGGGGCACAAGCTCGACAGACATATACTTATCCACAGCACAGGCCAAAGCCCGATGCCCGAACAATACCGCGTGTTCCCCCATCAGCATGATGCTGCCAGGCGCTGTAACTTTAATCTTCGATGAAATGGGCACCCGCGCGGTCCTCTTCCAGTACTGCTAACTCATAACCAAATTGTTGGCATAACGCCTGAATATCACCCGCAGGCAGGTAAACCAGAACCAAACCACCGCACTTGCCCTGATGGGCGCCGGCGCCACTGATCTTCGCTGCGCCTCCCAGTAGCTCAACAGACTCCACAAAACGCTGCACAGGCTCCGGCACAACGCCGATTTTGCACAACAAACGGTGGTTTTGACGGATCAGGCTTAATACCGCAGTGTCATCATGCTGGGCCACCTGATCCAGGGCATCAGGTAGCGCTTGTGTGACCTGGGCGAACTCCTGCCAGATATCACTATCAGCAAACCTCGCGCGAACAGCCTCAACGCACTGGCCGGTACTCACAGCGGGACGCCCACTGTTAACTCGATACCAACCCGCTCCCAGATGGCAGCTCAAACGGGTAACGGCGCTGTTCTGAACCTGAATAAGGCCACCGTAGGTTACCGCCGCGGCATCGATCGCACTGCCACGCCCATGTTGCAAACGCTCACAATGGCGTACTAACGCAAAACGTTGTTCCAGAGATAAGGGTTTAGCCACCAACCGTTCGGCCAGCGCCAGCGTTGCACCAATCGCTGCTGCGGAAGAGCCCATACCCGAACCCGTAGGTAAAGAGGAGGAGGTCGTCAAGGTACCAGCAGGCAACGATCCGCACTGGGCCATGGCGTAGAACAGCAACTGTTCGGGATTATCCAGCAGTTCAGACACGCCAATATTGCCCGCTTCCAACTCGTGAAAGCGCTGATCCAATGTCTGTTTGAGGGTATCCAGATAATCACACGGAAGTGTGACCGGTGTGTCTGCGCCGATGACAACACCCAGCTCTTCACTGGGCGTCTGCGCTACTTCAAATGAGGTGTGGATATGTGCGGAGACTGCCACCGCAATCGCTGGCGCCCCGTAAACAACCGAGTGCTCCCCACTCAGGATTACCTTGCCCGGGGCGATTGCGTTCATCAGCTCGCTACATATTCTCGCTTGTGATGGCTGATACCAGCCAGACGGAAGCGGCCAGAGGTACCTTCTTCGATCTCGATAGATTCGCCGTCACGCGGGTCCGGATAGCGATAGAGGCTGAGGTACTCCTCGTAGGAAACCTCTTTGCGGGCATCCAGCATCTGTTTGTGCTGCTCGCGATGCAGGAACTTCTCGTAACCAGCCACAACAGTGCCAGAGAAAAATTCCGCCACACAACCAGAGCCGTAGCTGAAGAAACCGATCTTTTCACCAGCGATGTTTTGCTTGCAGTTCTCAAGCAGCGAGGTCAGACCGATGTACATAGATGCGGTGTAGCTGTTACCGATAATGCGGTTGTAGTGCAGGGTATCTTCGATCTGCGCTTCAACCTGTTCCATTGTCAGCCCAGCCTTGTTCAGCTTAGCCAAGTGCTGATGCGCCTTCTGCGCCATACGGCTGAACGGCAGGTGGTAACAGAAGTGACCGAAATCGTCGAACGCCAGCGAGCTGACTTCACGGAAGTGCTCCCAGGCTTTTTTCAGTGACTTGAGGTATATCTTAGTGCTGTACTTTCCGTCCACCAACGCGGTAGCACGGTAGTTCGGACGCCAGAAATCCATCACATCTTCGGTGTAATTGCCGACTTCCGGATCGATTTCGAGCAGGCGTGGTTGAGCAGAGATCAGCATCGCTACCGCGCCGCAACCTTGGGTAGCTTCCCCAGGGGTATCCAGATCGTAACGGGCAACATCGGATGCAATGACCAGCACTTTCTTTTCCGGATTGCGAGCTACCAAAGCACATGCCATCTGGATTGCCGCCGTCGCGCTATAGCACGCCTGCTTCATTTCCACGACACGGCAATTGCTGTGAAGGCCAAGCAAACGGTGCACGTAAACACCCGCTGCCTTTGACTGGTCGATACCGGTTTCAGTAGCAAACATCAGCGTGCTGATAGCATCGGCGCCAACGCGCTCAATCAGCGGCGTCGCGGCATTCGCAGCCATCGTCACAACATCTTCGTCCGGGGCGGCCATACCCATTTTTTCCTGGCCGATACCCTCGTAGTACTTATCCGGATCAGTTTGCTGCACTTCTGCTAAGGTGCGCAGGTCCAGATAGTAGTTAGATGTATAGAAACTTATTTCGTCAATACCGACAGACATATAAGGTCTCGATCCTCAACACTCTTCAAGAATCAGGGCCCGGTTCCTAAATAAAGCAGGAACATCCTGAGCACCCAGCAGAAACATTGCAGTGGTGAATTCGCGGCGCATCCTTTCGATCTCCGCTATCACTGCCTCAGCTGATTCCATTGCAGGTTTCAGCAGCGGCGCAGCGACACCACACAAAGAGGCGCCGAGTATAACAGATTTCGCCATATCAATCCCATCTCTGAGACCGCCACTGGCGACGAAAACCGCACGATCCTGATATGGCTCCGCCAGCTGGAGTGCTTTCGGAGTGGGGATACCCCAGTCCTGGAAGCGCAATCCCAGATCAGAACCATCCTGACGACGGTGGTGTTCGATACGGCTCCATGACGTCCCCCCCGTACCCGCCAGATCAAAATGCGTGATACCTGCCGCCAATCCAGCTTCAATATCACTTGGCGAGAGACCAGAGCCCACCTCTTTCAGAAGCACCGGCACCTGCAGCGTACTTACCAAGGCAGCGATCTTCTCATTCAGACCAGAAAAGTCAGTATCCCCTTCTGGTTGCACCGCTTCCTGCAGCGGATTCAGATGCAGGTAAAGGCCATCCGCGCCGAGACAGTCAATCGCCGCCTGCGCTTGATCCACACCTACACCATAGTTCAACTGCACGGCACCGATGTTACCTAATAGCAACGTCGTTGGTGCATACGGGCGCAAATTGAAGCTTTCTCGCGATTCCGGCGCGGTAAACATCACGCGCTGCGAACCCACCGCCACCGCTACACCACAAGCCTCCGCCGCCTGCGCCAGATTGCGGTTGATGGTTTTCACCAGCTCATGATCGCCACCGGTCATGGAAGAGATCAGCAGTGGAAAGCTGAGCGATTTCCCAAGAAAGGTGACCTGAGTATCGATCGCATCCAGCGCCAACTCCGGCAAAGCTCGGTGATGCAGATGGATACGATCGAAGTAACGACCATCACGGTCGGTAGAGGGATCGTTCTCAATCGCGCGGATATGCTCGATCTTGCGCTCGTTGGTTTGATCAGACATCAGCGTTCCAGCTTGATGTGAGCTTCCATCAGCTCACCTGGATTGGTTTGGGCCGCCAACAGGGACAGCTCACCACAGAGAACAGTTGCCGCACAGATCGCCGCTAGACGACGGGAATTTTCACCCGGCTCACGTTCCTCTTTACACCCCAACGCACGAAGGTTGTCTTCAACAAAGTCCAGACCTTTACCGTTACCAACGGTACCCATAATCAGGTTAGGCAGCGTACAGGAGAAATAGAGGTCACCGTCACGCACCTCCGCGTGTACGATACCCTGAGAGCCTTCAATGATGTTGGCTGCATCCTGCCCTGTCGCCAGATAGAACGCCAACAGCATATTGGCGTAGTGCGCGTTGGCACTGCGCAGGCCACCCGCGATCATGGTGCCGATCAGGTTTTTCTTGATGTTAAGATCAACCACCTTTTCCGGCGTAGTCTTCAGGCGACGTTCGCAAAGCTCACGCGGAATAACAATCTCGCTCACCACGTACTTACCGCGTCCCAGAATGCCGTTCACTGCGGTCGCTTTCTTGTCGGAACAGTAGTTACCGGAGATGGAGGAGTAACGTAGCTGCGGGTATTCGCTCAGCAACCATGGAATGATCTTATCCGCTGCATTGGTCACCATGTTGTGACCAGAAGCGTCACCGGTGGTGAACTCCAGGCGCAGGTAGATCAAGTTAGCCACGATCTGGCTGTTCATATCGATCAATTTGGCGAAACGACTGGAGGTCGCTACCACCGCCTGCAGATCGTCGCGACGGGATTTGATCGATTCCAGCGCCAGCATCGCTTCGGTTGCATCGTCGGCTTCCAGAAGGATTGAACGCGTCATACGCTCATCGATCACCGTGGTCTTAATGCCCTCCTCCACCAGCGCGGAGACACGAGCACCCCGACCAACCGACGGCCAAAGCGGCGTTTCGTAGGTCGCCAGCGGTACAGCCACCTTCTCGTTAAGAACCGGTCCGGTAATCTTTACCGGACCTACGGTACGCATAGGAATTGGAGCTTGCTGGATCTTGTGTGATTTCATTATGTTATCAACGCGTAAGGAAGGGCCGGAACAGCCGCAGAAACCCTGTGGAAAAAAGTGTGAATGGCCGGGATTTTATCGACCCCCCTGTTGTAATGCAATTCGGCCTACCTCCGCAATACCGCAGAGATGACCTGATGAGGCTTAACCAACCCCATCCGTTACCGCTGGCCGTTCCAGCTCACAGCAACGTTTTGCTAAGGTACGATAACGTGCTGCCTGGCGTTCGGAAAGCTCGCCAAATCTCAGATCCGCCAACACCTCATCGCATCGCATCAGCACACCCATCGCGTCTGCGCTGTTGCGTCGCGCCACCTCGATACCGGCCTGCACCATATTCAGAGCAATACCTATATGTTCCGGAAGCAGGTCGTGCGCTTCGGTAAAGTTCTGAAACGCCCCGAGAAAATCGCCCTTACGAAAACAGACCATCGCCTTGAGGCTGGCCTTACCCCAGGCCAACGTCACCATGACACTGGCCAACTCTTTTTTCTGACCTGCAATGGTGTCAGCCAGAGCAGTGTTAGCTGTTGCATCCACCATCGCATCCAACCACACGCAACGCTGCTCCTGATCCAACGCCTGAAACATTGCACAGGCATCACGCATACGCTGCACGGAAAGCTCAGGAATATCACCGATACGAAAGATATCTCCGGCGCACAGTTTGGCCCGCAAACCGATACCCTCATAGTCCTGATGATCCAGCACCACATCCTCCAGTATGCGGATCACCTCTTCCTCTGCCTCTTTGGACTGCACCTCGTCGCCATCTTTGATGGTGTACGCCAGCGCACGCGCCATACCGAAGTAAGCAGCCGGCTCCTGGAAGATCGAGTAACGGGCATAGCGTACCGCTGCACGGTAGGCGTCGATCGCAATAGTCCAATCCGAAGCCTGCGCAGCCAGATCCGCCAGCTCACGCTGCAGCTGCGGCACTGTCGGCTGCAACATGATGGCCTTACGCATCAGGTTGATCGCCTGTGACAGCGAGCCTTTTGCCCAGTAGGCGCGTCCAAGCCAGGAGAACGCTTCCGCACAGATATGCTGGTTATCCACCACCCGGTTAAGCATGCGTAGCGCATCGTCATAACGCGCCAGATGGAAATAAGCAGCCCCGACCCCAACCTCCGCCCATGGCAGATCTCGCTTATCGATCAGGGACTCAAATAACTGTGCAGCCTCCCCATAACGCCCCAACTGCAGGAGCAGAATACCCTTCAGACGACTCAGGTAGAGATGTAAACCGGGATAGAGTTCCGATAACCCATCACAACAGATCAAAGCTTCATCCAACTCCCCCTGATCCCAGAGCTCATCCAACTTGGCCGTGACGTTTTTTATCCGCATCACCTTATCGAGGCGCGAACGCACCCGGGCGATGTCATAGGGTTTGGAGATGTAAGTATCCGGGGAGTTTTCCAGTGATCCAAACAGCAGATGGGAGCGTTCGGTATCCACCACCAGAATGAAGAGATTACGATGACTTAACAAGCCTTCGGCGTTTGCCTCGTGCAGCAACTGCAGGCCGTTTTTCTCATCCTGGCCGAGGTCATAGTCAACAAAACAGAGGTCGTATTTTTCAAGCCGTAACAGGCTCAGCGCCATGTTAACCGAGGAGGCGACCTGGATACGCTCCACCCCCAACCGACTCAGGATCTGGCGTAGCGCACTGAGATCTTCGAGCGTATTGTCGACGATCAGTACCGACTTTCCTGAGTAGTTGATTTCCATAGGCTTTTGCACGACAACGTTGAACTCAAACGTAGCACAGATTTCCCGTCACGGGCAAAGAGAAGCAGAGCGTAGATACAAAAAAGCCCCGCGTTATACACGCAGGGCTTTTTATCGGTTCAAACCACTAAAGATCAGTCGTCCAGCAGGTCACGACCTTTGCTGGCAGCGATACGCATACGCAGGGAGTTCAGCTTAATGAAACCTGCAGCGTCTTTCTGATCGTAAGAGCCCGCATCGTCTTCGAAAGTCGCGATGCTTTCGTCGAACAGAGAGTCTTTAGAACGACGGCCAACAACCTCTACGGAACCTTTGTAAAGCTTCAGGCGAACATCACCGTTCACGTCACGCTGGGAGTAGTCGATCGCCTGCTGAAGCATCTTACGCTCTTCAGACCACCAGAAACCGTTGTAGATCACTTTAGCGTAACGTGGCATCAGCTCATCCTTCAGGTGCGCCGCTTCACGGTCCAGAGTGATGGACTCGATTGCACGGTGTGCCTTCAGCATGATGGTGCCCCCTGGAGTTTCGTAGCAACCGCGGGACTTCATTCCCACGAAACGGTTCTCTACGATGTCCAGACGACCAACACCGTTCGCGCCACCAACTTTGTTCAGGTATTCCAGAACAGTCGCTGGGCTCATGCGCTTGCCATCGATAGCCACGATGTCGCCTTTTTCGTAAGTCAGCTCCAGATAAGTTGCTTCGTCTGGAGCCTGTTCTGGAGATACGGACCAACGCCACATATCTTCTTCAGCTTCCGCCCAAGGATCTTCCAGAATGCCGCCTTCGTAAGAGATGTGCAGCAGGTTGGCGTCCATGGAGTACGGAGACTTTTTCTTGTTCTTCGCGAAGTCCACTTCGATGTTATGGTCTTCACAGTACTGCATCAGCTTTTCGCGGGAGTTCAGATCCCACTCACGCCAAGGTGCAATTACGTGTACGCCCGGCATCAGTGCGTATGCACCCATTTCGAAGCGAACCTGATCGTTACCCTTACCGGTTGCACCGTGGGAGATAGCATCAGCACCCGTTTCCTGAGCGATCTCAACCAGACGCTTAGCGATCAGTGGACGCGCGATGGAGGTACCCAGCAGGTATTCACCTTCGTAGATGGTGTTTGCGCGGAACATTGGGAAAACATAATCGCGTACAAACTCTTCGCGCAGATCTTCGATGTAGATCTCTTTCACGCCCAGCGCTTCCGCTTTAGCGCGCGCAGGCTCTACTTCTTCACCCTGACCCAGGTCAGCTGTAAAAGTCACCACTTCGGCGTTGTATTCATCCTGCAACCAGCGAACGATTACGGAAGTGTCCAGACCACCAGAGTAGGCCAGAACAACCTTCTTAATTTCGGACATTCTCAAGCTCCAACTTGCGCAAAAAAGCCGACCGCAGGGATATGCGGTCGGTTTCAAAAAGAAATAGGGGCGGGATTATAACAGAAAAAGCGCACAGGGGGCACAACTGCGCAGTGGATTACTCTTTTTCCAGCCGGATGGTGACACGGCGGTTACGGGCACGGTTCTCTTTGCTGGTATTGGGCACCACCGGATAACGCTCACCGTGGTAACGGGTGGTGATCATGCCTTCATCCAATCCGTTTTTCTTGAAGTACTCGGATACCACTTCAGCACGTTTTTTCGACAGGTCACGGTTAGCCAATCGACGACCAGCAGAATCACTGTGACCATCGACATAGATGGATTGCACGCTGTTGTCGTTGAGAATATACAGGATGATCAGGTCCAGACGTTCTTTGGTGGAATCTGACAGCCGCCATTCACCCGGTGGGAACAGCACCGCCGTACGCGCCACCTGTCGGTAATTCACCGGCAACAACTTCGCGACACAACCAACATAATCTTCATAGGCGGAGCGGAAATTCACGGCTGAAACCGAGACACGCAGGTATTCGGCGGTACCGTACCAGGTAGTCGTGGTAAAGGTGGGCATCAGACCTTTATGCAGGGCAGCCAGCATCGCTTTAGTAAAGTCGGTTTTAACGTCCAGATTACCCTTTTTCAGCGCTTTTACCGGACCGATCTCCTTGGTCAGCAAACCGGGACGCCAGGGCGGTGCTTCAGACACCAGCATCGCCCCCTTAGCGAAGTGGCCTTTTTCAGTGGGTTCCAGCAGGAAGTGCACATTCTCGCCTGCCTCATGTTCGAATACGCCACTGCCGAACGACGGGATTTCATGGGACAGACGACAAACAAAGATGGAGGACTCCAGCTCCCAGCTCGACTCTTCAATGGTCGCCTGGTAACTGACAGCCGACGCCAGCGAACTGAATAACATCAGCAACAGAGCGGTAAACCATTTAAAGTACACAGACAGCACCCACCGTTTCAGAAGCGAAAGAGCCAATATCTTATACCTTTCGGCTCTTACAACAACATCTTTAGGAACCGGCTAATAAGTCCGAGACTTTTTCTGCGGTCGATAAAATAGCCTGATGCGCGAAAGGCAGCGCAGCGGAATGACTGGTCCTTTCCAAGCTGCCTGACAAAGCAATCGGCTGTTTTTGCGACCGCCCAACGGGGCTTTTAGGGCTATTCGATCTCTGCATGAGCGGTTTTCGCAAGGCAACCAACATGCCGTAGTTGCTACCTTGATCTCGAATCGCCCTAAAAGACAGAGATGTTTCGGGCTTGTTTGCAGGTTCCTTAGCTATCACCCCGCTTCGCTGGTAGAATGGCGCTCAATTAACCAATTCGAAAACCATTCCAGAATAGTAAGGGAAGCACTTGAGCCGTCACGATCCATACAAGCACCCCATGGCCAATCGATTCCGCGGATTCCTGCCGGTTGTGATTGATGTCGAAACTGCAGGTTTTAATGCCCGTACCGATGCCCTGCTGGAGATTGCTGCCGCCACCCTGACCATGGATGAAAATGGTTATCTGATGGTGGATAAGCACTACGAAGCGCACGTGGAACCTTTCGAGGGCGCCAACCTGGAACGCGCAGCGCTGGAATTCACAGGCATTGATCCTTTCGACCCGAACCGCGAGTCCATCGAGGAAAAAGACGCGCTGGAAGGCATCTTTAAGCCGATCCGCAAGGCGATCAAATCCCACGACTGCAAACGTGCGATTCTGGTTGGCCACAACGCGGCTTTCGACCAGGGCTTCGTGAACGCGGCGGCTGAACGTTGCGATATCAAACGCAATCCGTTCCACCCGTTCTCCAGCTTTGATACAGCCACCCTGTCCGGCCTGGCTTACGGTCAGACCGTTCTGGCAAAAGCCTGTGAAGTGGCGGACATCGAGTTTGATGGCAAGAAAGCACACTCGGCTCTATACGATACGCTGAAAACAGCCGAGCTGTTCTGCTCTATCGTCAACCGCTGGAAAGATCTGGGCGGTTGGGACATGGTGCTGGCCGCGCAGGATTACGACGACGAATTCCGGATCTGATCTCCAGGTTTCAGACAAAAAAAATCCCCGCATATGCGGGGATTTTTTTATGCATTAATAACCGATCAAGGCTGTTCGATGCCCACAATGATCCAATCAGCATTATCAGCTGTGGTATCACGTGTTAGATGCCAGATCTCGTTAAACTCTGTGGTCTGATCCGAATCTTCTTTCAACCAACCGTAGAAGTTGATGCTTACAACCACATGATTTTCTTCGGTGATAAAGTTGGCCATCTCCGCCATGACAGATACCACTTCTGTGGTCTGATCCGCTGGCGACTTAGCACGTTCGCCTTTCAATGCCTCCAACAGCTCTTCTGAGGTATAGGTAGCGATTTCTGTCCAGTCAGACGCATCCCAAGCACGCTGCAGGGTGATGAAGTGTTCACGCGCGCCATCAAGGAATGCCTGCTTGTTGAACCAAGCTGGCAACTCAGGCTCTTCACTTGCGACACCAGAAGAGCTAAACGCTGGCGTAGGCTTAACCTCTTCCTTCGGAGCAGGTTCAAATGCACTGCGCTGCTGACGCTCTGGACGCATCTCGTACTGCGCGCCGTCGGTGGCGTATTGCGGCGGTTTTTGTGACTGCCGGTACATGGTGAAAATCTTAAAGATCAGGAACAACACACCCACAATCAGCAGGATATCCATCAACTGGACACCTTCAAATGCGCCACCAAAGAACAGGGCGCCGAGCAGACCACCAGCCAGCAGGCCCGCCATCAGACCACCAAAGCCGCTACGTTTCTTCGCCGGTTGCTGCGCAGTTTTACCGGCAGTGTTGGTCGCCGATTTCTGTTGCACCGGCGCAGGTTGCGCTGTCTTCTTTGGCGTCGAAAAAGTCTTACCAAACGACGAACCGCCGCCAAAGCGCTTCGCATCCGCATATTCAGCAGTAAAGGTGAAACTCACCAGTACCACCATCAGGCTCATTAAAAATGTACGCATAAAACGTCCTAATTTTTCTCTTTTATCTTTTTTAGGGTATCTGAGATGACCGCGAGGTAGATACCTGCAAATATTAATGCCACTCCCCAAAGATGGAAAGTGTAGAGTTTTTCACCCAGAAAAAGCAGGGATAACAACAGCCCGAATACCGGCATCAGATGGATAAACAAACCGGCTACTGATGCACCCAGCTCAGCCACCCCCCGATTCCAGAAGATATACGCCAGAATGGACGGAAACACTGCCATATAACTCACGGTCAGTAACACATCCCGACTCCAGCTGACTGGCTCAACCCGCGAGACCTCCCACGCACACAAAGGCGCCAGGACAATTACAGCAACCACTACCGTAGCGCCGAAGAATGTAAAACCGTCCAGCCCTTTTGGTTTCCACCTCAGCCCGATGGAATACACAGCCCACACCAGTATCGCACCGAAGATCCACAGGTCGCCCTGATTAAACTGCAGCGCCAGTAACAGAGACAGATCCCCCTGCGATACGAGAAAGCTCACCCCGGTAAAGGATAACGCCACCCCCAGCCACTGCTTAGGGGACTCCCGTTCACCCAGAAAAAGCGCACTCAGAATCAGAATCATGATCGGCACCATCGACTGCATCAGAACCGCGTTGGTCGCCGTCGTATCCTGTAACCCCAGATAGACCTGGGTGTTAAAGCCCGCCACACCGACAACGCCAAAAAAGATCAGTTTGCCCATATTGGCGGCGATCAGCTGTCGGTGCCGCCATAGCCGTGGCAACAGCCAGGGCAGAATAATCAGCAGCGCGAGCAGCCAGCGCGAAAACGCCATCGTGATCGGCGGCAGGTCCAGATGCATCGCTCTGGCCAATACAAAGTTACCCGACCAGAACAACGTGGTCAGAACAAGCAGCAGATACGCCAAGATAATGTCCCTAGAATTGACGGTGAGTTAAGAGGGCTCACATCAGATACGGCTGAAGCGGAGATCCCTTCACATGATCAGGAATCGGTTCGGCTCAACAATCTCGACAGAAGATTGCCGGTCGGTTCGTGGCCGGTCAACAGGTAGTGCAACGTGTTGTAATTGATCAGGGCCCACTCCATCCGGTGCAACGCTTTACTGCGACCACAGAACAGAATCTCATCGCCGGGCTGCAACACATCCAGTTCGCCAGGCAACAGATCGTAATCGCCTTCCCGATGTAACATCAACGGAAATGCCGCGAGCTTTTTCATACGGTCACGCGGGTCTTTCAGCAACACCCGTAACGTCACCTCGGTACCTTCAGCCATCGCTTCCAGCAACGCAGGTGCATTGTCCTCATCGACACGGACCGACCAACTGTCCAGCTCCTCCTCTTGCGCAACACTGTTCATCCGGTTGAGCAACGTGTGCGCCCAGACATCATCATTGGCCTGAATCTGCTCAATGAATACCGGCAGCAGCGGTGATTTGAGGTGAGCCAGCACCCGGTTAGCGATGATCCGCCCGGGCTCCATGATGAAATCGGTACCGGATTTCTGGAACACCAGTTTGTTGGCATGGATGTTCTGCCGTACCACAGTCACCAGTTTTGGATTCATCTCGCGCGCGGTCATGATGATAGAGAGGTTATCGGCATCGTTATCAGTACCAGCGACAATGCCCACAGCGTCTTCGACACCCGCTTCACTCAGTGTCAGCGCTTCTGTCCCTTTACCGATGACCAGAAACGGCAGATCGCTGTTCTTCGGCTGATTCATATCAACCACCGTCAGATCCACATCCTCTTCGTTAAACTCACGGTAGAGGGATTGCCCGAAGCGACCGTAACCACAGATAATCCAGCGTCCTTTGGTTTTCTGGTAGGCACTGGAGAGCGGCCGGTGATAGGGATTGACCAGCCAGTCATACACCAGATGGGTATAAGGTGCGTGCGCGGCCAGCGAGAGGTATTCGGCGTAGACACGGAACGGGTTGACCACCAGGTCGGTACCAAAGGAGAGCAGGTTGGCGGTGGTCACGTCCTCTTCGGTACGGGAAATCACCACCCGCTCGGGGCGGATCAACTTGCTGGCGATGGCAATAGAGAGGTTGACCTGATCACGGTTGGTCAGTGCCAGAATGCCCACACACTTCGGATGTTGCAGTCCTCCATCATCCAGGACATCCGGCAGAGAGGCATCCGCGCTGAGACCTGGCACCTCAAATGGCAGATCATCCATTTCTAACGCATCAATACAGCTCTCATCGATATCAATCACTACTGAACGGATACCGCGCTTGGCCAGCTTACGTACGATGATACCGCCCGTCACACCGTAACCGCAGACCAGATAAAACGGTTCGGTCATCTGATTGACCTTGGCCGCAAATGAACGGCGTCTCAGCATGCGACCGAACACGGGCTCCTGTAACAACGCCAGAATTGTACCTATCCCATACAACCAGGCGATTACCGTGGCGTAGATGGTGACCAGCGTCCACATCCGCTGGGCATCGGTAAACGCGTAGGGAATCTCACCAAAGCCGATGGTCGATCCCATAAAGGAAACAAAATAAAAGGCGTGAAAGAAATCCATGTGGTAGATGTTGCCCGCATCATCCATCCCCGGAATCAACACAAACCCCAGGATGGAGAAGGCATACACCAGGATCATGGTGATCAGCGGGATGCGCAAACGGCGCAGCAACACGTAGAAAACGTTATTCATCCGAGACTCCCTGACTGTCTCGCTCCGCGGATCAGCGACGTACCATGATGGTTTCCACCATCAACAGAATCACAGAGATCACATTGGCGAGCAGCGCACCACCACTGAGAGAAACGACACTGCTCATATGCGACGGAGTCATGCCTACACCACTGATCTGCTCGGCATAACCCCAGATCAACGCGGCAACCACCAACTGTAGGTCAGCCACCAGAGAGGTTGCCATCATCGAAGCGCCTAGGTGGGTGCGGTCACCGAACTTCAGTAACGTACAGATCAGGCTGACGACGATCGCAGCAAAGAATTCGTAAACGTTATGGTGGTCAGGATTATCGATCTCACCCAGAAAGAAACCGAAGTTCAACGTCAGCGCCAGTACGATGAAAAACGCGAATATTACCTTCTCTCTGTTCATGAAATCCGTCCCGTGTCAGACTGTTAGGTTAAGGGCTGTATTGCAGCGATTGTAACACCCTCAAAGATCCACACCATTGAAATCACTGGAACTTCTTTGCGGAATATCAATCTAACCATCTCATTTTGTCTACGCGTTCAAATAATAAAAAGTGCGACTATTAGAACAAAACAATTGATCAAAAATTAGACAGCTTGTTTATATCTATATAGGATCTGAATCTTAATTTTGGGGAACTTATCCCCGCCCGAGGGCTACATGCCCTGGTAATCGACAGACCAACTTCAGCCAAAGGCCCGACACTATGACCGCACTGAAGCGCCTGCCAATTAGCAAGTACGCAGTCCTCTGCCTTCTGTTTTTTATCGGCAAACTGGCCCATGCCAGCGTCCACAAAAGCCCGAACGACCTCCGCGAGTATCAGGCATTTCAGCTACCAAACCAGATGAAAGTACTGGTCATCTCCGATCCCGGTGCTGATAAGGCGGCGGCTTCGCTGGATGTAGACGTCGGCTCCAACGCCAATCCGCAAGACCGTGCAGGTCTCGCGCATTTCCTCGAGCACATGCTGTTTCTGGGCACCGAAAAGTACCCGGATGCTGGCGAATACCAAGCGTTTATCAGCTCCCATGGTGGTAGCCACAACGCATATACGGCGTTTGAAAACACCAACTACTTCTTCGATATTAAAGCCGAGGATCTGGAGCCCGCGCTTGATCGCTTCGCCCAGTTCTTTATCTCGCCGCTGTTTACCGCGAAATACGTGGACCGTGAACGTCACGCGGTGCACTCCGAGTATCAATCTAAGTTGCGCGAAGACGGTCGCCGTATCTACTCAGTCACCAAAGAGCTGTTGAACGACGACCACAGCTACAGCCGCTTTAGCGTCGGTAGTCTTTCCACCCTGAAAAATACCGCCACCGATCCGATCCGCGAGGACCTGATCCGCTTTTACGAACAGTGTTACTCCGCAAATCTGATGTCCCTGGTTGTATCCGGTCCACAACCGCTGACCGAGTTAAAAGCGATGGTGGAGGAGAAATTCAGCGCGGTGAAGGATTTTGGTGCACGCCCCTTTCGCAATACAGCCCCGCTTTACAAAGCGGGCAGTCTGCCGCAACGGGTAGCAATCAAGACCATCAAAGATCTGCGCTATCTGTCCATGACCTTCCCCACGCCAGAAGTGCGCTCACACTGGCGTCAGAAACCGCTCTATTACATCAGCAGCCTGATCGGCTACGAAGGTAAAGGCAGCCTGCTGTCTGCGCTGAAGGAGAAAGGCTGGGCGACGGGCCTTTCAGCATCCACTGGCACCGACCTGCCAAACGAATCCAGCTTTCAGGTCAATATCGCACTGACACCTGCTGGCTTGCAGCAGGAACAGCAGATCACCAGCCTGTTCTTCCAGTATGTGGATCTGATGAAAAAGAACGGGGTGCGTAAGTCGCTGTACGAGGAAGAAGCCAATCTCGCGGCGATCCAGTTCCGCTTCCAGGAGCGCAGCGAACCGATGCACTATGTCAGCCAACTCTCCCGTCAGTTGCAGCTTTACCCAATCAACGAAGTGGTACGTGCACCTTACCTGTTTGAGGAGTTCGACGCGGCACTGATCAACCGCTTCCTGGCGCGTATCACCCCAAACAATATGCTGCTGGCGATCAAAGCCCGCAACGTCGAAACCGACCGCAAGGATCCCTGGTATCAGGCGCAATACAAAACCAGCACAATCGCATCGGAGCAACTGGCTGCACTGAACTCACATACAGCAGATGACTCGCTGTTTATCCGCGCGAACAACCCGTTTATCGCGCAGGATCTGGCGATCAAAGCGGTCCAGTCACCCAAAAGTCATCCGGTGGTGGTACTGGAAAAGGAGGGCCTGACCGTCTGGCATCATCAGGATGGTAGCTTTAAGACTCCAAAAGCAAACCTGTACTTCAACGTGATGTCGGCCCATGCCAATGACTCTGCACGTAACGCAGTACTGACCAGCCTCTACACCCGCATGGTAAAGGATCAGCTAAACGAAACCCTCTACGATGCATACGTCGCAGGCCTGAGCACCGATATTTACCCGCACCTGAAAGGTTTCAGCGTACGCCTGTCCGGCTACAACGACAAACTGCCGGTACTGCTTGAGCACGTGGTAAAAGCCCTGAAAGACCCTACGTTTGAAGCAAACCGCTTCAACGTGGTGAAACAGCAGTACGAAGAACAGCTATCCAACGCCAAGAAAGACAAACCTTTTAACCAGGCGATCAGCGAGATCTTCCATCTACTGCTGCCACAATGGAGCAAGGAGCAGAAGCTGGCTGTACTTGAGAGCGTCTCCTTTGACGATCTGAACCGCTTTGTGCCACAGCTGCTGTCTGAAACCGAACTGCGTGTTCTGGCACACGGCAACCTGCTGCAACCGGAAGCCCGCGCTTTATCGGCAGCCGTCTCTGATGAGCTACTTATGCAGGCCAAACCGGAACTGCTCGCCGCCACACCCGTAGTGCGCTTGCAGAAAGGCCAGGGTCTGACACAAACCCTGAACCTGCCGCACAACGATTCTGCTATCAGCGTCTACTTTCAGGGTAGCGACTCTGGTCTGAAAACCCGTGCAGAATACGCGGTTCTGAGCGAGTTGATGGCTTCACCGTTTTACAGCAGCCTGCGCACTGAAAAGCAGCTGGGTTATGTTGTCTTCGGCACCCCACTTCAGCTCCGTAAGGCGCCCGGCATGGCCCTCGTCGTGCAGTCTCCGGTCGCCGACCCTGTGACTCTGGAGAGCCACATCGACAGTTTCATGAAAGAGATGAACGACAGAATGGTGACCATGAGCGAAGAGCAGCTGGAGCAATATAAGCGCAGCGTCATCTCCCGGGTGATGAAAAACGAAAACAGTCTGAGTGAGCGTAGCAACCGCTACTGGCGCCAGATCGACCGCAACGACGCTGATTTCCTCAGCCGCGAAGCACTGGCAAAGTCGATCGCCGCCCTTTCCCTGTCAGATCTTAAAGATTGTTTTACTAAATTGGATGAGCGCCGCCTGACGGTGCGTAGCTTTGGTATCAAACACCTGCAAAACGCAAGTGAGAGCGAAGTTGCAAAGAAGTGTGATGTCGAAATCAATACGCTGAAAATCCGCGGCGAATATATGCCTGAAGCCTGAAACCACTCTCTGTTTCAGTATCAAAAAAGGGACCATAAGCGGTCCCTTTTTTAATGCCAGCTGAGAACCACTAGTCCTCTTCGATAATCTCAAGCAGGGAACACCCCTCCCCGAATATCAAACAACGTTCCTTTTCCTGGTCTTCACGAATCGTTTTGAACACCAGGTCTTCTCCCGTCAGTTTCGGCCCCTCTTTCTCCAGCCGATTAAGCTGCACGTAGAACGCAGGTTCGGCGGCAGGAACAATTATCGGCGGAGGCAATGTGGGCGGCAATGCGTACGCCCGTACTTCATTCATCGGCTCAACATCAGGTGTGCCGCGCGCCAACCCTTCGTAGGCGGTCTCGGGATCGATCGCAAAAATCAGCTTACCGGTCGCTTTGGTCACATCGTAGGGAATTTTCTCCTGTGGCGCCTCGGCTGCAAAAACAGGCACAGCACAGCACAGTAGCGCAACAGCGCCACCGAAAAGGTTTTCCCGGAACGAGCGACCTCTGGTCAAGCCTCAAACTCCTCCATCGGATAGATAGATTCTGCGTACACTGCCAGCTCCTCCAGGATCATGCGATCCTTCTCGCTACGCCCCTGATCCGCGTATAGTTCGTTCAAGCGTGCGTAAAACTCTTTCATTGTCAGGTGACCGTTATTGTCCGGCCCCAACAACTTACGCGAGCGGTACTCCTCCCAAATCTGCTGCTGCTCAAAGGTTAGCAGTGACGGGCAGTTACGCGCCTTGTAACGCAGGAACATCTCCTCCAGACGACCATCCTGGAACGGCGGATCCAGTGTCGCCAGAGTTTCGATATCTGCATCACGAATCGACTCCATAGCTACCTTATCGGCATCGTTGAAGAATCCGCCACTATAAATCATCAGATCCGGGTCGCTCGCGTCCTCAAACGGATTCTCACTGAAGACCTCAAACAACTTCTGCTGCAGACCGTTAATCGTGCGCAGGATCTTAAGGTGGGTACGACAGACATTGCCGTCGATGGCGTATTTGTTGGCCTCTTCGGTATTGAGCATGCCAGCTGGCGCCACAATCGGGCATTTGTTGATATGGATCTGCTTCAGCGCGATACGCGGATCAGTCTCCGACAGCTCTTCATGGCGGGTATACATCAAGCGCCGGATCTCATCGGCCGGTAGATTGATCAACGGTGTCGGGTCGTAACGCAGATCCCAGGCAAAAATGGCATTTTTGTTGGTCGGATGCACACCGATTGGCGCCACTACCGCCATGTTGCCCTGCTCTACCGGGTAGCGCGAAGAGATGTGCAGTACCGGCTTCATGCTCGCCACATCCAGCTTACTCTGAATGACCTGCTTACTGCGGTTATTCATTACGAAATCGTACAGCTTCGGCTGTTTCTCTTTCACTAGCTTCGCCATGGCTATGGTGGCGTAAACATCTGACAGCGCATCGTGCGCGTTACCGTGATCGATGCCATTTGCCTTGGTCAGATCCTCAAGCCGCAGGCTGGGTGAACCATCCTCATAGGTCGGCCATTCGATGCCTTCAGGGCGCAACGCGCGGGTCAGACGCAGCATATCGATGATATCCCAGCGGGAGCAGCCGTTCTGCCACTCTCGGGCATAGGGGTCGTAAAAGTTACGGTACAGCGTGTTGCGGGTTACCTCATCATCGAAACGGATGCTGTTATACCCCACCCCGCAGGTCCCGGGGCGGGACAACTGCGCGTGCACCTCCCGGATAAAGTCAGCCTCGCACAGGCCTTCGTTGAGCGCATCCTGAGGTGTAATACCGGTAATCAGACAGGCTTCCGGGTGAGGCAGCAGATCATCCGCAGGCTTGCAGTAAAACATCACAGGTTCTTCAATGATATTCAACTGCTCATCGGTGCGAATACCGGCAAACTGCATCGGGCGGTCACGTCGCGGGTCCGCGCCTGAAGTTTCGTAGTCATGCCAGAAAAAAGTTGGTTTTGCACTCACAGTGAATATCCTTTTGGCGTATAGAACAGGTGTTTGGTAACGATATAATACCTCAGGTACCAGTAAGGCTTAACCGGTCGTGCAATCTGGCAGGCGTGTCGTTAGACCAGAAGTGCAGGTATTCGCGAACAAACAACCTGTATTAGTCGCGATGCCATTGACGGGTGTCAGTCCGAAAAACCATCAGCCTTTTAAACTATGCGGTAGCTTTTATCCGGCTATAGCCCATCAGACTTGCTGTGTTCACGGAGGGATAATCCGAATGCTGCACGATCAAGATCTTACCCGCGCCTGCCCTTGCAACTCAGGTAAACCTTTCTCATTCTGCTGCGAACCTGCAATTGAAGGCCACAAACCAGCCAAAACTGCAGAAGCATTGATGCGTTCCCGTTACACCGCCTTTTCCCTTGGCGCCGTGGATTACCTGATCGATTCAACCGCTCCGGAGAAACGCAATCCAGACGATGCAGAGATTCTGAACGAGCAGGTCAAATGCACAAACTGGCTGGGACTGGAGATTCTGAACACCGAAGCGGGCCAGGTTGGCGACCAATCCGGCATGGTGGCGTTTGAAGCACGTTTCGAAGCCGATGAGCAAAGCGGCGTGCTGCGCGAGCACTCCAATTTCCGTTTTGAAAACGACCGCTGGTTCTACGTCGACGGCGATGTGGAAGTCACCATCAAATAGACAAGCCAGCCCCCTCGTTTCAGACCTGTCAGCGTTTCAGGGATAGGGCGGTTTTCAGTTTTGTAATTGATTCTGCCCTACCAACTTCAGTTTTTTTGATCAGCTCTATCCGCAAATACATTAATTGAATGTCAAGCCTGTTCCTGTTTTGTTTCTGCGATAGAATAGCGCCCAAATTGCAGTTCACCGCAGTTTAAGAATCAGTGTTTTCGGGACCGGGATTTGATGTTGTTTAGCTTTTTTAAACCCAAATGGCAGAATCAAAAACCTGAAGTACGTCTTCGTGCTATCGAGGAAATGAGCTGCGATAATCCCGAATCCAACAGCATTCTGGAACAACTCGCGGTGGCAGATCCGGACAACGGTGTACGCATTGCTGCGACCTCCCGTCTGAAGAATCTGGAGCTACTGCAGGATATCCTGTCGCGCAACACACACGATGCTGTCTCTCAGTCAGCCTCCGAACGTCTCTGCACCCTGATTGCAGATGCCCCCGACATCACACTGGCACAGCGTTTAACTGCTATTAAGGCGGTAAAACACCCCAACCTGCTAACCCACATCATTCTGAAATCCAGTGAGCAGGAACTGCAGTTGGCAGCACTGTCTGAGCTGGAAGATCAGGATGCCCTTGCCAGTATTATCCGTAACAGCGCCTTGGCACAGGTTCGCCGCCAAGCAGCGGAGAAACTCAGCGACCCGGAGACTATCGAAACGCTGAGCAAAGAGACCCAAGGCAAGGATAAAGGCACCAGCCGGATTCTGCGTAACAAACTCAATGTACTGCAGGAAGCACAGCAGCAACGCGAAGCCCTGCACGCCAGACTGGAATCGCTGTGTGCCTCTCTGGAACAACTGGCGACCTGCGAATACTTCCCACAGTACGGTGCAAAACTCAACGCCCTGTGCTCCGAATGGGATCAACTTCAGGCAGATGCCAGCGATGCGCTGACAGAGCGCGCAAACGAGGCGATCACCACCACCAGGGCACGTCTGGATCAGATTCAGGCCGCTCAGGAAGCGGAACGACTCGCAGCGGCGCAACTGGCTGAGCGTAAACGCCAGCAGCAGGAGATTCTGGACTCGCTACACAAGCAGACTGAACGCCTGAAAGAGATTGCTGAAGAGGACCAACCTGCCACCGAAGCAGAATCCGTTACGCTTTCCGAAACTAAAGAACGATGGGCGACACTGGCCGCAGATACCGCTCAAACCAAGCAGTTTGATAAAGCTGTGCAGCGTTGCGAAGCACTGATCGCGGCGCGACAAGCGCTGTTGCAGCGAATCCCTGAGATCGAGTCACTGGCGGCTCAGATCGATTCCCTGACATCGCTAAAAACAGAAAAACTGGAATCACTTGAGAAACGCTGCGCGCGACTGGCTAAGAGCATCGACTGGCCGGAAACAGACAAACCTCTTCCGATTCAACAGCTGTTAGGTTACCGCACAGAGATCAAGAATCAGCTGAAAGAGCGCCAGGCGGCCAGCAAATCTCAGCTCAACCGATTCGAATCCGCTTTGGATGAACTGGAAGCCAGTATCAGCGCGGGTCAGAGCAAGGCTGCTGACAAGCAGTTTAAGCAGGTAGAGCAACTCTCTGCTGCGCTTGGCAAACAGCGTACAGCGCAACTGGACCACCGCCTGAAGCAACTGTCTGCCCAGGTCCAAGAAATGAAGGAGTGGCAGGGTTACGCTGTCGCACCGAAAAAGGAAGCGCTGTGTGCGGAGATGGAAGCACTGTCCGAGTCTAACCTCGAACCACAGCAGCTGGCCAACAAGATCCGAGAGTTACAACAACAGTGGAAACTGCTGGACTCCACCGATTCTGTGCACTCGCACGCGATCTGGAAGCGTTTCAAGCAAGCGGCGGATGTCGCCTACAAACCTTGCGAGGAGCACTTTAACTCACAAAAAGCTGTACGCGAGAAAAACCTGCATAACCGTCACAAGCTTTGCGAGCAATTGCAAAACTACAAGGCGGGCATCAACTGGGACGAAGTGAACTGGAAAGAGCTGGAAGGCCTGCTGAAACAGGCCAAGCGCGATTGGCGTGATTTCAGCCCGGTTGATCGCAGTCCCGGCAAGAAAGTGCAGACTCAGTTCAACAATCTGATTACAGAGCTGGAATCTCCTCTGAAGGCCTACCGTCAGGAAAACGCTGGACTGAAGCAGAAACTGATCGCAGATGTTCAGGCACTGCTGGACCAGGAAGACCTGAGTACCGCGACCGACCAGGTCAAAGAGATTCAGGCTGAATGGCGCAGTATCGGGCCAACGTTCCGTAGTAAAGAGCAGGCACTCTGGCAGCAGTTCCGCGAGCTGTGCAACGACGTATTCGATCGCTACCACCAGAATCGTCGTGATGAACATGAGTTAAAAAGCAGCGCGTCATTGCAGGTAGAGTCCATCTGCAGCGAACTGGAGCTGGCGCAGGAAACCCTGTGCGGCCTGGATAAGCTTAATACCCTGCTGACCTCTGCGAACGACCTGTTCGAATCCTACGCTGACCAGATATCCGGCAACCTGAATCAGCGCTTTCAGGAAAGCATTCTGATCGTCCAGTCGCAGCGCAATGCCCTGCAGCAGATGAACAACGACCCGCGTTTTCAGGCACTGCAACGCAAAAGCGTACTGTGCGAACAGCTGGAGATCGCATTACTTGAAGGTGATGCCTCACAAGCCCTGACTGCCGTAAGCGGTGCCTGGCAGGAACAAACTGAGCTGCCGGAAGCATTCGCCCAGACGATGGAAACCCGTTTTGAACAGCTGAGCGCACTAAGTGAACAGCCGAAAGAAGCACTGAACGATCTGCTGGAAGGCCAGGAACTCACCCTGCGCCAGCTCTGTATTCGTCTGGAGATCGCCCTGGGCCAGCCTTCGCCGGTAGAAGATCAAGCCCTGCGTATGGAGTACCAGATGCAGCGTCTACAGCAAGCACTGGCCCAGCAGGAGGAAGCGCTGAACCTGAAAGCGGTGAAAGCACTGCGCTGCGAATGGCTCTGCGTACCTTTTGCCAGCCACTACCCAACCCTCTGCCAGCGTTTCGAAGGCCTGATAAACGCCCTGCGCTAAGCGTTTTTCTGTATCAAACAGCCACAAAAAAACCCGCCGTAGCGGGTTTTTTAATGCATGGGATCTCAGAGAGATCTTAGTGCATGTGCAGACCACCGTTGATGGACATGTCAGCACCAGTGATGTAACCAGAATCTTCTTCAGCCAGGAAAGTTACCATACGACCGATCTCTTCCGGAGTACCGAAACGACCCACTGGAATTGTTTTGCAGATTTTCGCCTGAATCTCTTCAGCGATCTTCGCAACCATTGGAGTCATTACGTAACCAGGGGAAACGGTGTTAACAGTAACGCCTTTCGCTGCAACTTCCTGCGCCAGGGCTTTGGTGAAGCCGTGGATACCTGCTTTAGCGGCGGAGTAGTTACACTGGCCGAACTGACCTTTCTGTGCGTTTACGGAGGAGATATTGATTACGCGGCCCCAGCCTTTTTCGATCATCGGATTGATAACCAAGCGCGTCATGTGGAACATGGAGTCCAGGTTGGCACTCAGTACTTCGTCCCACTGTTCCCAGCTCATCTTCTTGAACTGGCCATCGCGAGTAATACCCGCGTTATTGATCAGCACATCAACTGTGCCACCCGCTACTTCTTCTACGGTAGCGATACACTGTGCGCAGGATTCTGCGTTAGTAACGTCGCCGTAAGCGACCAGAATATCGTAACCTGCTTCTTTCTGCTCTGCCTGCCAGGCTTTGGCTTTATCGTGATTGCCGCCGCTGTTATAACCAGCTACAACTTTAAAACCGGCGTCAGCCAGTGTACGGCAGATAAAGGTACCCAGACCACCGGTACCACCTGTTACAAGAGCAATCTTCTGACTCATACTCACATCCCCTTTTCTTTAATTGTCGTGAGTTTATTGTGTTTTTTAATTCTTATTCTTTTGTCAATTTCCCTGACCTGTTCCGATCATAATATCAGCTGGCCCAAGAAATAATATGACTTTCGTTCAATAAATAGAAAGCCCAGCGTAGAGGGGATTTATGAAGTAAGAATGACAGCGTCCGCTTATACAGAAATTTCTTCTGTTTTCAGACGCTTAAGATGGCGTTTCATCCAGTATACCGCCACCAGAGCGGTTAGTGCGTTGGCGATGACTAACCCGCCAAACATTCCCTGCAGGCCAAACAGGTAGCTCCCTGTCCATCCCAGTGGGACATAGAAGACAAACAGACGGGTGATACTGATCCGCATTGCGCGCAGCGGCTGGTGCAACGCATTGAAGCTGGAAGCGGTGAGGAAGGTCGCTGCCTGAAAACCAAAACCTACGGGCACGATAAGGATCCAGATCCCAATCCACTCCTGTACTTCGGCATTGTCGCTAAAGCCCCGTCCGACACCATCAGAGATCAGTAGTAACAACAGGTAGATCAGCAACTGCCAACCCAGCGCAAACTGGATCGCGTAGCGATAGGCTCGGATCACTCGCCGACTCTCCCCGGCCCCAAAGTTCTGACTGATAAAAGGCGGCAGAGTCATCGACAGCGCCAGACAGGCCAGCAAGGAGAGGGATTCCAGACGGTTGCCGACCCCAAAAGCCGCCACCGCTTCAGCGCCGTAGCCAGCTACCATGGCTGTCAGCACCCCATTTGCCACCGGAGTCATCATATTGGAAAGCGCCGCAGGCAGGCCAATTTTCATAACCGAACGCCAATGGCCCCAGATACGGGTCAGCACTAAAGGCTGAAAGATAATCAGCCCGCGCCGATTATAAAGAATGTGGAACACTACAATGGCCGCAATACCCCAGGCGATGACGCTGGCGATCGCAGCACCCTGTACACCCAGTGCGGGCACCGGACCCCAGCCAAAGATCAGTAGCGGGTCCAACAACGCATTTAACAGCGAGGAGAACGCCATAATCTTTGCTGGTGTTTTTGTATCACCGCTGGCGCGCATACAACTGTTGCTGACCATATTCAGCACCAGAAAGATCGAACCCCAGAACCAGACCGACATGTACTCACGGATATAGGGCAGCAGGTTTTCTGATGCCCCCATCAGGCGGAACAACGGATCTATCAGGAACTGACAGCCGATAGCAATCAGCAACACCATGACACCGGTGCTGAGCAGGTTATCGGATGACAGTGCGCTGGCTTTGTCGTGCTCGCCGGCACCAAACAGCTTGGCCAGTGTGGCCGAGGTACCTATGCCCAGGCCGATCGCCAGGCTGGTAATGGAAAAAGAAACAGGGAAGGTAAAACCCACAGCAGCCAGGGGCTCTGTTCCCAGCTGACCGATAAAATAGATGTCGGCGAGGTTAAACAACATCAGGCTGACGATCCCCATCATCATCGGCAGCGTCATACGCACCAACGTGGACTTGATGTCGTCACGTATCAGATCGGGTTTATTAGCCATGTTGTTCTCGTTCCGGAAATCGCTGCTAATCCTAACCTTTCCCCTCCTATCCGCAATACATTTATTCACAACACAGCGTTAGATAAATGGATAAATAAACTACAGATGAAAAAAAGCCCGGGACGAGCCCGGGCTTAGGGGTGTTACCAGTACGTATAAGGGGTGCTTAGCGACCGGATGCGCGCAGGTTCTGTACGGTGAACTTGCTTGCTGGGCTCAGCTTAGGATCAACCTGGCCTTTGAACTGACCAGTAGTACAGTGGCCTGCCTGCAGGTCTACCATGGAGAACGCATCGTCGATCGCGACACCGGTGCCTTTGTTGCTTGGCAGGTGGTGATCCGGGTGCGCCTGACCGATCAGCCAGCTCTTCCACATATCGCCCTTGCGGTCGTAAGTGATGTTACGTGGAATGGTGAAGGTCTGAGCATCGATAAAGTGCTGACGTTTGCTGATCGGATGGTTCGGGTCCACCGGATCAGATTCTACAACGTACACCTTACGCAGCTGCCAGGTGATATTCGGGAAACAACCGCCCTTACCACTGAATGCTACTACCTGATAACCGTCGTCGTCTTTATGAGTTTCGGTGTCCAGCGCCATCTCGTTGTGGTTGTACATCGGCAGCAGCATGGTCTTGGTACCTTTATAGGTCCAGTTCATATCGCTGATACGGCCGTTATACCCTTCGAAGTCCTCGATCATGATGTCAGAACCCAGGAACGCATCTGTCACCTGACCGGTAGACAGACGACGTACACGACGCTGGAAGCCCAGGTACAGGTACGCGTTATCACGCTTGAGGTCGTCCTCGTAGCGGTGGATCAGCAACTGGGTGTTTTTAACATCAAACGGTTCCAGTACCTGTACGTAGATACCACGGAACAGGTTAGATGGGTTTGGTTTGATCGCTGGGTACGGCTCCTGCTGGGTACGGTGCGTGTAGTTCAGGAAGTGGAAGTTGAACTTCACAGTACGCTCGACTTTACCGCTCTTCATGTCGCGGTACTTCCAGTAGAACGGCATGATTGCTGCGGAATCACCCCAGTTGTAACCATACTTGTAGTTCCACGCCAGCTTTTCACCCGCGCGTGGATCATCCATGGAAGGTTCTTCCGGGAACGGGCGACCAGCAACAGATCCCTCGATTACGCCCGGTTTGTCACCCAGTTTAACTTTACCCAGGCTTGCTTTGGTCGCGTCTACATAACTGGAGTGCAGATCAAAGGAGGTGGTTTCACCTACTGTGATCTCATAATCACCATTCTTCAGGAAGGTGTACATCGCAGGGTCCAGATACTCCTTAACGGAGTCGACGTTACCCTGATTGATCACCATACCGGCGCTGATACCTGCTGCCGTTGGCGCTCCGTCTTTGTAAGGGTAGAAGGACGTTTCTACATCCTGCACGGTCGCGGCCATCGCAGGGGTTGTCAGTACTCCAGCCAGAGCAACACTGATCAAAGATTTCTTAAACATCATAGTTACCTTTTCTTATTATCTATCAGAAGCTGTAACGCACAGTCAGCTGAATTTCATCTTCCTGATTGGCCACACCGATCGGTCCGTTGGAGAAACGAGAGAGTGGCTCATATACCTGAACGCCTGGCTGGCCAGCCAGCGCGGTCGCGGACCAAGGGGTTTTCTGGTCGCCACCGGTTTTAACGTTCAGGCCAAGGTTGAACATCCAGTTGTTATCTGGAGTCCAGGAGATACTTGGCGCGATCGCAGTCGCTTCAGCACCCACATCATGAGCGATGATGATCTGCGGGCTCAGACGGTTGTTCATGTACCAGCCTTTGAACAGCAAGGTACCGATCCAGTTATCCTCTTCGTTTGGCATATCCACTTCGTAATCCTGGATATGTTCACCAAACATCTGTGCGGAGAGCAGGAAGGCACTGCCGGTCCCCAGAGACGGGATGATAATGTTCTTATCGAAGCCCACTACGTAACGCAGCATGTCGGTCTCTTTATGACCATTGGTGTCACGTGGCAGCTCTTCACCCTCGGTGTAGGCCAGCTCCAGACGCCATACCGCATCCATATTCATTGAGTAGTAGTCAATCGCACCACCCAGCAGGTTTACGCGTGGGAATTTGATATCGAAGATACCGTCAGACAAGAACGGTGCGTTGGTCGGCGTAAGAGGATTAGCCGGGTTAAACGCCGTGTTTGCACGGAAGTGCAAAGAAGGCAGCTGCTGACGGTAGTGCAACGCGTTAACGGAGAAGGTCGCATCGCCGTATACACCTTCCCACTTGGCACCAAACTGGGTGTTGTTAAGGCTCCAGGATGGCTCCTCTACATCATGAATCACCGGTACACCGACAGCCGTCGATGTGAAGAAACAGCCCGCATCCAGAATACGGTACGCCTGGCCACAGGTACCCAGGTTGCTTGGACGGAACTTGTCGAAGTTCCACACCAGAGAGAAGTTGGAGTCATCCAGTGTTTCGGTCGGCCCCATGCGCCACTCGGCGGTCAGCATCCACTGTGGAATACGGATATCTTCCAGCTCGTCGTAGATATTGTGGCGGGAGTAATCAACCGGGTTGATCACGTCCAGTACACGGAACAGGTCGGTCTTACCCCAGATAACCTGCTGCTTACCCACAGTTACGTTGAATACGGTGCCGCTATCCAGCGTGCGGTCAGCACTTACGTACAGCTCACGGATGAAGTCCAGTTCGTCGTTAAACTCAGGGAACTTGGCTTCGTCCTCATCCTGGTCCATATAGCCATCAAGGTTGTTACAGGCGGTCGGATTGTTTTCACACGGGAACGGTGTGCCTGGCGTCAGCAATACAGTCGACAGATCCTGACCGTGCCAGTTGGAGCCCAGGTACGGCTGCGTCGCATCTTTACCAAACTCATCGTCGTTCAGGTCATAGACACCGTCGTAGGTCGCACGCAGGGTACCGTTGATCTGAATGTTATCCCACGTATCAGATTCAATGATTTTGGTGAACTCCGCCTGCGCGGTGTTACGGAACTTGGACAGGCCAACACCGTCACGGACGTAGGTGGCGTTCTCCACAAAACCCGCCCATTCAGTGTCAGCCGCCATGGTGGCCGGTGCGCCAGCCATGGTGGCCATTCCCAACGCAACGGCAACAGGCAGCGTGCGTACTTTTGTTATTGTTTTTGTCATTATTATTAACCCCTTCAGGATTTTTTGGTCACAACAGGTAAGAGACACCCCGGTGATCAGGCATGAATGATGCCGTCCTCATCCGCATAGGCCTCACAGATAAACTTCGGTTTGAAGACCAGCACCCAACTTGGTACCAGCAGCATCGCCGCCGCGCCGTTGAGCAGAACCATCACGATCAGCAGCAGCGCCGCGTCGGCCTGGAAACGCAGGTCGGAGAGAATCACCCACATCACGATGCCCGCGATCAGGGTGATCGCAGTGAAGCTGATCGCCAGCCCTGTGGTACTGATGGCACGTTTCACTGCCGCACTCAGGTCTTTGAGCTCCACCATCTCGGCACGGATGCGGTCCATCATGTAGATCGAGTAGTCGATGCCGACACCCACACCCACAGCGATGATCGGTACGGTATTGATGTTGATCCCCATCTCCGTGATACCCATGTAGGCGTAGGTCAGGGTGGTGGCGAAGAGCATCGCCATAAACATCATGGAACCCGCCATCAGTGACTGATAGAAGAACATCACCATGGCGAAGATCAGGATGAACACCAGCGGCAGCACCCAAAGGTTGGTCTCGTAGGCCGCTTCGTTCATGGACGCGGTTACACCGATGGTGCCGCCCGCCAGACGGATGGTCAGGCCTTCAACGTCATTGCCATGCTCTTCTATCCACTGTTTAGCGGTGTGGATAGCACGGCGGATCGTCTCACCCTGGTGGTCCTTGTAGTAAAACACCAGGTTCGCGATGCGCTCGTCGGTGTCGACGAACTCTTTCAGCGCGCCCGGGATCGGGCTGGACATCATGTAGGTAAACATCAGTCCACCGACGTACATCTCGTCGTTCGGGATCTGCGCCCAACGCGGGTCGTCGTTATGCAGCAGACGGTTCACCTGCTTCACCAGATCTGGCACACCTTTAGAACCACCGACTTCCGGATCCAGCAGCATGTGTGCCTGCAGATCCGCCAGCGCTTTCAGCACCTCCGGACGTTTAATACCGCCCTTCTCCTCGGTCTCAGCAACGATGTACAACTCTTCAGAACCCGGGAAGCTGTCGTTCACCGCCTTGGAACTGATGTTGTAATCATGGTCCTGATAGAGGATCGGACTGCCCGGTTCGGACTCACCGATCACCACCTTAGAGCTGAAGTACCAGCCGCCCACCAGCATGAAACCAGCCAGCATCAGTGCATTCTTGGCCGCACGTTCGGAGCTGATGATGCCCGCACAGGCGTAACCCACGTTACGGAAGATGTTGTGCTTGATGTCGTGTTTCTTCGGTTTCGGAAGAATCGACAGCAGCAGTGGCACCGCCAGCAATACGGTGATGATGATGGTCAGCGCCCACAGAGAGGCGTAGTGCGCCAGTTTCGTATTCAGCGGAATGGAACCGATGGCGATCAGCAACAGACCGATGGCGTCGGATACAACCCCCAGGCTGCCCGGACGGAACAGGTTCTCGAAGGTCAGACGTGCCGACAGGTGATGGTCTGCGTGGTCGTTCAGCTCAAGGTAATAGCGCTCCACGATCTGGATACCGTGCGACATTGCACGCGCCGAGATCAGGAACGGGATTACCAGCCCCAACGGGTCGAGGTTGTAGCCAAACAGGGAGATGATGCCGATACCCCAGATGGAGGACACGATCACTGCACCCAGCGGAATCAGTACGCCGTATGCTTTACGGAAGTAGAAGACCAGCAGTGAGATCATGATCAGCGCGGTAAACAGGAAGATCTCGATGATCTGGCCCAGATACTGGTACGCCCAACCCACCAGCATCGGCTGACCGGTGACGTGGATCTTCATCCCCGCCACCGCTTCCTCGGCACGCATCTGCTGGATCTCGTTGAAGGTTTTCTCGTAATCCAGCTGACCTTCGTTAAGCTGCGCTTTGATCAGCGCCATCTTCATATCTGGTGATACCAGCGGGCCGTAAACACGCGGGTCCGCCACGACATCACTGCGCAGTTGCTCCAGCGCTGCCGCGTCCATCTCACCACCCTGCGGGTCGTAGTAGGACTTGGAGTTCACGTTACCTTCCGGCGTCATCCACACCTTACGCGAATTGCGGTGGGTGACACTGGCCACCAGGTTGTGGTTGATACCCGGCAGGCTATCGACCGCCAGTGTGATGCGGTGGATCTTGGCCAGCGCTTCGTTGCTGAAGATATCGCCATCTTCCACCTCAACACCCACGATGATCACGTTGGCGCCCCCGAAGGACTCCTTGATCTCGTTGTGCAGGACGATGTACGGATGCTCCTGCGGCAGCAGGTCCGCAAAGTCGGAGTACATCTTTACGCCAGGGATCTGGGAAGCAAAGAACAGGGTAATCGCCAGAATGACGCTCAGGATGATTTTTGGATGACGGAATACCGACTCATCCAGGCTATGAAGAAAGTGCGTCGCCTTATGGGCGTCTGCGGACTTTTTATCCATGATGCTACAGACCTGTAATTATTATTGAACGTCTACGGTGAACAGCGATCCCCAACCACCGGCTACCAGCAGCTGCTTGTCACTCAGCGCTTCAGCGTCGCGCAGGTAAACCGGGATCTTCGGAGAATCAACACGCTTCCAGCCTTTGCCGTTAAGCTCCAGAACGTTGCCGTGATCACCCATCACAAACAGGCGCTCGCCGGTGGCGTGGAAGTTGTAGAGAGGAGATTCGGTTGGGGTTTCCTGACGCTGCCAGGTCACGCCTCCATCCGAGGTATGCAGGATCTGACCGCTCAGACCCGCTGCCCAACCCTGTTCGGCGTTGCGGAAATGCACACCCTGTGGGTAGAAATCGTTCGGCATAAATTCCGGTGCGGACCAGCTAGTACCACCATCGGTACTCTTCGCGACCATGCCGAATTCACCCACAACAACCACGGTATCCTGATCAACAAACTGGATACCGGTCAGCTGGGCGTCCTCTTCCATGGTGTGCTCGTTCCAGCTCTCACCTTTATCTTTACTGTGGATAACGGTCGAGAAACTGGCGGTTACCCATACGCTGCTATCCGGTGCGCAGGTCAGAGCCAGAACACTCTCCTGAGTGCCGGTCGCTTTTGCCTGCCAGGAGCTGCCATTGTCGGCGCTGAACCAAACAGAGCCGTCCATGCTCAGGGCGGCAAAGCTCTGATCAGGGCACACCTTAAGGTCGACAAAAGCAGGTTTATTTTCGATCTGTTGACGGGACCAGTTCAGGTCGTTGCGTGGACTGGTCAGAATGATGCCGTCGCTACCTACGGCCACCACAGAGGTATCGTTAGCAGCGATAGCCTGAAACTGGTCGGTACGACGTACGGATTTAGCCAGTTCTTTCTCAACACCTTCGAGATTCAGCGGAGCTTCACAGCCCGTGATCGCCAGAGGCAGCAGAGAGACAGCCAGAACAGCTTTGATACGATTTGCGCTGGAAGCCTGTGGCGTAACAACTGCTCTTTCCACACCTTCGACGCGTTTTGTTCTAATTATTGACGTCATCGCTCACTTCACCAAAAGTCATCTTTGTGGCGTAAAAACACCTACTCACAGGTGGTAGAGCAACCTACGTGCCAGATATGGAAAATATTAGTTTAAAAGCGGACCAGAACCGCTACACCACCCGTCGTTACTGGGCTTGAGGACGGTTAAAAAAACAACAGGCACACTCGTTTTTTATTGCGCTGGCACCTATCACCTGCGAACCGTGGGGGAAAGTTGATGAAATCATCAAGCAATGGAAAATTACCTTAAGCAAATCATCAACCGATAAAGAGATTTAGCAAATGGTGAAAAACCCGGAACGGAATGGAGCGAATGGTTAACGCCGCCTGACGGTTAAGCTGAGATTAGTGCGGCAGAAAAGGCTGGGGCATAAAAAGAAAAATCCCCGCATTTGCGGGGATTTTCAGGGAACCGGCGAATCACTTTCCGAGTTTCTTGGCGGATTCACCACCGATACCAAAATGCTGCTTTGGCATCTCATTGATCATCACACGGACACTCTGCTGAGGAGCATCCAGCGCACGAACGATCGCAGCGGTCACTTCCTCGATCAGCGCTTCCTTCTGCTCGTCGGTGCGACCTTCCATCATATTAATCTGTGCAATTGGCATAGCTTATCTCCTGTAGCTACAGATTCCGCCCGGATGTGGTTCTGCGAGAGCCAGCACAGAACCACATCGAACGGCTGAGCGGAATCAGATAATGGGGATCAGACGAACTTGCCGCTGATAGTACCCAGATCCTGGTAGCGTACACAGAAGGAATCGCCCTTGTTCACCTGTACCGCTGCAGTGATCGCACCGATCATGATGAAGGAACCTGCAGGCAGCTCTTCACCGCGCTCGCCCAGCATGTTCGCCAGCATTGCCACGGACGCCGCCGGATGACCCAGGACTGCTGCACCCGCGCCAACTTCCACAACCTCGCCGTTCACTTCCATCACTACACCCAGGTTTTTCAGATCCAGGTCAGCAACGTCGGCCATACGGCCACCGGTCACAAAGCGGGAGGAGGAGGAGTTGTCCGCGATTACGCTTTTCAGGTCGAACTTGAAGTCTTTATAGCGGGAGTCGATTACTTCCACCGCTGGCATAACAAAGTCGGTCGCACGCAGTACATCACCGATGTGTACACCCGGACCTTTCAGCGGTGCTTTAGTGACAAATGCCAGCTCCGCTTCGATCTTCGGGTGGATCAGCTCGTCATGCTTGATCTCGCCACCTTCAGGCACGGAGAAGTAATCCGCCAGGAAACCGTAGCATGGGTGCTCAACGCCCATCTGGGACATCTTCGCCCAGGAGGTCAGGCCCATCTTCATGCCAACAATCTTGTTGCCGCGTGCTTCTTTACGGCGACGGATCTCCCACTGGATGTCGAACGCATCTTCGTAGGTCATCTGTGGGAAGTCATCGGTGATCTTGGTGATCTCGTACGCTTCCAGTTCGGCGTTCTCACAGTGGATCGCCAGCTCTTCGATTTGTGCTTTAGTCAGGTTACCCATCAGATCAGCCCTTTCTCTTTAGCCATGGTCAGCGCCAGGTCTTCAATCATATCTTCCTGTCCGCCTACGGTTCCGCGACGGCCCAGTTCTACCAGCAGGTCACGTGCCTGGATGCCATATTTGGCTTCAGCGCGTTTTGCAAACAGCAGGAAGGAGGAGTAAACACCGGCGTAACCCAGCGTCAGTGCATCACGGTCTACGCGGATTGGCTGATCCATCATCGGAACAACACGGTCTTCCGCCACGTCCATGATCTTGTACAGATCGATACCGTGATCTGCACCCATGCGATCCAGTACCGCTACAAATACTTCAAGTGGCGTGTTGCCCGCACCTGCACCCAGGCCCGCAACAGAGCCATCGATACGCACTGCACCCGCTTCAACCGCGGCCAGGGAGTTAGCGATCGCCATACCCATATTGTGGTGACCGTGGAAACCGATCTCGGTGTTCGGGTTCAGCTCAGCACGCAATGCGCCGATCTTCTGAGTCACTTCGTCCGGCAGCATGTAACCCGCGGAGTCGGTGCAGTAGATGCAGTTCGCGCCGTAGGATTCCATCAGTTTCGCCTGCTCGATGATCTGCTCAGGCGTTGCCATGTGCGCCATCATCAGGAAGCCAACAGTATCCATCTCCAGCTTGGCCGCCAGACCGATGTGCTGTT
Organism: uncultured Marinobacterium sp.; assembly: GCA_947501565.1. Lineage (GTDB taxonomy): Bacteria > Pseudomonadota > Gammaproteobacteria > Pseudomonadales > Balneatricaceae > Pontibacterium. The sequence goes on from CANMWJ010000006.1 coordinate 139,720, forward strand.
CAGAGACATCTGCTTCAGTACAGTGGGTCGCCACACGGATGGTGCTTACACCCAGATCTTTCGCCATGCGCAGGTGATCAACGGTACCGATACCCGGCAGCAGCAGTGCGGAGACCTTGGCGTTTTTCATCTTAGGGATAACGGCACCCAGATACTCCTCGTCGGAGTGCGCCGGGAAACCGTAGTTCACGGAAGTACCACCCAGGCCGTCACCGTGGGTCACTTCGATCAGCGGCATACCCGCTTCATCCAGACCGGTGGCGATATCCACCATCTGGTCCACAGTGATCTGGTGACGTTTCGCGTGCATACCGTCACGCAGGCTCATGTCGTGGAGTACTACTTTTTTGTCTTTTAGGTTCATGTGTTAATCCTCCACTTAACCGCGTGCTGGAAGTTCGATAGTGCCGGCTGCCGCTTCTTCAGCGAACATCTCGGCGGTACGCAGACCCGCTGCGGTCATGATGTCCAGGTTACCCGCGTATTTCGGCAGGTAGTCACCCAGACCTTCTACTTCCAGGAAGACAGAGACACGGTTGCCGTCGAAGACAGGGCCGTTCACCAGGCGGTAACCCGGCACGTACTTCTGTACTTCTTTAATCATGTTGTGCACAGATTCAGTGATCGCGGCTTCGTCCGGGGTGTCCTTGGTCAGACAGTGCACGGTGTCGCGCATGATCAGTGGTGGCTCGGCCGGATTGATAATGATGATCGCCTTGCCCTTGTCAGCGCCGCCGACTTTTTCCACGGCACCCGCCGTAGTACGGGTGAATTCGTCGATGTTCTTACGGGTACCCGGGCCTGCGGAGCGGGAGGATACGGTGGCGATGATCTCGCCGTACTCTACGTCCTGCACCTGAGAAACTGCCGCCACCATTGGGATAGTCGCCTGGCCACCACAGGTCACCATGTTGACGTTCATCTCCAGCTCTTTGGCGTGCTGCTTCAGGTTTACTGGTGGTACGCAGTACGGGCCGATCGCCGCTGGGGTCAGGTCAACCATGATCACACCCAGCTCGTTCAGCTTGCGGCTGTTCTCGGCGTGTACGTAGGCGGAGGTCGCATCAAACGCCACACGGATATCGTCTTCGATCACGTGAGGAAGCAGACCGTCTACACCTTCAGATGTGGTTTTGATACCCATCTCTTCGGCGCGTTTCAGGCCATCGGAAGTAGGGTCGATACCCACCATCCAGACAGGTTCGATCCACTCGGAGCGGAACATTTTAATCAGCAGGTCGGTGCCGATGTTACCGGGGCCGATAATGGCCGCTTTCAGTTTTTTACTCATTACAGTGTTCACCCTAATAAAGAAGTACTGCTACACAGGGGCGCACCCGTCGCCTGAACGACGGGCGTAAATCTGTTCGCTTAAACGAAACGTACGGAGGCAGAACCGATACCACCGATGCTCACGCTCATGTGGTCACCCGCCTGTACAGGCTCCAGCGGTACCAGAGAACCAGACAGGATCACTTCACCCGCTTTCAGTGGGATACCGAACGCACCCAAGGTGTTGGCCAGCCAGGCTACGCAGTTCACCGGGCTACCCAGCGCCGCAGCACCCGCACCGGTAGAGATCACGGAACCGTTCTTCTCAACCACCATGCCGCAAGTCGCCAGATCTACTTTGCGTGGATCTACCGCTTTATCACCCAGGATAAACAGGCCGCAGGATGCGTTATCCGCCACGGTGTCCTGGATCTTGATCTGCCAGTTTTCGATACGGGAATCGACCACTTCAAAACATGGGATCACGCAATCGGTCGCTGCCAGTACGTCCGCGTTGGTTACACCCGGACCCATCAGGTCTTTTTTCAGTATGAAGGCGATCTCACCTTCCGCTTTCGGCTGGATCAGCTGCTCGCTGATCGGCATCTCCTGCCCCTGGCTGTAAGCCATCTTGTCAGTCAGGTAACCGAAGTCCGGCTGGTGCACGTTCAGCATGTTCTGAACCGCTTTGGAGGTCACGCCGATCTTCTTACCGATGATCGTCTCACCCGCTTCCACACGACGCTCGATCATGCGCAGGGAGATGTTGTACGCATCTTCGATGGTGATATCGTCGAAACGCTCGGTGAACGGACGCAGGGTTTTCAGCTGCTGCATCGCATCGAACAGCTCGTCACCACACTGGATAATTTGTTCTTTATTCATATCGTTTCTCTTCTTCAGAGAGGCCCGAGGGCCGAAGCTTTTTATATGCACCTGAAACAAACCCACGCGCGCTGAGGCGTGGATTTTGTTTCAGAGCAAGGCGCGAAGCGATCGAGTAGCGCAGTTAACGCCAGTTAATGAGCAACACAGATCGCTTCAGCAACGCCGCGCTGGAGCAAAAGACTGCCTCAGAGCTTGATGCAGACGTTTTTGAGTTCGGTATAGAACTCCAGACCGTGGATACCGCCTTCGCGGCCGATACCGGACTGCTTAGCACCACCAAAGGCTGTACGCAGGTCACGCAGGAACCAGCTATTCACCCATACCAGGCCTACATCCATGGATTCCGCAACGCGGGTCGCACGGGAGGTGTTTTCAGTCCACACAGTCGCCGCTAGGCCGTAATCGGTGTTGTTGGCCAGCGCGATTGCTTCCTCTTCGGTGTCGAACGGACGGATGTGACAGCAAGGGCCAAAGATCTCTTCGGTCACGGTGCGGGAGTCGTCTGCCAGACCGGTCCAGATAGTCGGCTCAACCCAGGCACCTGCGTTCAGGTCTTCACCCATCTCAGGGATACCGCCACCGGTTACTACGGTTGCGCCCTCTTCCACCGCCAGACGGTAGTAAGAAAGCACTTTTTCTTTGTGTTCCTGGGAAACCAGAGGACCGAAGTCCACATCAGCATCTTCCGGCACACCCAGTTTCAACTTCTCCGCACCCTCTTTCAGGCGCTGCACGAACTCTTCAAAGATCGGACGCTCAACGTAGACACGCTCAGTACCCAGGCAGACCTGGCCGCAGTTCACAAACGCGGAACGCATGGTGCCTTCGATCGCTTTATCCATGTCGCAGTCAGCAAACACGATGCCAGGGTTCTTACCGCCACACTCCATGGAGATGTTGCGCAGGCCTACGGATGCAGCACGCATGATGATCTCGCCAGTACGGGTTTCACCGGTGAAGGTGATCGCATCGACATCTTTATGTGCAGTCAGGAATGCACCGGCAGAGTCGCCACCGAAACCGTGAACAACGTTGTAGACACCTTCTGGCACGCCACACTCGTTCATCACTTCACCCAGCAGGGTTGCGGTCGCTGGTGTTTCTTCAGAAGGCTTAACAACAACTGCGTTACCACATGCCAGCGCCGGACCTACCTTGAAGGTCATCAGCAGCAGCGGCAGGTTCCACGGGCTAATTACTGCAACCACACCTTTCGGCTTACGGTGACCGTAGTTCAGCGCGCCCTGACCATCTGGCGTATCCAGTTTGAACGCTTCAGTTGGGTGGTTCGCCAGCGTTTCGGAGAACGCTTTAAAGTTGGCAGCACCACGTGGGATATCGATATGAGAGGCGATCTTGCGCGGTTTACCGGTGTCCTTACACTCGGCATCTAGAAATTCTTCGAAACGCTCGTTAATTCGGTCCGCAACGCGGTTCAGCATTTCGATACGGGCAGCCTGGGTCATCTTGCCCCAAGGGCCATTCATGGCAGCCCGTGCGGCAGCGACCGCTGCGTCCACCTCTGGTTCACCTGCTTCGTGAACCATGCCGATCAGACTGTTATCAACAGGGTTACGGTTCTCAAACGTCTTACCGCTGGCGGAGCCGACAAACTCCCCGTTGATAAAGTGCTTAAACTCTTTCATTTCAAACTCTCATTCAGATGGCTATCTGTGTAAAAACCTGGCTTGTGCAAAACGCGGCATCGCGCGGCAACGGTAATCCCACACCGGCGCAAGCCGGTGTGGGCGACAGAACTGCAGATCAAGTCAGCGCTGTCAGGAAACGTTCGTTCAGCTGACGATCATGGTAGAAGATCGCTTTACCCAGCTGGTCGGTGGTCCAGGTAACCGGCTCGTGGTCCGGGTAGTGGTAGTCACCACCGCAGAACACTTCAGAGCGGTTACCGGATGGATCGAAGAAATAGATGGTCTTACCGTGGGTCAGGCCGTGACGGGTTGGACCGATATCCAGAGATACGTCTTCCATGGAGATCAGGTCAGCCGCGCGCAGCACATCTTCCCAGGTGTCCAGCAGGAAGGAGGCGTGGTGGAACTTGCCCTTTTCCGGGTGTTTGATGAAGGCAACATCGTGCGCTTTCATGGAAACGGTCAGGAACTGCGCTACGCGATCACCGTTCTCGTCCAGTACCTGCTCTGCCAGATCGAAGCCCAGCACGTCCTGGAACAGTTTCAGGGTGCCGTCGATGTCATCACCGTACAGCAGGCAGTGGTCAAAGCGGGTCGCTTTCATACCCTTCAGATCACGTGGCCATGCTTCTGGATTAACCTTGGACAGGCCCCACTTACCGGTCTGCTCTTTCTCTGCGAAGATCTCGAACATGTGGCCGGTTGGTGAGTCGAAACGTACACGACGACCGCAGCCGTTCAGTTCACCCGCTGGGATCTCTTCTACGTTGCAACCGAACTCCACCAGCTCCTTCTGCAGCTGGTCCAGTACTTCGTTGTTCAGTACTTTGTAGCCCACAAAATCCATACCTGGCTCGTCCGCTTCACGCAGTACTACGGAGAACTTGTCGACTTCGGTCCAACCTTTCAGGTAGACACGACCTTCAGAGTCGGTTTCCACCTCGATCAGTCCCAGCAGATCACGGTAGTGACCCAACGCTTCTTTCATATCCAGTACACGTAGCTGGATATGACCCGGACGCATTACACCTTTTCTCATCTCTTTAATCCTCGGTTCTTATTATTTGACCGTTACTGTGCCGGTACGAAGTGATCAGACTCGATCACCATGTCACCGCGCGGCAGGATGCGGCAGGCCAGGGCAAACCCCTCCGCCTCTTCCACTTCCGATACATGCGCACGGCTCATCCGTTTCTTCTCGAACTCACCGTCGAGAATGCGAATCTTGCACATGCCACAGCCGCCGCCGCGACACCCCACCTCGATGGCTTTGGAGTTTTGCAGCTCCATGCCCACCAGCAGGGTTTTGTCGTCACGACACAGGTACTCTTGGTTACGGTTCACCACGTTGATGCGGTGTACCTTGATTTCGGATTCCACCGTATGAGTACTCATCGGCATTGGCCTCTTATCAGATGCGCTTGAACAGAGCGGAACGGGTCTGCTCTTCGGCGCCATCTGCCGCAGTCACAAAGCGCTCCATATGGATGTCACGCTCAAACAGGCGCCCCTGCATCAGTGCGGTGATTGCCGCATCGATCATCGGAGGTGGTCCGCAGAGGTACGCTTTGTGGCCGCTGAACTTGTTGTCGAAGTAATCCTGCGCGGCTTCGTGTACAAAACCGGTGAAACCTTCCCAGTTGTCGTCCGCTTCCGGCGCGTTCAACGCTGGGATGTAGAAGAAGTTGTCGTGCTCCTCCGCCAGCGCCTCAAAGATCTCGCGGTTGTACAGTTCAGCTACGTTACGCGCGCCCTGGAACAGGTACATCTTGCGCTGATCGCCCTCTTCCAGCAGTTCCTTGATCATGGACTGCGGGCTGGACAGACCAGAACCACCTGCGATAAAGATCGCGTCCTGTGCATCGGATTTACGGGTAAAGAACTGCCCGTAAGGTCCGGATACGTCCAGGGTGTCACCCACCTGCAATTCGTTGTGCAAGTAGGTTGTACCCGCACCGCCTTCTACCAGGCGTACATGCAGTTCCAGCGTTTTGCTGTCGGACGGCTTGTTGGCGATAGAGAACGCACGGGTGCCATCCACGCCAGGAATATGCAGGTTGATGTACTGGCCCGCCTGAAACTCCATCTCATCGTCGAGATCGAAGTAGATCCCTTTGATGGTTGGCGACAGGTCGCGGATCTCGGTAACGGTGCCGACAAAGTCGCGCACAGGGTGACCGGCGAAGTCAGGGTCAACATCAATGTCCGCTTCGATGGTCAGATCGGATTCAGGCGTTGCACAGCACGCCAGAATCACACCTTCATCACGCTCGGAATCCATCAGTGCAAACGGGGATGCGTCACCCACATCTGCATCACCGTCGGTAACGGTGCATTTGCAGGTGCCACAGGTACCGTGACCACAGGCGAATGGCAGCCAAACGCCCTGGCGCAATGCCGCGTCAAGAATGGTCTGCCCCTCATCCACCTCAATCACATCACCGGTGGGTTCGACGGTTACTTCATAAGTCATAGATCGCTACCTCCCGGATTCAGACGCCCGCGCCCTGATAACCTTTCAGGTCTGGCGTGTTGAATCGCAGTACGGATTTGTGGCCGATACCCTGATCTTTCAGAGCGACATCAGCCTGTGGAACAAAGTCTTCACCGTCGAGCTTCCAGCTCACCTGATCCCAATCGATCTCGGCGAACTCAGGGTGCAGACTGAACGTTTCCGGCATTACCTGCGTGCGCAGGGCTTCAAAGGGCATTTCCGGTGGCAGTGGGAATGCAAACGGGGCACAGAACATCAGATGATGATCCCAACCTACGTACACCACCTGGTTGCCACCAAAATTCTCTACTTTGTCGAGTACTTCGCCTTTGTAGTCAGGCGTAATTGCTTTAACAGCCATGATTCTTCCTCACTTCAGGCCAAGCACGGGATAAACCCACCGTGCCCGCCTTTTCTTATTCTTGTTACGGCTTACGCCACGCCTTTCCACTGTTTCCAGCGCAGCTCATCCGGCGACCCTTTCATATCCATGTTGTCGGTACCGACATTCATGTGATAGAAGTCGCTCAGGATGTCACCTACATCCGGACCACCGCAGTTGCCCTGGAAGATCTGGTGAACAGGCAGCCAGGACTGTACGAACTTCTCTGGCTCGTCCTCGAAGATGTCCTTACAACCGTCGGAACAGAAGTGGTAACGCTCACCGTTGTAGGTGGTGTCGCGGTAAGAGGTCTGAGTCGGATCGTCCATCTCGGTGAACAGCATCGGGATCTGACAGGTAGTACACAGCTGTGGCAGGCCTTTGGTGTAGAAACGCTCGCCTTTGGCTTCCATCTCTTTCGCCAGTTCCCAACGTGGGCGGTAGTACTTGTCGAAGGTTTCCGGGTACTTCTCAGACAGCCAGTCCAGCTCTTCGTCGGTTGGGATCCAGGTGTGGAAACCCGCCGCATGACCGTGGGTGTAGAAGGTCCACCAAGCCTGGTGAGAGATGTGCTCTTTCTCTTTCTCGATGATCTCGGAGTACTTCGGCATGCGGATGCCGTAGCGCGCCAGGTCCTTGAACAGAGCGCCGCCCGCTTCTTCGAAGTAGACTTCCCACGCTTCCTTCCAGCTCATCACCTTGTTCGGCAACATGTAGTCCATCATCATCGCAACGATGGTCAGCAGACGGGAACCGCGCCAGAACCACTTATCGATCCACTTCTGTACGATCTCGACGTTGTCTTCGTGCTGCTCCAGCAGGAACTTGATCACTTCCAGACCCAACGTCATGTGACGAGCTTCGTCAGACTGCGCAGAGAAACCGAAGGTTACCGTTGCCATGTCGCCGTTGTGTGCCGCACCGGACATAAACGGTACGAACAGCAGGTTGGTCAGCACGTATTCGAAGGAGAAACCGATCGCGATCATGAACTCGAACGGGCCTGCGGTACGCGCGTCGTTGAAGAACGACTTAGGTACGGACAGGTACCACACACGGTCGTGCATGTGACTGTATTCCTGGAAACCGTCGAAGAACTTGTTGAAGTGGCTCATCGCGTGGATCTGAGTCTGCACGTGACGCAGCTCATCCAGAGACTGCATCTGACAGGCCACACGTGCGCCAACACCGCCGAACTGACGACCGGTGTGGGCAAAGCCCTGATACGCCTGGTACTCCAGCGGAGATACGCCGGTCAGGAAGATCTTGATCGCGTTCACGTAACGCGGATCGGAAACGTTCATGTGCGCGTTGTTTTGCGCAAAAGCATCGAAGATTGCGTAAAGTTTCTTCTCTTTCTCAGCCTGGTACTTCCAGTAGGTATCCATGGTCAGACGGAACGGGTCTTCCCACTTGGACCAGTCAGTGATTTTGATGCCTTCAAAATCTTCGTAAGGGAACGCTTCTTTACGATCCGCATAGGAGTATTCCCAGTCCAGATCGCGTGTCAGCAGACGGTATTTGTCTTTGATGTTGAGTTTTTTAGCTGCCATTATTCGTTACCTTATTATTATTCGTTCCAGTGCAGAGACAGAGAGTCGTCGTCTTCTTCCACGTTGCCGCCCAGGGTGATCAGGTTGACGTGCAGCTCCTGCACATCCCAGTCACGCCCCATCTTCTCTTCAACGGTTTCGCGGTTAACGGTCAGGCGACCTTCGTTTTCGATGCGGATCATTGCCGGCATGTGGATCACGGTAACTTCCGGGTTGTCCTCTTCGATTGCTTCGACGATGTAGCGGGATTCGTCGTTATCCTGCAGGGCGATGTAAACCTTAGACATTGCATAACTCCTTACTTGAACAGGCCAGCTTTGGTCAGACGTTTGTCCAGAGCAGCAACGGCTTTATCCATCGCTTCTGCATCCAGCATCTCTTCTGCCAGTGGTTTCAGTGCTGCTACCGCTTTCTCTTTCCAGGTGGTTACCCAACCTTCCAGCAGTGCTTTGTTTTCAGCGGATTCAGCCACCGCAGCTTTCAGAACGGCATCCACCCAGCGGGTGTTATCTTTGTTCCACAGCTGCATAAATTCGGTCAGCATGCTGATATCCTGGCCGCCGTTGTCCGCCAGCCATGCGTCGAACTGGTTGTAGACCAGGTCATACACCAGCGCGTCCATCACCACGTCCTGCGCGATAAACAGCTCGAACCAGTCTTTGGTCACGGTGGTCTCTTCACAGAGTGCACGCACGCCCTGCCAGATCTCTTCACTCATCCAGTAAGACTTAGCTTCACCCAGCGCATCACCGCTGTTGCCATCCAGGATCAGGCCGATGCGCGACAGGTACTGCGCAATACCCAGACGGTCCATACCGTCGTACAGCAGAGCCTGAGTGATGGCGGTGCCGTAGCCCTGGGAGGAGCCGTACATGTTGTTCAGGTTGGCGGTGTGCTCGAAGTGGCGCAGTGGCACCAGGTAGCGGATCACTTTCTGCTGCAGGTCGTCGCTCAGCAGACGTTTCAAGTCACGTTTTTCGAAGAAGGCGTAGTTGCTCTCGGCCACTTCCTGCATCTTCGCGCGCTGCTGCACGTAGGTGCCGTAGTAGAACTGACGGGGATCTTTGAAGGCGTACCAGTCTTCCATTACCAACGCGGTACGGCGCGGGTCGTTCAGTTCCATCTCCGGCTGCCACAGTGGGCGGTAGTGGAAGTATTTTTCAGACTGAACGTCGTAGGTTGCTTCCTGGTAACGCGTAGCAGGCTTGTCACCGAAACGGCGCTCAATGTGCGCGAAGGTGTTACGTACCGGCTCTAGCGTCGCGGTTTTTATTTCAATACTCATCGGACATTTCCCAGCTTAGTCAGACTTTTTGTTTTTTATTAGTGGTGCTCAGACGCATGGTCATGGTTGTGCGACATCAGGGTGTCTTCGCCGTAACGCCACTTCTCCATCTCAGCGTCTACCTCGGCCATCTGCTCGTCGGTCATGTGGATCACATCGTTCACTTTGCAGAAATGCTCGAAAGCGCCCTGCGGCATGATCAGCTCCACGAACAGACTCGGATCACCAATTGCGAAGTCGAACTCAACGAATCGAGCGTCTTCAGGACTGCGCACCCGGATATACTTCGTCAGCCGTTCAAATTTCGGCTTACTCGGATCTTCTGTCCGGGTATCGAGGTTGATCACCTCAGTCATATCGCCCCCTGTTTTTTTTGATTTTCAGGTCACTCCTAGCTCAGCAACCGCTGTGCCAAAGTTGTAATCCAAACATCACAAAACCAAAGGCAACATCACAACCCATTGTTTTAAAACACCTTTTAAGAGACAGGCTTTCAACAAAGGAACGTACCCGCGCAAAATTCAGGCAAAAAAATCCTTGACGAAGTGGGGGAAAAAGATGATGAAATGATTAAAAGGACGAACAAAATTTGATGATTTGATCACGACCTTTCGCGCCAGATAGTGCAAAAAGTGAATGATCTGATCACCGTAAAAACCGCCACTGGCTATGGAACATACAGGCCCCTTAGAAGAGCGGAAGCAATAATATAAGAATGACGACATTCCCTGCGGATGCGCGACGATAGCCGCAAATTACCGCGTGATAACAACAAGAAACAAAAGGGACCTAGAGCCATGAGCACTAAAGCTCAACCACAGTTACCGGAATCAAAAGATTTGATTTCGCAGATCCAATTTGCCAGTGAGGACGGCAAAATCTGGTTTAACGAACAACGCATGTTGCTGGTTCACTCCGCCGTGATGGGGTCGTTGCGCAAAGAGCTGATCGAAACACTGGGTGTTGAGCGCGCCCGTGGTTTTCTGATGCGCTTCGGCTACTATTCCGGGCTGAAAGACGCAGAGATGGCCCACAAGATCCGCCCGGATATCACCAAACACGAAGCATTTCTGGCGGGCCCGCAGCTGCATAACATCAAAGGTATGGTTCGGGTGGAACCCACCGCACTGACCTTTGATGTGGAAGCAGGCACTTTCCACGGTGAGTTCGACTGGTTTGACTCCTATGAGGCGGAAGTACACATCAATGAGTACGGCCTGGCGAAGTACCCGATCTGCTGGACCCTGATCGGCTACGCCAGCGGCTTTGCCACCTACTATATGGGTCGCAAGATCCTGTTTAAGGAGACCCAGTGCTCCGGCAGTGGTGCAGATCACTGCCATATCGTCGGACGCCCTGCCGAGGAGTGGGAGGACCGTGAAGAGCTGGAACGCAACTTCATGCCCGACCCGATTATCGAAGAGCTGTTTGCGCTGCAACACCAGGTTTCCACCCTGAAGGAGAGCTTCCGCGATCCAGATAAAGAGGAGGACCTGCTGTTCAACTCCGTCGGCCGTTCTGGCGCATTTAAAAACGTCTGCCAGCTGATCAACAAAGCCTCCAAGAGCAAGGTAACAGTATTGCTATTGGGTGAAACCGGTGTCGGCAAAGAGATTGTCGCACGTGGTCTCCATGTGAGCAGTGACCGGGCCGAAGCACCTTTTGTGGCGGTAAACTGCGCCTGCATACCGCAGGATCTGATCGAAGCGGAGCTGTTTGGCGTGGAGAAAGGCGCCTACACCGGCGCTACCCAATCCCGCGAAGGTAAATTCGAACGCGCCAATCACGGCACCATCTTCCTGGATGAGGTGATCGAACTCTCCCCCCGTGCTCAGGCCACACTGTTGCGTGTGTTGCAGGAGGGCGAGCTGGAACGCGTTGGCGACAACCGTCTACGCCGCATCGACGTGCGTGTCGTTGCAGCCACCAACGAGGATCTGGAGAACGCCGTAAAAGAGGGCCGTTTCCGCGCTGACCTGTTCTACCGCCTCAACGTTTACCCTGTGCATATCCCTCCACTGCGCGACCGCACCGAGGATATCCCACTGCTTGTGGATCATTTCCTGGAGAAATATCACACCCTCTACAACAAGCGCACAACGGGGTTGTCCGATAAGGCGCTGCAGGCACTGATGATGTACAAGTGGCCGGGCAATATCCGTGAGCTGGAAAATATGATCGAGCGCGGCGTAATTCTTGCCGACAACAACCACAGCATAGATATGGAGAGTTTCTTCCCATCGCTGGCAGAGCCGAGCCATCCACTGAACGTGATCAATGGTCGGGGCTTGTTAGACGCGCAAGAGCCTGAAAATGCAGCCATTGATCTAAACGACAGTGACTGGATGGATTCCCTGCTGAATGAGGAGTTCAGTATCGAAAACCTGGAGCAGGAGCTGATCAAACGCGCGCTGGATCAGGCGGGCGGAAATGTCTCTAAAGCGGCACGTCTGTTGGGCCTGACCCGTCCGGCACTCGCCTACCGTCTGAAGAAACAGGATAAAGAGACCTGACCTCTCTAAAAGAAATACTCTAAAGGAAATACCTTAAAGAGAACCACCAAAAAGCAGCTCAAGCGGGCTGCTTTTTAGTTTGGATGACAGTATCTCCACCTTTATATACACTGCCCGCTTCGCCCAACCACCCCCGATAACACGCCATGAACCTGATTCTGCTCTTTGCTGACGACTTTACTTCAGAGAACGAGGTAATCATCTCTGATCGACGCTTTCACCATATCCGCTCGGTGCATCAGCCGGAGATTGGTGAGACTTTGAAGGTCGGCTTGCTGAACGGGAATCGGGGCCAGGGGGAGGTGATTGCATTTGATGAGAAGCAGATTCGCCTGTGCGTTGAACTGAATCAGGCACCACCGAAGCCACTCCCTCTCACGCTGTTACTCGCCCTGCCCCGCCCGAAGATGATGAAACGCACACTGCAGACCATCGCAGCAATGGGCGTTAAGGAGATCTATCTGATCAACTCCTACCGGGTGGATAAAAGTTACTGGTCCTCTCCGCTGCTGAAACCGGAGAAGATCGAAGAGCAACTTCTGCTCGGTCTGGAACAGGCGGGCGATACACTGATGCCGAAAGTACATCTTCGCAAACGTTTCAAACCTTTTGTTGAAGATGAACTGCCTGCGATCTCTGCCGATACGCGTGCACTGGTGGCCCACCCCTATCACGCCTCCGCCTGCCCGGCAGAAAGTGAACAACCCACTACTCTGGCGGTTGGACCTGAAGGCGGTTTTATCGCTTACGAGGTTGAGAAACTGAAGGAGTGTGGCTTTGAAGCCATCCATATTGGTGAGCGCATCCTCCGGGTAGAAAACGCAGTTCCGGTTCTGCTCGCACGCCTCTTCCCCATCTGATTGTTGACGATGACGCCATAACAAAAGGCCAGGGCCAAAAACCGCTGCGTGTTTAGTTGATACAGGTCACCTTTACTCAATCAATAGTGATAACAATTTGCATTACCGCTTGACATCAACACTATAACGAACAAGAATAATTCGCATTAGCAGAAACATTCTTTAGCAGGGTTTTGGTACTTCCATGAAAAAAACGCTCACTGCAGTTGCACTGTCCGCTATCATCGCTTCACCTGTTGCCACCGCTGCCGACGAAGTCAATATTTACTCCTTCCGTCAGGCGTTTCTGATCAAACCTCTGCTGGACGCGTTTACTGAAGAGACTGGCATCAAAGCCCGCGTCGTATTCTCCAAAAAAGGCCTGCTGGAGCGCCTGGAACATGAAGGCCGTAACTCACCAGCCGACGTTCTACTGACATCTGATATTGGCCCCCTGTACGACGCTGTAGGAAAAGACCTGCTGCAACCGATCGACAGCGACCTGCTGGATAAAAACATCCCGGCCAAATACCGTGATGCCGACGGCAAATGGTATGGTCTGACCTCTCGCTCCCGTATCATCTACGCGTCTAAAGACCGCGTAGCAGAGGGCGAGATCAAAACCTATGAAGACCTTGCCGATCCGAAATGGAAAGGCCGCATCTGTACTCGTAGCGGTAAACACACCTACAACCTGTCGCTGATCGGCTCCATGATCGCGCAGCACGGCGAAGCGGATACCCAGCAGTGGCTGAAAGGCCTGAAAGAAAACCTGGCGCGCCGCCCACAGGGTAACGACCGCGCACAGGTGAAAGCCGTTAAGGAAGGCGTGTGCGATCTTGCGTTGGGTAACTCCTACTACTTCGGTAAGATGATCACCAACGATAAGAAACCGGAACAGAAAGAGTGGGCGCAATCCGTCAACCTGATCTTCCCTAACCAAGGTGATCGCGGTGCTCACATGAACATCTCCGGTGCTGGTGTCACCAAACACGCACCTCATAAAGAGGCCGCTGTTAAGCTGATCGAATTCCTCAGCTCCGATAAAGCACAGCAGATCTACGCAGAAGCCAACTTTGAGTTCCCTGTACGTGAAGGCTCCAAGCGCTCTGAGCTGATCAATAAATACATGGGTGAATTTAAAGAGGATGGCATCAACCTGCAGCGCATCGCAGAGCTACGCGATACCGCCGCTAAGATGGTTGATAAAGTCGGTTTTGATAACTGATCATCCCCGCCTTTATAATGGTCGCGCTTTTCAGCCACTAAGCTGATTACACGACATCTATTCCCTACGAACGGTAGCCTTAAGTGGCTGCCGTTTCGTCGTTTAAGGAACACGGGTTTGAAGGCAACACTTACTGCAGACAGCTACGCACAACCCCAGACACAAGACTCGGGTCTATGGCGTTGGCTTGGTTCTACCTGGCTGGTCGCACTGCTGGTTGCCCTTCCTGTTCTTTCCGTTTTTTATCTTTCGCTTTTTCCGAAAGAAAACATCTGGTCCCACCTCGCGGACACTGTGCTGCCGGTATACATAACCACCACATTACAGCTGATGATTGGCGTAGGTGTACTGGCGGTAGGTACCGGGGTGGTCACCGCTTGGCTGGTGACCATGTGCCGCTTTCCCGGCAAACGTTTCTTCGAATGGGCGTTGATGCTGCCGTTCGCCGTACCAGCCTACGTAATTGCTTACGTCTACACTGATCTGCTGGAGTACGCAGGCCCGATTCAGTCGGCACTGCGCGACTTCTTCGGCTGGCAGACAGCACGTGACTACTGGTTCCCGGAGATCCGTTCACTGGGCGGCGCGATCCTGATGCTGTCGTTTGTACTTTACCCTTACGTGTACCTGCTGGCGCGTGCTTCCTTTTTGGAGCAATCCAATAGTCTGCGTGATGCTAGTCGCCTGTTGGGCTGTTCACCGCTGCAAAGTTTTTTCCGCATCTCACTGCCGATCGCCCGTCCGGCAATTGCAGTGGGTTTGGCGCTGGTATCGATGGAAACCATCAACGATTTTGGTACCGTCGACTTCTTCGCCGTAAAAAGCATGAGCGCAGGGATCTACGACACCTGGCTGAACATGGGCAACCTGGGCGGCTCCGCCCAGATCGCCAGCCTGATGATGATCTTCGTGGTAATTCTGATCTCTCTGGAACGACTGGCGCGCGCCCGACAGAAACAGTTCCACTCAAGTGACCGCTTTAAAGCACTGGATACCTTCAAACTATCCGGCTGGAAAGCGTACAGCGCGAGCCTGGCTTGCCTGGCCCCGATCCTGCTGGGTTTTGCCATCCCGGTGCTCATTCTGGGTAAATACGCTCTGGGCCATCTGGATCAGCTGGATTCGGAGGATTTTCTCACCTTTGCTGGTAACAGCTTCTTCCTGTCCGCCACGGCAGCACTCATCACCATTCTCATTGCCCTTTTGCTGGCATACAGCAAGCGACTGCACAGCCAGAAAAGCCTTTCGGTAGCTGCGAACTTTTCCAGCCTTGGCTATGCGATGCCGGGCGCCGTACTGGCAATCGGCGTAATAATCCCACTGGCTGCATTTGATAACTCAGTGGATAGCTTCATGCGCGAATACTTCGACATCTCAACCGGCCTGCTGTTGAGCGGTACGACATTCGCCATTATTTTTGCCTATTCAGTGCGCTTTCTGGCGGTCTCCACCGGTGCAGTGGAGTCCAGTTTGAGCAAAGTAACCCCTACCATGGACATGGCGTCACGCTCACTGGGCATGACCCCAATGCAGACACTGATACGGGTGCATCTACCGCTGATCCGCGGGGGCATCTTTTCTGCCGCCCTAGTGGTGTTTGTAGATTGTATGAAGGAGCTACCTGCGACGCTGATCCTGCGCCCGTTCAACTACGATACACTGGCAACCTTTGTTTATCAGTATGCTTCGGATGAGATGCTTGAGGAGTGCTCGTTGGCCGCTCTGCTGATTGTTGCAGTCGGTATCATTCCGGTGATTCTTCTGACCCGCACCATTACCTCAACTCGGGCCGAAGACTAAATACGCGGCGGGAATCAGCTAGGTTCAAAGATGATTGGGCGATGAACTGATACTTCGATGCCCACACGGTCGCCGACACCCAGGAACAGCGGCTCGCGAGCCATACCTTCCACTTCGCGACCGTTTTCCAGCTGCAACTGATAGCGGGTCGCCTCCCCCAGAAATTCGATTCCCTTTACTTCAGCAGCAGATCCACCAGGTACAGGTTTCAGGTCAGCTGGACGGATAAAGAGCTCGAGTTCCTGTCCCTCCGCTACGCAACAGGGTTCTGCAAACTCAAGTACGCCCAGCTCAGTTTTCACACAGGATGGTCCCAGGCATGTACCCGCAAACAGATCACCTTTGCCTACAAACCCGGCGACCATCGCGTTGTTAGGATTGTGGTAAAGCTCCTGCGGTTCTCCCCATTGCTGCAACTGCCCATGCGCAAGAATGCCGACCTTGTCGCCAATAGAGAATGCTTCCTGCTGATCGTGAGTTACGACGATAGCAGCAATCCCCTGCTGCTTGAGGATATTGCGAACCTCCAATGACAGCTGCTGACGCAGGTCTGTATCAAGATTGGAGAAAGGCTCATCCATCAGTAGCAGTTTTGGCTTCGGCGCCAGGGCCCGTGCCAGCGCAACACGTTGCTGCTGACCACCAGAGAGTTCGTGCGGATAACGCTTGGACAGATCCGGTAAACGCACCAGATCCAGCATCTCAACGATACGGTTTTTACGACTATCCTGACCGCCACGTTTCAAGCCAAACTGGATGTTTTCACCCACAGTGAGGTGCGGAAAAAGCGCATAGTCCTGAAACACCATGCCCATCTCACGCTTCTCGGGAGGCAACACAAATCCCGCACGCGAGATCACCTTATCCTCCAGCTTAATCTCACCAGCAAAAACGGAGCTAAACCCGGCAATCGCACGCAGAACAGTTGTTTTACCACAACCACTCGGCCCGAGAAGACAGGCGATTTCTCCCACATCAACTGAAAAATCGAGGGAGTCAGCGATAACGTGATCCTGGTAACCACAACTGAGTGAGCGGACTTCAAGCAGCGAGTTCATGCACTTTCCATGACAGACAAGGGAGAGAAAACTCATACGAGTAAGAAGGCTGATTATAAATGAAAACTATTATCGATCACATAGAGAACTGCGGTAGCGATCCCAATCAAAAGCAGGACCGGGATCAGTTTTTCGACCGGGTGCGATGTCGGAGTGCCCGACGATTCGATCTATTTCAATATGCGGATAAGCCTTCAAAATAGCGTCTGAAAGCGAGGTGAGCGTTTGGTATTGCGCATCGGTGTAAGGATCACTATCCGTACCTTCCACTTCAATGCCGATGGAAAAATCATTACAGGCTTCAACACCATTAAATGATGAAATCCCTGCATGCCATGCTCGGGCATTCAGATTCACGAATTGGGTGACCTCGCCTTCGCGATTAACGAAAAGATGTGCCGACACTGTCAGATCTTTGATCTCTTCAAAAAAAGGATCAGTATCAACAGGTAGTTGGTTCTGAAAAAACAGCTCAACATAACCGTTACCAAACTGCCCCGGCGGCAGACTGATATTGTGCATAACCAGCAGCGAAACTGGCGTGCCTTCCGGGCGCTCATTAAAGTTCGGAGACGGGCATTGCCGCGCTTCTGACACTACACCATTGGCTATAGAAAACTTCGTGTTCATCTCTATCGGCTATCATGCATTTTCGCTAGAATTGCCCGATATCTTAACACTAATCACCACTCCGACACTGGCGAACTATGCTGACGCGCGACAAACTCGATAAAGACATTCAGGCAACTGTGACCAACGCACTGCGAGAGGATATAGGTGGAGGTGATATCACCGCCCAACTTATCCCGGCAGAGAATACAGCAACCGCACGAGTGATCAGCCGTCAGGATGCGGTTATCTGTGGCGTCGAGTGGGTAAACGAAGTGTTTCGCCAGGTCGATCCTGAGCTGAAGATCGAGTGGAAGGTTGCAGATGGCGACCGTGTAGAACGTGATCAGGAGCTGTTTATCGCCACCGGTTCAGCGCGCAACCTGCTGACCGCAGAGCGCAGTGCACTGAACTTTCTACAGACGCTGTCCGGCACAGCCACAATCAGCCGCCAATATGCGGATATGGTTGAAGGTACCGGTGTAAAGCTGCTGGATACACGCAAAACACTGCCAGGTCTGCGTACGGCTCAGAAATACGCGGTTACCTGCGGAGGTTGCTTTAACCACCGTCTTGGCCTGTTCGACGCTTTCCTGATCAAAGAGAACCACATCATGGGATGCGGTGGCATTGAAGCAGCGATTAAAACGGCACAGACTAACGAACCCGGAAAGCCGGTTGAAGTGGAAGTGGAAACCTTCGAAGAGCTGCAGGCTGCACTAATCGCCGGTGCAGATATCATCATGCTGGATAACTTCACACTGGAAGAGATGCGTGAATCAGTGGAGTTTGTCGCAGGTCAGGCCAAGCTGGAAGCGTCTGGCAATGTGACCGACGCAACCCTTCGCCCGATTGCCGAAACCGGTGTGGACTACATCTCTATCGGCGCACTCACTAAACACTGCCAAGCTGTCGACCTGTCTATGCGTTTTGTACAGGACTGAGACACCCGTTGTCTGACATCCAAACTATCGATCTAGATCAATAAAGAATCAAAAAAGGGGCATCTAAGCAACGCCCCTTTTTCGTTAACCCTGAGTGATTACTTCTCTGGGTTACAGCTCGCCCTGCCGATTCGCGTCCACTCATCCAGCTTCTGGATCTGAACCACATCGTAGACCTCAACCACCAGATCGGTCACACCATGCTTCTTAATGATACGACATGCCTTTTGTGCGTCAGAGTCGTGGTTGTCCTGTTTCTTCACAACACCAATTGCCAGCAGGCGATCATCTTCCCACCAGACAGGACGCGCCGGAAACTCAGGCTCTGCCAACAGTGAAGCCTCAATGGCACTTTTCACCTCTGGCTCAAGCAGTTTAGTTACAGAATTAATATAAACAGTCACACCTATAGAGGCGGCGATCAGGAGAATTATGATGTTGCGCTTCATGTCCACTTACATCCGATGCAGATCTTATTGGATGGACATAATAACGTATTGAGGGAGGGTTGCCAGTGATGCTTAGGGATAGGGAGGAAAGGACTTATACAAGAGGGGAAGTTCCCACGCCGAAGCGCGGGAACACTTGAACGACAGCAGCTTAACAAAGTCCTGCAGCTACGCAGGTACTGGTAGAGTCAACTGCCCAACTTACTTTGCCATTTGAGGTTCCAGCTGTAACAGACAAAGTCCCGGTCAAAATATAAGTTTTCTCATCAACCTCGGTAGTACCTGTAGCTGTAATTTTCACAGCATTTGCGGCAGTACCACTCTGAGTTGTAGCGATAGTCTTAACCTTGCCATCCGCAGTGGAAACATCGATAACCCCGTTCTTACCACCGATACAGGTCTTACCAAAGGTATTAGTTGAGTCAAAGGACGCCGTTTGACCACAAATATCTACCGCAGATTTGATAGCCGAAGTGGCCAGCACTACCTCGGAAAACTTAGCTTTTTTCGTGTATGTCTGGTACGCAGGCAACGCAACAGCAGCCAAAATACCAATGATCGCCACTACGATCATCAATTCAATCAGGGTGAAACCTTGTTGTTTTTTCATAACTCAAATCTCCAGCGAAAGAGTTTAGTTTTGTTCAAAGCCGTAGGAAGATAATAGCGTAAAAACTATGACATGCCAGTGAAGAATGTAGCAAAACGCTCGTTTTCCAAAAAGTACACGAAATGGTATCGTAGCTCTTGATCCAAATCACAAATCTCAGGTGCAGGAACACACCGTGGCACAAGCTTTTCAACCGCTAAGCGGTCTGGCCAAACGTCTGGTCAATGAGGGTATTTTCTCAGCAGAGGTGGCAATGGATGCTGCTCAACAAGCCCGCGACCGTCGCCAAACTTTTATCGCCTACATTATCGAGCAACGCCTGGTCAGCGCGTCACGCGCAGCCGCTGCCGCCGCAGACGAATTTGGGATACCACTCTTAGACCTCGAGGCGATGGACCTGGATGTCGTCCCTCAGGGCATTATTGAAGACAACCTGATCACCAAGCATCATGCCCTTCCACTTATTAAGCGTGAAAACCGTTTGTTTGTAGCGATCTCAGACCCTACAAACATCCAGGCATTGGATGAGTTCAAGTTTCATAGTGGGATTGCGACCGAAGCAGTTATAGTTGAAGAGGATAAGCTAGCTCGAGCTGTCGAAACTTACCTCGATAAACAATCCTCAGCGCTGGATGATCTTGAAGATACCGATCTGGATAACCTCGAGATCGATGACTCGACTCCAGGCGCTAATGATGATGACCTGGAAGATGATGCTGGTAATGATGCACCAATAGTCCGCTTTGTGAACAAAGTGTTGCTTGATGCCATCAAAACAGGTGCGTCAGATATTCACTTCGAACCCTATGAGAAATCTTACCGTATCCGATGCCGTATAGACGGCATATTGCAGGAGGTTGCCAAACCACCGGCAAACCTAGCCTCAAGACTAGCAGCACGTGTAAAGGTTATGTCCCAGATGGATATATCCGAACGCCGCATGCCGCAGGATGGCCGTATCAAGATGAAGATTTCCAAGAGCCGGGCCATCGATTTTCGTGTTAACACGCTGCCAACCCTCTGGGGTGAAAAGATCGTACTGCGTATACTCGATCCAAGCAGCGCCAAAATGGGTATTGAGGCTCTGGGCTTTGATCCCGCACAAAACAACACGTACATGACGGCCCTGCACCGTCCTCAGGGGATGATTCTGGTAACCGGACCAACCGGTAGTGGTAAGACTGTCTCTCTCTATACCGGTCTGAACATACTGAATACAGAGGAAAGAAATATTTCCACTGCGGAAGACCCGGTGGAGATCAACCTGGAAGGAATCAATCAGGTCCATGTAAACACCAAGGTAGGCCTGACATTCGCTGAGTCGCTACGCGCATTCCTGCGTCAGGATCCAGACGTGGTAATGGTGGGTGAGATCCGAGATCTGGAAACCGCCGAAATAGCCATTAAGGCAGCACAAACCGGCCACATGGTACTCTCAACTCTACACACCAATAGCGCATCTGAAACACTGACCCGTCTTCGCAATATGGGCGTACCCGCATTCAATATCGCAACGTCGGTTAGCCTGATCATTGCCCAGCGTCTGGCTCGACGCCTGTGTGAAGCCTGTAAAAAACCAATCACTATTCCAAAGCCGACTCTACTCGAGGAAGGTTTTACTGAAGATCAACTGACCGACCTTCATCTTTACGAACCCAACTCAAAAGGTTGCGCCAAATGCAATAAAGGCTACAAAGGGCGGACAGGAATATATGAAATGATGGAAATGACGCCGGAGCTGGCCTCTGTCATCATGGAAAACGGTAGCTCACTGGACATCCTGAAAACAGCAATAGAACAGGGTTTCAGCCCCCTACGCCGCTCAGGACTGGCCAAAGTGGCAAAAGGCATAACTAGTCTCGAAGAGATGAACCGGGTCATTAAAACCTAAGCTGAATTAGTTAAATCTGTAAGGTTAACTGCGAATGGCAACCAAAGAACTGCAGCTAAACACCTTCCTCTGGGAAGGCAAAGACAAAAATGGCAACCGCAGTCAGGGAAAGATAGATGCTGAGAGCCAATCCGCCGCTAAGGCCCTTCTCCGAAAACAGGGCATAAATCCACAGAAAGTAAGAAAGAAAAGCTCAGTCAGCCTTTTCAGCAAAGCAAACAGCCCAATAAAACCACTTGATATCGCGTTCTTTACTCGCCAGATGGCCACAATGATGAAAGCAGGCGTCCCCCTTCTACAAGGGCTCGACATAGTTTCCAACGGCATTGAAAAGAACAAGATGAAACAGATGATGCAGACGATCAAAGCCGACGTAAATAGTGGCTTAGATTTCTCAAGTGCACTAACCAAATATCCCGACTACTTTGACGACCTGTTCTGCAACCTTGTAGCGGCTGGAGAAAAGTCTGGTGCTTTGGAGGCAATGCTGGATCGTCTGGCAACGTACAAAGAAAAAGTTGAGCGCCTCAAAGCAAAAATCAAGAAGGCACTAACCTATCCCGCAGCGGTTATCGTAGTAGGTCTCATCGTATCGGCGATTCTTTTGGTCAAGGTAGTACCACAATTTGAATCAATTTTTAAGGATTTCGGAGCTGACCTGCCAGCCTTTACCAAGTTTGTCGTAGGCCTGTCGGAAGTTGCACAAGATTGGTGGCACATATCCTTTGGCGTTATAGGCCTTGCTGCCTTCGCCTTTAAAAAAGCAAATGCTCGCTCCCAGAAATTTTCCGACGCTGTCGATCGCACAATGTTAAAGATCCCCATTATTGGGCAGATCCTGCATAACGCTGCTATTGCACGCTTCGCCCGGACACTGGAAACAACCTTTGCGGCCGGGGTGCCACTCGTGAACGCGCTGGACTCTGCAGCTGGCGCCGCAGGCAATGTTGTTTACCGCACCGCAATTACGCAGATAAGAAACGGTGTATCGACCGGACAATCCCTAACCAATGCTGTAAATATGACCGGCGCCTTCCCCAATATGGCCGTTCAGATGATATCTATCGGCGAAGAAGCGGGCTCCCTTGACATGATGCTTGGTAAAGTTGCTGATTTCTATGAAGAACAAGTTGATGACGCCGTAGACAACCTTTCAAGCTTGATTGAACCAATGATAATGGCTGTACTGGGAGTTCTTGTCGGCGGCTTGGTTATCGCCATGTACCTGCCTATCTTCCAGCTTGGCAACGCCATTTAAGGACGAGACATTGTTAAATCTAGATCTACTAAATGCCTATCCTGCGCTTGCCGTGTCGCTGGCATTTATCTTTGCTCTGATGATTGGCAGCTTCCTCAATGTAGTGATCTACCGCCTTCCGGTAATGATGGAGCGGGAATGGCAGGAGCAGTTTGAGGAGATGCAGGCAGAAGACTCTGATGCAGCGACAGGAAAACAGACCGCCGATAGATTCAACCTCGCGGTCCCGGCTTCAGCCTGTCCTAAATGTGGCCACAAAATACGCTGGTATGAAAACATCCCGGTTGTGAGCTATCTGCTGCAACGAGGAAAGTGTAGTGGCTGCCAGACGACTATCTCAAAACGCTATCCAGCTGTTGAGCTGATAACAGCTGCACTGACAGCTGGCATCGTGTCTATTTATGGCCTGAACATGGTCAGCCTGTCGTTGGCTATTTTCACCTGGGCACTGATCTGCCTGACTATGATCGATTACGATACTCAGTTGCTGCCCGACAATATTACCCTGCCACTGCTATGGTTGGGATTGCTGGTTAACAGCTTTGGCATGTTCACCACATTACACTATGCGGTTGCAGGTGCGATGGCAGGCTACCTTTCCCTGTGGTCGATCTACTGGCTGTTCAAGCTACTGACCGGAAAGGAAGGCATGGGCTACGGAGACTTCAAGCTGCTGGCGGCCCTGGGGGCTTGGGCGGGCATCGACCAACTGCCGGTGATTATCCTCTGCTCCTCTCTGGTGGGTGCCGTGGTCGGGATTTCACTGATTGTTTTTAAGCAACATGAGAAGCAAAATCCAATTCCATTCGGACCCTATCTTGCAGTGGCAGGCTGGATTGCCTTACTCTGGGGTCAGGATATAACGCAGTATTATTTACAACTGATAAGCGTATAAAGCGATGTTTGTAGTTGGACTTACCGGTGGAATCGGCAGTGGGAAAAGCGCTGTTTCCGACCGACTCGCAGAAAAAAGCATTCCGATCATCGATGCCGATATAGTCGCGCGCGAAGTGGTTGCGCCCGGCGAACCCGCACTCGACTCGATCGCGAAGCGTTTTGGGGCAGACGTACTGCTTGAAGACGGCGCCCTTAACCGCCCTAAGTTACGTGCAATCGTCTTTGCAGATGAGAAACAACGCACCTGGCTGGAACAGTTACTGCACCCTCTGATTCGTGAGCGCATTCTGGAAAAGCTGGAGTTACTCGAGAGCCAGTATGCTGTCCTGGCATCCCCGCTGCTTTTGGAAACCGATCAGCATCTGCTGGTAAACCATGTTGTGGTTGTTGATGCGCCGGAGTCGGTACAGATAGAACGTACCGCGGTAAGGGATAGCACTTCACAGGATCAGGTACGGGCAATTATTTCCGCGCAGATGCCTCGAGAAGAGCGTCTGAAACGCGCGGATACCGTGTTAGACAATAGCGGAGACCAGAGCCTGCTAGATTCAAATGTAGCAGCACTTCACAAGAAGCTGTTGCAACTCGCTAAACAGGAACAAGACATTTGACCAAAAAGATTATTGCCTGCCCACAGTGCGGGAAAGATTCAGAGTGGAGCGAAAACAATAAATTTCGCCCCTTCTGCTCTGAACGCTGCCGAATGATCGATCTCGGCGCGTGGGCTAATGAAGAGTACCAGATCGCGGCATCCACCAGTGATGACGAGAACGATTACAGCACCGGGGATGAACCCGGTGCACGCGATGCTACCCCCACCATGCACTAATAGCCGCTACGCCCTGGGCACCCGCGGCCCAGGCCTGCTCCACGTTAGCCTCTCCCAGACCTCCGAGCCCATACACAGGGATCTGAGTTTCCGCCACAAGCGCTGAAAACTGCTCCCACCCCATGGGTTCTGTTTCAGGATGAGATCGGGTCACCTGAACCGGAGACAAGGTCACAAAATCCAAACCGAGCGATTGTGCCTTTTCCAGCTGCTCTGGACAGTGGCAAGACGCACTCAGCCAGCGTCCACTAAACTGCTCACGTGATTGCAGCTGCATCAATCGGCCGCTGGACAAGTGCAACGCTTCTGCATTGAGTGCATTCGCCTGTTCGATAGCGCAGTTGAGGCTCAGAAAGATCCCCTTGCCCTTACAGTAGTCAATACACTGCTCCGCCACAGACTTAAACTGCTCTTTGGAGAGCTGCTTAGCGCGAAGCATAACACCTTCCGCACCTGCCTCGACGGCCGCCGCCAGCTTCGCTACATACTCATCCCCGGACTCTACTGCCCCGGTAATTACCAAGCGTGAAGGTAGTTGCGCAGCAGCCAGAATCGGCCGGTTTGCTGCCGGGAAATCATAGCTATCCAGTAAATGAGCATCGACCCAACGTACCGGCTGACCTTCACGCCCCCAAGGTTCACCCGAAAAAGCGTCCACCTCAAAAACGTCCAGCAGAACCGATTTATCCGGATAGTGATGAGGTACCTGAATCAACGGACGTGCGGATGTCACACGAATTCCCAACTCCTCATCGAGCTCACGAGTCAGCGCTTCAAGCACGGGCTCATCGGGCTCGACCTTACCGCCTGGGAACTCCCACAGTCCGCCCTGATGTTTATCATCAGGGCGCTTGGCCAGCAAAACCTGGCCTTTATCATTGAGAATGACTGCGGCCGCTACATGGATCAGCTTCGACATCAGGTCATCCCTTAAGAGCGATAGTCCGCGTTGATGCTGACGTAATCGTGGGACAGGTCAGTAGTCCAGACCGTTTCAGAGATCTCACCACGGTTCAGCACCACACGAATCTCAATCTCCTCCTGATCCATCACTGCCTGCCCCGCTTCCTCGGTATAGGTTGCTGCACGCCCGCCGTTCTCAACGATACACACATCACCCAGGAAGATCTGCAACGCTTCAAGGTCCAGGTTTTCAACACCCGCACGACCCACAACCGCCAGGATACGACCCCAGTTCGGATCAGCCGCGAAAAGCGCCGTTTTAACAAGCGGCGAGTGAGCGATGTCATATGCAACCGCTAGCGCTTCGTCCTGAGTGGCTGCCGTATCCACCTTTACTGTTACAAACTTGGTAGCCCCTTCACCATCTCGCACAATCGCGTGGGCCAGATCACGCATTACCCGATCCAGTACTTCGGTGAACTGCACCAGCAGGGCTTCATCTTCAGCGCTGACTTTCACACCAGATGCACCGGTTGCAACCAGCATGCAGGAATCGTTGGTGGACGTATCGCTGTCGACGGTAATGCGGTTAAAGGACTGATCAGCAGAAGCGCTAAGCAAAGACTGCAACAGAGCCTGATCCACATCAGCATCGGTCGCAACGTACGCCAGCATGGTCGCCATATTTGGCTTAATCATGCCCGAACCTTTGGAGATACCGGTCACAGTCACAGTCTTGCCGTTGTAGGTAAACTGCTCGCTGGCACCTTTAGGACGGGTATCCGTAGTCAGAATGCCGGTCGCGGCCTGCTCCCAACCGTCTTCACTCAGCGCGTCTTTAGCCTTAGGCAGCGCCGCTACAATTTTTTCGACAGGCAGTTTTTCACCAATAACACCGGTAGAGAATGGCAGCACCTCAGCATCCTGAACACCCATCAGGCTGGCCACCGTCTCACAGGTCAGAACACCATCATCCCAACCCTCTTGACCAGTACCCGCGTTGGCGTTCCCGGTATTTACCACCAGGTAGCGCGCTGTCGTCAGCTCCATATGACGTTTACAGATCTGTACCGGTGCCGCACAGAAAGCGTTTTTGGTGAACACACCCGCGACGGACGCGCCTTGCGGCACTTCCATCAGCACCAGGTCCAAGCGACCCGGCGTTTTGATACCCGCTGAAGTGGTGCCCAGTTTAAAACCCGCGACCGGGTAAAATTCAGGGAGCGTGCCAGGACCTACAGCCATCTCGATATCTCCAAAATAAAGACAAAGAAAGCAGCCGAAGCTGCTTTGTAGTTTTCAATTATCGTTACCGGTCGCTCATATGAGTTGACCGGCAGTTTTAAGCTTCTGGTTAGCTAAGCTTACCGTGACAATGCTTATATTTCTTTCCGGAACCACACGGACAAGGTTCGTTACGTCCAACCTTTGGTGTCTCGCGGGTAAACGGCTGTTCAGAGCCCGCTACCTGCTCCTGGTTCTCACCCTGCTGCGGCTGCTCACCGCCAGACTCACGTCCCATCGCAGAGGTTTCTTCGTGCTGATAGTTCATCTGCTGACGTTCAGCCTGCTCACGACGCTGCTGCTCCATCGCCTCAACTTCTTCCGGCTGACGTACCTGAACATGGCTCAGGATACGTACGACGTCGCTCTTGATGTTATCCAGCAACTCCTGGAACAGTTGGAACGCTTCGCGCTTGTACTCCTGCTTCGGGTTTTTCTGCGCGTAACCGCGCAGGTGAATACCCTGACGCAGGTGGTCCATGGTCTGCAGGTGCTCTTTCCACAGCGTATCCAGTACCTGAAGCATCACCTGCTTCTCGAAGGTACGCATGGTATCAGCGCCGACCATCTCCTCTTTCGCCTTGTAAGCACCCAGTACGGAGTCCTGAATCTTCTGACGCAGAGTTTCTTCATGCAGGCTGTCGTCTTCTTCCAGCCACTCAGCCAACGGCAGCTTGACCGCGAACTCAGTCTCCAGCGCTTTTTCCAGCCCTGGCACATCCCACTGCTCTTCGAGGCTCTGTGGCGGTATAAAGCCGTCGATGGTGTTCTCAACCACCTCGTGACGTACCGCTTCCACCGTGTCGGAAATATCGTCTACCGCCATCAGTTCATTACGCTGACCGTAGATCACCGTACGCTGATCGTTAGCTACATCATCGTATTCCAGCAGCGCTTTACGAATGTCGAAGTTGCGACCTTCCACTTTGCGCTGTGCTTTTTCGATGGCGTTGCTCACCATCTTATGTTCGATCGCTTCACCGCGCTCCATACCCAGCGCCTGCATCAGCTGACGCACGCGATCAGAGGCGAAGATACGCATCAGGTCGTCTTCCAACGACAGGAAGAAGCGGGAGGAGCCCGCATCACCCTGACGACCAGCACGACCACGCAGCTGGTTATCGATACGACGGGATTCGTGACGCTCGGTACCCACAATATGCAGACCACCAGCGTCCAGCACCGCATCGTGGCGGGTCTGCCACTCAGCCTTCGCTTGCGCAATCTGTTCTTCAGTTGGGTTTTCCAGCTTCGCCAGATCTGACTCCAGCTTACCGCCCAACACAATATCGGTACCACGACCCGCCATGTTGGTAGCGATAGTTACCGCACCAGCGCGACCCGCTTCAGCAATGATCTCCGCCTCGCGACCGTGGTTTTTTGCGTTCAGTACGTTGTGTTCAATCTTCTGCTTTTTCAGCAGTGCAGAGATCAGCTCAGACGATTCAACCGATGCGGTACCCACCAGCACCGGACGTTTCTCTTCCTGAGTTTTACGAATCTCGTTGATAATCGCGTCATATTTTTCCTCCATGCTGAGGAAAACCTGATCGTTCATATCGTTACGGGCGACCGGTTTGTTGGTTGGGATGACCACCACGTCCAGACCGTAGATCTGGCGCAGCTCGAACGCCTCGGTATCAGCCGTACCGGTCATACCCGACAGTTTTTCGTACAGACGGAAGTAGTTCTGGAAGGTGGTCGACGCCAGAGTCTGACTCTCCTGCTGAACCGCCACACCCTCTTTAGCTTCCACCGCCTGGTGCAGACCTTCAGACCAGCGACGTCCCGGCATGATACGGCCAGTATGCTCATCGACGATAACCACCTGGTTATCCTGAACGATGTAGTCTTTATCTCGCTGATAGAGGTGATGCGCACGCAATCCCGCCAGAACATGGTGCAGAAGGTTCAGGTTCTGCGGCGCGTACAGGCTTTCACCTTCGCCCAGCAGTTCCATCTCGATCAACAGCTCTTCCACCAGGGAGTGACCCGCTTCGGTCATCTCAACGGTACGGTTTTTCTCATCAACCACGAAATGCTCATCGATTACCTGAGTTTCATCTTTCGGATCGATCTCGCCGTCGTAACGCTCCATCTTAGGAATCAGCGTATTGATCTTCATGTACATCGCAGAGCTGTCTTCCGCAGGACCGGAGATGATCAGCGGTGTACGCGCTTCATCGATCAGGATGGAATCAACCTCATCGACCACAGCAAAATTAAAGTCACGCTGCACTTTGTCTTCGGCACTGAACGCCATGTTGTCGCGCAGATAGTCGAAACCGAATTCGTTGTTGGTTCCGTAGGTGATATCAGATGCGTAAGCAGCACGTTTTGTGTCGGAATCCTGACCAGACAGGATCACACCCACGCTCATACCCAGAGATTCGTACAACGGGCGCATCCATTCAGCGTCTCGACCGGCCAGATAGTCGTTCACGGTCACTACATGCACGCCGTTGCCACTCAGGGCATTCAGATACACTGGCAGGGTTGCAACCAGGGTTTTACCCTCACCGGTGCGCATCTCTGCTACTTTACCGTCGTGCAGTGTCATACCACCGATCATCTGTACGTCGAAGTGGCGCATACCCATTACACGCTTGGAAGCCTCACGCACGGTGGCGAACGCTTCCGGCAACAGCTGTTCAAGGGTCGCGCCCTCTTCCAGACGCTGACGAAATTCGTCGGTTTTTGCCTTCAGCGCCTCATCTGAGAGCTCTTCCAGATCCTTCTCCAGCGCATTGATCTGTTTGACCGTACGGCCCATACGCTTGAGTTCTCGATCGTTCTTACTTCCAAATACTTTCTTGAACAGTGAGGTCAGCATGTTTTGAGTTTTCAACCTGTCTAATCAAAGGCTTCCGGCCGGAATCCCGTCAAATTTAACGCAACATTCTAACTCTATTGGGGCGGGGAATAGAATCTCAAGGGACAATTATTTCACCACCCCACAGACTTTAGTCAAAGCGAGTGACAATCACAGTTGCGGGATAGCTCTCCGTCATAACAACCAGACACAAAAAAGCCGAACCTAAGGGCTCGGCTTTTTCAGGAGAGAAAGTTTCGATCAGTTTGCCAATACCGGCTTCTGGTAGGAGATCGGGGAGCTGGCGTCAGCCTCTTCAAAGGTAACAAGCTCATAGGCTTCTTCGTTAGCCAGCAACTCACGCAACAGCATGTTGTTGAGGTAGTGACCAGACTTGTGACCGAAGAATTCACCAATCAGGCTTTTGCCCAACAGGTAAAGATCACCCACCGCGTCCAGAACTTTGTGCTTCACGAACTCGTCATCGTAACGCAGGCCATCTTCGTTAAGAATACGGTAGTCATCCACCACGATTGCGTTATCGAAGCTACCACCCAAAACCAGGTTCTGGGAGCGCAGGTACTCGATATCGCTCATAAAACCAAAGGTACGCGCGCGGCTTACTTCTTTTACAAAAGAGGTGCTGGAGAAATCCAGACAGGCTTCCATGTTGCGGCCTTCGAACGCAGGGTGTTCGAAGTCGATCTTGAAACCAACCTTGAAGCCATCAAACGGGCGGAAAGTCGCAGACTTACCGTCGCTGCTGACAGTAACTTCTTTCTTAATACGGATGAACTGCTTCGGCGCTTCCTGCTCTGCAATACCCGCAGACTGAATCAGGAATACAAACGGTGCAGAACTACCGTCCATGATAGGTACTTCTTCCGCACTCAATTCGACGATTGCATTGTCGATGCCCAAACCAGCCATCGCGGACAGCAGGTGCTCTACCGTAGACACACGAACACCGTCTTTACCCAGATTGGTCGACAGTGTGGTATCCACTACGTTATGCGCAGACGCTGGGATATCTACCACTGGGTCCAGATCAACACGACGGAAAACGATGCCATTATCGATCGGTGCCGGCTTCAGCGTCAGATACACTTTCTGACCGGTGTGCAGACCGATACCCGTTGCCTTGATACTGTTTTTCAGTGTTCTTTGTTTGATCATATTGAGTGCCGTGATGTACCCTGCGCGCATTAAAAAGATAACGCGCGATTATACCAAAGTTACATTTCTAACAGCAACATCCATGTCAACTGTTTAGTCCGCCTGTTTACGCAGAAATGTCGGAATATCGAGATATCCCAGATCGCCGTCTGTTCCCGTCTGGCGAGCGGTCTTCTGAGGCTCTTCCTGGACTGATTCACCTTTAGGTTCTTCATCGCGCTGACGGCGCAGGACGGTCGGAACTTCAATCTCCGCCATATCCAGCGAGCCATCCGCTTTCTTGTGACCGCTCTTCACTTCCAGTGGTTTGCTGTCGTCCTTCGGTTTATCCAGACCAGTTGCCACCACAGTGACCTTCAATTCGTCAGTAAGTTCAGAATCGATTACGGTACCCACTACGATGGTCGCATCTTCTGCTGCATATTCCGCCACAAGGTCACCGACTTCGGTGAACTCGCCCAAGCTTAGGTCCATACCACCGGTCACATTCACCAGAATGCCGCTGGCGCCTTTAAGGTCGACATTTTCCAGCAACGGACTCTTGATGGCAGCCTCTGCCGCTTCAGTGGCACGATTTTCACCCCGACCTACACCCGTACCCATCATCGCCATGCCCATTTCAGACATCACGGTGCGGACATCGGCAAAGTCGACGTTGATCATGCCACCACGTGTGATGAGGTCTGAGATACCCTGTACCGCACCTTTCAACACATCATTTGCCGCATTGAATGCGTTCATCAAGCTGCAGCTACGACCCAATACAGACATCAGTTTGGAGTTCGGAATGATGATCAGGGAATCAACGCTGTCACGCAGCTCTTTGATCCCTTCATTTGCGATCAGCATGCGCTTGCGGCCTTCAAACGGGAACGGACTGGTCACAACCGCGACCGTCAGAATTCCCATCTCCTTCGCCACTTCCGCCACGATCGGCGCTGCACCGGTTCCGGTACCACCGCCCATACCAGCGGTTACGAACACCATATCGGTGCCACGCAGTACTTCCGCGATACGCTCACGGTCTTCCTGTGCGGCTTTACGACCCACCTCTGGATTCGCACCCGCCCCCAAACCTTTGGTCAGCTGACCGCCGATCTGAAGCACCGACGGTGCCGCCATATTACTCAGAGCCTGTGCATCGGTGTTGGCGCAGATAAACTCCACCCCTTCCAGGGCGCCGTCTACCATGTGCTGGACAGCGTTTCCGCCACCACCACCAACGCCTACCACCTTGATCACAGCACTCTGTGGAATGCTATCGACCAACTCAAACATAACTCTCTCCTTCCGGTTCGTTGGCGTTACCCTGCATAACACCAACACTTTCAGTCTTGCTTGCCCGACACAACTTTGTGCCGGTCAGATTCTTCAAAAATTACCCTGAAACCAGGACTTCATCCGACTTACCAAACCCACCTGCGGTACGTCGGGTGTGACACGCTCCTCAGCCGCCACTGCAAAATCAACGTCCTGATTGTCTTTGGCGTACAACAATAATCCGATACTGGTGGCATAGATCGGGCTTGCCAGAATGTCGTCCATTCCACGCACCCCCTTCGGATTGGACAAGCGCACGGGCATGTGGAAGATCTCCTCAGCCAGTTCTACAGCGCCTTCCATCTTCGAAGTCCCCCCGGTGAGCACAATGCCCGCTGCCACCAGATCCTCAAATCCACTGCGTCGCAGTTCAGCCTGCACCAGCGTAAACAACTCGTCGTAGCGCGGTTCAACCACCTCTGCTAAAGCCTGACGAGACAGGTCGCGTGCCGGACGATCCCCTACACTTGGGACCTTAATCAGTTCTTCAGCACCTGCCAGTTGTGCCAGCGCGCAGGCATATTTGATCTTAATCTCATCGGCACTCTGGGTCGGCGTACGCAACGCCATCGCGATATCATTGGTCACCTGATCACCAGCGATCGGGATCACGGCAGTATGACGAATCGCACCCGCTGTAAAGACCGCAATATCGGTCGTACCACCACCAATATCGACCATGCACACACCCAGCTCTTTCTCGTCCTCAGTCAATACCGAGTAGCTGGATGCCAGCTGTTCCAGCACGATGTTGTCCACTTCCAGACCACAGCGACGGATACATTTTTCGATGTTATGCACTGCATTGATCGCACCGGTCACCAGATGTACCTTGGCTTCCAGTCGCACACCAGACATCCCCAGCGGCTCTTTGATACCTTCCTGGTTATCGATCACATATTCCTGAGGCAGGATGTGAATGATCTTCTGATCTGCCGGAATCGCCACCGCCTGCGCTGCATCGATCACACGTTCCAGGTCGTAGTCGGTCACCTCTCGGTCGCGCACCGCTACGATGCCGTGTGAGCCCATGCTGTTAATATGGCTACCCGCAATACCCACCGTCACCGAGTGAATCTTGCAGCCCGCCATCAACTCCGCTTCTTCCACAGCGCGCTGAATTGAGCTCACGGTGGACTCGATGTTCACCACGACACCACGTTTCAATCCGCGCGACGGGTGACTGCCCACACCGATGATCTCAACCTCACCATCCAGGCCTACCTCTGCTACCAGACAGACCACTTTGGAAGTGCCGATATCTAACGCGACAATCATGCTATTTTCTGTTGCCGAATCCATCTCTACTCAACCTGCATCACTTTCGTTCACCCCCGGTTTCCAGCGCACTGAAACCCCGTTGGCGTAACGGATATCAACCATCTCAATTTCGTCTGCGCGAGCCGCCAGCTCACGCGTGTATAAGGTCAGAAAACGCTCCAGCCGTTCATTGACCGCACTGCGCCCGATCACCACCCGGATATCGTTATCCAGATGCAATGTCCAGGCACCACGTGCTTCATAATTCAGCCCTACAACCTTTAATCCGATCCGCCGGAACATCTGGTTGAGGTCATGAAACTGCGACATCACCTGCTCAGTGTTCTCTGAGGCTCCGCTCAGGCGGGGCAGCTGGACGTACTCCGGTTTGAGCTCAGGCCAGAAGATCTTACCCTCGTGGTTCAGCAAACCCGCTTCCCCCCAACGAGCGACCGGAACTTCCTCCTCTACGTGAATTTCCAGTGTTGCTGGCCAATCACGGATAATCTGCGCTGAACGTACCCACGGATGGTCCAGCACCTGCGTTTTCACCATCTCAATGTCAGTTTGCAGCAAACCCAATTCCAGATTTGCCGCCACCGAATCAGCCAGCCCCTGTTTATCCAGATGCCGCGCCTTACCGACAATCTTCACCTGCTCAACAGGCTGATCAAGCCATGCCCAGAGGGGTTTGCTAGCACTCCACAATCCGCCCAGAAACAATACCAGCGCGGTGCATGTCCAGAGCGGTTTCCACCACCAATCCCGAACTGCGGGATCTGGATCAGCCTCGTTCTCAAGTCTTTTCGGTATCGGCTGACGTGAGGCGCCGCGAGGGGAAGAGTCTGCTTCCGCCTCATCCAGCTCGTCATCACGACGCCAGAACCAGTTCATCCCGATCACACCGTCTGCCGCAGTATCTCAACCACCAGCTGTTCAAAGCTGATGCCGTTTTTTGCCGCCGCCATAGGCACCAGACTGTGGTCGGTCATACCCGGCGCGGTATTCACCTCCAGCAGCTGAAAACTGCCGTCTGCGTCCTGCATCACATCAATACGCGCCCAGCCCTGACAACCTACTGTTTTGAACGCGTTGATCACCAACGATTGAAGTTCACTCTCCTGTTCATCACTCAGGCCGTGGCCGAACAAGTAACAGGTGTCGTCGGCTTCGTACTTAGCGTTAAAATCATAAAAATCGTGGGGAGTCTCCAGCTTAATCACCGGTAACGCCTCATCATTGAGAACGCCGACCGTAAACTCGTCTCCACTCATCCATTTCTCTGCCAGCACCAGGCTGTCCAGTGCTGCTGCATTTTTATAAGCGTCCTGCAGTTCCGGCAGTGTATTTACCTTGGCGATGCCGATGCTGGAGCCTTCATGTGCGGGTTTAACAAAAATCGGCCAACCTAACCGCTCGCCCAACGCAGCAAGATCGGTATCGCCATTAACCACAACGTAATCAGGTGTCGGCAAACCGGCACCAGCCCACAACTGCTTACAGCGCACCTTATCCATACCCAACGCAGACGCCGCTACTCCACTACCGGTGTAGGGTTTACCAAGCATCTCCAGTACACCCTGCAACGTGCCATCTTCACCACCAGGGCCGTGCAGAATCAGAAAGGCACGATCGAAATCCGCCTCAGACAACTGGGCCACGGGGTTAAGCTCACCCTGCTCACCGCCGAGATCGATACCGAAGGCGTCCACACCCGCTCTTTGCAAGCCTGCCAGTACCTCAGCGCCACTTTTTAAAGAGATCACGCGTTCAGATGACAATCCGCCATAGATCACCGCTACCCGTCCTAACTGGCGCGCTTCCTCAGCTGTCACTCTGAATGCCGTCATCACTCTTCTGCTCCTTTCATCAAAGAAACACCTTTCAACTTATGTGCCATCGCAGTGATGTCACCCGCGCCCTGTGTGAGCAGCAGATCTCCCGGCTCCAACACGTCGCGCAGTACATCAGCCACAGCGTCCGCACTCTCTACAAATACCGGATCGATACGTCCACGCTGACGGATGCTGCGACACAGTGAACGGCTATCAGCACCAGCAATCGGTTCTTCACCTGCAGCGTACACTTCAAGCAGAAGCAACAGATCCGATTCGGATAATACCTTCACGAAGTCCTCATAGAGGTCGCGCGTACGGGTGTAACGGTGCGGCTGGTAGATCATTACCAGGCGGCGGTCTGGCCAACCTTCGCGTACGGCTTGCACTACCGCTTCCACTTCAGTTGGGTGGTGACCATAGTCGTCCACCAACATTACGCTGCCACCGTCTACCGGCACGTCATCAAGAACCTGGAAACGACGACCAACACCTTCAAAATTCTGCAACGCACGACAGATCGACTCGTCATCGATCCCCTCTTCCGTCGCAACCACGATGGTTGCCAACGCGTTGAGGACGTTGTGCTTACCCGGCATGCGCAGAGTTACGTCCAGATCCTGGGCATCGCCTGGGCGTTTGACCGTGAAGTGCGTCAACATCCCTTCCTGTCGCAGATTCTCCGCACGATAGTCTGCCTCTTCAGAGAAACCGTAGGTGACAATGGAACGGCTGATCTCAGGCATCACCTCACGTACCACAGGATCATCCACACACATCACTGCCAAACCGTAGAACGGCAGGTTGTGGAGAAAATCGACGAAGGTTTTCTTCAGCTTGCTGAAGTCACCGCCGTAGGTTTCCATGTGATCCGCATCGATGTTGGTCACAATCGCGACCATCGGCTGCAGATGCAAGAAGGATGCATCACTCTCGTCAGCCTCGGCCACCAGATAACGACTGCCTCCCAGTTTCGCGTTGGTACCGGCGCTGTTGAGACGGCCACCGATAACAAAGGTCGGATCCAGTCCGCCTTCCGCCAGCACCGATGCCACCAGGCTGGTTGTTGTCGTTTTCCCGTGAGTACCCGCCACTGCAATGCCATGACGGTAACGCATCAGCTCGGCCAGCATCTCTGCACGGCGCACCACAGGAATACGATGCTCGCGAGCGGCTTTTACTTCCGGGTTTTCTTCGTTCACAGCCGTGGAGACAACTACCACATCAGCTTTAGCGACATTGTCTTCTGCGTGACCAATAAAGATCTCGGCGCCAGCAGCCTCGAGCCGGTTGGTCGTGGCTGATGCCTTGATATCGGAACCCGAGACACGGTAACCCTGGTTAAGCAATACCTCTGCGATGCCACACATACCAACCCCGCCGATGCCCACAAAGTGGATACCACGGATTCGGCGCATCTCTGGCACTTCAAACAGGCCGTTGTTACCGTTCATACTCATCGTTTCATCGCCTCCAGGCATACTTCGGCCACCCGACGTCCCGCTTCAGGACGCCCCAGTGCACGTGCCTTATTCGCCATTTCGAGCAGTGTATTCCGCTGCCCGAATTGCTCTGTTATTAGTTTTTTCAGGTACTCAACCGTCAACTCCGGTTGCGGCACCAGTTTTGCCGCATCCAACTGCGCCAGATATCCGGCATTTGCTGTCTGATGATCATCCACTGCAAAGGGGAACGGCACCAGAATCGCAGGCACCCCTGCAATGGCCAGCTCACTTACAGTCAACGCACCTGCCCGGCACAGGACCAGGTCCGCCCAGGCATATGCTTCATCCATTTGGTCAATAAAAGGCACGACACGCGCATCAACTCCCAACGCCTGATAACGTGCCAGGGTTTCGTCATGGGTGCGCTTACCCGTCTGATGCCAGACCTCTGGTCGCTCCTCTTGCGGCAGATCAGCCAACATCTGTGGCAACACCTCATTGATCGCCTTGGCTCCCAAACTGCCGCCAACAACCAGCAGGCGAATCTTGCCACTTCGATCTTCATAACGCTGATTGGGTGCGTCCATCTCCAGAATCGGACCACGAACCGGGTTACCTACGGTTTCCGTGTCCATGCCCGGAGGGAAGGCATCCTCAAAAGCTTCCAACACACGCCAGGCCAGACGCGACAGGATCTTATTTGTCATTCCCGCAATCGCGTTCTGCTCGTGTATCACCAGAGGTTTACCCAATAACCTCGCCGCCAGCCCGCCCGGGCCTGATGCAAAACCACCCATGCCCAACACAGCATCAGGTTTCACCCGGCGTATAACAGCCATCGCCTGCCACAACGCCAGCAACAATTTGAACGGCGCAAGCAGTAAACTCAGTTTGCCTTTGCCCCGCAGTCCTGCCACATCGATGCAGTGCAACTTGATATCGGCTTCCGATACAACTCGGGCCTCGATCCCCTTCTGGGTTCCCAGCCACTCCACATGCACGCCTTCTCGCTGCAACTCACGGGCGGTCGCCAGCGCTGGGAAAACGTGCCCGCCGGTACCACCCGCCATGATCAGCACTACTCTCTGATCAGCCATGCTCCGGCTCCTTATTCATTTGGTTCTCTTTAGTTCTTCGTTTTGGCGTATTGCCACTTAGCTGCAGCTTTTTCAGTTCCAGATCAATCCGCAAGATCAACGCCAACATTACGCAGCTGATCAGCAGACTACTGCCCCCGTAGCTTACAAAAGGCAACGTTAGCCCCTTCGTTGGCAACGCGCCCACATTCACCCCGATGTTGATCAATGCCTGTCCTGCAAAGATCACCGTAAAACCGTAGGTGATGTAGGCCATAAAAAACTCTTTAAGTTTCTCCGCCTTACGTCCAATACGGAACAAGCGCCAGATCAGCACCGCATAAACGACAATCAGTGCCAGTACCCCGATAAAGCCCAACTCCTCGGCTAACACCGAAAACACAAAGTCGGTGTGTGCTTCAGGCAGATAAAACAGCTTCTGAACACTGTTACCCAACCCGGTACCAAACCAGTCACCACGGCCAAAGGCGATCTGCGCCTGCGTCAACTGGTATCCGGCGCCATAAGGATCCACCCATGGATCAAGGTAGGTTTGCAGTCGCTGCACACGATAAGGTTGCAAGCCAACCAGTGCCACCAGCAATCCAAGCGCGCCGGAGACGATCATGATGAACTGGAAAAAACGCATGCCTCCCAGAAAGATCATCGCCATCACCGTGCCCATCAGGACCACCGCCGCACCAAAGTCGGGTTCAAAAATGAGCAGACAAACATAGATGCCCAATGGCAATGCAGGTTTCGCGATCCCCGCCCAGCTATTCCGGACCTCCTCCAGGCGCCGTACCAGATACCCGCCCATGTAGATCACCATGCAAAACTTAGCGACCTCGGAAGCCTGCAGGTTGATTGGTCCCAGCGGGATCCAGCGGCTACTGCCGTTCACTTCTCTGCCGATCCCGGGCACCAGCACTGCGATCAACAGCACACCTGCGCCCATCATCCACCAGTGCCCGGTTTTCTCCCAGAAACTGATTGGGATTCGCCAGGCAATCACCCCAACAATCAGCGCCAGGGTCATAAAGATCAACTGACGCACCAGATAAAAATAGGGCGTACCGTTGTTCTTTAGCGCCACATCCATTGATGCGGAGCTGATCATGATAAAACCCATCAGTACCAGCGTGCAGGCACAGAGCACCACCCAAGGATCAAAAGGCAAAACCCCGGTGTTTGTTTGCTCCCGATGCCAGATCGCTGTCAGCATTCAGAGTTGCTCCACGGCCTGAATAAACGCATCACCACGCGTATTAAAGTTCTTAAACATATCGAAGCTTGCACATGCCGGAGATAGCAATACGATATCGCCCGGTTGCGCCAGCTCAGCCGCGCGTTTCACTGCTGCATCCATATCGCTCGCAGTTTCATTGGCAACCTCTCCGATCGCCTCTCGGATGCGCGGCGCATCTGTCCCAATCAGTACAGCAGCCCGACCAAACTGTTTAAGCGGTGCTGCCAGATCGACAAACTCTGCGCCTTTACCTACACCGCCGGCAATCAGTACGATACGGTTCTCTTCAGCCAGCGTTGGTCCCAAACCGGTCAGCGCAGCTACGGTTGCGCCAACGTTGGTTCCTTTAGAGTCGTTGAAGTAACTCACATCCTGTTTATCAGCAACCCACTGACAGCGGTGTTTCAAACCGCCAAACACCGTCAACGCAGACAACATCGCGTCCATTGGCAACCCGGCCGCATGTCCGAGCGCCAGCGCGGAGAGTGCATTAGCCACATTGTGCTGGCCTCGAATTTTCAGCTTCGATACCGGCAGCAGGTTATCCTGTCCCAACGCCAGCCACTGCTCGCCATCCAGCTCACGCAGACCGAACAGCTTCAGGTCCGGGCGGCCCAGATGAAAAGCCCAGCTTTCTACGCCCTGCGGCAGCAGAGGACTGGTGAGTGAATCATCACGGTTTACAACTACCTTTCGGCAGCCCCGGAAGATACGGTGCTTGGCACGGTAGTAGCCTGTCATATCCTCATAGCGATCGAGGTGATCCGGGCTGACATTCAGCACCGTAGCCACTTCGGCACGCAGGTCATGGGCAGTCTCCAGCTGAAAACTGGACAACTCCAGCACGTACAGTGCTTTTTCACCTTCTGCGAGCATGTCCAGCACCGGTTGCCCCAGGTTTCCACCCACACCAACATCAATCCCAGCCGCTTTGGCCATCTCCCCCACCAGCGTGGTTACGGTGCTCTTGGCATTGGAACCGGTGATCGCAATAATCGGCGCAGAGACCTCCCGGCGAAACAGATCTATATCACCGGTCAGGCGTACCCCAGCGTCAGCGGCAGCCTTGATCTCAGGGGTACTGATCGCCACACCCGGGCTCACGATCAGCTCCGAAGCTGCAGAGAGATAATCTGCATCCAGTGCGCCGCAACGAACTTCGACGTCTGGGAACTCCACCTGAAATGCTTCGAGCCCCGCCGGATTTTCGCGTGTATCTACAACGGCGAAAGGCACGCCTTGGCGTGCCAGGTGGCGGGCGCAGGAAACACCTGTTGCCCCCAATCCGATGATGATTCGCCGGTTATCACTGGCGATTAATGTCATGTGCGCTCTCCGCTTAACGAATCTTCAGACTTGCCAGTCCCACCAGCACCAGTACAACGGTAATAATCCAGAAACGAACGATTACCCTGGGTTCCGGCCACCCCTTCAGTTCGAAGTGGTGATGGATCGGCGCCATCCGGAAGATTCGCCGCCCCGTTAACTTAAACGACGCCACCTGCAGGATCACAGAGATGGTCTCCATCACGAAAACGCCCCCCATGATCACCAATACCAGCTCCTGACGGACGATTACGGCAATAACACCCAAGGTTGCCCCCAGTGACAGGGCGCCCACATCCCCCATGAATACCTGGGCCGGATAGGTGTTAAACCAGAGAAAGCCAAGCCCAGCCCCAACAATCGCACCACAAATGATGATCAATTCACCGGCACCGGAGATATAAGGGATTAACAGGTAATCCGAGAAACGGATGTTACCCGAAAGGTACGCGAACACACCCAACGCACCTGCCACCATCACCGTCGGCATGATCGCCAGTCCATCCAGACCATCGGTCAGGTTTACCGCATTGGAGCTACCAACAATGACAAAATAGGTGAAGACAATGAAGAAGATCCCCATATCCACCATCACGTCTTTAAAGAACGGTACGATCAGTTCGGTTTCTGCCGGTGTTTGCGCGGTAACGTACAGTAGGATCGCAGCGCCGAGACCACCCACTGACTGCCAGAAGTATTTCCAGCGTGCAGGTAATCCACGGGAGTTCTTTTCGATCACCTTGCGGTAGTCATCTACCCAGCCCACAGCACCAAAGATCAGCGCAACACCTAAGGTAATCCAGACAAAGCGGTTGCTCAGGTCACCCCACAGCAGCGTACTGACAGCGATCGCCAGAATAATCAGCGCACCGCCCATCGTAGGTGTACCTGCTTTGCTCAGATGAGACTGAGGGCCGTCATCACGTACCGCCTGCCCGATCTGGCGTGAACGTAATTTCGCGATCAGCAAGGGCCCCATCAACAACGAGATCGCCAATGCGGTCAATACACCGAGAATGCCCCTCAGGGTCAAATACTGGAATACTGCAAAACCGCTGTAGTAATCAGACAGGTATTCCGAGAGTAACAAAAGCATTTAATGGTTCCCTTTAACCAGTTCTGCGACAACCTGCTCCATCCCTGCACTGCGAGACCCCTTGACCAGTACGGTCATACCCGGTTCTGCGAGCGCACGAACTGCTTCCACCAAAGATTCCTTGGTTTCAAAATGCCCTCCCTGAGTGCCGGCATCGGCATTGAATGCCTCTACCGCATGTAACGACAGCGCACCGACCGCCATAAGGCGATCGGTCCCCTTCTGCGCTGCGTAACTGCCAACGTCTGCGTGTTGTTCGGCGGCTGTATCGCCCAGCTCCGCCATATCCCCCAACACCAACAGACGTTTTCCAGTTCGGGCTGCCAACAGATCAATTGCGGCTTTTACCGAACCGGGGTTTGCGTTGTAACTATCATCAATAACGGTAATACCTTCAGGCCCTGCGTAGGGACACATCCGCCCGTTTACCGGTATAAACTGCTCTAATCCATCCACCGCCAGCTGAAGCGGGTAACCTGCCGCGACAATCGCCGCCGTCGCAGCGGTAGCATTAGCAACATTATGTTTACCCATCACCTTCAGGCTCACAGGTAATGTCTGCTCGCGGTACTTCAGTTCAAAGGTAAAGCGTCCCGCATCATCTGACTGCAGATTGATCGCCTGCACATCCGCCTGCGTCTTAATCCCGAAGGTCAGGTAGTTGCGGTTAGCATTCTGATCCAGCCAATACTGGGCGTGAGGATCATCAGCATTGATCACCGCGTAGCCACCTTCAGGTAATCCGTCGAAAATCTCACCTTTAGCACGCACGACACCTTCCAGTGATCCAAACCCTTCCAGGTGCGCTCCCATGGCGTTATTCAGCACGGCCACATCCGGCAGTGTCAGCGCCGTGGTATAAGCGATCTCTTTTTCCGCACTGGCACCCAGTTCGATCACTGCATGTTTTTCCTGGCCATCGATAGACAGCAAGGTAAGCGGCGCCCCGATGTCGTTATTCAGGTTGCCCTTGGTCGCCAGCACTTCACCTTTCTGTGCCAGGATGGTTGCCAACATCTCCTTCACAGTTGTTTTACCGGCACTGCCAGTCACCGCGAAGACAGGCGCGTCAAAGCGCTGGCGGTTCAGGCGAGCGATCTGCCCAAGGGCGATACGCGTATCCGTAACCACCCACTGCGGGATATCCAGCTCTTGCGGTTCGCTTACCACAGCCGCGACAGCACCTTTCTCCATCGCTCCCTCAATAAAACGATGGCCATCGAAATTGGGGCCCTTAAGCGCCAGAAACAGATTGCCGGACTGCAGGGAGCGTGTGTCGGTGCTGACGCCGTCAAACGTGATATCACTACCGATCAGCTCACCACCGAGAACATCTTTTAACTGAGCAACTGTCCATGTTCCGATCATGCACGCCACTCCTGCAGGCTCTCCAACACTATTTTTCTATCCAGAAACGGTAATCGCACGCCATTTACTTCCTGATAATCTTCATGGCCTTTTCCAGCCACCAGTACTACATCATTTTCGTTTGCGTTCAGCACCGCGCTGCGAATCGCTTCGGCGCGGTCTGCAAGCACACTCACATCGTTTCCATCGCCAGTGCCCTGCAG
The DNA here is from genome assembly GCA_947501565.1 of uncultured Marinobacterium sp. GTDB lineage: Bacteria > Pseudomonadota > Gammaproteobacteria > Pseudomonadales > Balneatricaceae > Pontibacterium. The sequence continues at coordinate 182,521 of CANMWJ010000006.1, forward strand.
AATCATCGCAATGATCTGTTGTGGATCTTCGGTGCGAGGGTTATCGCTGGTTACAACTGTTTTATCCGCTAACTGCCGCGCAATTTTTCCCATCTCAGCACGTTTGCCCTGATCACGATCGCCACCGCAACCAAAGACGCAGACCAGATCCCCTTCGGTATGCTGACGCGCCGCTTGCAACGCTTTTTCCAGTGCATCCGGTGTATGGGCATAATCAACAACTACCAATGGCTGGTTTTCCGCCCCCAGACACTCCATACGTCCGGGCACCGCTGTTAGCCCCGCCAAAAGGCTCTCTATCTGCTCCGCCGAATAATCCAGTGCGCCCAACACACCGGTAGTCAGCATCAGGTTCCAAAGATTGAACTGCCCCACAACCTGAGTGTGGGCGCTGATCTCACCCCAAGGGGTTTGTAGCTGAGCTGTAAGGCCATTTTTTGTCAGCTTAATGCCTGATGCCTGAATCGCCCCTTGCTGTTCACCAAAGGCGAAAACTTTTTGCTGTCCTTGCAAGCGCTCTGCCAGGACTGATCCAAATCTGTCGTCTACACAAATCACTGCAGCTCTGAGCGGCCAATCGGTAAAGAGGCGCGCCTTGGCCTCACCGTAGGCGTCCATCGAGCCGTGGTAATCCAGGTGATCCCGGCTCAGATTGGTGAACGCTGCCACATCAAACTCAACACCACTCACACGGTGCTGATCCAACGCGTGGCTGGACACCTCCATCACCACTGTTTCTGCACCCTGGTCTAACAGATCAGCTAACAGCGCCTGCAGCCCGATTGCATCAGGCGTGGTATGGGTGGCGCTTTGCAGATCCTCTGGAAAACCATTGCCTACGGTACCAATCACCGCGGTGCGTGACCCTGCAGCATTCAGCGCCTGCGCCAGAAAGTGGCTACAGGATGTTTTACCGTTGGTGCCGGTGATACCAATTATCCGTAACTGACGACTCGGCTCACCGTAAAACCGGCTAGCGATCAGGCCCATCTGTTTGACCAGACCCTTTACAGGAATTACAGGTACGCGAAAGAGGTCAACATCCAGGTCTTCGCTACTATCAACCAATACCGCCGCAGCGCCTTTCTCTATTGCATCTGCGACAAAATCCGTTCCTTTAAAACGTCCACCCGCCCGCGCACAAAACAGATCTCCTGTCTGCACCAAACGGCTGTCCTGGCAGACACCGCTTACGGCAAGGTCCGCAAACTCGTTTGCCACAAGTTCCGGCAGCAGGGCGGCTAAACTACATGTTGTCTTACTCATCGTTGTGCCACCTGCCCCTTAGGTTGCAGCAATGCATCTGGCGGCACATTGCGTAAGCGCAAAGTACCACCTACCGCACGGGAAAATACCGGCGCTGCGACCTCACCACCGTAATGCTCCTGCCCTTTCGGATTATCCACCATCACGACAGCGACCACTTCCGGGTTGGTTGCAGGCGCCATCCCGGCAAATACGGAGATGTATTGATCTTCGATATATCCGCGATTGCCCACCTTGTGCACCGTACCGGTCTTACCCGCAACGCTGTAGCCCGGTATCGCCGCCTGGCGTCCGGTACCTTTAACACTGATCACCGTTTTCATCATTGCGCGTATCTGGCGTGCAACCCGTTCAGGCATAACGCGGTCGGCAGACAGTTTCGACTCACCACGCAGCAAGCTGACCGGCATCATCACACCATTGTTCGCCAGCGGCAGATACGCTTGCGCCAACTGCAAAGGCGTCACCGCAAGTCCGTATCCATATGACAGAATCGCGCGCTGTAGCACCTGCCCATCCCCAAGGAACGGCAAGCGCCCTGCTTGCTCACCCGGCAAGCCAATACCTGTGGCATGTCCAAGGCCAACGTTGTTAAACAGGTTATGCAGGCTACCTGGCTCCAAGCTCAACGCCAGTTTGGCCGTACCCACATTACTGGACTTGGTAATAATACCCGTCATATCCAGCTCACCGTAATTGCGGTGATCCCTGATGGTCTTGGTTTTCACACGCATGTAGCCGGGCGCTGTATTTATGACACTGCGCACGCTATAACGCCCACTCATCAGGGCAGCAGAAACAGTCAACGGCTTAATGGTTGAGCCAGGCTCAAAGGTATCCGTTACCGCCCGGTTTCTGATCGAGTTTGAAACGCGCTCAGCCGGGTTATTCGGGTTATAAGCGGGGTAGTTGGCCATCGCCAGCAACTCACCACTTTTCGCATCCAGCATCACCAGTGAGGCTGAATCTGCCTTATGCGCCGTGACCGCCGCCTTCAGCTCACGGTAGGCCAGATACTGCAATCGCATATCGATGGTCAGCTGCAATGACTTACCATGCTGCGCAGGACTTTCCGAACGGATATGTTTCACCGTGCGGCCCAGCAGGTCTTTCAACACCAACTGTTTGCCCGGCTCAGCGCGCAATGCGCTATCAAACGCCAGCTCCAGCCCTTCCTGCCCCTGGCCATCCCGGTTGGTAAATCCAACCAGATGCCCTACAACCTCACCCGCCGGATAGAACCTTTTGTAATCTCGCTCAACGTGCAATCCCGGAATTTTCAGCGCACGAATTTTATCCGCCAGCGTCGGTTCTACCTGCCGCTTCAGATACATAAAACGGCGCGAACGTTTGTCCGAGATCTTCTTTACCAGGCGTTCACGGCTGGTTCCCAGATATCGTGCAGCTTTTCCGAGCGAGACGTGCTCCAGCTCAAACATTTTAGGGTCAGCCCATACAGTCGCCACCGGCGCACTTACCGCCAGCGGATCACCGTTGCGATCAGTAATCATACCCCGATGCGCAGGCACCTGAATCACACGTAAACTGCGCGCATCACCCTGTTTCTGCAGAAAATCCTGATCTTCCACGTACAAGCTGACCAGCTTCGCACCAATCGCCAGGATGATGGCGGCAAGCAGCGCGAGCACCAGCCCGATGCGCCAACTCTTCCCTACCTGTATCAGCTTCTGCTCTTCAGTCATGACGCACAAACTCGATCGTTTCCTGCTCAGGCACTTTCATATCCAGTTTCTTTACCGCCAGAGATTCCACACGGTTGTTGGCCGCCCAGGTCCCCTGTTCCAAAAGCAACTGTCCCCACTCCACCTGCAGATCATCATGCTGGCGAACCAGCACCTGATGCTGATGAAAGTACTTCCGGTAATCGTGTGCAGACACAATCACCAACAGTGATGATGTCACCACCAGCATCGTCATCAACACCAACGCCAAGGCTGGCTTAACCAACTCCTCGGCACGGTAGAGCCGGGTTAATTCCGTCTCGTCACGTCTTTGCGCCTGCCACCACGCAATGAAACGCATCAGGCCACCTTAATGGCTGAGCGCATCACGGCACTGCGTGCACGCGGATTATCCGACACCTCCCTCTTCCCGGCCTTCACTGCCTTCCCGGCATTTTTCAATCGCTGCTGCAACATATCCTGTGTCACCGGGATACCCGGTGGCAGGTGTTCATCACCCTTCACATGTTTACGAATGAAGCGTTTTACAATGCGATCCTCCAGCGAGTGGAAACTAATCACCACCAAACGCCCACCGATCGCGAGCACGTCCAACGCCTGATCCAGGCAACGCTCCAGGTCTTCCAACTCTTTATTGATAAAAATACGGATAGCCTGAAACGCGCGAGTCGCGGGATGTTTACCCTTCTCCCAAGCGGGGTTTGCCTCGGAGATAATCTTTGCCAGCTGAGCGGTGGTCGTGATCGGCGTTTCCTCACGCGTCTCTACAATCGCTCTGGCCATACGGCGGGAGAAACGTTCTTCGCCGTACAGATAGATCACGTCGGCGATCTCTTTCTCATCTGCCCGGGCGATCCACTCTGCTGCGCTTTCTCCAACCCCCGGGTTCATTCGCATATCCAGCGGGCCGTCCTGCAGGAAACTGAAACCACGCTCGGGATCATCCAGCTGAGGCGAAGATACCCCCAGATCCAGCAGCACGCCGTCGACTTTGCCCATGAAACCCGCTTCAGTCACAAAGCGTTCCATCTCAGCGAAACTGCCATGTGCAATAGAAAAGCGAGGTTCATTTTCGAACCTCGTATGCGCGTGCGCGATCGCCTGGGGGTCTTTGTCGATCCCCATCACCTGCCCCTTATCGGACAGCTGCTCAAGAATCAGCGCAGTGTGACCACCCCGGCCAAAAGTGCCGTCCACATAGAAGCCGTCCGGGTTTTGCACCAAGGACTCAATCGCCTCGTTCAGCAGCACTGTTATATGTTTAAATTCCTGCGCCATTCTTTCTTATCCAAACCTGCTTTAAAGTGACAAGCTCTGCATCTCATCTGGCAGTTCATTGCCACCATCTACTTCTTGCAGATACTCATCCCGGGTATCCAACCACTGCTCTTCACTCCAGATCTCAAACTTCCGCCCCTGCCCCAGCAACACGACACGCTTTTCCAGCATGGCGTATTCTCGCAGCGGCGCGGGCAACAATAAACGCCCGTTTGAATCCATATCCAGATCAGTCGCGTGACCAATCAGCAACCGCTGAATGCGTCGCGCAGCAGGATTAAAACTGGGTAAGGCTTCGATTTTGGCCTGAATCTCTTCCCATTCCGGAAGTGGGTAAAGCAGCAAACAACGTGCCTCTGTGTCGATCGTCGCAACCAAACTGCCATCACAACACCCCGTGATCTGCTCACGGTAGCGTGCCGGGATCGCCATGCGCCCCTTAGCATCAAGGTTGATTGGATTTACGCCACGAAACATTGTTCTCCACAGCCTTCCTTAATCAGGCGCCAGATTTTCCCACATTTACCCACAATACCCCACTACACAACACTATAGAAATTAACCCAACCAAATGCAAGGTAACTACCGGCGTGAAACCCGCGTAAAATCAGGCAATTATTAGAATGTTTAATAGTGGAGGAGCCCCTTCACAGGCCTCATTTTTTGAAGCCTTTGAAAACAAAGGGAATAACAGTTTGATTCACATTGATGGGCGTACAACCGACAGGAAACAACAAAGATAAAATTTGAGAAACACTGCTTAGCGGTCAACTTCAGGCGATAAATTGTACCAGTTTACGTACCAACACACACTGAATCGACTCGCCCAAACCAATCGCTCAATTGAGCACAATAAAATAGGAATTTTTCCTATATCTACACCCGCAAACCTGGACTACCTTTCCTGACACAGCAGCAAACGCGCCAGAGCATCTCCCCCCCTCGCCGCCAGTACACTTTTAAGCAACGAGGGGGGGAGATGAAGTACTCGGAGTGAGGATGCGATGCCGCACACCAACCCCGTATACGACTGGAGATGTTTTCTCATGGAGAAGGAACCGGAGTACTGTACCTACTGCCGCTCAATTACTGCCCAAGAGGTACATTCACCCTCGCTTAGCAAAGCCGGCCAGGTCGGTAGACATACCATCTATACATGCGATACGTGCGGCCTGATTCTGTGCCTGAACGTCACCGACGGCCGGGAAATCATAAAAGAGGACGACGCGTCCAAAGATGTGATTGCCGGAGTGGAGTTCGCCTGAACCGGCGATCCGGAAATAACAGTGACACCAAAAGAAGAGATCTGAGAAGCCCGCCGATAAGCCGGGTTTTGTCGTGGACAGTCATTCATCTAGGGTGTACGTCGCCATACACCTCGAGCGACCTACCCGAATCCGGTATGGGCCATACCTTAAGGATTCCTATTTGGTCTTGCTCCGAGTGGGGTTTACCATCGCCGTGGAGTGTTGCCACCCACGCGGTGAGCTCTTACCTCACCATTTCAACCTTACCGGTATCCGAAGATACTTAGGCGGTATACTTTCTGCTGCACTTTCCGTCGACTTTCGCCGCCCAGACGTTATCTGGCACTCTGCCCTATGGAGCCCGGACTTTCCTCCCCTTCGCCAAAGCGAAGCAGCGACTGTCTGGCGGACTTCTCAGGCGCAGAGGATACGCGCTTCGACCCGACATTTCCAGCCTGAAGAAGCGCTATAGTACCACCTGATCAATTAGCAATCAGACGCAACCAACTCCCACCCGCAAAGAGTTATCCACAACGCTTTATTCACCGCGCTCCAGCGCAAGCTTATAGAGAAGATTCTTTTTAACTCCGGTAATCTTTGAAGCCAGTGCAGCAGCCTGCTTCACTGGCAGTTCTGCCAGCAAGATATCCAGCACCTCTTCTGTCTTAGCATCCAGAGCCCCCTCGTCCTTTTTAGGGCGCCCCTGCACCAGCAGTACAAACTCACCTTTCTGCTGATTATGGTCGGCCGCCATCCATTCAACGAGTTCCGCTAGCGGTGCCGACTTGATAGTCTCAAAGGTCTTGGTGAGTTCACGCGCAACCGCAGCCACACGCTCTCCACCGAAGCTCTCCGCCATATCTTTAAGTGATTCCAGAACACGATGGGGGGATTCATAAAAGATGAGCGTGCGCGATTCATCCGCAAGCGCCGAATAACACTGCAAACGTGCATTACGCTTCGGCGGCGGGAATCCCTCAAAGGAGAAACGATCAGATGGCAATCCAGCCGCACTCAACGCAGTCACAAACGCAGCACATCCGGGAACCGGCACCACCTTGTATCCCGCCTCTCGCACGGCGCGAACCACCACAAATCCCGGGTCAGAGATCAGAGGTGTACCCGCATCTGAAATCAGGGCAATACTCTTCCCCTCCTCCAGCATCGCCAGCACGGTTTCAATTCGTTGCCGCTCATTGTGCTCATGGACTGATATCAGGCGCGTATTAATGTTAAAGTGCGCCAATAAACGTGCACTGTGCCGCGTATCTTCCGCCGCAATAACCTCGACACTCTGCAGAACATCGATCGCACGCTGCGACAGATCCTGCAGATTGCCAATAGGGGTCGCTACGACAAACAGTGCAGATTCAGACATCTCTCAAATTCCATCCTAAAAATCGGGGTGAGAAGTATATGACGATTCAATGGCGCCTGTCTTTGGCCGCAGGCATTCTAGGAACAATTCTGGCAGGCTGTAGTCCGGCCCCTGTGCAGCCGGTTCAACAACCGGTCGATCGCGCTCAGCAAGCGCGTATCGAGATTGAAAAGCTACTCAATCAGGCGGAGCAAGCTCCCCCTATTCAAGCTGCCCAATTTAAAGTACAAGCCGCCAACATACTGCTGCGCATGGGACGCGAAGACGCCGCATACTCAATACTGAGCGATGTAGACCTTGCCTTTCTGCCACCATCACTGCGCTACGAAATCGCCCAGATCCGTGCCCGTTCAGCCCTTGATGAGCAGGACCCGGCGTTAGCACTGCGCTACCTTGAGATTCCGACAGGTCCAGATGGTGCGCCCTCGCTGGAGCAAGCCACACGTATAAGTGAACTGCGTGCTGAAGCCTTCCGCCTGCAGAACGACCCAACCAACGAAGCGCTAGAGCTGATAGAACTCAGCCGACAGAGTTACGATGATGAACAGCGCCAGCTGCTGCACAATCAAACTTGGCTTGCACTCAACAAACTATCACTCAACCAGCTGGCCGATCTCAGCCGAGAAACGGGCAACACCTACTATGAACAGGGATGGTTTGAGCTGGCATTAATCTATAAGCAACGCATGCGCCTGGATGCACGCAACGAAGCCATCAATGAGTGGAATGTACTCTGGGAATCCCACCCGGCTCGACTACTGCCACCAATCACCGAAACCGCTGTAAGCGCAGATCCGATCAATGCACAGCGCGTTGCTGTCCTGCTGCCAATGCAGGGAAAACTGGCAAAAGCAGGCGCAGCTATTCGCGAAGGTCTTCTGGCGGCTTACTTCGACCATCGCAGCAATGGTAAAAGCGTACCTGAACTTCAGTTCCTCGATTCAACCCAGGTAGATCAGCCTGAGGCGCTTCGGGCACTGATCACCGAGCGCAACATTGATGTCGTGATCGGCCCCCTGGCTAAAAACTATGTCCAGGCACTCAACAGCAGTGAAGCCATGCCAGTACCGGTACTGGCGCTGAACTACGATCAGGATGCCAGCCTGAATCAGATCTTCCAGTTCGGTCTCGCCGCAGAGGATGAAGCACGACAAGCTGCTCGCCAGGCGTGGAATGATGGACACCGCATTGTTCTCGCGCTGGTCCCACAAACCAGCTGGGGCACCCGCGTTCGCAGAGCATTTGCCGAAGAGTTTGAAGGACTGGGCGGCAGACTGGCCGATAGTGGCCGCTTTGATAAGCAGGAGAATTTCTCGCAGGATATCAGCACACTGCTTGCTACCGATAAGAGCAAGGAACGCGCTAAGCAGGTGTTCCGCATGAGCAATCAGAAAATCAAGTTTGAGGAGCGCCGCCGCAAGGATGTGGATGCAATCTTCCTGAGTGCTCTGCCTGGCGACGCCCGCCAGATTAAACCAATTCTTGCCTTCCACTATGCTGGTGACCTGCCGGTCTACGCGACATCTCACGTTTACGCGGGCAATGCTGACGCAAAACGCGATCGCGACCTGAACGGGATCAACTTTGTGGATATTCCATGGACCTTATCCCCAGCCTCCAGCACCAAGCGCTTTATCAGCCAGAAACGCGAGGACACCGACACCCGCTTCGGTCGTCTCTATGCACTGGGCGCAGATGCTTTCCAGATCTTCCCTTATCTGTACCAGCTATCCGCAAGCGAAGGCGCTGCCATTGAAGGCGAAACCGGCTCGTTAAGCATCGACGAAAACAAACGCGTCGTTCGCAACCTGAAATGGGCACGCTTCCGCAAAGGGAATCCCGCCCTACTGAATTAGGATATATACGCATGGATCGCAAAAAAATCGGCACGGACGCCGAACAACGCGCGCTGACACACCTTAAAGCACAGGGGCTCCGACTGGTCACTCAGAACTATCACTGCCGCTTCGGCGAGATAGATCTGATCATGCAGGAGCAACAAACCCTCGTTTTTGTCGAGGTGCGCCTCAGGCACAACCCTCACTTTGGGTCTGCAGCCGACAGCGTCACCCCCACCAAACAGCGCAAGATTATCATCACCGCCGAGCACTTCCTGAACACCCACCCCAGACTGCAGCTGCACACCTGCCGCTTTGACGTCATCGCGTTTGACGGGACAGGAGCACTCTCGTCTCTGCTGTGGTATAAAGACGCCTTCAGAGTTTAAGCCGCAGTAACTAAAGGATACAGAATGGAACTTGAGGACCGCATCGTCAGCCAGTTTCACAATTCGATGGAGGTTAACGCCGTCACCATCGAGCAGTACACCCCAATGATCGCCCATGCGAGCGAACTACTGCTCCACTGCCTGGTGACCGACGCAAAAATCCTCACCTGCGGCAACGGTGCATCCGCATCCCTCGCCCAGCATTTCTGCTCCCTACTGCTCAACCGCTTTCGCCAGGAACGCCCTGGTCTGCCTGCAATCTGCCTGAACGCAGATGCCCACACGCTCAGCGGCATCAGTGAAGACAGTAGCTTCAGCGACGTGTACGCCAAACAGATCCGCGCACTGGGTCAGCCTGGCGATATTCTGTTGATACTCTCCCCTCACGGCAGAGCCAACAGCATGGTGCAAGCCATCCAGGCAGCACATGACCGGGAGATGACCGTCATCGCACTTAGTGGCAACGACGGCGGCGATATGACTGCACTACTGGGACCTGAGGAAGTAGAGATCTGTGTACCGGCGGAAGACCAGATTCTGGTACATGATGCTCACCTGCTGGTTCTGCACTCTCTCTGTGATTTGATCGATTTTCAACTCTTTGGAAGTGACCTGTAATGAAAACGAAGATTCTTCTCTCTACGTTAATTTGCACGCTCACCCTGAGCGGCTGCTCCAGCCTGATCAGCGCAAGCCGGGAGGAACCGATTAAGGAAGATCACGGCTCACGCACTGTGGGCGCCTACGTTGATGACGAACTGATTGAAACCAAGGCAAAGGTAAATCTGCTGGAAGCCCAGGAACGACTGCAGGGCGCAAGTGCTGGTGTAACAAGCTTTAACGGCCTGGTACTACTGACCGGTCAGGCACCTTCCGATCAGGTGCGCACAGACGTTGAACAGATCGTCAGCCAAATCCGCAAGGTGCGCCGCGTACACAACGAGATTATTGTATCCGGCAACACATCATCTCTGGCGACTGCCAATGACGTCTGGCTGACTCTAAAAACCAAATCCCAACTGCTGATCGATGAAAGCGTACCCGGACATCGCGTCAAAGTGGTAACAGAGAGCGGCACCGTGTACCTGATGGGATTGGTTACGCCTGAAGAGGCTGACGCAGCGGTCGCTATCGTCAGCCAACAGAGCGGCGTTCAGAAGATCGTCAAAATCTTCGAATACATTGATCGACGCTAAGCACCGACTCCCGCCTGATTATTTCACCACCTTCAACGCCGGGCCTTTACGCTTCGGCTTAGGTGGTTCTGGCGGCTGTAGATCTTCTGATTCATCTTCGAGATAAAGATCTGCAGCGGGCTCCATCCCAAAGCCCATACCCAGTGCATTTTCACGCGCATAGATCGCAATGACCGCACCCAGCGGCACATATACATCCATTGGTACGCCACCAAACCGCGCATTGAAGTAAACAGCATCATCTTCAATAGAAAACGCACGCACCGCGCCTGGCGCAATATTCAGCACAATCTGGCCATCCTGGACAAACTGCTGCGGTACCGTCACGCCCTTCCATTCGGCGTTAACCGCAATATGAGGCGTCAGATCACTGTCCAGCAACCAGTCATACAACGCGCGTAACAGATAAGGTCTGCTTGGTTTCATCTTTTCTCCTATTGATCACATCGCCGTCTTCCGACATCCCTGCCCTCTCGGCATACAGCACATCCTGTGCACAAAAAAAGGGATGAAGTCTCCCCCATCCCTTTTTTAACAACTCTGTTCAATCAGTCGCGCATTTCACGCTCTGCTTCAGACAGACTCGCCTGGAAAGACTCACGCTCAAACAAGCGATTCATGTACTTAACCAGCGGCTTGCACTGCTCTTCCGGCAGCTCGATACCGAGCATCGGCAGACGCCACAGGACCGGAGCCAGGCAGCAATCAACCAGAGAGAATTCTTCACTCATGAAGAAGTCTTTCTCACCAAAGATCGGTGATACTGCAACCAAGCTGTCACGCAGCTCTTTACGCAGACGCTCGCCTTCATCGAAATCTTCCGGATCGGCCAGAATCTGATCGACAAGGTTGCACCAATCGCGCTGGATACGATGCATGTACAGACGGCTTTCAGCACGTGCTACCGGGTATACCGGCAACAGCGGCGGATGAGGGAAACGCTCGTCGAGGTACTCCATCATCACGTTTGGCTCGTACAGAACCAGATCGCGATCCAGCAGTGTTGGCAGGCTGTTGTAAGGGTTCAATGACGCCAGATCTTCCGGCAGATCATTTTCATCGCAGTCGATCACCTCAACCGCAACTCCCTTTTCAGCCAGCACAATACGTACACGATGGCTGTAGTGATCCTCACCATTGGAATAAAAAGTCATGGAAGAACGTTTTGCCACTACTCCCATCTATCGCTCCTATCGAAATAGCTGATTCTATAAACAGATGCGCGGCCCTGACGGACCGCGCAGTGAAGTGGGACTATTGTACCACAGAGTTCTTAGTGAACGTCGCGCCAGTACTCTTTCTTCAGCGCAAATGCGAAGAAGAAGAAGATGAACAGGAAGATCAGCGCATACGTACCGATGCGGATAGAGTCCTGTTTGTACGGTTCGCCCACGTAAGCCAGGAAGTTGGTCAGGTCGTACATCGCCTTATCAAACTCCGCTGGGGACATTTCACCCTCTTTAACAACGGTAATACAGCTGTTCATGCTCTTACCAGTCAGAGGATCAATCTTGCCGTGTGCAGCAGCCAGCTCTTCAGGAGTACAGTTGTTAACCTTCACACCTTCCAGATGCTCCAGCACGTTTGGCATACCAACGTCTTTGAAGACAACGTTGTTCACACCGTACGGACGGGACTCATCTTTGTAGAAGCTACGCAGGTAAGTGTAAACCCAGTCTGGACCACGCAGACGTGTTTCCAGAGACAGATCAGGTGGCGGGTTACCGAACCAGTTACCTGCGTCTGCTGGAGACATAGCGATAGTCATCTGCTCACCAACCTTCTGGTCACCGAAGATCAGGTGCTCTTCAACCAGCTCGTTTGGCATACCCAGATCAACTGCAGCACGCTCGAAACGCTGGTATTTAAGAGAGTGACAACCCATGCAGTTGTTCACGAAGATCTGCATACCACGCTGCAGAGACGGTTGGTTAGTTGGATCAACTTCAATGTGATCCAGCTGCGCTTTACTACCAGCTGCACTAGCAGCCAGTGGCAGTACAGCCATTACGATAGCAACAAGAAACTTTTTCATTAGCCTGTAACCCTCTCCGGTACCGGTTTAGTGCTTTCCATCTTGGTGTAGAAAGGCATCAGGAAGAAGTACGCAAAGTACAGTGCAGTACAGATCTGAGCAATCAGAGTACGGACTGGAGTGGAAGAAACCACACCCAGGTAACCCAGGATTACGAAGGATACGCAGAAGATCACCAGCGCGATTTTGCTCAGCATACCTTTGTAACGGATGGATTTAACCGGGCTACGATCCAGCCATGGCAGTACAAACAGGATTGCAATCGCACCACCCATTACAACTACACCTGGGAACTGGGAACCAGCGATTGGTGGAATTGCACGCAGCATTGCGTAGAACGGAGTGAAGTACCAAACCGGTGCAATGTGCTCAGGGGTTTTCAGCGAGTTAGCAGGCTCGAAGTTAGGCGCCTCGATAAAGTAACCGCCACCTTCTGGGAAGAAGAAGATTACCGCACAGAAGATAAACAGGAATACCACAACACCTACGATATCTTTAACAGAGTAGTAAGGGTGGAATGGGATACCGTCCAGAGGAACGCCGTTTTCGTCTTTCTTCTCTTTGATTTCAACACCGTCTGGGTTGTTAGAACCCACTTCGTGCAGCGCGATGATGTGCAGTACAACCAGCGCCAGCAGAACGATCGGCAGTGCGATTACGTGTAGAGAGAAGAAACGGTTCAGAGTGATGCCGGAGATCAGGTAGTCACCACGAATCCACAGTGCCAGATCTTCACCGATCACAGGTACCGCAGAGAACAGGGATACAATTACCTGCGCACCCCAGTAAGACATCTGACCCCATGGCAGCAGGTAACCGAAGAATGCTTCAGCCATCAGCGCCAGGTAGATAGTCATACCGAAGATCCACACCAGCTCACGTGGTTTACGGTAAGAACCGTACATCATGCCGCGCAGCATGTGCAGGTAAACAACAACGAAGAACGCAGATGCACCGGTGGAGTGCATGTAACGCAGAATCCACCCATATTCGACATCTCGCATGATGTACTCAACAGAGTCGAATGCACCTTCTGCGGTAGGAACATAGTTCATGGTCAGCCAGATACCGGTCAGGATCTGGTTAACCAGCACCAACAGTGCCAGAGAGCCAAAGAAGTACCAGAAGTTAAAGTTCTTCGGCGCGTAGTATTTAGACAGGTGATCTTCCCACATTGCTGTAGCTGGGAAACGATCATCAATCCAACCCATCAGACCTGGGTTTCCTTTATTGCGGTAGCCAGCCATTATGCAGTCTCCTGATCTACACCAACGATAATCACATCATCGCTCTCATAGAAATGAGGCGGGATTACCAGGTTACTTGGAGCCGGGGAGCCATTCATTACACGGCCGGACAGGTCAAAGCGGGAACCGTGACAAGGGCAGTAGTAACCACCCACCCACTCAGCGCCCAGATCTTCTGGTGCCAGCTCAGGACGGTAGGTTGGAGAACAACCCAGGTGAGTACAGATACCCACCAGCACCGCGATATCATCACGCAGTGCGCGTGCAGGTGTTTTTGGAATGTATGCAGGCTGCTGAGCTGCGTTATCAGAATTAGGATCCTGAAGGTCGCTCAGTTTTGCCAGATTTTCCAACGCTTCTGGTCCACGACGAACGATCCAGACTGGCTTACCACGCCATTTCACGACCGTCTGCTGACCAGGCTCAAGCTTGCTTACGTCCACCTTCACAGGTGCACCAGCGGTCTTAGCCTTGGCACTCGGATTCCAAGAAGCTACGAATGGGACAGCCGCTCCTACAGCACCAACCGCACCAACTGCGGATGTAGCACCGATAAGGAGGCGACGCCGACCCTTATTCACGCCGTCATTGCTCATTTAAGATGTTCTCCCCTACTCGACCTCAAGTATTTTGCAGGTGCAAAAACCATTGGCCGCTAAGTATAAAAAGCCACGGAAACATGGATTCTAAAAATGGCCAAGATATTAATGAAATTACCCCTTTCTTACAAGGTGAATTAGCCTTGCGCCGCCAAAATTAGATTAAAGTATTGACCTGAACACAGGCCTGAAAAACAGGCACAAAAAAACGCCTGATCCCAAGGGATACAGGCGTTTTTTGTATATCGCGCTGCAATAAGCAGCGCAGCGAATTAACGCTTGGAGAACTGTGGCTTCTTACGTGCTTTACGCAGACCCACTTTCTTACGTTCAACCATACGAGCGTCACGAGTAACGTAACCAGCTTCACGCAGAGCTGGACGCAGAGTCTCGTCGTAATCCATCAGCGCACGAGTGATACCGTGACGGATCGCACCCGCCTGACCGTTACCACCACCGCCTTTTACGGTTACGTATACGTCGAACTTCTCAACAGTCTCGGTCAGCTCCAGTGGCTGACGCACGATCATGCGAGCAGTTTCACGACCGAAGTAATCTTCCAGGGTACGGTCGTTGATAGTGATCTTACCAGTGCCCGGACGCAGGAAAACACGAGCAGTGGAGGTTTTACGACGGCCAGTGCCGTAGTTCTGAGTAGACATAGTGACCTTCCCCTTAAACGTTCAGTTCTTTAGGCTGCTGAGCCTGGTGCGGATGTTCGGAGCCAGCGTACACTTTCAGTTTGGTGTACATAGCACGACCCAGCGGACCTTTTGGCAGCATGCCTTTAACAGCCAGCTCAATAGTGCGCTCAGGGTAGGTTTCGATCATTTTCTGGAAAGAAGCTTCTTTCAGGCCACCTGGGTAACCAGTGTGACGGTAGTACATTTTGTCCGCACGCTTGTTACCAGTAACGTTTACTTTCTCAGCGTTGATAACAACGATGTAGTCACCGGTGTCAACGTGAGGAGTGTATTCAGCCTTGTGCTTGCCGCGCAGACGACGAGCGATTTCAGTAGCCATACGACCCAGAGTTTTACCCTCTGCGTCAATTACAAACCAGTCGCGTTTTACTTCGGCTGGCTTAGCAACGAAAGTTTTCATTGATATTTCGCCTTTACTTAATTTAGGGCTAGCTGCAAAACAGAGATAACAGGGTTTTGCGACCGACCTAACTTATAATTATTGGTTGTTTTCAGCATGCTAAAAACAACAACGACCTTCCCCGAAATGGAAGGAGCGCGAATTATAGATAAGTCGCGCTCCGATTTCGAGTAGTTTTTACACAAATTTCAGACTTTTGTTGCAGACCCGATTCAGGCGCGGTGTTCGCGTGCCAGGTACTCGTGGGACTGCATCTCCAGCAGGCGGCTCTGGGTACGTTCGATCTCGAACTCCAGGCGCCCTTCTGAATAGATTTCATGGATCGGCTTCTCGGCGGAGAGAATCAGTTTCACCCCGCTGTCGTAGAATTCGTCCACCATGTTGATAAAGCGGCGGGCGGAATCGTCGTTGGAACGACCCAGCTGAGGTACGTCGCTGACCAGCACCGCGTGGAAGATTTTCGCCAGCTCGATGTAATCGTTCTGGGATCGAGGTCCTTCACACAGCTCTTTGAAGTCAAACCAGACAACATCTTCACAGCAGAGTCGGGACTGAATACCGCGACCATTTACTTCGATCACTTCGCGCTCGACCAGCTCTTCCAGATCCGGCGCCAGGCTACGGAAGCTGGTATTAAGACTCAGGTCCGCCTGATCATCCAGAGGACAGTGATACAGTTCAGCCTGCTCCAATGCACGCAGACGGTAATCAACACCACCGTCGACGTTCAGGACTTCAGTGTGCTGATTCAGCAGAGCAATAGCCGGCAGGAAACGTCCGCGCTGCAGACCATCCTTGTAGAGACCATCCGGTACGATGTTGGAGGTCGCCACCAGGGATACACCGTTGGCAAACAGCTGTTCCAGCAGACCCGCCAGGATCATGGCATCGGTAATATCGGAAACAAAGAACTCGTCGAAGCAGATAACGCGTGCCTCTTCAGAGTACTTCTTACCGATCACCACCAGCGGGTTCGGCGTACCATCCAGCTCTTTCAGCTCTTTGTGGACACGCTGCATAAAGCGGTGGAAGTGGGTACGCATCTTCTGCTCGAACGGCAGACTGTCGTAGAAGGTATCCATCAGGTAAGTTTTACCGCGACCTACGCCGCCCCAGAAATAAAGCCCTTTCACCGGCTCTACTTTCTCTTTCTTAAACTTACCGGACAAACGCTGCATCAGGCCTTTCTTTGGCTGTTGCTGCTGCGCAGCAATCAGATCATCGTAAAGACGCTGCAGATTTTTTACCGCCATCTCCTGCGCTGCATCGTAGGAAAAGTCGTCCCGCTCCAGGTCCTTTTTATAACGCTCTAAAGGAGTCATCGCCGCCGTATCGCTTTCTAAAATTGGTTGTCTATTAAACAGGGGCGCACTTTACCTATCTGGAACCTATTTAGCAAATGCAACAAAAGACTATATGAACGTTCGATTACAAACCCAACAGGGCGATCAATGGCGGCAACATAAAGGCGGTAAAGGTACCTGTCATCCCCATGGCAAGGCCTCCAAAGGCACCGGCAAGCGCTCCATATTCGAACGCATACGCCGTTCCCATCGCATGCGCAGCCACGCCGAGAGAGAAACCACGGATCGCCGGATCATCCACACGCAGCACCTTACAGACGAAGGGCGACATCAGACAGCCCAGAGCACCGGTAATCAGCACCAGTCCTGCCGTCAGTGACGGATAACCACCGATTTTATCCGCAATACCGATCGCAATAGGCGTAGTCACCGATTTAGGTGCCAGCGACAGAAGTGTTTGCATCGACAGATCCAGCCACACTCCCACGGCAATAGCGGTCAACGCAGCGACGATCGCCCCCGTGGTACAGGCGACGAGCAGTGGCAGCAGCATGGAACGCACCCGCGCCAGGTTGTCATAGAGCGGGACGGCCAGGGCGACAACTGCGGGCCCCAAAAGAAAGTGGATAAAACGCGCCCCTTCCTTGTAGGTGTCATATTCGGTACCGGTCAGCTTCAACAGCCCGATAATCAGCAGCAATCCCACCACAACGGGATGCAGCAACGGTGTGCGCCCGGCCAGACGATTAATCCATGAGGCGATAAGAAACGCCACTACAGTGACGATAATCCACAACAGTGGTTCAGTCTGATAGGTCTGCCATATCTCTGCGATCATTCCCTGTCTCCATCCGCCTGGGATACTGACGACTGACTCATCCACTTCAACAGCAGCGTCACCAGTACCAGCGTGACAAAGGTGCTGACCACCAGCGCCGCCAGAATGACCGGCCACTCAGAAACGATCAGCTCATAGTGCACCATCAGACCAACACCTGCCGGCACCAGTAACAATGGCAGAATACTCAGTAACCCCTGGGCACTTGTTCGCACACCTTCCGGTACATTGCCGCGCACAATCAGGCCAACGAGTAGCAACACCATGCCAACCACGGCGCCCGGAACCGGGACATCCAGAGAAAAAACGATCAACTCACCGATGAGCTGACACAGGAGAAGAATCAAAAAGCCGTTTACCATCAGCCAACTCCCTCAGATCTGCGCGTGTAACAGCGGCCACAGTTCAACCCAGGCCAGTAACGCAAAGAGCAGAAACAATATACCGCTGACCTTGTGAACCCAATACAACGGGACACGCTGCAGAAAGGTACGTCCGGCCATCACGCCGATCAGCGTAGTCAACATCAGCGCCAGCGTACCGCCCAACCAAACGGCCACCGGCAACTCGACACCCGCCATACCCGCGACGGCAAGCTGGGTTTTATCCCCCAACTCCGCCAGAAAAATCAGGATAAAAACAGATACCAGAAGGTGCTTACCCACTTTGGTCACGCCGTCTTCATCGTCGCTACCATCATCGCGTAGGGCTTGAACGCCAAACAGTGTGAACAGCAACGCCACCAGCAGTAACACAATCCATTGCGGCAACCACTCCGCTACCGTTGCACCGACAGTGACACCAAGAAGGTTTAGGACCGCGAAGGCTGCGATAGCGCCAATAAGGACCGGCAGCGCACGGTAACGCGCCGCCAGCGTCATGGAGACGAGCTGGCTTTTATCGCCAAACTCGGCGATGAACACCAGAAAAAAAGCTTTTGAGAAAGGAGCCAGAAGTTCCATCAGTACAGCGCTCAGTTAACATATGCGCTGCATTATACGGTGTGGATAAATCAGCTGCACGGATTGGCGTGCATTCTTACTTATGACGAACGAAGCACGGAAAAAGCGCTCTGCCCCGGGACTAACTGTTGGGGGGTATTGATGTTTTCCATCTCCAGCAGAGAATCCGCTTCCACGGTTTCCACCGACAAGAGGTCGTACCAGCGCCGCACCGCCCGCTGACCACTGGACAGGTAAAGATTCAACGACGCCTTCAGCGCTACCGGGATAATCGCATGCAGCGGTTGCAACCGGCCCTCTGCGGCCACCACCACGACAGCATTCGGGTGTTGCCGCGCCTTCTGGATCAACCTCCTTAACAGCGTTCGACTCACCCAAGGCGTGTCGCATGGCATCACCAGTAGGTGACTGGCCTCGGTCACCGCGAGCGCACTCTGAATACCGGCCAGGGGGCCGGGATAATCCGGCATCTCATCGGCAACCACCTGGTCAGCCAGATCGGCATACCGTTCGCTATTACGGTTACAACTGATCAACAGTTGGTTGACCAAGGGTTTAAGGGCCTGATGGCTCCACTCGACCAACGGTTTGTGATCAAGCTGTACCCATCCCTTGTCACAGCCTCCCATACGGCTTCCCTGACCACCGGCCAGAATCAGCCCATCAAGCTTGATGTCTGGCATCGGTGTCAGCCTCCGGTCACCGGTGGAAAAAAGGCCAGCTCATCCCCGTCGCTTAGGGGACTGTCATGATCGACCAGCTCCTGATTTACGGCCACCAGCACGGTTTGATTGCCGAATGCCTGCTGCCACTGTTCACCGCGCACCTGCAGTGCAGCGACCACCTGTCCGACCGTTAAATCCGCGGTCATATCCATGGTTTCCCGCTCCAGACCCAGCTGCTCGCGCAACGAGGCAAAGAATCTCAGAATAATCATTACTCTTCCCCTACCTCCCCTACGCCATCAGCTCACTGAACGGAATAAAGCTGCACAAGGTACCCGGAGACACCCGGGTATTAGGCGGCACTTCAAGCAAACCATCGGCATGAATCGCGGCTTTCAGCGCACCGGAACTTTGCGTATGACCAAGATGCGCCTTAATCACCCCCGAATCCAACGCTAACTGGACACGTAAAAACTGCATCCGTGGAATGGACTTCTTCTGCTCGAAAGCTGCTGCGACAGACCAGCGCTGGGGCTCAACATCTTCGACACCCTGCATTTTCAGCAAGTAGGGTCGCGCCAACAGCAGAAATGTCACTAATGCCGCCGAAGGGTTGCCCGGCAGCCCCAGAAACGGCTTACCGCCCACCTGACCATATGCGAAGGGCTTGCCCGGTTTGATCGCCAGGCGCCAGATATTCAGCTCACCCAGTTCATTAACCGCCGCCTTGACATGGTCTTCTTCCCCCACCGACACACCGCCGCTGCTGATTACACAATCAGCTACGTCGGCCATCTCGCGCAGCGCGGTAATGGTGCCCGACAGCGTATCTTCGACGATGCCCGGAAATATCACTTCGATACCGAGTTTTTCCAGCAACCCCCGCAACGTATAGAGGTTAGAGTTGTAGATCTGACCTGCAGCAACGGCTTCACCGGGCATCACCAGCTCGTCACCGGTGGTCAGCAACGCTACTTTCAAGCGCCGCACCACCTGCACCTCATTGATACCAACCGACGCGAGCACACCCAGATGTGCAGGCTCCAAACGGGTACCTACGGTAAGAAGTGGCTCACCTTTCCGAATATCCTGTCCTCGCGGGCGAATGTTGGCTCCTTGCAGGGGTACCTTATTCAAAGTCAGCAGATGCCCACTGACGCTGCAATCCTCCTGCATCACCACGGTATCGGCGCCCGGGGGTATCTCGGAGCCGGTAAATATTCGCGCCGCGGTACCCGGCTGCAGTGGCGCCGCCACACTGCCTGCGGCAATACGCTGACTGATCGGCAGACGTCCATCTGCAGGCAGGTGCTCATAGGCAAAGGCATATCCATCCATTGCACTATTATCCTCCGGAGGCACATCCAGAGCAGAAACAATATTTTCAGATAATACGCGGCCTAGCGCGGCCTCCAGAGGAACCCGTTCAGATTCGGTAAGCGGTGAAACCTGAGCAAGCAGGCGGCTGTAAACTTCGCTGAACGGCGCCAAGGCTTCATGATCACAACCACACCCACTCATGCGCGACTCCCACAGGCCGAGTTTGCGTCCGGCAACACCATCTCAACGAAGTTGCAAGGGCGATGACGGGCGTCCAGCTGCTCGACGATGATACGGTTCCAGGCCGTCGCGCAGGCACGCGGGGAGCCTGGCATACAGAAGATCACCGTATGATTGGCGACACCGGCGATGGCGCGGGACTGTACGGTGGAGGTTCCGATCTCCTCATAGGAGACCAGTCGGAACAGCTCACCGTAACCTTCAATCTGCTTATCAAACAGCGGACCCAACGCTTCCGGCGTGATATCCCGGTCGGTAAATCCCGTACCCCCGGTAACCAGAATGACCTGAATCTCCGGATCAGCGATCCACTGCGATACCACGGCACGCATCTGATAGCGATCGTCTTTGACGATCTGCCGTCCCCAGCAGCGATGTCCAACCTCAACCAGCAGGTCCTGCAAGGTGTCACCGGAGGTATCGTTCTCCAGTGTACGGGTATCGGAAACGGTGAGAACCGCGATATTCAGCGGCTGGAAAGGCACATCTTTTTTTGCGTGTCCCATGGAGCACTCCTCGTAGGCAGTGGAGGGAAATAAACGAACCCCATTATCGCCCTGCCCCCAGCCACACACGATTCCTCTAAAGAGGTATCTCTCCCGAAGCAGCCCCATTACAGCGCCTCCAGAAACGCAAAAAGCCAGCATCGGCTGGCTTTTTCTTTCGAGACTGAATCAGATCAGTGTTTGTGGTGCTTCATTCCCTGCCCCATCGGAGCGGCCTTCACCGGCGCTTCCAGCGTCAGCGTCTGACCGGACTGGAAATTGATGGTGATCGGCACCAGCTCACCCTCTTTCAGAGGACGCTTCAGGTTAATCAGCATGATGTGGTAACCGCCTGGCTTCATCATGATGTGTCCCGCAGCCGGCACTGTCAGGTTTTTCGCTTCGGACATACGCATCACGCCGTCCTGCATGGATGTCTCGTGTACCTCCACATCAGCCGCGACCGGACTGCTCGCACCCGCAATGACCTGATCCTGACTGCCGTTGTTGTGAAGCATCATGTACGCGGCAGAGATATTGGAAACCGGAGGCACCAGTCGTACCCAGGCGTTATGCGCCGCCAGTTCAGCATCGGTCTTGTGGTGGTGGCCGTGACCACCTGCCATCAGGCTACCTGAAAACAACAGTACCAACGCACTGAATACAGCAAGCATTTTTGATTTCATCGCTCTTCCCCTGAATTTCCGTCGTCCATTACCTGTCACTTTCGCAGGTAACGCTCTGAATTATTGCGCCCAGTTTACAGCGCGACCGCTGCTACAACGATGCGGCATATTGTCGCTGACACGCCGTGGAGGAACGAGATAAAAATAGAAAGCCACACTTGCAAATAATAATTATTATCATTTATATTTAAACCAACGCACTGCTCGTTCACCCAAACAAGCCACGAAAGGAGTAGCCCATGGCCTATATCATCGATGCCTGGCTGGAATGCGCACATCCCCATCTGAAAGTGATGAACAGTCGCTCCGGCATGGAGCTGTTCAGTTTTCAGGAAAAAGAGGTTCATCAGCTGCTGGAAAATGGAGACATCGATATCAACGACCTGTTCTCGACCAACCAACAAACCCTGGAGGAGGTCGTGAAACAACTGGTGCTCTTCCGCTGCAGCCAGACCATGCACAGCACGGCGGCTTGATCCTCCCCCGCTCTCACACCCAAGGAACAGATTATGCACGGCACCCCTGATACAAAACGCATGCAACGGAGAATGCTCTGGACTCTCCCCCCAGCACTGCACCCGTTGCTGCTCACGCACTGCCTGCATACAGAAGAACTCTGGTCCGTTGGACGTAAAGCACAACTCGTTTTTGACACTGAACCCAGCGATCTGGCGTTGCATACACGCTTTATCACGGAAGCAGCTGGAAACAACCCGGTTTCACGCAGTCTTCATCGATTACTCGACAGAAGATACCAACACTGCATCGACCAATTACACTGCTACCCCTCTGCAGAGCACCTCGCACGTCACTGGAAACAGGTTCTGGATAGCGGGGATATCAAGGCGAGTTTCTGGGCGTTGATCACCCATCCCAAGGCAGACGATGCGCTGATCGCCCGCTGTCACGGCGAGTTCTTTATGCGCTTGCAGGTACCACAGCACTGCAGCTCGCAGGTAGCCGATGGAGAGATCCGGAAACTACAGCGCGAACTGAGCAACCTACGCCAACAAAGCTATGCCAAAACAGTGCGCCTTGAAGCACAGCTGCGTCAGCAGGAACACAACCTGACACAACTAAAAGTGGAAGCGCGCTATAACAGCACAGCATCAGTCTCACCGGCTCAGCAAACACGAATGGAAAAGCTCAACAAACAGCTACGCCAGCGCCTGGAATGGACGGAAAAACGTCTGGCGCAACGAGAGATCCAACAGACGGAACTCTATCACCAGGTCGCTGGACTCGAAGAACACCTGCAGGAGTTGATACAGGAAAACACCGCGCTGAAGCTACATCACCACGCAGCGCTTATGACTATGGCAACACCCTCCGAAGTCGCTGCACTGCCCAACATCAGGGGAAAGCAGATCCTCTATGTGGGTGGCAGCAACCGGGTTCTGCCCCGCCTGCGCCACATTGTGGAAAGCCATGAGGGTGATTTTATTCACCATGATCTGGATAACAGCAACAACCCGGTCATCCAAAAAGAAATACTGTCACGTGCAGATATCGTCTTATGCCCACTTGAGTGTATGGCTCAGGAGAGCTGCCAGAGGGCCAAGCGTCACTGCCGGAAATACACAAAACCCTTTGTGCCACTGGCAACACTCTCCCAGAGGCATGATGCTGAGAGGCAGCACCAAATCAACTAATCCGCTACCAGTAAACTGTATGCGATCGTCCACATTACGCCGCAGATCAGCAGATCCAGAACACGCCACGCCATTGGTTTAGCAAACAGCGGGGCTAACCAACGCGCGCCCAGACTGATGCCGAAAAACCAGATAAAGGAGAAACTAATCGCACCAACGGCGAACCAGGTGCGCTCCTCTCCCACGTATTGGCCGCCGATACTACCGATCAACACCAGCGTATCCAGATAGGCATGGGGGTTGAGCAGCGTGACCGCTAGGGTGGTCAATAGCGCAGCGCGCAAACCTGTAACCGCGCCTTCCTGATCCATCATACGCTGATTGGTAAGCGCCGAGCGCAACGCACCGAACCCGTACCACAATAGAAAGGCACCTCCGCCCCAACGCGCAACCGCCAGCCAGAAGGGCGATTCGCTTATCAGCACACCCATACCGGCAACCCCGGCGGTGATCAGCAGCGCATCAAACACACTACACAGACCGGCGATGGGCCAATGGTGCTGACGCTTTAACCCCTGGGTCAACACGAAGGCATTTTGTGCGCCGATCGCAACGATCAAACCGGCACTGGTCGCCAGCCCTTTAAATAACGCCAGCATCTGCACCGACAACACCCAGCTCATTACCGTTCCTCTTAAAACAGAATTAAGGCCCATAAGGAAAAAGATCTGGCGTAATGCTGCCCGCACCGTTAATGTAAGTAAAACTAATGTTTTTAATATTTAATAAGACTTACTAATAATGCTGGATCTGAAACACATGGCCGCGCTCTGCGCGATCATCGAAGAACAAAGCTTTGATAAAGCCGCCCGCAAACTACATGTAACCCAGTCCGCCGTCTCGCAGCGCCTGAAGCAGCTGGAGGAGTCCCTGGGCCAGTTACTGGTCGTACGTGGTAACCCGCTACGCGCGACCGACGCGGGCCATCTGGTAATCAAACACTACCGCCAGATCAGCATGCTACAAACAGAACTGATGGAGGACCTGACCACCGGTACCCAAAGCGGCTACAACACCGTGGCGATCGGCCTGAACGCCGACAGCCTCGACACCTGGTTTCTAGACGCCCTTGATCCCCTGTTGCGCGAACAGAACCTACTGCTGGATCTGAAGATCGATGATCAGGACCAGACCCACCAGCTTTTACGTAACGGCGATGTCCTCGGCTGTATCAGTGCCAGCCCTGAGCCGATGCAGGGCTGCAGCTGTATCCCTCTGGGTGTAACCCCCTACCGCTGCCTGGCCAGCCCGGAATACGTCAACCGATACTTCCCTGACGGGGTGAACAGCGACGGTTTCAGACATGCCCCAGTGGCAGAGTTCAACCATAAGGACGAACTACAGAACCGCTACCTGGCAACCTACTTCGATATTTCTCCCGGTGACTATCCCAAACATCGGGTTCCGGCGACGGTGCCTTTCTTTGACCTGATCATCCGCGGCCACGCATGCGGCATGGTACCGGACCAGCAAAGCCACAAGCAGATGGCGGAAGGGTTGGTTGTGGATATGACGCCCGGTAAGTACCTGGCAGTACCGCTTTACTGGCACGTGTGGAATCTGAAATCACAGCAGGCCAGCCAGATCACCGAAGCGCTGACGGCAGCCGCCAAAACCATGCTGGATCCGTTTGAAGTACATCAAGATCTGATTCACCCGCAATAACGGGTAACCAAGAGCAAGGAACGGAGAGAGGTAGAACAACGAGATTCGGGCGTACAGTCCAGACACAAAAAAGCCGGTATCCAGTTGCCCGGATACCGGCTCTATCGCATTAAGGTGCGATCAGATGACGGGGGATGATTACATCATGCCGCCCATGCCACCCATGCCGCCCATGCCGCCCATATCAGGCATTGCAGGTGCGCCACCTTCAGCTGGCTTGTCAGCAACCATCGCTTCGGTAGTGATCATCAGACCCGCTACGGAAGCCGCCGCCTGCAGTGCAGAACGGGTTACTTTAGCTGGATCCAGGATACCCATCTCCAGCATGTCACCGTATTCGCCAGTTGCAGCGTTGTAGCCGAACGCGCCTTCGCCAGCACGTACCTGAGATACGACAACGGAACCTTCTTCGCCAGCGTTGCCCACGATCTGACGCATCGGTGCTTCCATCGCACGCAGTGCCAGCTCGATACCCACAGTCTGGTCGTGGTTGATACCTTCCAGACCGGAAACCTGGCTCAGGGCACGGATCAGCGCAACACCACCACCTGCAACTACGCCTTCTTCAACAGCAGCGCGGGTTGCGTGCAGCGCGTCTTCAACGCGTGCTTTCTTCTCTTTCATCTCAACTTCAGTCGCAGCACCTACCTTGATTACTGCAACACCGCCTGCCAGCTTAGCAACACGCTCCTGCAGTTTTTCGCGGTCGTAGTCGGAAGAAGTTTCTTCCATCTGTGCACGGATCTGGTTAACGCGCGCTTCGATAGCGTCTGCTACGCCAACACCGTCAACGATAGTGGTGTTTTCTTTAGTGATGGAAACACGCTTCGCCTGACCCAGCTGATCCAGAGTCGCACCTTCCAGGTTCAGACCAACCTCTTCAGAGATCACAGTACCGCCAGTCAGGATCGCGATATCTTCCAGCATCGCCTTACGACGATCACCGAAACCAGGCGCCTTAACAGCAGCTACTTTCACGATACCGCGCATGTTGTTTACAACCAGAGTTGCCAGCGCTTCACCTTCCACGTCTTCTGCGATGATCAGCAGTGGACGGGAGGACTTAGCTACCTGCTCCAGGATTGGCAGCAGATCGCGGATGTTGGAGATTTTCTTGTCAAC
The DNA here is from genome assembly GCA_947501565.1 of uncultured Marinobacterium sp. Classification (GTDB taxonomy): domain Bacteria; phylum Pseudomonadota; class Gammaproteobacteria; order Pseudomonadales; family Balneatricaceae; genus Pontibacterium. The sequence goes on from CANMWJ010000006.1 coordinate 208,740, forward strand.
CAGCAGGATGAACGGCTGCTCAACTTCAGCAGACATGTTGTCCTGGTTGTTGATGAAGTAAGGAGACAGGTAACCGCGGTCGAACTGCATACCTTCTACAACAGACAGTTCGTTTTCCAGCGCAGAACCTTCTTCTACGGTGATAACACCTTCTTTGCCGACTTTTTCCATCGCTTCAGCGATGATCTGACCAACCTGCTCGTCAGAGTTCGCAGAGATAGTACCTACCTGAGCGATTGCTTTAGAGTCTGCACAAGGAACCGCCTGAGCTGCCAGCTTCTCAACAACCGCCGCAGCCGCTTTGTCGATACCGCGTTTCAGGTCCATTGGGTTCATGCCTGCAGCAACAGACTTCAGACCTTCGTTAACGATCGCCTGAGCCAGAACAGTTGCAGTAGTAGTACCGTCACCAGCAACGTCGTTTGCCTGGGACGCTACTTCTTTAACCATCTGCGCGCCCATGTTCTCGAACTTGTCTTCCAGTTCGATCTCTTTCGCTACAGATACACCGTCTTTAGTTACGGTTGGAGCACCGAACGCTTTGTCCAGTACAACGTTACGGCCTTTAGGGCCCAGAGTGGTTTTTACAGCGTCAGCCAGAATGTTTACACCAGCCAGCATGCGCTGACGAGCGTCATCACCAAAACGTACGTCTTTAGCCATGATTCAAATAATCCTGTATTCGATAAATTCTTTATTTAAACGATCGGTTACGTGGAGACGATTAGTCTTCCAGTACGCCGTAAATTTCGCTTTCGGTCATGATCAGCAGCTCTTCACCTTCAACTTTGATGGTGTTGGAACCTGCGTAAGCGCCGAAAATAACAGTATCACCCACTTTAACAGTCAGTGGCTGTACGTCACCGCTGTTCAGTACACGGCCTTCGCCAACTGCAACAACTTCACCCTGGTTTGGTTTCTCAGCAGCAGCGCCTGGCAGTACGATACCACCAGCGGTAGTAGCTTCTTCCTCGTTACGACGGATAACAACACGGTCGTGAAGTGGACGAATTTTCATCTGGTCATTCTCCTGATCTTACTTGATCGAAAAACAATAATTATTTGTTATGAGCCGGGTTGGGAAATCCAGTACCCGGCGGTTGATAAGCTAGATGGGGGCAGGCTTTGACTTTTCAACGCCCTGAACAAAAAAATTTACATTTTTCTGTTCGACGTTAGTCCTTGTGCTGGTATTCACCATCAATGATGTCACCGCCGTCACGACGGCCGCGATCTGCTTTCTTAAAAGGCGAATCCTGATACTGGGAACTTGGCTGCTCCGGCTGGGAGGGCTCCTCCGGCTGCCCAAACGGATGGGCACCAAAGGGAGATTCACCAAACGGCGATTCGCGATGATGCATCGCCACGACAGTGAAACGGCTGATCAGTGTTTTAGCAAAGGCCTGTCGGGTGTACGGAATCAAACAGCAAAAACCGATTACGTCGGTCACGAAGCCCGGTGTCACCAGTAGTGCACCGCCCACAGCCAGCACGATCCCTTCGATCATCTCCTTACCCGGAATCTCACCCTGATTGGCTCGCTGTTGCGCCCGTGCCAGCGTCGAAAAGCCCTGGTAACGCAACATATTCACGCCGATAAATGCTGATAGCAGTACCAGCCCGATGGTGTTCCACACCCCGATCATCTCACCCACATTAATCAGCAACGAGATTTCGATAATCGGAATAATGATAAAGAGCAGAAATAGGAACTTCATTCATGACCTCTATGTATATGCAATTACGCCGAACAGTCTACCGGTTTAGACCCACCGGAACACGGTTCTGTGACAAACGTATTGCATTTCGTTTCTCTCTACCTCTATGTCGGGGCAAATTCACGTTTTTCACCCCCCTACTTTGGGATAATTTTTCATACTTAACGCAATTGCAAAACACTTTTTCGCAAGCGCAAAACCCTCATAAATTCATACATTTAGCATGTGCAATATGAACAATAGATGACAATTATTACCTATTTTCCCTTATTTACAGCGCTTTCCACCTCCCCATCGCCTAGACTTTTGTGCAAAAGCGATATAACGTTCCTGTACGCAAAATGACGCAATGCACAATTAAAAAAAGAGTTAACCGAAGAATTAAGGTAACCCACGATGGAACTGAAAGATAAAGTTATTGTAATTACTGGTGGCGGTCGCGGCCTGGGTCGTTCTATGGCTCTGGAGCTGGCTGGTAAGGGTGCAAAACTGGCGCTGGTTGATCTGAGCCAGGAAGCGCTGGACGAAACTATCGGTCTTTGCGCTGAACAAGGCGTAGAAGCTCGCGGCTACATCTGCAACGTTGCAGACGAAGCTGAAGTAGAGCAGACGTTCCAGAGTGTGGTTGCTGATTTCGGCACCCTGAACGGCGTAGTAAACAACGCGGGTGTTACCCGTGACGGTCTGTTCCTGAAAGTTGACCGCGAAACCGGCAAAGTTGCTAACAAGATGAGCATGGACCAGTGGAACCTGGTTATGGACGTAAACCTGACCGGTACTTTCCTGTGTGCTCGTGAAGCAGCTGCTCAGATGATCGATCTGGGTGCAGAAGGTTGCATCATCAACATCTCCTCCATCTCCCGTCACGGTAACATGGGCCAGACCAACTACACCGCAACTAAAGCGGGTGTTGAAGCGATGGCTGTTACCTGGGCGAAAGAACTGGCTCGCTACGGCATCCGTGCTGCATCCATCGCTCCGGGTTACATCGGTACCGAGATGGTAATGAGCATGAAACCAGAAGCTCTGGACAAGATTGCGGCTGGCATCCCTGCTAAGCGCCTGGGTAAACCAGAAGAGATCGCACGTACCGTTTCCTTCATCCTGGAAAACGATTACGTAAACGGTCGCTGCATCGAAGTAGACGGCGCACTGCGCATCTAATCGTTGCTACAGTCTCCATAAAAAAACCGGCCATTGGCCGGTTTTTTTTGTTTTTGAGCTTTCGATATGGGGTCAAGCTCCCAAATGATTTGTTGGGAGTCGCTGATGCTCGTCGCCAACACAAGCATGCGAAGCTCATTCAATCAGCCGTTACTTTCTCATCCACATCGTTAATTTCTTCCTTGAGATGCAGATAACGTCGCGCCAACAGGATCAGCAGCAAGACCGGCAAACCGATCAGCGTGGTAAAGATAAAGAACCAGTTGTAACCGACCGTATCCACAATGGAGCCTGAATACCCACCAAGGATCTTGGGCAGCAGTGTCATCAGCGAGCTAAAGATCGCGTACTGCATCGCGGTAAAGGAAATACTGGTCAAACTGGAAAGGAAAGCCACAAAAGCCGCACCAGCCAACCCGGCAGACAGGTTATCCGCCGCCACCACAATATACAGCCAGACCAGATCGGAGCCCTTGGCGGCCAGAATCATAAACAGCAGGTTAGTCGCAGCAGAGAGCAGTGCCCCCAGAAACAGGATGCGCATTACACCGTGACGCATCGCAAGCACTCCACCCAGAAAGCCACCGACAATCGCCATCACTACACCAAAGGTTTTCACCGCTGTGGCAATCTGCTCTTTGCTGAAGCCCATATCCAGATAAAACACGTTGGAGATCACGCCCAGCACGATATCGGAGATACGGTAACTGCCCACCAGCAGAAGCAGGAACAGCGCAGCCTTAACCCCGTAACGCTCAAAGAACTCCCGTACCGGCGCCACATAGGTTTCATCCACAATCTGGCGCTTGACCAGACCGGTGCGCAGAAGCGCCTTTGCCATCAAAAGGCTGATACCCGCCGCTAACAGTAGCCGCAACGTTTCGACAATAAATGAGGAGAGAGCCCGGTTACCCAACAGATCACGCAGACCACTTTTCAGCTCGCGGGCAGGTTCAGAAGTCAGATAGAAGCAGAGCACAAATCCAAGCAGCGCGAAGGCAAACAGCAACACAAAACGGCCATACTCCCGCGCACTGTAGTGGTAACTACGCTGAGCGCTGACCGCTGGTTCGCGGATACTGAGCGTTGTCACAACACCCACCAGCATCACCGCGGCCATGATCCAATAGGTGTAACTCCAGGCATCGAAGCGGTAGTTACCCAACTCGGTACCAAAACCCGCTGCCAATACCAGCGCACCCGCGCCGGATACCACCATCGCCACGCGATAACCTGCGATATACGCGGCCGACATCATGCTTTGCAGCCGGCTGTCAGCTGCTTCAATCCGGTAGGCGTCGATCACGATATCCTGAGTAGCCGAGGAGAATCCCAAGGCCACTGCAGCCAGGGCCATCGCTGTCTGACTACTCTGACCGAGAGAGGGATCGATACTCGCCATCGCCCCAATGGCTGCGATGATCGCCAGCTGCGCCAGTAGCAACCAGCTGCGACGACGCCCCAGCCATCGGGACAACCAGGGGATCGGCAGCTGATCCACCAGCGGTGCCCAGACAAACTTAAAAGAGTAACCCAGTGCCGCCCAGCTGAAGAAGGTGATTGCTGCGCGTTCAACACCCGCTTCACGCAGCCAGAGGGAAAGGGAGGAGAAGATCAACAGGATTGGGATACCGGCGGAGAATCCCAACAGCAACATCACGATGACACGGGGATGGAAAAAAGCCCCAAGCGATTCCCGCCAGCTGGCCTGAGGCGTCTGCATACGCAGCTCCCTTTAAGTGATCAGATTATCTTGTGCTGAGACAACGATCAGTCGCGGAAGTTGTTAAACTGCAGCGGAATCTCCAGATCCGCTTCGCGCAGCATCGCGATCACCGCTTGCAGGTCATCACGTTTCTTACCGGTCACGCGCACCTGATCGCCCTGTACCTGCGTCTGCACTTTCAGCTTTTTATCGTCCTTGATCATCTTGGTGATCTTTTTCGCTGTTGGCTGATCCAGCCCCTGCTTCAGCACGACGGTCTGGCGCGCACGCATATTGGCGGTTTCCGGATCTTTCACATCCATGCAGCGCACGTCGATCTTACGCGCCACCATTTTAGTACGCAGCACTTCCATCATCTGCTGCAGCTGGAAATCCACCTCGGCGATCATCACGATGGAATCATCGTTCAGTTCAAAGCTGGCATCCACGCCCTTGAAGTCGTAACGCTTACCGATCTCACGGTTTGCCTGGTCAACAGCGTTGGTCAGTTCATGGGTATCCAGTTCGGATACTACGTCAAAAGATGGCATCGGTTGCTCCTGAATTCTGTTTATTGCCGGGAAGTGTATATGACCACCAAAGGCTTTTCACCCTGCCCGTTCCCCCCGTTGCTACACGCCGGTATCATGGGGCCGGATCAGGAGAACTTGTATGACACAACATTGGCATATCCTCGGTGCAGGCGCCATCGGCTGCCTGTGGGCGGCACATCTGGCGAAAGCAGGCCATCAGGTCACCCTTATTCTGCGCAATGCGGAAAAACTCGCACTGTTTAAACAATCCGGCGGTATAACGCTCGAGAACGACAGCGGTAACGAACAGTTTCCAGTAACCGCGTGTATCGCAACCGACTGCCCGCCCATCGACAACCTTCTGGTCACAACCAAAGCCTACGACACTCAATCTGCTCTGCAACCGGTGCGTCATGCCATTCATCCGGATTCGCAGGTTGTAGTGATGCAAAACGGTATGGGCGCGCAGCAACAAGCTGCCAAGCAACTATCGCCGTCACCCGTGTGGGCGGCCTCGACCACCGATGGTGCCTGGTTGCGCGAGCCTTTTCTCGTGGTCTTTGCCGGGCGCGGCGAAACCCGTGTCGGCCCATTATCCTCACACGAGTTACCCACTATACCTACAGCGATGACACCGTCAGCCGAACTGAAGCTGCTGGCAGATCCAGCGATTGAACTCAGCTTGTGGCGCAAACTCGCGATCAACTGCGCCATCAATCCGCTCACCGCACACTTCGATTGTCGTAACGGTGCTTTGGTGGAAGATGAGGAGAAACACCAAATGATGGCCCAGCTTTGTGGCGAGATAGAACAGGTGGCTTCGGCACTTAAACTGGACCTGTTCCCGCACGGTGTACTCGCACAGGCCGAAGCGGTAGCTCAAGCAACCGGCGCCAACTACTCCTCTATGCTGCAGGATGTGCGTAACCGGCGACAGACCGAGATCGACTTCATCACCGGTTATCTCCTGAAGCAGGCAGAGCAACTTGATCTTGAGTTACCGCTAAATCAGCAGCTCTATCTTGATATTCGTCAGGGCATAGAATCCTGATCAAATTCATTCAAGAACCGATGAATTTTTTTCAGCCCTGGTCAGCGGCTTTCAATTGCCTACGGCAGTCACTCTGCCTACACTAGCGCCCGTCCACGTTACTGGTGCCTGTATGTGTTGCGACACGCAGGATAATCGGGAAGTTTGGTGTGCCTGTTAAGAGAGGTTATTCCAACGCTGCCCCCGCAACGGTGATCGACTTAAAGCGCTGAAAAAACCACTGATCCTAAACAACAGGATTGGGAAGGTTCAGCGTTGGGACTGAAGTTTACATCACGTACTTCAATCCGCGTCGTCAGCCCGTAGACCGGCCAGTAACTTCATGTCCAAATGTGCACGGTGGGTGCATCTTGAGGGGAACAATGAAAACCAGCCTGTCTCTGGTAGCCGCGATCGCCGCTGCCCTACCTGCGTATGCGCAGGAAACTCAACTGGATACTGTTATCGTATCCGCCAACCGTATCGAACAACCAATCACTGAAACACTCGCGCCTGTTTCCGTGATCACCCGTGAAGAGATCGAAAAGAAAAAGATCACCTCCATCAAGCAGATCCTGGCGACTTTGCCTAGTGTCTCACTGAGCAGTAGCGGCGGCAAAGCACAACTGACCTCGTTGCGCACGCGCGGCACCAACAGCACCCACACCCTGATTCTGCTGAACGGACAGCGCATCAGCTCGGCAACTCTGGGTTCCACCACCTTCAACCTGATCCCAGTAGATCAGATCGACCGTATCGAATATGTGCGCGGGCCTAGATCCGCTCTCTACGGTTCCGACGCTATCGGTGGCATCCTGCAGATCTTCACCAATCAGAAGCCTGCAGAAACCCGTGCAAAAGTCTCTGCTACTGTAGGTAGCGACAACACCCAGATCCTGAACGGTAGCCTGCGCGGCCAAGCCGGTGATCGTACTTCCTACAGCCTTCACCTGAGCACCGAACGCAGCGACGGTTATGATGTACGCCAGGATGCCAAAACGGACGATGACGGTTACTCCGCACGCACCCTGAGCGCCTCAATCAACCATCAGATCAACGATGCATTGAGCCTGACAGCCAACGGCAATATCTGGCACGGCAACTACGAATTTGATCCGACCTTCGGTGGCGACGAAACCGACTACGAAAACTATGCCCACGGTGTAGCGCTGACCTACCAGCAGTCGATCCTGAAGAGCACCTTATCGTTAGCATTCAGTGAAGATGATGCACTGACTTACGGTAACGGTGTCGCCAAATCAAGCGGTTCCCGCTTTGTCACCCAGCACAAGGAGGCCAGCTGGCTTAACAACATTGCAGTAGGTGATGCAACCGACCTGACCGCCGGTATCGACTTCAAGCGCGACGATGTCAGCAAAAGCGTACAACAATATGATGTAGAAGAGCGCGATACCACCAGCGTCTTCGCCGGTGCCATCCACTCCATCGATGCACTGGATCTGGAAGCAAGCGTTCGCCGCACCAAAGACGATCAGTTCGGTTTCCACAACACCTGGAGCCTGGCGGGCGCCTGGAACTTTAATAATGGCGTGCAACTGAGCCTGAGCCGTGGCACGGGTTTCAAAGCACCTACCTTTAACGACCTTTACTGGCCTGGTTCTGGCAACCCGGATCTGCAGCCAGAGCGTTCCCGCTCTACCGAACTTACCCTAAGCGGTGGTGAAAGCGTCAACTGGTCGGTGAGTGCATATGAAACAGATATCAAAAATCTGATCGCGTGGGCGCCAGACATCAACAATGTGTGGAAACCGTCCAACGTCAATCAAGCCAACATTAAAGGTCTGGAAGCAGCGATAAGCCTTACCAAAGGCCCTCTGACACACAGCCTCTCAGCGGAGGTAATGGATGCTAAAAACACCAAAGCGGATAAAAAGCTGACCTACCGCCCAAGCCACCAGTATAAGTGGCAGCTGGATTACGCAGCGCATGAGCAGTGGAACCTGGGCGCTAATTGGCTGTACGAAGGCAGTCGTTTCACCGACACGGGCAACACCAACACCCTGCCTTCCTACTCGGTCGTTAACCTTTATGCTTCTTTTACACCGTTGCCACAGCTGGAGCTGGGCCTGCGCATCGAAAACGCCTTCGATAGGCAGTATCAAAGCAATAAAGACTTTAACGCCCCTGATCGTCAGCTTTTGCTGACCGTAGGCTATAGTTTCTAACAGCATTTCTGACAGAATAAAGGGCTGACTTTCAGCCCTTTTGTTTATCCGGAGTTTGGGATCTTATCTATGTCCGACCGTCTTAACCGTATCTACACCCGTACCGGTGACAAAGGCACCACCGCACTGGCTAACGGTAACCGGGTTGCTAAAACCCATCCCCGTATTGAAGCCCTGGGCACCGTGGACGAGCTGAACTCGCTGATCGGTCTGCTGATTGCCGAGCTGGATCAGGCCCACCGTCTGACAGACGTACTGCAACCGCTGCAACACGACCTGTTTGACCTGGGTGGAGAGTTGGCTGTAGCCGACGAGAAGTATCAGGTGATCACAGAAGCGGTGGTCGGCGAGGTGGAAACCGCACTGGATAAGCTCAACGCGGAACTGCCACCGTTAAAAGAGTTTATTCTGCCGGGCGGTAGCCGTGCCGCATCAACCTGTCAGTTAGCCCGCAGTGTCTGCCGTCGAGCCGAACGACGAATGATTGAGTTGGGCCACGAAGAGTATATCAATCCTCAGGGAGCAGCTTACCTGAACCGACTTTCAGACCTGCTGTTTGTGGTTGGGCGGGTTCTGGCACGTGAAATCGGACATGAGATACTCTGGCAACCTCGCGCCAGCCGCAATAAGGAATGACTATTCAGGACTTATTCAGCAAGGCAATTTATAATAGCGAGCCAAAGAAGGAGAGATTCATGCGCTATTTAGTACTATCTGCACTGCTAATGCTGTCTGCTCCGGCGATGGCGGATTGCAGCACCGAGCAAACCCTGTGCGAAGCAAAATGCAAAGTCAGCAACCTCACCGATGATGCGGCGCTGACGGGCTGTAAATCCAAATGTATGGCTAAACGCGCCGCCTGCTCTACCGAGAAGGGCGCCGAAACTGCTGTGCAAATGGGCAAAGATGCTTGGGAAAACACCAAGTCCTTTATCAAAGGTGCGACAGAGTAATCTCTCTGTCACAGCCAACAGTCCCGAACAAATCTGGCACTTATACTTTCATAAGTGCCAGACGGGCCTGGCTGGCAAACTGACTGAAAACTTTGAAGTCGCGTTCGCTGAGCGCTCCCTGCCCCAGTAATCGGTCACCATACAACATGCCGATTACTCGCTTGTTCACCACCAGCGGTGCCAGTACAAATCCCTGACACTCCACCTGCTGAATAAAATCTTCCGGGATACGTTCATGCCAGCCGTTCTCATCCAGATCATTGACCAGCAACGTGGCCCCACGCTTGATTACCCGCAGGAACATATCGTTGTCTGTGCCATCGAATCCGCGCGAGAAATAACTTTTCAGGCGGAAGGTGTTGTTGCCCTCGGCAACCTTGGCTTCTAACCGCTCACCATTGCGACTTAACAGACACAGTTGTGTGCGATCCAGATCGGTACAACGCTGCATCGCCACAACGATCGTTTTCAGTACCTTGGGAATAGCGACGCCCTGGCTGATCATCTCCGTTACCTGATGCAGGTAATCCAGCTGCTTCTCAGCATCCCCGCTGACTCGCAAGGTCCGGCGACCACTCTCCACCGCAGCAGAACTATCCTCCGCCTCCGTATGCTGCGCGGTTATAAATGCCATCTGACGAACCAACTCATCCTTTTCGTCATCATTGCTAGGCGCATACTCCCGCACCATGCTGCGGCAACTTAATCCGTAGTCAGAGGCGATCTGAGCCACTTTCTGATAACAGCGAAGTACGGACTCGTTGATCTGGTCACCGTTCAGCTCCGTTACCGCTTCGATACTTTCCACCAGCTCTGCGTAGGGATACTCATCACAGGCATCCAGTCCATAAAGCTGTTCAAGCAGATGATACCCCACCCCCGCCAGCTGCACTGACTGATCACCAGTGCTATACGCCTCTTCGCGGGCCATCGCCTGCACCACCTGTGGAGGGTGTCCCCAACTACGTGCCAGATCCTGGCCGATATCACTGAATGTACCGCCCAGGGCGTTTACCTGGATCTTGTGCCAGGAATGCTCACCTTTCGCACGCAACTTGATCATGCGGCGGTAGAGCGCCGGCATGGTGTGCGCAACAACAACCTCTCCCAGACCGAACAACAACGCATTGATATAACACTCCTCCGCATCACCCACTTTATGGCTACGAATAGCCAGATCGCTGGCGATATTGGCGTTCAGAAACGCCCGCATCAGCAAACCGGGGACGTTCAGATCCGGATAGTGCTTATGGAACCCCTCAATCAGTTTCAGGGTCAGGCAGAGGTTTTTGATCTGCTTAAAACCGATGGTGACCACCGCACGGGAAACAACGGTAATCGCCGCATTGCCGCGATGGTAAGAAGAGGAGTTAGCAATTTTGAGGACCTTCGCCGAAAGATTGGCATCTTTCATGATCGCCATCGCCAGCGCCATGGCATCACTCTCTTCGGAGCTGCTGACCTGCTGGATGCGGTTCACAGTCGCACTGAACACCGGCAGGTCGCCGAGTTCATCCAGTTTGTCGTAAACGGTGCGCAGGGTATCGGAGTAGTTCACTAACGGACGTCCTTGATAGATTTATGCAGATCAATTTTGAGTGGAGTTAGCATCCAAAAGCGGCGTATTGCAGGTTACCAGCTCCGGCCAGCATTGTCCCTCGTCGAGGTAATAGCGTATGCGGGTAAAACAGGCATGATCCAACCTGATATGTGTCCAGCGGGCCGCCGCAATCTGCAGGCACTCCGCGACCAGCGCCCGGATCACACCACCGTGGGTGACCAGCAACAGATGTTCGTCACTACCGTGCAGCAACTGCTCCCGCCCGATGCTGATCCGCTGCTGCAAGGCCTGCAGGGATTCACCTCCCGGAGGGGTAACATCTGCCGGATTTTGCCAGAACGCTTCCACCAGTTCGGGTTGCTGTGCGTGTACGTCGCTTAGCATACGCCCATCCCATTCGCCAAAATCGATTTCACTCAACCAGTCGACCTCGTCACAGGGCACATTGAGCAACCCCGCCCCCAGTTGAGCAGGATAGGCACAACGCGTCAGGGGGGAGTATAGAACTCTCTGCCAACCAGGCGAGCAGGACAAGGCCCCTGCCATCTGACGTTCGCCTTTTTCCGACAGTAATACGTCGGTCCGCCCCTGATAGATACCGTGGGTAGCAGTTTCGCCATGACGTAAAAGGTCCAGTGTCAGGGTTCGCATTCGATCGCCTCTTAACCGGTCAGGTTTTATCCGAAACACCGGCTTCATCAAAGGTTGCCATCTCCGCATGCAAATGACAGGCTGAGCGCATCAAGTCCACCGCGAGTGCGGCGCCACTGCCTTCACCGAGACGCATCGAGAGCTGCAACAAGGGTTTTGCTTGCAGATGCTCAAGAAGCAATCGGTGCCCTGGCTCAGCGGAGCAGTGACCGTAGATCAACCAGTCAGCGAGTTCTGGCTTAAGTTGCAGCGCAACCAACGCCGCCGCTGTGCTGATAAATCCATCGACCAGCACCGGAATACCAAGCTGCCCGGCGCGGATATACGCACCGGTCATCGCGGCAATCTCAAAGCCCCCCATGCGCTGCAGCAGGGCCAGTGGCCTCTCCTCAAGATTCGGCTCCTGCATTAAATGCAGCTCCATTGCCTGCTGGATCAGTGCAGCCTTACGTACGACCTGGGCACTATCCAGTCCGGTACCCGGGCCCACCAGCTCAGCAGCGGATCGTTTCAGCAGCACCGCCGCCAACGCACTGGCCGACGACGTGTTGCCGATCCCCATCTCACCGGCGATAAACAGATCCGGTTGTCGTTGCGCACAGGCATCCAGGCGTTCACACCCCACCATCAATGCTTGAGCCAACTGGGCGTTATCCATAGCGGGCACAGACGAAAAGTCCTGAGTACCGGGTGCAATCACCCGACTGATAACCTGTTCATGTGGCGGCACGGGCGCAACAGTCCCCAGATTGACCACTTCGAAACTCGCCCCTAAATAACGTGCAACCACTGATACCGCTGCACCGCCAAACGCGAAGTTCATCACCATCTGTGCGGTCACTTCCTGCGGGTAGGCCGAAACCCCGACCGCTGCGATCCCATGATCGGCCGCAAACACCGACACCTGTACGTCATTCAGCTGCGGTTTGATCTGTCCCCGCATACCGGCAAGGCGCACCGCCAGCGCTTCCATGTCGCCCAACGCACCCAGCGGTTTAGTGAGCTGTGTCTGCCGTTTTTCGGCGGCCTGTTGTGCGGCCTGGTCGATCGCTTTAATCGGCTGCTCCAGCCACGCAAGCCTTGTCGGGATAGTCATCGCGGTTCTTTAATCTCCATCGGTAATCCGGCAACGGTAAGCGTCACCTGGTCACAGAGCTGTGCCAAACGTTGGTGCAACCAGCCGGTCTGATCCTGAAACTGCCTGCTCAACTCCCCCATCGGCACAATCCCCCATCCCACCTCGTTACTGACCATAATCAGGCTACCCGGCAGGATATCGAGCACGCTGTAGAGCGCTTCAACTTCGTGCTTAAGCTTATCGTCGCCGGACAGCAATAAGTTAGTCATCCAGAGCGTGAGACAATCCACCAGCAAGCACACATCGTCTGCGGCCTCCCGGACTAATACATCGGCCAGCTGAAGCGGTTCTTCAACAACCTTCCAGTGTTCAGGACGCGCCTCTCGATGCTGCTGGATGCGTGCCTCCATCTCGGTGTCCATCGCTTGAGCGGTGGCGATATAAACGACTTTCTGGTCACTGGCCTGCGCCCGCTGTTCAGCCAAACGGCTTTTACCCGAACGAGCACCTCCTAAAATCAGCTGTTTCATTCCTTCTCCACCTGTGTACCTGTCGCCTGTGGATAACGTTGTTCTCGCGCCTGCTGAAAAAAGGCGCAAACCTGCTCGGCTCCCTCCACCGCGCGTACCGTCGCACGATGAACGTGATCCGCTTCAACGGAAAACAGGTGGCCGTTACGGACCGCAGTCACGTTCTGCCAGGGCTGCCAGACTTTCTGCCAATCTGGATTGTGTCGCTCCACGGCGGATAAAATCAGGTCTGGATTCGCTGCAATCACCGCCTCCACACCGATTCTGGGAGCAACTTCCGGGCGCTCGGCGAAAAGATTGCGACCACCGCACAACTGGATAATCTGGTCGATCAACTGCGTATCGTTTGCGGTGATCAGCGGCTGGTGCCAAAGCTGATAGAAAACCGATAACACGGGTGCTGAAGCATAGCGTTCACGCAACCTCTGAACACGCGCCTCCATCGCTGCCGCCGCCTTCTCTGCAGACGCCTGACGGCCACTGACAATGCCTAAACGGCGTAAAGAGAGGGCGATCTCAGGAAAACTGTCGGGTGATTCCTGCAACACGGGAATCCCCAGCTGCTCAAGACGCGCAATTTGCCCTGGGGCAGTGCCGTCGATCCAGGCGACCACCAGATCTGGTTTGAGCGTCAGAATGCGCTCAATGTTCAGGTTGGCAAAATCTCCCACCTGCGGCAGAGCCTTGGCAGCGGGTGGATAGTCACTATAGGCCACCGCACCGACCACCAGATCCCCCGCGCCCACCGCATACAGGTTTTCGGTCACATGCGGTGCGAGACTGATGATCCGCTGCGCGGGTTTTGTCAGCACCAGGCGCTGTCCCAGATCATCGACAACTGAGATCTCGGCCCATAGAGTTTGAGACCAGAGACCGCAGATGAGCACACCGCCCAGCCTGCTCAGGATCTTTTTGATGTATTTTTTATACATATTATGAAATAATCAGCCAACTACCATAACTCACAGACAAGATGTCACTACCGGCGTTCAGCGGTCATTGACCAAAATATGTCGCAGTGAAATCTCTGGGGTTGCAACACCAGTCACTCGGATCTGGCGGCGAAGCAGTATAGCACCGCACAGGTTCCTCCGGAGGCAGCATTAATGATCTCGATAGACGAGCCGCGCAAAAGCTCACCCTTCGCTCTGTTTAACCTCGGTTTCCGCCCATTTTTTCTGCTAGGCGCAATCAGCGCAGCAGCAATGCTTGCCGTCTGGCTGGTGCTTTACAGTAGCGGTATGCGCCTTAACTACTACAGCAATACCCTCTATTGGCATGCCCACGAGATGTTGTTCGGCTTTACGCTGGCGATCATCGCCGGTTTTCTGCTAACCGCCGTACGCAACTGGACTTCGGTGCAGACCATCTTCGGCACACCGTTGGCATTACTGACCCTGCTCTGGGTCGGCGGGCGTGTGTTGCCGTTTATCCCGGTGGCACCCGATTGGTTAATTTCAGCGGTGGATCTGGCTTTTGCCCCCATCGTCGCGATTGCCGTCGCCTACCCGATCATCCGTTCCCGTAACTACCGCAACCTGCTGTTCATTCCTATCCTGAGCGCCTTTTTTATCGCCAACCTGTTGGTTCACCTGGAGATTATGGGTGTAACGGAAAATACGGCCATGACCGGCCTGCACCTGGCCCTCTATCTGGTGGTGATGGTGATCACTGTCATCGGTGGAAGAGTTATTCCATTCTTCACTGAACGGGGTGTGCAGGGGGCTACGAGTCATCGCTACGCCTGGGTGGAGAAATCTGTTATTCCCGCGACTCTTATCTGGCTGATCGTTATGTTAGCCAATATAGAAATGCTGCAACTACCTGTCTCATTGCTGCTGTTTGCACTGAGCCTGATCCGCTTGCAAGGCTGGTTCAGCGCGGCCATGTTCAAGGTACCGCTGGTCTGGGTACTGCACGCGGGTTATCTGTTTTTGACACTGGGCTTCGGGCTTACTGCTTTGGCTGGTCAGGGTATGGTGAGTAGCTCTATTGCGATCCACGCCTTTGCCGCAGGTGGTATCGGTTTACTGACACTGGGCATGATGGCCCGTGTATCCCTGGGACATACCGGACGGCCGCTCGCGATCGGCCCGATGATCATCAGTGCCTTTATCCTGATGCTGCTTGCTGCGGTTATTCGTGTTGCGATTACCTGGCTGCCAATCCCCTACCTTGCCGGTCTTCACCTCTCCGGCACTCTCTGGATTCTGGCCTGGATGCTGTTTCTGGTGCACTACCTACCGATTCTTTTGCGCCCCCGCGCTGACGGATTATTCGGTTAAGTAAAATACCGCACACAAAAAAGCCTGCGTCGTTAAACGCAGGCTTTTTTATTTAGATTGTCCCGTCCTGAATAACGTTGACACTTTTCGATCATCAAATCGGAAGGTGTTATGAAATCAAGAACTAAGCGTACT
>CANMWJ010000007.1 GCA_947501565.1 uncultured Marinobacterium sp.
TGGTGGCAATAGCGGGACTCGAACCTGCGACCCTCGCATTATGAATGCGATGCTCTAACCAACTGAGCTATATTGCCTTGAAAAGTGGCAGGGGTAGCTGGATTCGAACCAACGCATGACAGGATCAAAACCTGTTGCCTTACCGCTTGGCTATACCCCTGCATTTTCGTCTCAACATGGTGGCAATAGCGGGACTCGAACCTGCGACCCTCGCATTATGAATGCGATGCTCTAACCAACTGAGCTATATTGCCGTGCTGTTGAGGTCGCGAATTATTCTCTGTTTTGGCTTATGTGTCAACAGGTTGGAAGTAAAAAATTATAGGGAAATGCAGTTTTTTTCAGAGCGCCTCAGATTGCCGGGTTTGGCGGTTAAAAAGTGCTCGATTTGCATAAGGAAGGGCAGTGTTCAGGCACAAAAAAAACCGATCACAAGGATCGGTTTTTTATGCTGTGGTGTGCGCTTACACGTTGAAGCGGAAGTGCACCACGTCGCCGTCCTGGACGATGTAGTCTTTACCTTCCAGGCGCCAGCGGCCTGCTTCTTTTGCGCCCTGTTCGCCGTTGTGCTCGACGAAATCATCGTAAGAGACTACTTCAGCACGGATGAAGCCTTTTTCGAAGTCGGTGTGGATAACTCCGGCTGCCTGTGGTGCGGTAGCGCCGACTTTAACGGTCCAGGCGCGTACTTCTTTAACGCCTGCGGTGAAATAAGTCTGCAGTCCCAGCAGGTCGTAGCCAGCGCGTATTACGCGGTCCAGGCCCGGCTCTTCCATGCCCAGGTCTTCCAGGAAGATATCGCGCTCTTCGTCGTCCAGCTCGGCGATCTCGGCTTCCAGCTTATTGCAGATGGCAACGATCTCGGCGCCTTCGGACTCCGCCAGCTCGCGCACAGCGTCAAGGTGTGGGTTGTTCTCGAAGCCGTCTTCGTCCACGTTCGCGATGTACATGGTTGGCTTAACGGTCAGCAGGTGGAACTGCTTAACCAGAGCGGCTTCGTTGTCATCCAGTTCCAGGGCGCGGACCGGCTTGCCTTCAGCTAGCTGATCCTGCAGGCGCTCCAGCATCTCTTTCTGTTTGATCGCATCCTTGTCGCCGCTTTTTGCGACACGCAGTACGCGTTGTAGCTGCTTCTCAACAGACTCAAGGTCTGCCAGTGCCAGCTCAGTGTTGATGATGTCGATATCTTCGAGCGGGTGGATACGGTTGTGTACGTGCTGTACATCTTCATCTTCGAAGCAGCGTACAACGTGAGCGATCGCATCGGTCTCACGGATGTTGGCCAGGAACTTGTTACCCAGGCCTTCACCCTTGGAGGCGCCTGCTACCAGGCCGGCAATATCCACAAACTCCATGGTGGTTGGGATAACCTTCTCCGGGCTTACGATATCCGCCAGCTTATCCAGGCGTGGATCGGGCATCGGTACGACACCGGCATTCGGTTCGATGGTGCAGAACGCGTAGTTTTCAGCCGCGATGCCTGCCTTAGTCAGAGCGTTGAACAGGGTGGATTTGCCGACGTTCGGCAGACCGACGATACCGCATTTAAAACCCATGGTGAGTCCTACCGTTAACCTTTGAAACTGTGGAGTTGATTCATCGCTTTCGCCCAGTCGCCTTTGATGGCTTCAGGCAGATAGCGGATCGATTCGTGAATGGCGGCGTCTGTTGCCTGTCGTTCACTGACCGGCGCTTTGCTCAGGACAAAGCCGGATACCTGGCTGGCATGACCGGGGTGACCGATACCCAAGCGCAGGCGGTAAAAATTCTTGTTGTTGCCCATCTTGCTGATGATGTCGCGCAGGCCGTTGTGACCGCCGTGACCACCCCCTTTCTTGAAACGAGCGACACCCGGAGGCATATCCAGCTCGTCGTGAGCAACCAGTATGGATTCAGGGGGAATTTTGAAGAAGTTTGCCAGGGATGAAACTGACTGACCGCTTAAGTTCATAAATGTAGTCGGGACCAGCAGATGGATCGGCTGACCGTCGATATGAACTTTTGCGTAGAGCCCGTGGTATTTCTTCTCGGGCTGCAGGGAGGTGAGTTGTTGAGCAGCAAGCTGCTCAACAAACTCAGCACCGGCATTGTGACGGGTATTTGCGTATTGTGCTCCGGGATTTCCCAGACCAACTATAAGCTGAATCTTGTCGTTCATGCCGGTACCTTTAATGGGCCGTAGCCAGGCGATTAGCCTGCTGCTTTAGCACCACGTGGAGCGTATACGTAGCCGATACCCTGGTCGTGGTCGGAACCGCGACGCAGTGCAACGATCTCAACGCCTTCCGGCAGAGAGATGTCGGACAGGTGAAGAACCTGACCCAGCTCAGCGTTGGACAGATCAACGACCAGTGCTTCCGGCAGGTTGTCAGCCAGGCACAGGATCTGAGCAGTGTTTTTCTCAACTGCGAACTTAGCTGCAGCTTTAGAAGCAGCAGATGCTTCGAAGTTCTGGAAAGACAGAGGCACAGTGATCTTGATCTTGGTGCTCTTGGTCACGCGCTGGAAGTCTGCGTGCAGAACTTCTGGACGTGCAGGGTGACGCTGCAGGTCTTTGATGATCACTTTATCTTCTTTGCCATCCAGCTTGATAGTCAGGATGGAGGAGAAGAAAGACTCGTCCTGGATGTCTTTGATCAGTTCGTTGTTAGGGATGGAGATAGCTACAGGCTTCTTGCGCTTGTCACCACCGTAAACGATACCAGGAACCAGACCTTCACGACGCAGGCGGCGGCTCGCACCTTTCCCCTCGTCAGTACGCGCTACAGCGTTAATTGCAAATTCAGACATTTTTAATACCTTTAATAAACAAAACTGCAAACCTCCGCGACCAGAGCTTTGCAGTTGATTGATGCCCTAGTGGGCGATTTAATGCCCTGCGGTTTGGGGCAGGGCGTTCAGCGGATGTTCTTAGCGGAACATCGCGCTGATGGATTCTTCGTTGCAGACACGGCGTACGGCTTCAGCCAGCATCGGTGCCAGTGTCAGCTGACGGATCTTGTCACAAGAGTGCGCATCGTCAGACAGCGGGATGGTGTCAGAAACAACCAGCTCATCCAGCACGGAGTTGCGGATGTTGTTGATCGCCGGGCCGGACAATACTGCGTGAGTTGCGTAAGCAACAACGCGCGCTGCACCGTTTTCTTTCAGTGCCTGTGCTGCTTTGCACAGGGTGCCAGCGGTGTCACACATGTCATCCACCAGGATGCAGGTACGGCCTTCAACATCACCGATGATGTTCATTACCTGAGATTCGTTGGCGCGCTCACGACGTTTGTCGATGATCGCCAGATCGCAGTCCAGCTGCTTCGCTACAGCACGTGCACGTACTACGCCGCCTACGTCCGGGGAAACAACCATCGCGTTGTCGTATTCCTGATCGACGATGTCGTCCAGCAGTACAGGGGAACCGTATACGTTATCAACAGGTACAGAGAAGAAGCCCTGAATCTGGTCTGCGTGCAGGTCAACAGTCAGTACGCGGTCGATGCCGATGTTAGACATTACATCTGCAACCACTTTAGCTGTGATAGGTACACGAGCAGAACGAGGACGGCGGTCCTGACGAGCGTAACCGAAGTAAGGGACAACTGCGGTGATACGGGAAGCAGATGCACGACGCAGCGCATCAACCAGTACGATCAGTTCCATCAGGTTGTCGTTGGTCGGTGCACAGGTAGACTGAATGACAAATACATCCTTGCCACGCACGTTTTCCTGAATCTCAACAGTTACTTCACCATCGCTAAACCGGCCAACGTTTGCTTTACCCATTGGGATATCCAGACGCTCAACAACTTTGCGAGCCAGTTCCGGGTTAGCATTGCCGGTAAAGACCATCATCTTGGACACAGCGTGCACCTTTTCGGTAATTAGATCGGGATTTTTTCCAGAAAGGGAATCGTTCATGAGTGTTTGGCTGGGGTAGGAGGATTCGAACCTCCGCATGCGGGAATCAGAATCCCGTGCCTTACCGCTTGGCGATACCCCAGTAATCTCCTCTATGGAGGATTCGGCCTCCCGTTTAAAGAGGCGCGTATTCTCTTAGATATGGTAGTCGAAGTCAACAGTACGCGGGTTATTGAATGACCTTCCAATCCTTAATCACCAGCGTGATCTGAATCCCCTGTCGTGCCAGCTTGAGTTTGCTCGGCAGTACCTCTATTCCCGCACTATATCGCAGATATTTTATGGTCCAACCGTTCTGATTTAGTTGGGCCAGGCGGTTGTCTTTGAGTTGTTGTTCATAAGGTGCATCCGGTGCTGGTAACCCTTTAATCCACCAGTGTGCGCTCTGTACCGGAAACTGCCAGCCGAGTGTGTCCTGCAGCAGCCGTTCCGGCGAACTGGCTTCGTACTCGCCTTCACCGGCGATCTCGATATGGATATACCCGGGTTTGCCAGAGATGCTGGCGCCGCCCTGACCTAAAGGTCCGCTCATATCGATCTGGTAGGCGCCATTATCCTGCTCCCAGTTCAGGCTGGCGGAGTGGTTGTCCGAAGTGGTGCGGATACCGATTTTGCCCGATAGCTGCCAGTGCTTAAGTGCCAGCAAACGTGCTTTGTGCTGCTCCCAGCTGAGATCTGCCGGGGGCCGAGGTTCGGGTTGCTGAATCAGGCTGCCGCAGCCACTGAGCATCAACAGCATCAGTGCTGTCGTAATAAGGCGTAGCGTGTTCTGCATCTTTTTTAACGTGCCTCAACTGCCCGTGCGGCTTCCTGCAAATGGGTGCTGTCCGGGTCTTTTGCCAGACCTTCGCGCAGCAGTTTCAGTGCCTTCTCTTTATTACCGTTCGCCCAGTACGCCTGGATCAGATGGCTGGCGACTTCGGGATCGTTGATCGCGGCAAATGCTTTTTCCAGATACTGGATCGATTCGGTATAACGCTGCAGCTTAAACAGCACCCAGCCCATGGAATCTATAATCGCTGGGTCATCGGGGCGGACCTTAAGCGCGCGACTGATCAGATCCAGTGCTTCGTCGTAACGGTTGGTGTGGACAGTGAGGGTGTAACCCAGCGCGTTCAGGGCCAGCGAGTTTTCCGGTTCGACTGCCAAAATACGGCGCAGGTCTTTCTCTGCCTTCGGGAAGTCTGTGGATTCCTGCAGCATTGCGCGGGTATAGAGTAGATTCACATTGTCATTGAAGCGGGAGAGAGCATCCTCCAACAGCACCAGGGCTTCATCTTCGTAGTCATGCAGCTGCAACCACTCCGCTTCCAGTCCGTAGAGCTGGGCGGCCATGTCCGGACGGGTGTTACGCACATCGGTGATGATCTGCTGCAAGCGGGCTTTATCTTCCGATTTATCCAGCAGTACGGAGATGCGGCTGATCGCCTGATAGATGGTGGAGGCATCATCCACCGCCATGAAATGTTCAATTGCTTTTTCGTTATTGCCCTCATCCTGAGCAATGACGCCAAGGTAAAAATGGGGGCGCGTGTCGGCAGGGCCCTGTTCCAGCAACTCTTCGAACAGTGGCTTGGCATCTTTAACGCGATCATTTTCCAGCATCACCAGCGCAAGGTAGAACTTGAGCTGATAATCCTTGTTGTACTGGAGAAGCATCGCCTTGGCTTCCTTCACCCCGGCATCAGGCTGTTTCGACTGAAACAGTAACTGGGTGTAAAGGATCTGCAGCTTCTGCTCATTGACCAGGCCGCTCATCGCCGGTGCCAGCGTATCCAGTGCTTCTTTGAACTGGCCGTTGGCGCGTAGTAGCTCCGCTTTATTGGCGATCGCATCGGTACTTTTCGGGTCAACCTGCAGGGCTTCGTCCAGCGAGGACAATGCCAGCTCCAGATTGCCTTGCTGACTGTAGAGTAATGCCTGAGTCACCAGCAGGTCAGTCTGCAGGTCGCCGTTCAGCAGGGTGCTGATTACGTTGAGGTAACCTTCGACCACATCGGCAGGCATTGAACTGATCTGACTGCGAATCACAGCCAGGATGCGTGCGCGGTCATACTGAAACGCACGCTCAATCAGGGGCAGAGCCTGCGCGTACTGTTTCTGGTGCAGCAGAATGCTGGCCGAGATCTGATAGGATTCCGGGTTCTCCGGAGCCGCCTGACGCCAGAGCGTCGCCGCTTCAGAGATCGCCTCGACGTTACGCAGGTACTGAGCCACGCGGGTGGCACGTTCCGCCACACCGGCGTCCTTGGTCAGACGGGCCTGTTTCAGGTACATATCCATCGCGAGATCAAAGTCGCGTTGCTGACCGGCAATTTCCGCAACCAACAGGTCGTAGAGCGATTCGCGGTTAAACTCACCCTGGTTATAGGTCACCGGGGCACTTTGCAGCTCTGTGTGCTGTTTAAGGTCGTTCAGGCTGCAACCAGCGAGCAATACTGTGGCAAGAGCGGCAACGATGCCGAAGATAGGTTTTTTCATGAATGATTAGCCAGCATCCCTGGAGTGTTCAGGTCACTATAGATGAATCTACTGACGAATGTCAGCCGTCAGTCGGTGGACACTGGTATCAGTTTTAGGTTCCTTAGCCTAATTCCACGCTGTGGCTTTTAACCTTTTGCCCAAAGCGTTGTATCATAGCGCGCTTGATTTAAATCGCAGGGCGAATGTCGTCTCTGGAACAGAGGTAGTATTTGGGCGTTATGGCTTTATTGGCGTTAGGTATCAACCACAAGACAGCTCCGGTGTCGGTCAGGGAACGTGTGGCCTTTTCGCCGGAACAGTTGGCTGATGCGCTGCACCAGGCCCGCGACAGCGCTCGTCTGAGCGAGGTGGCGATTCTCTCCACCTGTAACCGCACCGAACTTTACTGCTCCTCCGAACTTGCGGGTACCCGCGATCTGCTGGAGTGGCTAGGTACCTACCACGACCTCGATCCCGATGAACTGCAGCAATGTTCCTACGCCCATTGGGGCGAAGACGCCGCGCGTCATATGATGCGTGTGGCCAGCGGATTGGATTCGCTGGTGCTGGGCGAGCCCCAGATTCTGGGTCAGCTGAAATCCTCTTTCTCTTTATCGCAGGAACACGGGCACGCCGGTGCTGAACTAGGCCGTCTGTTCCAGCAGACCTTCTCGGTCGCCAAACAGGTGCGTACCGATACGGCGATCGGTGAGAACCCGGTCTCTGTTGCCTATGCAGCGGTAAGCCTGGCGCAACATATCTTTTCTGATCTGGCTGAGAGCAAAGCGTTGCTGATCGGTGCCGGTGAAACCATTGAACTGGTGGCCCGCCACCTGACTCAGGCGGGGGTGTCTGACATTACTGTGGCCAACCGTACTCTGGGGCGCGCCTTGTCGCTGGCGGAAGAGTTCGACGGTAAGGCGATCATCCTGGGTGATATTCCCGAAGCGCTGCCTAATGCAGACATCGTGATCGCATCCACTGCCAGTCAGCTGCCGATTCTCGGTAAAGGGGCGGTGGAAACCGCGCTGAAGAAACGTAAACACCGTCCGATCTTTATGGTGGATATCGCTGTCCCGCGCGATATCGAGGAGCAGGTGGCAGAGCTCGACGACGTTTACCTGTACACCGTCGATGATCTGAAAGAAGCGATAGAAGAGAACCAGCGTAACCGTGAATCCGCCGCCCGCGAAGCGGAGGAGATTATCGAAGCCGGAGCGCACGAGTTTATGCGCCAGCTGCGCTCGCTGGAAGCGGTAGACACCCTGACGGCATTGCGTGGGCAGGCTGAACGTACCCGCGATCAGGAGCTGGAGAAAGCACTGCGCCAGCTGCGTAACGGTAAAGATGCAGAAACGGTGATCACCCAGTTTGCACGTGGCATCACCAACAAAATGCTGCACCAGCCGACCATTCAGATGCGTAAAGCCAGCGCTGAAGGCCGCACTGATCTACTCTCTCTGGTACAGGAACTGTATCAGCTTTCCGAAACGGAACAGAACGAACCCAATAAATGAAAGACTCCATCCTCGCAAAACTTGAAAAACTGACCGATCGTTACGAAGAACTGGCTGCATTGATGTCCGATGCGGACGTGATCTCCGATCAGGATCGTTTTCGCGAATACTCCAAGGAGTACGCCGAGCTGGAGCCGGTGGTAAAAAGCTTCGCTGCCTACAATGAAGCCCTGGCTGATCTGGAAGAAGCCGAAACCATGCTGAAGGATGATGATCCTGATATGCGTGAGATGGCGAAAGAGGAGCTGGGTGACGCTAAGGCGCGAATCGAAGAGCTAGAGGTTGAGCTGCAGATTCTGCTGCTGCCGAAAGATCCCAACGATTCCCGTAACGTCTTCCTGGAGATCCGTGCCGGTACCGGTGGTGACGAAGCGGCGATCTTTTCCGGCGATCTGTTCCGCATGTATTCCCGTTATGCGGAAACTCAGGGCTGGAAAGTTGAGGTGATCAGCGCTAACGAAGGCGAACACGGGGGCTTTAAAGAGCTGATCAGCCGCGTGGTGGGAGCCGACGTATACTCCCGCCTGAAGTTTGAGTCCGGCGCACACCGAGTACAGCGCGTACCGGAAACCGAATCCCAGGGCCGAATCCACACCTCCGCCTGTACCGTGGCGGTAATGCCGGAGATGGATGAGGTGGCGGATATTGAGATCAACAAGGCGGACCTGCGTGTGGACACCTTCCGTGCTTCTGGCGCCGGTGGTCAGCACGTCAACAAAACCGATTCCGCAATCCGTATCACCCATATCCCGACCGGTGTAGTCGTGGAGTGTCAGGAAGAGCGTTCGCAGCACAAGAACCGTGCGAAAGCGATGTCCCTGCTGGCGTCACGTCTGCAGGCAGCAGAGACGGAAAAACATGCGGCGGAACAGGCCAGCACCCGTAAGAGCCTGGTGGGTAGCGGTGATCGCTCCGAGCGTATCCGTACCTATAACTACCCTCAGGGCCGTGTGACCGATCACCGTATCAACCTGACGTTGTATAAGCTGCAGGAGGTTATGGCCGGTGAGCTGGGTCATGTGGTTGACCCTCTGATGAACGAACATCAGGCCGAGCAGCTTGGTTCGCTGTCTGAAGAGTGAGCCGATTACCAAACGCAAAAAAGCCCGCATCAGTCGGGCTTTTTAGGTTTTGAGCCACCTGCAAAGGATCAATAGAAGCCGTCTTCGTCGATCAGCTCATTGATCTGGGAGCGGAGGTAGCGCTCTTCGAGCAGATTTTCGATGTCGCGTCTGCGGTTGCGACCTGAACGGCGGCGTTTGGGAAACTCTCTCTCCTGGTCGTCCGCTGTATCCAGGTACTCATCCAGATCATCGGCATCAATACGTTGTTTATTATTCACAGTATTATCTCGGTGCGATTGCATCAGTGGGTTGCCCTGCCTGAATGCATGGCGTTCCCGTAAGAGGTTTGCGTTACCATAGAACCGCAGAAAGGTTGCAGGCAGGTGAACGTTTTGCGACGTGGTTGTTTCTATCGCATGCGCAGAAACACAGGTGCAGCCGGATATCCAACACTGGAGCTTTTAAGGCCCTTTAATGACTACTATCGAACAGGCTTTAAGCCATTGCGAACGTCTGACCACCGTCAGTGACTCCGCCCGTCTGGACGCCGAGCTGTTGCTTAGCCACGTGCTCGACAAACCCCGCAGTTACCTCTTTAGCTGGGCCGATAAAGCGTTGAGCGAAGCGGAGCTGGACGCGTACCAGCAGCTGCTGGCGCGACGGGAGCAAGGCGAACCGGTGGCGCATATCCTCGGTACTCAGTCGTTCTGGACGCTCGATCTCGAGGTCAGTGCGGATACCCTGATTCCGCGCCCCGACACAGAAACTCTGGTAGAACAGGCGCTTGATAAACTGTCCGATGGCCCCTACCGCGTGGCCGATCTGGGCACCGGTACCGGTGCCATTGCGCTGGCGCTGGCGAGCGAACGCCCGCACTGGCAGGTGGTTGGTTGTGACCGTATCGACGCGGCGGTGGCTCTGGCCGAGCGTAACCGGGAGCGACTGGCGCTAGGCAATGCTGACTTTGTCTTGGGTAGCTGGTTTGAACCGCTGGACGGCACCTTCGACATGATCGTCAGCAACCCTCCCTATATCGATCCGCAGGATCCTCACCTGCAGCAGGGGGATGTCCGTTTTGAGCCGCTCAGCGCATTGATCGCCGATGATCAGGGGATGGCTGATATCGATCAGATCGCCTCCCAGGCCCGTAACTATCTGAAAGAGGGGGGCTGGTTGATGTTCGAACACGGCTACGATCAGGGCGCGGCGGCACGTGAGTTGCTGAACACACGGGGCTACCAAAGTGTGGAAACTGTGCAGGATCTGGGTATGCGGGATCGTGTTACCATGGGCCGATGGCTAAGAGGTAATGAATAATGCTGAGTGATGAACAGCTGCTGCGGTACAGCCGCCAGATTATGCTACCTGAGGTGGAGATTGACGGTCAGGAGGCCTGGCTCAACGCCCGCGTATTGATTGTGGGGCTGGGTGGTCTGGGCAGTCCGGTGGCGATGTATCTGGCTGCTGCCGGGGTCGGCGAGCTGGTCCTGGTGGATGATGATCACGTGGATCTTACCAACCTGCAGCGTCAGGTTATCCACACCACGGATCGTATTGGTGAGCCAAAGGTGGAGTCTGCTAAGGCAACGCTGCTGGCGGTGAACCCGGATATCAAAGTGACCACCCGTAACACCCGTCTGTCGGACGATGAGATGGCGGCGGCGATCGCTGAGGTGGATCTGGTGGTGGACTGCACCGACAACTTCAGTACCCGTTTCGCGATCAACCGTGCTTGTGTGACACACAAGAAACCGCTGGTGTCCGGTGCGGCGATCCGCATGGAAGGACAGGTTGCGGTCTACGATCCGCGCAACGAAGACTCGCCCTGTTACCAGTGCCTCTATAAACAGGGTGACGATGAAGCGCTGACCTGTTCTGAGTCCGGTGTGCTGGCGCCATTGGTAGGCATTATCGGTTCGGTACAGGCGATGGAAGCGCTGAAAGTCCTGGCTTCCGTGGGTACGCCGCTGGTGGGTAAGCTGTTGCTGCTGGATGGTAAAACGATGGAGTGGCGTAGCCTGAAACTGCGTAAGGATAAAGCCTGTCCGGTATGTTCGGCGGCTGACGAGGAAGACAATAATGAGTGAGATGGATAAAACCGTTATTAAGCTGTTGCAGGAGTCCAGGGTCATTGCGCTGGTTGGCGCCAGTCCCAAACCGGAACGCGCCAGCTACCGGGTAATGCGTTATATGTTGGAGCGCGGCTATGACGTGATTCCGGTAAACCCGGTGAAGGCCGGTAGCGAAATCCTTGGTCGCACCGTTGTCGCGTCGGTTAATGAGATCGAACAGCCGATCGATATGGTGGATATCTTCCGCAACTCAGAAGCAGCAGGGGACGCCGTGGACGAAGCGATCGCTGCGGGTGCTAAATCGGTTTGGTTGCAGTTGGGTGTGATCAACGAGGCCGCCGCAGAACGTGCGAACGAAGCGGGGCTGGATGTGGTGATGGACCGTTGTCCGAAGATTGAAATTCCGCGTCTGGGCCTGTAAGGCCGCTACGCTTTCAGGCATGACAGTGAGCCATGCCTGAATTCTTTTATGACCTTCCTTGATACCGTACCTGAGCACCCTACTGGGTACCTTTCTCACGACGTTCTTGCTCTTGGCTGTTCCTGCCGCAATTTCTAATTTGCTGCCTTATCAGATTGGCTGACGGTTTTCTGTGGTCAGAATCAGCAGCAGTGATTCACTGTGCTCGCGTGCATCACGGCCCAGTGGGGTCAGATAACCACCGTCGGTCTGGGTGATCAGGCCTTTATCGTATAAGCGTTGGGTGGCTGCAATCAGGTTGGGGGCGGCGGTGTGGTGGACTTTGATACCGCTCTGGGTGGATTCCAGTGAAAACTGGTTGAGGATGTTCAGTTCGTCCAGTAATTCTTCGTTGTAAGGCATCTCTTGCGCTCCTGAATCCTTGAGGGACGCTTGTTAGCTTAACCCGCCGGGAGTCAGGGCGCACTTGTTTTTATGAATGGGTTGCGCGATGCGGTGTTTCGGTCTGATCTAGGTGCACGTGACCCTTTCTGACCAGGCGAATCACTTTCTCTACCTTGACCTCTTTGCTGCGGCAAATGGGTCGGTATTGTTTTTGGGTGGCTTCTGCCAGCGCGCGAAAATCCATAATAAAGCCTCCGTAGTTTTTGTATTTATCGTTATTTATGGCTTTTTACAGGGAAATGCATGTAATACGGCAGCCGGGCTGCGTGTTATTGCATGTGGTTACTTGTTATTAAGGTTGGTACATCTGCTGGTGCTGTAGATTAAATATTGATCAAAGCCGGACGGCTCACCAGTCAACTTTGGTGGGAGGTGCAGGTGCAGCAAACTGTTCAGCCCGGTTTACGGCCAGTGGTATGCGCTGCGTTCAGATCGATTACAGGTGATTTTTCTGAAAAAAGTGGGAAAAACACAGTTATATTTCTGCTCTGGTGCGGTCGCGAATTATACAATTTGTGATCCATATCAATTTATTGAGGTCGCCAGAAAATGAGCATCACCCGCATGGAAACCGGTCAGCGTATGAGCCGAATCGTTATTCACAACAACACCGTTTACCTGTGCGGTCAGGTTGCTGCAGATGCATCTGCGGGTATCGAAGAGCAGACACGCACCATGCTGGCAAAAGTAGATGCACTGCTGGAACAGGCGGGCAGCGACCGTGAACACATCCTGTCTGCGACAGTGTACGTGCGTGACATGAAGGATTTCGCCGCGATGAATGCAGTATGGGATGCCTGGGTACCGGAAGGCCATGCACCAGCACGCGCCTGTGTTGAAGCGCGCATGGCGCGTCCTGAGTTGCTGGTTGAGGTCTCTGTGACCGCTGCGCTCAAAGAGGCCTGATCAATAAAAAACGGGATCAGTATTAAGCTGATCCCGTTTTGTTTAACCTGCCGGTTCGGTGACGAACCTGTGGTGGGCGATGTGCGCGCCCGCTATCCATTCAGTTCAGCAGATCTGCTGTTGTTTCGTATTGCTCTGCCAGCCAAAAGTCTGCCGCAGTCTGACCCTCTTCACGCAGGGTGGAAGCCTGGCGTCGGAGTTCGCGAATGATATCTTCCCGTTTTACGCGAGGTTCGGTAAGTGGAGGTGTCTGATCAGCAGGTCGAAGTACGCTACGTTCCATAGTAGATCCCTCATAGTTTCTTATTGTTTTGGTACTTACGTGTTTCGTACTGCGCAATAGGTGTTCAGGGATTCAGTCTAGACCGATTACTTTAGGCCTGCCTAATGTGTCTTCGGATTTTTGACAGATTTGTGAAAAACAGACTCCAGTCTCCGACTGTAAGCGCTAAATGGTCGCTAAATGAGCATTAACAGGTTCTAGAACCCCTGCATCATCTCCCGCACTTTGCGGTCATCCAGACAGCGTCTTGCATAGCTCCAGGTCTCGTCGCTACAGTCGGCGCCGGTACATTCATCAGGCAGACCTGCACCCGCGTTGATCAGGTAATGGATCAGGTCGAGTCGTTCGGTATCCAGCGCACGCAGGATGACACGGTGATCGCTAAACAGATCAGCTCCCTGTTCCAGCAGGCGGCTGAGGTGCACCATCAGGGTATTGTCTTCGCAGTGATCAAAGCAGCCAAGCGCCAGACCTTCGGTATTGGGATCACCGCCCGCGCGCAACAGCTGGGTCATCAGCGCCAGACTTTCCTTTTCCTGCTTCAGCGCCAGCACCAGCAGCGCTTCGCTTGCACTGCTCCGGGCATTGGCATTGCAGCCCGCGTTAAGGATCAGCTCCAGCGCCCCGGCCTGCTGCGCCAGAATGGCGAGTTGAGCGGCACTCTGTTCGTCTGCAAGCGGACCGTCGAGTGCAGCGGCGTCATACTTTTTCAGCAGTGGTGCCAGCTTATCCAGATCGCCGTCGCGAATGGCGGAGATCAGTTTCTGGTTTCGGTTGTTGCTCAGGAAATTCAGCATAGTGGTCTTAAAGTGCCCTTAAAATCCAATGCGGCTACGTAGTGGTTTAATTGCCAGCAATAGTAACAGAACAGCCGCGGCCCAATGCAGCAGGGAGGCGCTCTCCTGATGGTTATGGCTGCCCAGTCCTGTGGCCAGCTGGAATGCGTCCGCGCCCAGCAGGGCATCGACCAGTAGGCCAATGATGATCGCACTGACACTGATGCCCGTGAGGTAGAGAACTACGGCGCGTTTACCCAGCTCCTTAATCAGGATGCCCAGTGAGGCGATGTTGGTGGCCGGGCCGACCAGCAGGAAAACCAGCACCGCACCCGGCGACATACCGGCGAAAAGCAGGGCTGCGGCCAATGGGGTGGAGGCGCTGGCGCAGATATAGAGTGGCAGGCCTACAACCAGCATCAGCAGCATCGCGCCCAACCCAGAGCCGTACTCGGCGAGGTTACCCGGTTCGATCAGCGACGCGATCACGGCGGCCAGTACCAAGCCAAACGCCATCCAGTATTTGATGTCGTCGAGAATGTCGACCAGTGCAAAGCGCAGGCCTGCCCCAAGGCCCAGTGCCTTATCACCCGGTTCCTCTGAGGCGCAGCAGCTGCTGGTGGCCGTGTCAGATGTTTTGGGCGTGCAGCAGCTGGTGGATGCGGGTGCAGCCTGGCTACTACAGCAGGATGATTGTTTTTCCGTGTCCTGTTTTACTGTTTCTTTGGCGGATGTGCTGCAGCAGCCGGCACTTATTTCAGTTGTGTCTGCTTGCGGGGCTTTTTCATCGCGATCCAGAAACAGCACCAGTAAACCGCTGGCGACCGCACTGCTGATCGCGGCCAGCGGACGGATCACCGCCATGACAGGGCCCATCAATGCGTAGGTAACGGAGATGGAATCGATCCCGGTTTCCGGGGTGGCGATCAGGAAGGAGGTGGTGGCGGGTTTCGATGCGCCGCTGCGGCGCAGACCCACTGCCGTGGGCAGTACACCGCAGGAGCAAAGTGGCAGGGGTGCGCCGATCAGCGCGGCGCGGATCACTGAACCTGCACCGTTACCGCTGAGCAGCCGTTGCACCAGTGCGTCGGGAATCCAGCCTTTGATCAGTGCTGCCAGTGATAGCCCCAGCAGCAACCAGAGGGCGGTATCCAGATAGATGTTCAGCAGGTTCTCAAAGAAACTCAGCATGCGTCAGACCTCACACAAACTCACTTATTACTGTACGCGCCTTAAGCCCGGTTATCGAATTCAGATAACACCCCAGACACGTAGCAGGTAGATCCCGGCGCTGAGCGAAAGTACCGATCCCAGCGTAGTGGTCAGGATGATGTTGGCCGCCAGCTGTGCGTTGCCGCCGGTGGCTTTGGCCATCACAAAACTGGCCGCAGCAGTTGGGCAGCCAAACAGGATAAAGAGCATCGCCAGATCCTGCCCGTCGAAACCGTATATCCAGGCGCCCAAGGTTAGCAGCACCGGAATAATCACCAGCTTAGCTGCGGTGGCCCAAAACGCCATGGCGGAGGTATCGCGCAGGCTTTTGAGGCTGAGTGAACCGCCAATGGCCAGCAGTGCTAACGGCAGCGTGAGGTTGGCGAAATACCGTCCGGTTTTCTCCGCTACTTCGGGCAGTTGCCAGCCTAAAAAGGAGAATGGCAGGGCCAGCAGTACCGCCAGAATCAGCGGGTTCTTTACGATCTCCAGCAGGGCACCGCCCAGCGAAAGGCCGCCGTCTTTCTGCATCGGCAGTGTCAGGGCGATGATCGAGAGCACGTTGTAGAGCGGAATTACCATCGCCAGCAGGATCGACGCCTGCGCCAGCCCCGCATCGGCAAACAGGTTGTAGGAGACCGCCAGGCCGATGATGCCGTAGTTGCCACGAAAGGCGCCCTGAATAAACACCCCCAGATCTCGCCCGTCTTTGATCCAGCGGGCCGCCAGCCACCACAACAGGGTGAAGGTGGTCAGAGTAGCGCCGACGAAATAGATCAGCTGCTGCGGATTAAACACCGACTGGAAATCAGTGCTGGAGATCGCCATAAACACCAGCGCTGGCAGGGTCAGGGTAAAGACCAGTTTCGACGAGGTGGCGACAAATGCTTCGTCGATCAGGCGGATACGTTTGAGCAGGATACCGAGGAAAACGATAAAGAAGATCGGGGCCACCGTATTGGCGGTAAATGCGAGGGACTGCAGGTAGAGATTCACGGAGCCGACATCCTGAGGGCTAAAAGCGCGGATTTTACCACAGGGCAGCTGTCGTCAGAGGGGATCAGCGGTTGTTAACTGTGCTCGGCATGGAGCTTGGGGTAGTCCAGCAGGGTCAGGGTGCCGCAACTTTCCGCCAGTTCACACCAGCGGGTGATGCTGAGGTGGATATGCATCACCGCCGCCGTGGGGAATTTCACCAGGGGTTCCTGGGTCAGGAAAAAGCCCAGATCCTCCAGCCCCGGATTGTGGCCGAACATCATGATGTGGCGGTAACGGTCGGGTTGATTCTGCAATACGTTAAGCAGGGTTTCATAACAGGAGGCGTACAGTTCGGGGATTTCCTGAACTTCGTCGAAAGGGATATCCAGCGCCTGGGTGACCACTCTTGCGGTGGAGATGGCGCGGTTGGCACCGCTGCTCAGGACACAATCAGGGTAGAGTTCGTAGCGCACCATCCGCTCGGCCAGGGCCGGCAGATCCCGCTTACCGCGTTTGTTCAGGGGGCGGTCGAAGTCGTCGAGCGAGAGATCGCTCCAGCTGGATTTTGCGTGTCGGATCAGCGTGAGCTGGCGCATAGCATATCCTCTCCTGAACCTGTGGATATCCCACAGTATTGTGGGAAAGGGGAAAAAGCTCAAAGAAAAAGCGGAAAAAAGCTCCGTGCCCGACGCAAAGATAATGACATATGCACAGCCATAGGAATTTAGGCACGGAGCTGAAAACCCTGCAACCCGGACAGTGTCGGGTAACAGGAGGCGACTTACGCCGCCGGGGATGCAAGAGCGACATCGTCGCTGTCACTTGCCTGGGCGTCGAGCATGCGTTTGAACAGATTGCGCATATGTTTGATCGGCATGCTGCCACGGTGTTCGAGGTTCATCGGACCGTCGTGGAAGAGACGTGGGTCCATCTGGTCCAGGTCGTCATCGATGATCGGGGTGAAATCCATCTGGTCGAGAATGTCCCGCTGCAGGTCGATGCCCGGTGCGATCTCGATCAGTTTGAGCCCTTCGGGTACTAAACGGAAAACCGCCCGTTCGGTAATAAACATCACCCGTTGGCCACGTTGAGTTGCGGCTTCGCCGTTGAAGGTGATCTGCTGCACCGTGCTACGAAACTTACGCACCTTACCGTTGCTGATCACCTTCAGGCTGTGATCGCTGATCTCCAGCTGTTGTGCACCCGAGGTAAAAGTGCCGAGGAAATAGAGGTCGCGGGTGTTCTGGCTGATATTGATAAAACCGCCAGCGCCCGCCAGTTTGCTGCCGAAGCGGCTGACGTTAACGTGGCCCTCAGGGCAGGTCTCCGCCAGACCGAGAAAGGCCTGATCAAGACCGCCACCGTCGTAGAAATCGAACTGTGCCGGTTGGTCGATGATCGCTTCGGCGTTGGTCACTGCGCCGAAACTCAGACCGCTGGCAGGTTGGCCGCCAATGCCGCCGGGTTCCACGGTCAGGGTGAATTCGTTTAACCGTCCCTCCTCGGCGGCAACCTGCGCAACCATCTCCGGCATCCCGATACCCAGATTGACCACCGAGCCTTTGCGTAACTCCAGCAGAGCGCGGCGTCCGATCACCTTACGCACATCCAGCGGTGTGGTCTTAGGTGCATCGGCGGAGACGCGGATATCACCACAGTAAGCCGGATTAAACGGTTCAGAGAAGGTTTGCAGATGATCTTCTGCCGGGGCGAGGATCACATGATCAACCAGAATGCCTGGGATACGGACACGGTCGGGAGGTAGCTGGTGTTGCTCGGTAATGCGTTCCACCTGTACGAACACCTTGCCGCCACTGTTGCGTACCGCCTGGGCGATCGCCAGTGCTTCCAGCGGCAGCGCTTCGCGCTCCATGGAGATGTTGCCATCTTTGTCTGCGGTGGTGCCGCGCAGCAGTGCGACATCGATCGGGAACGCTTTGTAGAACAGCTGTTCCTGCCCGCCGAGGCTGACCAGCTCGACCAGATCCTCCTGAGTGCGGTCATTGATCTTGCCGCCCTCGTAACGGGGATCAACAAAAGTGTTCAGGCCGACATGGGTGAGAGTGCCGGGTTTGCCCGCAGCGATATCGCGGAACAGGTGACAGATCACACCCTGCGGCAGGTTATAGGCCTCGATCTTGTTATCCAGCGCCAGCTTGCCCAGTGACGGGGCCAATCCCCAGTGGCCGCCGATCACCTTGCGCACCATACCCTCGTGACCGAAGTGGTTGAGGCCTTTCTGCTGTGCGTCGCCCTGTCCTGCAGCGTACACCAGCGTCAAGTCACGCGGTTGGCTCTCCTGCTGGAAACGTGCCTCCAGCGCTTTGGCGAGGTGCTCGGCAAAACCGATGCCGATAAAACCGGCGGTGGCGATCGTGGCGTTATCAGGAATCAGGCGGGCGGCTTCTGCGGCTGAGAGCTGGCGGTTGGTCATTGGCATATCCCGGTATTGTTTTTGTTGTTCTGTGTTAGCTGTACTTATACAGAGCAAGGGGCAGGCCAGAATTGGGAAAGCCAGTCATATCAAGGGCTTGAGAGGGGTGTCAGGTTTGGGGAGTGTCTGGAATTGTCTTGCGTTGACTGTAAATCGAGACAGTTTTTGTATTAGTGTCCGGTATTTAAGACATCTCCGGCGGTGTTAAACCGCCGGAGTGTGGAGCTGCATTGCGCAGCCGATCAGTCGTACTGATAGAAACCGCGGCCGCTCTTCTTGCCGAGCCAGCCAGCAGCTACGTACTTACGCAGCAGGGGCGCCGGACGGTATTTGTCCTCACCCAGGTCGTGGTGCAGTACTTCCATCACCGCCAGACAGGTATCCAGACCGATAAAATCGGCCAGGGTCAGCGGTCCCATTGGGTGGGCACAGCCCAGTTGCATAGCGGTGTCGATATCCTCGACGTTGGCGATCCCCTCTTCCAGCACGTAGCAGGCTTCGTTCAGCATCGGCACCAGAATACGGTTAACCACGAATCCGGCTTTGTCGTTACAGGCGACCGGACTTTTACCCAGCTTTTCGGTAAACGCTTTGGTTTGCTCAAAGGTTTCATCGCTGGTGGCCAGGCCCCGGATCACCTCGACCAGTGCCATAACTGGAACCGGATTGAAGAAGTGCATACCTACAACTTTTTCCGGACGACCGGTGGCCGCACCGATGGTGGTGATGCTGATGGAGCTGGTGTTACTCGCCAGGATGGTGTCCGGTTTGCAGACGTTATCCAGGTGCTGGAACAGGTTCAGTTTCAGGGTCAGGTCTTCGCTCGCTGCTTCGATCACCAGATCGCAATCGGCGAGGTCGGTCAGGGAACCGACTGGGGTGATCTGGCCGAGCAGCGTGTCTGCGGCGCTGGCTTCAAGTTTGCCGCGTTCCACCTGTGAGTTCAGACGTTTGGCGATCGAATCCAGGCCGGACTGAGCGGCGGGTAGATTGATATCAGAGAGTTTTACCGGAATACCGGCTGCGGCAACAACCTGTGCGATACCGGAGCCCATCTGGCCGGCACCCACAACACCTACAGAACTGATGGTCGTCATGTTTCCTGTTCCTGTGTGTTTATTATGTGCGCAGCAGTATAGGGGAAATCACTGATAGGCAACAGCGTAGGCGACCTGTGAATAGGTCTGAGCGTTTTCTCCGGGATTGAATAGCGCTTCAGGAGAGACCGCAGCGTTTGATCCGTTCGTAGAGGGTGGCGCGGGAGATGCCTAACTGGCGCGCAGCGGCGGTTTTGTTGCCGTTGGCGGCGGCGATTGCCTGCTGCAGTGCGCGGCGTTCCGCCGCCAGACGTTGATCGTTGAGGCTGGTGGCGGTGCTTTGTGGCGGTTGGCTATTGATGAGTGGCTCTGAGGTCTGGCTGGTGGGCAGATCATCCAACGCGCCGAGATCTTCCGGTTCGATCCGCTCTCCTTCGGCCATCACACAGGCGCGTTCCAGACGGTTACGCAGTTCACGCACGTTGCCCGGCCAGTGGTAGGTCTGTAGCCAAGCCTTGGCGGCTTCGGATAGGGGCAGCTCTGCCAGTTGCGCGTCTTTCTGTATGCCGTTGAGCAGGTATTCGCTGAGGCTGAGGATATCGCCATCGCGCTCGCGCAGTGGCGGCAGGCGGATCGGCAATACGTTTAGCCGGTAGTAGAGGTCGGCGCGGAAATCGCCCTGATCGACCAGGGCTTTCAGATCTTTTGCTGTGGCGGCGATCACCCGTACGTCCACCTTCTCCAGACGGTTGGAACCCAACGCTTCCACTTCGCGCTCCTGCAAAACACGCAGCAGTTTGCTCTGCATCGGCAGCGGCATCTCGGCGATCTCGTCGAGGAACAGCGTGCCGCCGTTGGCAAGCTGGATCTTGCCCTGACGCCCTTTCCTATCCGCACCGGTATAGGCGCCGGGAGCGGTGCCGAACAGCTCCGCCTCAACCAGCGATTCCGGCAATGCGCCCATGTTGATGCCGACAAAAGGTCCGTGACGGCGCGGGGAGGCGTGGTGGATCCCCTGCGCCAATAGCTCCTTGCCGGTGCCGGTCTCGCCGAGCAGCAGCAGGGTGGTGTCCAGCTGGGCAGCCCGCAAGGCCTGACGACGCAGCAGCTGGATCGCGGGTGATTCGCCGAGCATATCCTCCAGCGCGTAGCGCGACGGGCGGATCAGGTTTTCCGATTCGAACTGGCGGCGCAGGCGTGCGAACTTGTCGAACAACGGCTGCAGGTTGTCGAGGTCGTCGTAGAACACAAAGCCCAGTGCACCCAGCACCTCCTTGTCCGGACCTTTGAGCGGGAAACGAGTGACCAGACACCAACGTCCGTTGATGGACATCAGATCGACAAATACCGGCTTTCCGCTCTTAACCACGCGTGGCATCTGGGTGTTGGGCAGCACGCTTTCGATCGGCTGGCCCAGCAGCTCGGTTTCATCTCCCAGTCCCATCAGCTCGCGGTACTGGTCGCTGATCCAGACGATGCGGCACTGGGCATCCACGGCGATGGAACCCTGGCAGAGGCTGGAAAGTAACTCCAGCAGATGCTGGTTGCTGGTGTCGGTGTTGAGCAGTTCGCTGAGCTGACGCATGGAGAGGTTTTCTGATGGTTGTTTGTGGCCAGTATGCATCATCGCGGTGAGATGCGAAAAGCCAGCGATGGTTTAGGTGTTTAGCGCAACTTACTGAAATCCTCGGCGCCCGGCCCCAGCGGCTGACCGTAACTGAACTCCACATAATTGCCGTTGGGATCGCGTAGGCCGCAGTAATACCCCACGGGAAAAGGCTCATCGCGCGGCTCCCAGACCAGGCATCCTTCGTCGCGTGCGGTATCGGCCAGGGCATCTACCGCTTCGCGGCTTGCCAGCGCAAAACCGAAGTGGCGGTAGTCATTTTCGGCTAGTTGCAGGTCTGTACCGCCGTTCATAAGCACGAAGATAAAGTCGGTTTCGCGCCCGGGTTCGGCCATCCAGACGATTCGTTTCGGTGCGTGCTGGCGCTGGTGGATGATCTCCATGGCGCAGTAGCGCTGATAGAAATCGATACACGCATCGATGTCGGTGACATGCAGCGCCAGATGGGTGATACGGGGAGTGTGCATGGGCGATCCTGTATCTGGAGGTATTAGTAACAGGTATAGCGCACTAAAGCGGTTTAGGATGATCCGCAACCGTTTAAATACCTTATGAGAGAAACAGGTCGGGCGATATTTGGGAGGGCTTATTTTGGGAGAGCTTGTTTTGGAAGAACTTATAAAGGGCAGTTAAAAGTATGCCCCGGTGGCGGAGTGCTTAACAGATTACAGGGGGATCTGTTCACGTGTTCCGGGGCATACATGTGTTTTTTCTGTGGGCTTTCAAAGTCGTTTTGTTGGGTTAGAGATTATTGTTTTTAGTTGTTGGTTTAGGGTTAATTTAATGCTCTTCCAGCATTCCGTTCTTGATGATTCTCCATGTTAACTCGCTAGCTTCCAGTCTTTCGAGTAGGGTTGCTTCTAAATCAAGATGGGAGAGTACTGCTAAAGATTCCTCATAGTTTTCCCATTCCTTTCTTGGTTCCTCCATTGGAGGTTGCTGATTGCTCCTCATCGTTAACCGCCCCTCTTAATGCGTGGTTGGTTATGTCCATTTTCTGAAGCTTACCAAGATCCTATGACCCTCTTATCTGGGGGTTCTTTGTTATTTTGGTAAACAATCCGGTTAGGATCGCGTCTTATTCAGACTAGCACTGAAAATGTAAAAAACACTCTTTTTTTGCAGGGTTATTGAGTATTTGATCAGTAATATTAAAACGGGTGTTTGCTTAAAGAACAGTCTGATTAATAGCGGTAAACGCTATCTATTGATTTTAATAAGAATTTACATATAACCGTTTGAATTGTTGACAGTTTTCAATTTGGAAAAAATCTATTTTTATGTTTTATGATTATTACTGTTAGTTTTTATATTTCATATTTATCTAATCGGCTAGTTGAAATATTGCTCGACATAGGCGACTCGTTCGTCTGAGTGCATGGGGCTTCCATCCAAATCTTCGATCATTCGTAAACGTTCCATCAATCCCTGCCCATTGGCGATCTGGATAGCCAGCCCGGGACGGGCATTCAGTTCCAGCAGCATCGGCCCTTTTCGGGCATCCAGTACGATATCGACACCCAGATACCCTAAGCCGGACATCTCGTAACAGTGTGCGGCCATCAGCAGTAGCTTGCGCCACTCCGGGATGCGGATGTCAGCCAGGGGCATACCGGTATCAGGGTGATGCTCAATCGGGCGGTCAAACTGCACCGCGTGGGACGCCACCCCGCGGGTAATATCGATACCTACCCCCACCGCGCCCTGATGCAGGTTGGCTTTACCGTCGGAATCGGCGGTGGAGAGGCGCATCATCGCCATCACCGGGAAGCCTTTAAAAACGATGATGCGGATATCCGGTACCCCTTCAAAGCTGTAGTTGATGAAGTGGTCGTCAAAATGGATCAGGTCCTCGATGATCGCTTTGTCGGGCTGGCCGCCCAGCGAAAACAGGCCCGCCAGAATATTGGAGGTGTGGCGTTTGATGTCGGTGAGGCTGAGCGCCTGGTTGTTGGGTTTGAAATATTGCTGATCGTCGTGGTCGTGGATCACCAGAATGCCTTTGCCGCCGCTGCCCTTGGAGGGTTTGATACAGAATGCGGCCTTAGTGTGCAGCAGGTGATCGATATGACGGATCTCGTGCTGGTAGCGAATCACTCCCACCAGATTGGGTACCGTGAGGCCCGCAGCCAGCGCCAGTTCCTTGGTTTTCAGTTTGTCGTCCACCAGGGGGAACAGGCTGCGGTCGTTGTGGCCCGCCACATAACCGATGTTGCGCAGGTTCATGCCCAGCACGCCGAGTTTTTTCAGCTTACGGGGAGAGATCAGCCAGTTCATGGTGGGGGATCCTGCGGGTCGGTTTTTTTAACCGGAGTGGTCTGGGTCGGGTTGGCCAGCGGGCTGAAACGGATCAGTTCAACCAGTCGGTACCCGGTGTAGCTGCCCAGCAGCAGGATGATGCCGAGCAGGACCAGCTGCAGGCCTGGGAAGTTGAACGTGAGGTGCTGTATATAGTGGTTGGACATCACCACGTACGCCAGCAGGGCGACCAGCAGCGAACCACCACCCTGTTTCATGACCTCTTCACCGCCTTCCTCCTCCCAGAGCAGGGAGAGACGTTCGATGGTCCAGGCGATGATGATCATCGGGAAGAAAATGATGTTGAGCCCTTCGACGATACGCAGATTGTAGGCGATCACTGAGAAGGTGGCCGTCAGTAAAATCACCACGATGATCACCGCGCTGATGCGGGCGACCAGCAGCAGGTTAAGGCGTGACAGATATCCGCGTACCACCAGACCCGAGATAACGATCAGTACAAAACCCGCCAACCCGGCGCCCAGCGCAGTCTGCATCAACGCGAGGGCGATCAGCACCGGCATAAAGGTGCCCGAGGTGCGCAGGCCGACCAGCACACGGGTGATCATCACCATCATCACGCCGACCGGTATCAGCAGTAGGCCACGAAACAGTTGCTGCTCCTCCAGCGGCAGGCTGTGCAATGAAACCTGCATCGCACTGACGTTGCTGTATTTATCCTCCAGCGCTTGTTGCACAGGCACCACCTCGCGACGCATGGAGAAGCTGATGCGGGTGTTACGGCCACCGACCAGATCGATCAGCGGCTGATCGCGCATCTCCCAGATCAGCAGACGTTCCGGACGGCCCTCTTTGCCTGTGGATAGATTAAAGAACGCGACCTTATCGGCGGCATACACCATCAGATAGGGCTGACTGTCCTGATTGCGGCGGTTATGTCGCAGACGGATGGTGGTGACTTCCCGCGCGGAGATCTCCGCCAGCTGCATCAGCAGCAGGGCCGCTTCACCCAGTGAAAGCCCCTGCGTCAGCAGCTGCACCTGCTGATCTTCGGAGCGCAGCCGGTTGATCAGCTGCGCGGCCATGGTGATCTGGTTGGCCGCTTGCGTCTGTGCCTCTTCGATCAACTGCTCTGCTGCGATACGGATCGGCTCGGGCAGGATCGGTGGCGGGCCTATTTCGGGCGGATCGGACCAGGTGGCGGTATCACGCTTATCCAGCAGAAACTGGGCGCGGTAATACAACACCTGCTTGCCTGCGGCTTCCTGAGTGGACCAGCGTACGGC
The DNA here is from genome assembly GCA_947501565.1 of uncultured Marinobacterium sp. Classification (GTDB taxonomy): domain Bacteria; phylum Pseudomonadota; class Gammaproteobacteria; order Pseudomonadales; family Balneatricaceae; genus Pontibacterium. The sequence goes on from CANMWJ010000007.1 coordinate 24,689, forward strand.
AGGCAGGCCCTCTTCGGTCAGGTAACTCAGGCCGTAACCGGGGGAGGCGGTGCCCTGCTCCAGCAGAGTGAAACCGGGCTGGCTCTCAGGGATTGCCAGCTGTGCCACGATGGGATCACCGTCGGCGCTGAACTCCAGTCGCGCTTCTACACTCCAGACTTCGCGGGTTTCGCCCGGCAACCAGGGGATCTCAAGATTGATATGGCGATAGATGGCGCTGCCCATGCCGAGGCCAACGAGCAGCAGTACCAACAGGTAAAAGGGGATCTTCTCTTGCATCACTCAGCCCCTGTTACTTCTTCTTTTTATTGATGCCAGAGGAGAGCGACTGCGGAGGGCGTTTAGCGTCGCCACCCACGACATAACGTCGCGCCACATCCACCACCATCAGATCACGCAGCAGGTTACGACCGATCAGGACCTCATAATTAAGGTGGCTGCGGTCTTTCAGTGTGAACTCCACCACCTGCGAGATCTGGCCTACCCGGATGCCCAGTTTTACCACCCGGCGGCGGTCCTTCTCTGAGCTGGCCTGACGGATCGTGGCGAAACGCTCCTGCGGCAGTGATACCTCGTTGCCGTCGGCGAGGGTGAAACGCACCCAGCGTTTTCCGTTGCGTTCAAACTCGGTGATATTGCGTGCGCCGATGGAGGAGGTGGATGCGCCGGTGTCCATACGTGCTTTGGTGGTGAGCAGGTGGCCGCCGAGATCAACGGTAGCCCACTCCACCGCACCGACGATGGTTTTGTTGCTGATCGATCGGCGCAGGTCGAGGCAGGCCTGATCCTGAGCGATCGCCTTAGCGCTGGCTTTACGGGCTCTGGATTCCCGTTCAAGGGCTTTGGTGGTTTTGTCGTGCGCGCTGATCAGGTCGTCCATCCGCGCCAGTGTGTCGCTGCACTGCTGCGCCGTCTGTCGGACGGCTTCGGTGTTTTCCTGTTGTAAACTCGCCGTTGCTAAGCATCCCTGAAGCAAGAGTACCGCGAGCAGCATGGTGAATGCTCTCATCGTGTTACTCCGTGTGTCGGTTGGGCTGTACGGCTACCGCGTGTAAGTCTGGAACTGTTGTTTACGGGTTACTCTAGAAAGCATAGCCCCGCGTTATCTGATCGTCGATCCGATGGCGGCGGGTGCTGTGCCGCAAAACCGATAAATTTCCTGCGTTCCCTGAGACCGGTGCCATACTAAAGGTGTTGATTCAGCTCAGCGGAGCTGTCCTGTTTCTTAAACCAGCTACGGATGGGGTCAGGAAAATGAGTCGAGAACGGGGATGCTGGATACCGGAGGAGCTGAATCCTCAGGGTTTTAAGACGATTATCGATCTTGCGGCGCACAGCTGCGAGCAATTTGCCAACAAACCGGCCTTCACCAGCCTGGGGCGCACGCTCAGTTATCAGGAACTGGATGAGCTGGCAGATGCGTTTGCGGTCTACCTGCAGCGGGAAACGGACCTGCTGCCCGGCGATCGGATCGCCATTCAACTGCCGAATCTGGTGCAATACCCTATCGTACTGCTCGGCGCCTTCAGGGCCGGTATGGTGGTGGTGAACACCAACCCACTCTATACCCCGGATGAGATGCGCTACCAGTTTAAAGACTCGGGTGCGAAGGCGCTGATTATCCATAAAAGCATGGCCTGCAACGCCGAGAAGATTCTGGACGATACCGATATCGAGACGGTGATCGTCACCCAGGTAGGCGATCTGCACGGTTTCCTGAAGCGTACCCTGATCAACGCGGCGGTGAAGTATGTGAAGAAGATGGAGCCGCCCTACCACATCGACGGCGCTGTTGCGCTGCGTGACACCCTCGACCTCTATCTTGGCGCCATCCCCGAAGCGGTGGATGTAAAGCCCGACGATATCGCGGTCCTGCAGTATACCGGCGGGACGACCGGTGTATCGAAAGGTGCGATGCTGACCCACGCCAATCTGGTCTCCAATGTACTGCAGGGCAGTGAACGGATCGGCGCGGTGGGCGAGGGCTGGGCCGACACTGTGATCGCGCCGTTGCCGCTCTACCATATCTACGCCTTCACCCTTGCGCAGATCGTGATGCTGGCGGGTGGGCACAGCGTGCTGATCCCCAACCCGCGTGATATTCCCGGTTTTGTGAAGGAGATGGAGCACTGGCAGGCAACCACCTTCCTGGGGCTAAACACCCTCTTCGTAGCCCTCTGTCATCAGCAGCACTTCCGCGAGCTGGATTACAGCAAACTGAAGATGACCATCTCTGGCGGTATGGCGCTGACCCATGCCGCTGCAGATCAGTGGCGCGAGGTGACCGGTTGCGAAATTATGGAGGGCTACGGCCTGACGGAAACTTCACCTGCCGTTGCGATCAACCCTTACGGTGGTGTGCAGATCGGCACCATCGGCCTGCCGCTCATCGCCACCGAGGTGAAGGTGATCGATGTCGAAGGCAATACCGTGCCGAACGGTGAGGCGGGCGAACTTTGTATCGCCGGACCACAGGTGATGAAGGGGTACTGGCAGAAAGTGGCGGCAACGGAAGACTCTTTTACCGCTGACGGTTACCTGAAAACCGGCGATATTGCGGTGTTGCAGGACGATGGTTACCTGAAAATCGTCGATCGTGCGAAAGATATGATCATCACCTCCGGCTTTAATGTGTACCCCAATGAGGTGGAGGATGTGATCACCTCCCACGAGTCGGTGCTGGAGTGTGCGGCGATCGGGGTGCCTGATGAGATGTGCGGCGAAGTGGTGAAGGTGTTTGTCGTACCGAAAAGCGAAGTGCTGAAAGAGTCGGACGTGAAAGCCTGGTGCCACGAACATCTGACCGGTTACAAAGTGCCGAAGTTTGTGGTGTTTGTGGATGAACTGCCCAAAACCAATGTCGGCAAAGTGTTGCGCAGAAAATTAAAAGAGGACGCGGCCTGAGAGCGTGCTCCCGGTTGAGTGCCGGTGGGCACTCAGCGGTGTGATTCAGGAAAGAGGAAAGCAGTAAACATGGGATGGAAAGGGCGTAATTCAGAACGATTGATATAAGGTAGCCGGTGGCAGCGGTTACTTCCCTGAAGTTGTTGGTTATCAATCTGTGAATTGAGTTAACAGTGGAGGGTAGAGAGATGTCTGAACGGATCTTCAGCGTAGCCATTCTGGCTATCGCAGCGTCAGTTCCTGTAACCGCACATGCGTATCTGGACCCGGGTACCGGCAGTCTGATACTGCAACTCATACTGGGTGGGCTCGCGGGCCTGCTCACCATCGTTAAGCTTTACTGGAGTCGTATCACCGGTTTCTTTTCCAGACAGCCGGTCACAGAGATCGATGCTGACTCGGGCGCAGAACAATCAGAGCAAAAGGATGAGCGATGAACAGGGCGGCGGTAGATCCGGGCTCGTTCCGCGACCCGGGTGGACAGGTCTACCTGGTCGGGGGTGATGTTTATCGCACGGTGAATCCGCCAGCGTTGGAGGATTACCGGTTTGTTCAGGACAGCGGCCTGATTAAAGCGCTGGAGGATAAACGCTGGCTGGTCAGCTCAACCGAGGTGGCCGAACACCCACTGGGGGACCTGGCAGGCAACGCCAGTCTGGTGCTGCACCACCCGCGCCTGCCCTTTATCTCCTATCCCTACGAATGGTGTTTCTCCTCGCTGAAATCAGCAGCGTTACTGCATCTGGATATCCAGCTGGAGGCGCTGGAATATGGCGTAACCCTGTCCGATGCCTCCGCGTACAACATCCAGTTTATGGGGGCGCAGCCGGTCTTTATCGATCGCCTCTCTTTCGAGCGCTACAACGACGGGGAGTTGTGGCAGGGGCACCGCCAGTTCTGCGAGCAGTTCCTTAATCCGCTGCTGTTGCGCAGCCTGTTCGGTATCGCCCATAACGCCTGGTATCGGGGGGCGCAGGAGGGGGTCACCACTCGCGATCTGCGCCGATTGCTCAGGTTCCGTCATCACTTTTCCTGGAATATTCTTACCCATGTGGTGCTGCAGGATATGCTGCAGGCCAAACCGCTGGTGCAGGATATGAAAAAACAGGAGCTGGGCAACGCCAGTTTTCCCCGTGCCAGCTTTAAAAACCTGCTGCAGAAACTGCGTCGCTGGGTGGCGCAACTGCAACCGGCCGATACCGGTAAAACCCTGTGGCAGGAGTATGCCGACAACCACAGTTACGCGGACGAAGAAGCGGCACGTAAACGTGCCTTTGTTGAGGCGTTTGCCGCGTCGGTGAAGCCGGATGTGCTCTGGGATTTTGGCTGCAACTCCGGTGATTATTCGTTGGCGGCACTGTCGGCAGGCGCCGGGTACGCGGTGGGTTTTGATTTTGATCAGGGCGCGCTGGAAGCCGGCACGCAGCGTGCGGCCCAGTCTGATATCCCGTTTCAGTGCCTGTTTCTCGATGCGGCGAATCCCGCCGGTTGTCAGGGCTGGGATCAGCAGGAGCGTAAGGGACTGAAGCAACGGGCGCCTGTGGATGGATTGCTGGCGCTGGCATTTATCCACCATATGGTGATCGCCAAAAACATTCCGCTGGACCGTTTTCTCGATTGGCTGGTGGGCATGGCTCCTGCTGGGTTGGTGGAGTTTGTCCCTAAACAGGATGCGATGGTGCAGCGCTTACTGAGTCTGCGCGAGGATATCTTTCCGGATTACACGGAAGAGAACTTCCTCCGACTACTGGCACAGCGGGCGACCGTGGTACGTAGCGAACAGGTGTCGGAGAGCGGACGTCTGTTGGTGTGGTACCAGGCAGGTGACTAGATAAATCACAGGGGGCGCGTGATGCGTACTGATCCTAAACCGGAACGGATTACAGGGATCATTACCCCTTGTCTGTTCCTGCTCATACCGTACTTCAGCTTCATCTTTTACCACACCTACCCCATTTGGACCCCGGAGGTCTGGGGCGGCATCCTTGGCCTCTGCCTGATCGGCGCTGCTGTTGGGTGGTTATCACTGGCGCTGAGCAGCCGTTTGCGGGCGATGCTCTACGCGGTGTTGATCGTGATCTGCCTAGATATCACGGTGGGTGCGCGCTGGTTTGATAGCGTCACCCTCTGGAAGGACGGAGACCTGATCGCCCGTGTAATTATGCTGCTGGTGATCAACGGTATTCTGTTCCTCTCGATTGCGCTGCATACCCATATCGTCAAAATCTCGCTGGTGATGTGCGGTACCGTGCTGTTCTCAACCCTTGCCCTGCCGGTAAAGACGATCTCGGCGGGTGAGCAAACCGCTCAACGTCCAGCCTCTGCGAAACCCCTACCGCCGGTGATCCATATTATTCTGGATGAACACAGTGGCGTATCCGGTCTGCCCGTAGATCTACCCGGTTACCAAGAGCTCCAGAGCGAGCTAAAAGCGCTCTATCAGCGCCACGGTTTTCAGCTCTACGGCCAGGCGTTTAGTCATTATGCGGGGACCAAAGAATCGATCCCGGCGCTGTTGAACGGCAGTAATGAGCCGATGCTGGAAGCCCATGTCGAGCGGGAAGGAGAGCGGATCAGCGTGGCCCGTAACGCCTGGTTTGAGCAGCTGCAGAGGGAAGGGTACAACTTGCGGGTTTATCAGAGCGACTATCTGGATTACTGCAGCACACCCGGCCTGCGCGTGGATTACTGCCTGACCTATTCGGACAACAGTGTGCACTCCTTAGTGGAGACCGAGTTGGAGGCCAGCGATAAGGCGAGGCTGCTGTTACACCGTTTTATCCGTTACTCACTGCTGTATCGGTTTATCTCGCGCGGATCAGATGAATCTAACCCTCTGATCGGACAGATGATTACCCACAATGAGGCGCGTTATGGCGCAATCCATGCGTTGCCCATCATCGATCAGATGCTCTCGGATATTCAGCGCTATCCGCAGGGCACGGCATTCTTTGCGCACCTGCTGATCCCACACGCTTCCTACATGTACGACGCGCAGTGCCAGCTGAATCTGGACACGGCAACCTGGTTAAGGACGCAGCCCTTCGGGTCGGAAAACTCCGCGCAATCACGGCGGATACGTTACGGCCTCTATCTGGATCAGATGAGGTGTACCAACCGGCTGATCGACCGTTTTCTGACCGAACTGACGCAACAGACGCTGCTTGATGATGCCAGGGTGATTGTTCATGGGGACCACGGCTCCAGAATCACCATTAATCGGCCTACGGTGAAGGATAAATCGCTCATGACGGCGTCCGATCTGCATGATATCTATTCGACCCTGATGGCGATCCGCAGTGGGGATGCCGATGCTGGGTATAGCGATGAAAAGCGCTCGATTCAGAGCATCTTTGCCGACCGGGTGCTGGGCAAACCGATCCCTGACACCCATACCGATGTGTATCTAAAGCCACACACGTTGATCTCGATAAACAGTGCTGAAGCGATCAGAACCCTGCCGATGCCCTAGAAGCTGATGGCAGGGTGATTTTCAAAGATAGGAACGTTTGAAAGGTAGCGCTCCGGGGGCGGGGTGCTCAGCGCTCGTTAACAGCGCCGAACAGTTCCAGATTTTCCTGCAGTGTCTCGTTGCCTTCACGGCTCATGTTGCGGTTGTCACGGTACGCTTTAGGGGCGATACCGATATGTTTCTTAAATACGCGGGTGAAGTAGGACTGGTCGCGGAAACCGACATTGAGCGCGACGTCCAGAATGGTCATGTTCGGATTCTGTAACATACGCATCGCTTCTTCTATGCGGGTGCGTTGTACAAACTCCTGGAAGGTGACGCCGCAGTGTTTCTTGAAGTTGCGGCTGAACTGGAACGGACGCATCCGGCACAGGCAGGCCATCTGTTCCTCGGTGATCTTTTCTGTAAAGTGCTGCTGAATGTAGGAGATCGCAGGCGTCAGCGCACGTTCCTCCTGGCTGCCGTTGTAGAAGCGGGCCTCTTCCGGTATCTGAGGTGCCTGGGTGCCGTTTACCAATACTTCTTCCCAATGGCAGTGGTCGTGAATCTGCTCTTCGAGCTGACGTATCTCCTGCTCTGCCGAGGTGGCGTCCATCGGTTTAACGATGAAGTCCCACACGCGCATCCGCAACGCCCAGATCGCCAGTGATTCCGAGTGTTGCTCGGTCATCATGATCACCGGCAGGTGGGGGTGTTTAAGGCGGATGGAACGCAGCAGATCCAGGCCGTTCAGGTCGGGGTAATCGAAATCAAAGCAGATAGCTGCTGCTTCATTGTTCTGTGACGCCAGGGACGCACTGGCTGTGCTGTCCAACACTTGAACGATAAAGTACTTTTCAAACAGGGGCTGAACCCCGCCACCAGAGTTAGAGCTTTTCAGATCCACCCATAGCAATAGTGTCTTTTCCGTCATAGGAGCAGTTCCGTTGTCAGTTACTGCTGGTCGATTTTTGAACGTCAGTTAGAGAACAGTTTAGGCTATAAAAAGTCTGGTAGTGGCTGTAAACCTGCCTTTTTGACTGTAAAAGCCATGAAACATTTTCAACTGAATTTGTTTTAAGTGGTTTACAAAATAGTTCCAGAGTTTCCGCAAAATAGTCCAAACGCTGTCCAGAATCCCCTCCTATAGTTCGCAGTGTTACTTGTTTACGTAACTGCCAAATGCAGAACGCTTTCAAACAAGTGTGCTTGCAAAAATTCTAGAGGACAGAGCGATGACTACTTTCAAAAAACATCTGATGGACTTCATTAAAGAAGAAGAAGGTCTGACCACCGTAGAGTACGCGATTGCGGGCAGCTTGGTAGCAGCTGGTGTTATCGCGGCGTTTAGTGATCTGGGTGTTGCAGTGTGTGGTGTTATCACCGGTATTGAAGACGTAATCAGCGGTACAACTACCGACTACGTATATACCCCAGGTGCTTGTTAATCAGTAGTGGGATTCGTGCGATACAGGAAAAGGAGGTAAGACGATGCTTGCGTACATGACTTACGATGTTTCCACGGTTTTACTTCTTCTTGTATTGCTGGTGGCGGCGATCACCGATTTACGCCGCCACCGCGTTCCCAACTGGCTGACATTCGGCGCTTTTTTCGGCGGGATCATCCTCCAGGCCTCTTTTATTGGCTGGGACGGTGTGACCACCGCATTGAGCGGGGCAGGCATCGGTTTACTCTTCCTGATCCCTTTCTACCTGACCGGTGGGATGGGCGCGGGGGATGCGAAACTGATGGCGGGCGTGGGGACTGTGATGGGATTCCAGGTCACCATGTTTGCGGCGGCCTTTGCACTCTGCCTGGCCGGATTGTACGCCTTGATACTGATCTGCATGCGCGGAGAGTGGACCTCCTTTATGCAGCGCTACGCTGTGGCCATGCGCACCAAACACTACGTCACACCCGATTCTAAATCGATCGCAGGACACCGCTTTCCATTTGCTGTTGCCATCGGTGGAGGCACCCTGATCTCACTGTGGTGGCACTCACAACTTGAGTTCTATCACCTCACTACCCAGATTGGTTACCAGTTAAAAGCTTGGGGAGGCGCAGGACTATGAATTCCCACGCATTAAAATCAGACTTAGTACAGTCGTCGCCGGAAGGTGACAGACGTAGACAGTTAGCTCCAAAACCGATGACTGTAGAGGACACCGGTTTAACCCTTCACTTCCTCGGCGAACTCTTCGTAAAACACATTAACGACGCTGGCCTTCTGACTCTCAAGCAGCTGATGCAGCGTGTTGCCCTATCCGGCCCGGTGATTGAGTCCGTACTGAACTTCCTGCGTCAGGAGGTACTGATCGAGGTGCACTCTCGGGGATTTGAGCAGCGTGAGCTGTTCTACGGCCTGACGCAACGTGGCCGGGATTATGCCTTTGATGCTTATGCCAAGAGCGGGTATGTCGGTCCGGCCCCGGTGCCGATCGAACGTTACCGTGAGCTGGTGCGCGAGCAGTCGGTACATGAGACCAAGGTCAACCGCGAACAGTTTTACAAAGAGTTTTCCAAGGTCATCCTTAAGGATGAACTGAAAGAACAGCTTGGCCCGGCACTGAACTCTGGACGTGCGATCTTCATCTACGGACCTGCCGGTACCGGTAAAACCTATATCACCCAGCGTATGGTGAAGTTGTTTGATGACACCTGCCTGGTGCCTTACGCCATTGCGGTTGAAGACTATGTGGTTTCCCTCTTCGATCCGCTGATCCACCGCCCGGTGGAGGAGGCAAAGGAAGCGCCTAACCTGATTCATGAGGAGGGCTACGACGCCCGCTTCATCTGCTGTGAACGTCCGGTGGTACTGACCGGGGGTGAGCTGGGCATGGATATGCTGGAGGTCAGCTATAACCCGGTACTGAAAGAGTACCAGGCACCGCTGCAGCTCAAGGCGAACAACGGCATCTTCATCATCGACGATATGGGCCGTCAGCGGGCCACGCCGATGGAGATCTTTAACCGCTGGATTGTGCCGCTAGAAGAGCATAAGGATTACCTGACCCTGGGGGCGGGTAAACACTTCCAAACACCGTTCGATCAGGTGCTGGTGTTCTCCTCCAACATCAATCCACTGGATCTGGCCGACGAAGCGTTCCTGCGCCGTATCGGCTACAAGATCTACTTTGGTTATCTGGATCCGAATCAGTACGAACAGATCTGGCGACAGGTCTGCCACGAAAAGAATGTCCCTTTTGACGCCGAACTGCTGCATTACGTGCTCTATCAGCTGCACGGGAAGCATCAGGTAGCTCTGCGTCCCTGCCATCCTCGCGATCTTCTGGGTATGGCTGTGGATCGTCTGCAATACCAGAGTGATCAGGATGCCCTGACCACGGAACATCTGGAGTGGGCGTGGAACAGCTACTTCGTAAGCCTGGGAGCTCAGGAGGAGATGTCTGAACCTCAACATCACAAGGGAGGAACTTCCCATGATTAAGCGCAGAACCGTATTGCTGTTTTTCCTGTCGGTGAGTTTTGCTGTCGGTGCCGCCTGGATCGCAAACAGTTGGATCACTTCCCAGCAGACGACGGTTGCCAAAACTGAGGAGGCAGGCACCCCGGTTGTGGTGGCAGCGCTGGACATTATGTACGGCCAGGTGATCGAAGCCCGCCATCTGAAAATAAAGCAGGTACCGGAAGAGCTGGCACCCACCAACAGCTTCAAGAGTATGGAGGAGGTCGAGGGCAAGATCGCGACGGCCATCATTCTGCCTGATGAAATGATCAGGCAGGAACGCATCTCCGACCATCAGGAGGGTGCGACCCTTGCCGCCTTGATCGAACCCAACATGCGCGCTTTCACCGTGCGTGTAAACGACGTGGTCGGCGTGGCGGGTTTCCTGTTGCCGGGTAACAAGGTGGATGTGATCGCGACGCGCCGCAGTGGCAAACGCGTGGTCAGCGAAACCGTACTGAAAGACCTGAAAGTGCTGGCCGTGGACCAGACCGCACGTTCAGAGAAAAACGAACCAGTTGTTGTACGGGCAGTAACCCTGGAGGTTACCCCGAGACAGGCGGAACGGCTGGCGAAAGCCCGCGACGAAGGCAAGATTCAGCTGACGTTGCGTAATCCGGTGGAAGAGGACAGACCGGTGAAGCAGGTGGCCAAAGCCAAGCCTAAAGCGAAACCACGCCGTACCTACAGTGCGCCACCGAAGGTGATCGTCATTAAGGGTACCGAGTGGTCAGAGAAAAAAGTACCGATGTAGGAACTCAGAAAACAGATGCGTTGAATAAACAAGATGTGTGGAGATTCATGAAGCCGTAGGCGACCTCATGATTGAGACACCAGGGAAAGCAGAGGAATGATCATGGCATATTCAACAACCTTAACACGTTCGAGTCAGTACAGTCTGACGGGGCAGTGGGTTTTGCGCCTCCTCATGCTGTTGATACTCGCTACTGCGACGATGACCAATGTTCAGGCCGCAGGGGTAACAGCGCTCAATGGGGGCTCTCAAACCATTAATGTTCCACTCTATAAATCACGGATTTTCCAGCTGGATGGTCCGGTTCACAAAATCTCGGTAGGTAATAAAGGTGTCGCCGATATTTTGGTTATGCGGGCCAATCAGGTGTACATCGTAGGGAACGGGATTGGGACAACCAATATCCTGCTCTGGGATAAAGATAACAACCTGACGCAGTCGTTGGATGTTGAAGTGACACCGGATGTGAACTCTCTGAAAGCCAAGCTGCACGAGCTGCTGCCGGGCGAGCCGATCCGGGTGAATATGTCGCAGGGGGCGATTGTGCTCAGTGGCGAGGTGTCCAACTCGGTGAATATGGATACCGCCATGAAAGTGGCGCACAGCTACCTGCAGCGTCCTTCCAGTGATGGTGCGACCACGCAGGGTGAGGTGATCAACCTGATGGGTATTGGTGGATCGCAGCAGGTGATGCTGAAAGTGACCGTGGCTGAGGTCTCCCGCACCATCGTCAAACGCCTCGGCGTTAAGTTCCATACCTTTGTCAGCGGTAGCCACACCAACTTCGGTGCGGTAAATGGCGGGGCAAACTTCCCGGATGCAGTCAGCATCGGCCAGGTCGGTGCGACCGACCAGATCGCTGAAGCCCGTACCGGTCTGTTCAATGACGGCGCCATTGTCGGCCCGGCAGTCGATGAGTTCGCTCCGAACGACCTGGCGATCGCGGATAAAGGACTGTTCGCCGGTTACCTGGACGGCAACTTCCTCTTCTCGCTGGCGATCGATGCGGCAAAAGAGAACGGCCTGGCCAAAGTGCTGGCCGAGCCAACGCTCACCGCATTGACCGGTCAGGAGGCTGAGTTCCTGTCAGGTGGTGAGTTCCCGATTCCGGTACCCAATGAGGATGGCATCACCGTTGAGTTCAAGGAGTTCGGTGTCGGCCTGAAATTCATCCCAGTGGTGCTCGATTCCGGTCGTATCAACCTGAATCTCAACGTTGCGGTAACGGAACTGAAAGGTACCAGCTCAATCACTCTGGGCTCCGGCGCAGCCAGCCGGGGATTCTTCGTGCCATCGCTGGCAAAACGCAGTGCGCGTTCCACCGTGGAACTGGGTGACGGTCAGACGATCGGTATCGCCGGCCTGATCAGCGAAAACATGCGTGATGCAGTGAGTAAGTTCCCGGGCCTGGGCGACGTGCCGGTGCTTGGTCACCTGTTCCGTAGCCAGGAGTTTGAGAAAGGTGAAACTGAGCTGGTGATTCTGGTCACTCCGGTGCTGGCGCAACCATTCAATGCGGATGAACTGGTACTGCCGGGCGAGGGATTCGTGGAGCCAAGTGACTTCGAGTTCTACCTGCTGGGTCGCACCCACAAAGTGGTGTCTGACGCAGATACCCAGGATGTAGAACCTACAACGGAAGGTGACGCGGCAGCGTTCTCCGAAGATCCCGAGATTGCACAAAACACGGGCATCGAGGAGCCGGATGAGGTGCTGCCATCGGCCACCGGCGGTTCGGAAAGTACCTTCGGTCACAGTATCAACTAGCGGGAGATAGAGTCATGAAACGCACAAAGATTCAGACGACTATGACAGCGTTCATGCTGGGTGCCCTGCTGACAGGCTGTGCAGGGTTCGGAATGCCCGATGATCCGGAACAGGGCGAAGCAGTAGCGCAACTGACAGAGCGCCAGACTGCGTATCCGGATCGGGTTGTTGAGGATGGTAACCCGCTGCTGGATGGCACCATTGCGGGCAATGTCATCAAAACTTATCGCGCAGATACCGCCGAGCGTCAGGCTGTGCGCGAAACCATTCAGGTCAATATCGGCAAGTGACGGTGTTGTTTATTTCTTGCCTGAACCGTGCTTCCGGATACGAGATGCCGGGATTGCCTATCTGATTGCTGCACCTATTGTGGATAGACGAAACCCGGCACCTTAATCCCAGCGCTTGCCGTTGAAGATGAGGAGCTGACGATGAACAGACCTTATTCAACTCATGGCGGTTTGCGATCACCGAAACGTGAACGCGGCGTCGTGATGGTAGTCGTCACAATCGGACTTATCGCGATCCTGGCCATGTCAGGGCTGGCGATGGATAGCGGTCACATGATGCTGACCAAAACCCGTCTCCAGAATGCGGTAGATGCCGCGGCGTTAAGTGCAGCCAAAACCCTGAGCTCTACCGGCGATACGGGCGCTGCGACAGCGATGGCGCAAGCGGTGTTTGGCGATAATGCGGCAGCGCCCGGTAACGGTGAGATCAACTCCGCATGGAACGACGGCAACGGTGAGATCACCCTGAACGTAGAGTTCTCCGCTACCCTGGACCCGTTTACTGCCGCCGGTACACCGCCTTATGTGCGGGTAACGGCTACCGGTTTAACCCTCAACAGCTTTCTCGTACAGCTGGTGGGTATCGACGATAAGTCGGTTAACGCCAGCGCCGTGGCGGGGCCGTCCGGGGGATTGACCGGGCTCTGTGACATCGTACCGATGATGGCCTGTGGTTGTGATCCCGCGACGGATGCCAGTTGCTGTGATCCAACCAGCGACCCAGACTGCAGCAGCGACACCTATTTTGAGAGCTCCTACCCCTCTACCACCGATGTGGAAAACATGACGTTTGATGACATCACGGCGGTGAAAATTTCGGCCAATGTGGATGAAACGCTGGGTTCCGGTAACTTCCAGTTGCTGCGTTTGGGAGATAACCAGGGTTCCAACTACATTCGTAACGCACTGGCAGGCAACTACGACGGCCTGGGGTTGTGTGCCGATGTGGATGATTCCGGCGATGAGTGGGTGGATCCCGAACCGGGTAACAAGGTCAACGCGGTTGCCACAGGGCTGAACTCCCGCTTCGACGGCAGCAACAGCCTGGGGGTAGATGCGGATTACGTCAAAACTGAGATTCTGGAAGGGATCGGGGATGCGCTGGTACTCAACGGCGATGGCTCCATCTCCACTGAATCTGGCGACATCCCTGACGATTCCGATCTATACGGCTATCACGACTATTCGGGTGACACCGGCTCTACCGGTTGTTCCGGGCCAGAAGGCTGTGAGGAGTGGCGCCGGATGATGGTGCTGCCGGTCGGTTACTGCAACGGACTGGCAAACGGTGCATCCAACCCGATTCAGGTGCATGGTTACGCCTGCTTTATGCTATTGCAGCGGGTGGTGCATACCGGTACTGAAGCCTACGTATTTGGTCAGTTTGTACCGACCGATGCAGCGCTGGGGGGCTGCTTTGCACCAGGTGGCATCTCGCCAAACCCATCCGACTATGCACCGACCAAGATCGTTCTCTACCGTAATCCGGATAGTGGAGATTCGTGATGAAAAACGCAGCGTATGGATTCAGGTATCAGAAAGGGCTGGCAGCTGTTGAATTCACCATGCTGGTGCCACTGCTGCTGTTACTGTTTATCGCTACCGCCGAGATCGGACGCCTGCTGTACGACTACAACACCCTGACTAAGGCGCAGCGTAACGGGGTGCGTTTTCTGGCCTCCCATGCCACCACAGGACAGACCAACAGCATCCCCGATGTGTACGTCGATCAGGCCACCAATCTGGTGGTGTTTGGCGAAATTACCGACACCGATGGCAACGGTGATCCGCGTGAACCCCTTCTGGAGGGGCTGACGGTGGCAGGGGTGACCTTTGATGCCCCCGACAGCGATCAGGTCAGGGTGACCGTTTCATATGACTACACGCCGATGGTGTTCGATTCCATACCAACCTTCGGATTAACCAATCCGATCCCGCTGGGGTGGACGCTGAGTTCGTCTGTCACCGTGCGGGCGCTGTTAGGGGGGTGACAGGATGCGAGGCTTCAGATTCGCGACACGTAAGTCACAGAAAGGCCTCACCAGTGTGGAGTTCTCAATTATCGGCGGGCTGTTCTTTGTTGTCTTGTTTGCGGTGATTGAGTTTGGCCGCTTGATGTTTGTGATGAACATGCTGGATGAGGTGACCCGCCGGGGCGCGCGTCTGGCGGCGGTATGCCCGGTTGATCCGGCGTCTATCGCTTTTGTCCAGGAGAGGGCGCGTTTTAACGGAGGTGTGATTCCCGGATTGGATGCGGCAATGGTCGATGTGGGCTATCTGGAGATGGATGGTACACCAGCAGACCTGACCGATCCGGTGAACGCGGTAACCGATATTTACTATGTCAGAGTCAGGATCAATGGATTTAACCATCGGATGCTGATTCCTACGCTCAATTTCAATATTCCGATGCCGGATTTTTCCACCACCATTCCCAGTGAGAGCCTGGGTGTGCATCCGGATGGCAGCTCAGCAAGTTGTACTTAAGGGAGATGAGCATGATGAATACAAATCTAAACCAGGCTGCTGTACCTCAACCCGCCCCGGAGGTGGGACATCAGGAGTTCGAGATACTGATCGCCAGCCGTTCGTCTGCCTCGGTTGAGCACCTGCAGACAGTGTTGTCTCCGCTACCGAAAGTTGAGATCCGTACGCGGGTTATCGTGAATGGCTCGGTGGATCCTCTGGACAAGGTTGAGGAGATGCCATCGCTGCTGGTGTTCCGGTTGGGGGATAACTGGGAGATAGAGCTGGAAGCGCTGAGCGCGCGTCCCGCGTCGCAGCGTCCACCGGTGATCGTGGTAAGCGCGGAGAGTGATCCCCGGGTGATGCGCTCGGCGATGCAGGCCGGTGCCCGCGACTTCTTCGTTGAACCCTACGAGCCGGATGAGCTGCTGCGTGCGGTTGAACATCTATCGTCCGAGCTGATCGCCGATCCCGGTCGCAACGACGCCCGTATTACCGTGGTGATGAACGCTAAGGGGGGCTCGGGTGCCAGTCTGATCGCATCCAACGTCGCCCATATCCTTTGCGAACAGCATAAACGTCGGGTTGCGCTGGTGGATCTGGACATGCAGTTCGGGTCGCTCTCCCACTATCTGGATCTGAATCTCCGGCACGGTATCAAGGAGGCGCTGGACAACGTGGATGATCTGGATGCGATTGCGCTGGACAGCTACCTGGTGAAACACAACAGCGGTTTGCGCGTGATGGGAGCGGAGGATGGCCGGATCATCCTCAACGATGAGGTCTCCAGCGAACGCTTGCGTCACCTGATCAAATTGATGGCCCGCGCCCATCACCACCTGATTATCGATGTACCACGGCAGATTGATCTGATCACCTCCACCGTGCTGGAGATGGCGGATCAGGTGGTCATCATCACTCAGCAGAGCATCACTCACCTGCGGGATACCGCCCGCCTGATCGATGTACTGCGGGAGGATCTGGAGATCCCGCCGAACCAGATTGAAGTTGTCGTTAACCGCTACCAGAAAGGAGCGGCCATCACCTGTTCAGAGATCGAGAATGCGCTGAAGCACAAGTCGCTGATCTGCATCCCGAACGATTATAAGAGTGTAACTGAAAGCCTGAATGACGGCGTTCCGCTGCTAGAAGTGGCTCGGCGCTCGCCTGTAACCCGTGCGCTCAGTGAGCTGGCGGATGTGGTGAGTGGTAAGAAAGAGGAGCAGGAACACACCGTACTCGGTCGTCTATTCGCCAAACTTAAGGGAGCCTAAGTCATGTCACTACTTAGCGAACGACTTAACCAGTTAAGGGGTCTTGATTCCGCCAACGTGCATTCGATCGAGGAGGAACGAGAGAAGAAAGAGGCGGAAACGGCGTCTAAGACACCAGCGGAAAAACCCGCGTTAAATATCTCTCTGTTATCGCCCGCAGAGGCTGAGTGCAAGCAGACCATCTATCAGGAACTGCTGAAGGTGATGGATCTCTCGCTGATCGACAGCCTGGAAGAGAAGGAGGCCCGCCGACAGATCAAGGAGATCTGTAACCATCTGATGTCGCAGCATGATGTGCCGTTCAGCCTCGCAGCCCGCGATAAGATGGTGAAGATGATCGAGGATGAGATCATGGGCCTGGGGCCGCTAGAGCCGTTGCTCTATGACTCCACCATCTCCGATATTCTGGTGAACGGCTACGATACGGTGTACGTAGAGCGTTTCGGTAAGCTGGAGCACTGCCCGATCAAGTTCACCAACAACGCCCACCTCATGAACATCGTGGACCGTATCGTCTCCAGCGTGGGACGTCATATCGACGAAGCCTCGCCGATGGTGGATGCACGACTGGAAGACGGTTCCAGGGTAAACGTGATTATCCCGCCGCTGGCGCTGGATGGCCCGCAGATGTCGATTCGTCGTTTTGCGGTGGAACTGCTGACCATCGACAACCTGATCGAACTGGGCTCAGTGCCTGAAGTGGTGGCACCGATTCTGAAAGGGATCGTTAAAGCACGCCTCAATGTATTGATCTCCGGCGGTACCGGTTCCGGTAAAACCACCATGCTGAATATCCTCTCCGGTTTCATCCCCGAAAACGAACGTATTGTCACCATCGAGGATTCCGCCGAGCTGCAGCTGCAGCAACCGCATGTGGTACGCCTGGAAACCCGTCCACCGAACATCGAGGGGCGCGGTGAGATCACTCAGCGCGACCTGGTGCGTAACAGTTTGCGTATGCGTCCGGACCGTATCGTCCTGGGTGAGGTCCGTGGTGGCGAAACTCTGGATATGCTGCAGGCGATGAATACCGGCCACGACGGATCTTTGACCACTATCCACGCTAACAGCGCAAGGGATGCGTTGAGCCGTGTGGAAAACATGGTGTCGATGACCGGCATCAGCTTCCCAATTAAGGCCCTGCGCGCCCAGATCGCATCCGCGATCGATGTGGTGTTGCAGGTTGGTCGATTGGAAGATGGACGTCGCCGACTGCTCAGCATTCAGGAGATCAACGGGATGGAGGGAGACATCATCACCATGTCTGAACTGTTCCGCTTCAACCGACAGGGTCTGGATGAAGACGGCAACGTCATCGGGGAATTCAAAGCGACAGGTATTGTTCCCTACTTTCATCAATTGTTGGCTCAGAAAGGTATCGATCTGCCTATGTCGCTGTTTGAGCCGGAATAATGATGGAGGAACACAAAAATGGATATCGAGCTGGGTCCTTTACTATTTCTTGGCATGGTTGCACTGGCGGTGTTCCTGCTGACATTTGGTATCACGGTACCGGTGTTCGGGGAGAGCCGCAGCACCCGTAAACGTTTGCAGGAGCGCTTACAGGAGATCCAGAAACAATCGGACAAACCCCCAATCAGTAACCTGCTGCGAGAGAAGTACTTGAAACGGCTGAATGGCGTTGAACGTACGCTGGAAGAACTGCCCGGTATGGAATGGCTGGCACGGGTGATCGAACAGTCGGGACATACCATACTGGCTTACAAGCTGGTGGCGATTGCTGTTTTCTCAGGACTTTTTGCAGCGCTGTTTGCCTGGATCTTCACCAAACTTCTGTTGGTGTCCGCAGTTGCCGGTCTGGTCTGCTTTTTACTGCCTTTCCTTAAGATCCGCATGGACCGCCAGAAACGCCTGGATCAATTCGATGAACAGCTGCCCGAAGCGATCGACATTATCAAACGTGCGTTACAGGCGGGTCATCCTTTCAGTGAGTCGCTGCATCTGGTGGCGGATGGGCTGGAAGGGCCTATCTCAAAAGAGTTCGCTATCACCTTTGCTGACCTTAACTACGGTAACGACCTGCGCCGCGCGATGCTGGGCCTGCTGGAGCGTGTACCCAGTATCACCCTGATGGCGTTCGTGACCTCTGTTCTGGTGCAGCGTGAGACAGGGGGTAACCTCTCAGAGATTCTGGAAAACATCGGCAAGGTAATTCGCGGACGTTTCCGCTTCCAGCGCAAAGTGAAAACGTTGTCGGCGGAAGGCCGGTTGTCGGCCTGGATCCTGACCCTGGTTCCGTTTGCGCTCTTTATCATCATCCATCTGACCGAGCCTGATTATCTCACCGCGTTGGTTGAGGTCCCTGTGGGCCGCTACATGATTGTGATTGCAGGTGTGATGATGACCCTGGGTATCTTCTGGATACGCCGACTTCTGAGAATCGAGGTGTAGGATCATGGACGCATTATTAGAAGTGCTAAATGAGTTGTTGCAGAACGAGTTCTACAGTCGGATCACCTTTATCGTCCTGACCGGTGGGGCAGCATTGGCGTTTGCGTTCAGTCTTACCTTCCTGGTCAGCTCCTTTGTTGCACCGTTCCGCAGCCGTAAGCGTGTGCTTACTTCGGCCCATAACGGCGGAGAAGGTAACGCCAGCCAGAAAGTGTTCGATACGCTGGATCCGCTGGGCAACCTGCTGATGCCGAAGAAGAAAAAGCAGGCGTTTGTGACGCAGCAAACCTTAATCCATGCCGGCTTCCGCAACGAAAACGCCCTGAAAAACTTCTATGCCATCAAAATCGTATTGGTGATCGGCCTGTTCTGGATCGTGATGATCTCAGGCAGCTTTGTCTCTGATATCACCAGCACCCAGGTGTTTGCGCTGGCGGTGTTTGCAGCGGTGGCCGGTTTCCTTATCCCGTCGATTATTCTGGATAAATTGGCTGCCCGTCGTATTAAGCGGATACATGCCAGTTTTCCGGATGCATTGGATCTGCTGGTGGTGTGTGTCGAATCTGGTCTGGGACTGAGTGCTGCCCTGCAGCGTGTGGCACAGGAGCTGGATGTCAGCCACCCGGAACTGGCTGAAGAGATGAACCTGGTGAACGTGGAGATCCGTGCCGGGGTGCACCGAATCGAAGCGTTGCGCGGTATGGCAGAGCGCACCGGGGTAGACGATATCAAAGGGCTGGTCGCGCTACTGGATCAGAGTATCCGTTTTGGTAGCAGCATCGCCGATACCCTGCGTGTTTACTCAGAGGAGTTTCGTGATAAGCGAATGCAGAAAGCGGAAGAGATGGCAGCAAAAATTGGCACGAAGATGATTTTCCCACTAACTTTCTGCATGTGGCCTAGTTTTTTCCTGGTCGCCGTTGGACCAGCAATCTTAGCGGTGCTCGCAGCTCTACGCTAAGGGACCTCAGGCAGGTGCCCTATCTATCAAGCAGTGTATGAGAAGGAGTTTCAGGATGAAAAGTGTGGCAGTAAAGACGGATTCTAAATGGGGATGCCGATCTAAGGCATTGATGTTTCTGATCTCTCTGGCGCTGGCGGGGTGTTCTGCCAATCAGACCGAACCGGAGAAGGTAGATAAGAACGCCCTGTACGATGGGCGCTCGACAGTGTCCTTTGCCAACCTTCCTGTCGCTAAAACTGCTGAAGAGGGCGTGAAACTCGGGGACCAGCAACTGCGTGCGGGTGAGTACGACAAAGCGTTGTACATGTATATCCAGGCGATCCAGCTGGATGATCAGTACGCTGAAGCGCTGCATAAGATCGGTCAGATCCACCTTGATCGCGGCAATACGCCCAAAGCGATGATGGCGTTTGAAGGGGTGCTGGCGATCGATGCAAACCATGCCGGCGGTAACGAAGCCCTCGGTGTCATCAACCTGAAAGCCAACCGTTACAACAACGCCTTCCAGCACTTCACGCGTGCCGTCCAGAGTGATCAGCTGCGCCTGAATCCAGAGCAGAGCGCGGACGCAAGCAAAACATCTCCTGCCGAATCTGGTAAAAAGTCGGATAAAGAGTCTGACAAACCGGCTGTGTCAGGCCGTCCGCCGGTTGATCCGTTATCTCCGGTTCATGCCTACAACGGACTGGGTGTGATCGCTGATCTGAAGGGTGATCATGCGATTGCGCAGGATTATTACAACAAGGCATTGATGATCAAACCGAACTCACCGATCACCCTGAACAACAAAGGTTACTCCTACTACCTGTCGAAGCAGTGGAAAAAAGCGGAGATCGCCTACAAACGTGCGCTGAAAATGGATGTGAAGTCGCTGCAATCCTGGCGCAACCTGGGTTTGTTGTATGCCCGACAGGAGAACTACCTGGCCGCGTTAAGCGCATTTGAGCAGGTGATGGACAGCGCCAACGCCCACAACGATCTGGGCTATATCTGCATGCTGGAAGGCAAATATGAGAAGGCGGAGTACTACTTCGAAAAAGCGATGAGCCTCTCGCCCACCTATTACGAGAAAGCCTACGAAAACATGAAGATGGTGCAGCGGCTGCGGGATAGCAGCGTATCGCAGCGATAAACAGCCTGTAACCCAACGTAAAAAGCCAGCATCATGCTGGCTTTTTTGTGTCTGGTGACTGGCCCTTAGCGAATATGGTGTACCCAGAGTTTGAAGCGGCTGAACTCGGTATCTGAGCCGATGCCGTAACGGAACAGGTGCATCCGTTCGGTGTCCGGCAGGTTGGCACCAGGGCGCATATTTACGCAGCTGGCAAAACCGGCGTCTTCGATCAGACGGGCGGTAACCGGGTCGTGGTCCTGGGTGCTGCCGTTCGGGTAGGCGAAGTGGGTGCAGGGTTTACCGACCATCTTCTCGACGGCGGCTTTACTGCCTTCGATCTCCTGCTTCTGCTCCGCTTCGCTCAGGCGGCTGAGGATCGCGTGGCTGCAGGTATGGGCGCCAAACTCGATCAGTCCGGAGTCGCGCATCTCGTCGATCTCTTCCTGATTCAGCAGGCGGTAAGGGGAGTGGTCGGGGATCGATTTATCCGGATCGCCACCCAGTGCCAGGATCAGGGCGCTGACCTCGCGCTGCAGACGTTCATTCACCATCCCTTTCAGGGAGGACTGAATCCGGGCGGATGCACTGGCGGTGGCGGCCGCATTGCTCAGGTCGAAGCTCATGCCGTTCCAGCGCAGTTTGTTCTCGCGGGTTTCTGCCAGCGCCTGATTCAGGCGGCAGAACCAGATGGTGTCGTCGGTACCGATCTGATCGGAGACCAGGTAGATCGTGGCCGGTGCGTTGTATTTCTTCAGGATCGGGAAGGCGACCTCGTAGTTGTTCTGGTAGCCGTCGTCGAAGGTGATAACTGCGGTGGGGTTATTGACGTCACCCTGTTCCAGCATCTGTACCGCTTCGGAGAGGTGCACGATGTTGAAGTGCTGGCTGAGGTAGGCAACCTGACGTTCAAACTCCGCTTTATCCAGGAAACACCAGTCGTCGAAAGGCAGCGGGCTGTCGATCACGCCGTGGTAGGCGAGGATGGTGATGCCACGCCGTTTCAGCGTTTTATGAAGAAGAGCGGGGATAGCGCCAAAGCCCAATGCATTCTTAACAACACTTTTGATCACTGCTTACATCCTTATGGTTTATGCGTCCCGAAACCTGCCCGACTATACCACAGCATTTTGAATTACGATGCTGACGTGGATTTGAGAACTGCACTTTTCCGTGCCATGCTGAATTTCAGTGAATGAGCAGGCGGATGCGTATGGGCCTGGAAATTACCAAGTCGGAGTTTACCGCACGGGAGTTTCGTCAGTTCAGAGCAAAGCTCGGCGGCAATCTCGAAGCACTGGATCAGTTACTTGCGGCTCCTGCCTTTGGCCAGGGACCCGCGACTATGGGCGCTGAACTGGAAATCTACATTGTGGATAAACAGGGGCGTCCCCTTTCCGTAAATCACCAGATTCTGGATCAGTTCGACGATCCGCAGCTCACCCTGGAGCTGAACCGTTACAACCTCGAATACAACCTCTCGCCAGTACCCGCGCAGGGCAAACCTTTCTCCGCCATTGAGCAGGAGATCAGTACCGTCTTGGGGCGGCTGAACGAGGTGGCGGCCGATCACTGCGGTCAGGTCGTGCCGATCGGCATTCTGCCGACCCTGAAGCGGCGACATTTTGGTCCCCATGCGATGACGGACCAGTCCCGCTATCATGCGCTTACCAAAGCTCTGGCGAAGATGCGTGGCGAGCTGTTCTGTATCCGTATAAACGGACCTGAACCGATCTCCCTGCGCTCGCGCGATGTGACGCTGGAAGGGGCCAATACCTCCCTGCAGTTGCACTATCGGGTGGTGCCGGAACGTTTTGCCGATCTCTACAACGCCTTGCAGATCGCCACACCGGTGGCGCTGGCCTGCGCCGTAAACTCGCCCATCCTGTTAGGACAGCGGCTGTGGCATGAGACGCGGATACCGCTCTTTAAACACGCTATCGATGGCCGCACCCGCGATGTACGTGAGTCCCACCTGCCGTCACGGGTCAGCTACGGTAACGGCTGGGTACGCCACGGCGCGTACGAGTTGTTTGCCGAAGCGGTCAATATGCACCAGCCGATCCTGCCGATCTGCAACGGTGAGGATGCGTTGGAAACCCTGCAGTCAGGAATGTTGCCCTCGCTGTTTGAGCTGCGTCTGCATCAGGGCACCGTCTGGCCGTGGAACCGACCGATCTTTGACGACGCGGACGGTGGACACCTGCGTATCGAGATGCGCGCGTTGCCTGCCGGGCCTACCCCGTGCGATATGATGGCCAACGCCGCGTTCCTGATTGGGCTGGCCGAGGGATTGAGCAATGAGGTGGAACATCTGATGCCCGCAATCCCATTCCGTACCGTGGCGTACAACTTCTATCGTGCGGCTGAGCATGGCATGGGCGCCCAGCTGCTGTGGCCCGATAAAACCTTTGGCGAACCGCTGCAGTCGGTGAGTGCCGTTGAGCTGGCACAATCGCTGATGCCGGTGGCGGAGGAGGGTTTATTGCAGATCGGTGTGGATAAGGCGGAGGTGCGCCGTTATCTGGATATCATTCGTCAGCGCCTGAAATTACAGCAGACCGGCGCCAGTTGGCAGCTGAAACAGTTTAAGCGATTATTAAGAACAGAGGTGCGCCACCGCGCGCTGACCCACATGGTGCGCGAATACATCGAAAACGCCCGCACCAATCAACCTGTTGCTAACTGGACGGACATTCGGTGACTACTAAGGATCAGCCTATTCGCTTTTTGCATAACCCCACCCCAGAGATGATCTCATCCACGGTGGAAGGATTTCTGCACCAGCTGGGCGGTCCGACGTTGATTACGGTCGAGGGTAAAGATCCCAGTCGTACCCGCGCGATCTGTACGCTGCTGCACGGTAATGAACCCTCGGGACTTAAGGCGGTGCACCGCTGGTTACGCAGCGGTGGCACCCCCAGCGTCAATATCATCTGCTTTATTATCTCCGTGAAAGCGGCGCTGTGTGAGCGCCTTTTTTTACACCGCGTATTGCCCGGCGAACGGGATATGAATCGCTGTTTTGCGGGTCCTTTTGACGATTACAACGGACGCATTGCCGAGCATATGCTGGCGTTGATCGATACCTACCAGCCGGAGTGCATGCTCGATATCCACAACACCTCAGGCATGAGCCCGGCGTTTGGGGTGGCGACCCACGAAGATCCTGCCCATGAGGCGCTGATTTCGCTGTTTACCGGCCATCTGATCATTACCGATCTTACTCTTGGTGCGCTGATGGAGATCAGCAGCAGTGCGATGCCGGTGGTGACCGTGGAGTGTGGTGGGGCGGAAGATGAGCGCTCGGATGAGCTGGCTGTGGACGGTCTGGCGTGCTACCTGTACGAATCGCAGGTGATGCGTCTGCCGGAGCATGGCACCCATATCGATCTCTACCACCACCCAGTGCGGCTGGAGCTGCACCCCACCACCGTCATCGAATTTGCCGACGAGCCGGTGCCTGACGTCGACCTGGTGGTTCCAACCGATCTGGAGCAACATAACTTTGGCACAGCGCCTGAAGGTACCTTTATTGGCTGGCTGGGTCCGCGTGGGGTGAAAGTGTTGCGCATGATCCATGCCGATGGGCGCGACCTGTTCTCAAACTACTTCCGTGTTGAGGGACGTCGTCTCTATACCGCGCAGCCGATGAAGCTCTTTATGATCACTCACAACAAGGAGATCGCGGTCAGCGATTGCTTGTTCTATGCCGCGCCAGAGCGTGAGCATACGGTGCTTACCAACTGAACGGATTTACTGTCCCTTTCAAGTTTTTCCTGTTGCAAGACAGCTATGTCTATGTAAGCCGGGGTGGATAAAAGCTACGCTGGACATAAAAGCATCACAAAAATGAAATCCAGCTGTCATGCGGGCTGTAGGGGCGTGAAAGGGGCTTATCCGGAGGCTACCCCAAAGGTTATCCACAGATTCAGTGGAAAACCTTTTGGGGTGAAAGGCGCGGGCTTATCGTGCTGTTTTAGGCAGGTTTTTCCAGAATGGCAACACCCTGTCGGTAGCCCAGACCACCGTTGCCGTGGACTGCACCCAGAGTGATTTCACCATCGGTTAACGCCTGATACATACAGATCAAACCGTTCAGCGCCGGGTTGTTCCAGGGGGCGCGGGCCAGGTTCATACCGCCGGTTACAGTGATCTCGTACTCTTGCAGGAATCCCGGAATCTTATCCACTGAGGCGACCAGCCCACTGTTAAGCAGCAGCGCCATCGGGACAACCGGGTAGCAGGTGTAGGTATCCAGCAGGGCTTCGCCGTGGACGAAGCGGTCGGCAAAATCAATTCCCGCCTGGGCACAGCTCTCATCGTAAGCGTCCTTCAGATGGCGGTACTCAGTGATGGTTTCGATCGCGTCACGGCCATCTTGCTCCAGACGGCGTGTGCCGACACCTTTTACGGCAATACGCGCTGCAGAAGCCACTTCCAGCTTATCCGCGACCTCTTCGTTACACAGCAGTACCGCGCCGCTGAAGTTGATCATCGGGTTGGCGCAATCCACTCCGCGGAACAGAGATGTGATGCGCTCAAACCAGCGCTCCCCTGGTGGTGTCGCATCCGGGGCAACACGGGCGTAGGTACGTTGATAGTTCTCGAACAGGTTACCAGCGATGGCGCAGAACTGGTCTGCATCCATACCTTGATGGCGGATGAACTGCTGGGCGACGTCGTCATAGCCCTGCGTGAGTGGATAGTCGTCACCGTAGACGGCCATCAGCTCCAGTCGTTTGTCGCGGGGGATATCTTTGATCAGGTCTTCGCCGCGGATCACCACCGCGGGGGTACCTTGGGCGATCAGGTCGCGGGCGTAACCCAGTGCTTCGATCGGGCCGCAGCCGCTGCGGAAACGGTCGTTGGTTTCAGGTGCGTGCCAGTCATTGGCGATCGATTCGATGGTCAGTTCATGCACTGGAATACCCAGTGCGGCCAGTTGCTGTTCATAGTTCTGTACGCTGGCCAGAGAGCCTTCACCGTCGCTGATCTTGGCTGCCGCAATAATAATCGCCTGAGACATAGCTATTCCTGATCAAAAAATGAACGAAACAGTGTATCAGGGAAATTGCTTATATTCAGCCTGCTATTGTGTCCGGTTCTGCTGACGGCTTCCGGCGAAACCGTTCAGTGGCGTCTAGGCTTTAGGTAACGGTTTTAATTTCGCACGCTGTTTCACTTTTTATACAGAGCGTGCCAGAGGATCTCAGGACTGGTTACGGCCAGGAGGGGATATCAAGATGACCGAATGCCACCGCATGTTGCAGGAGATCGGTCGGGAAGCACGCGCAACGGCGATCTTTACCGGCCGTAACGCATTTTCTGAACGGGTGATGCAGGCGCTGGCAAAAGTGCCGCGAGAGCGCTTTGTGCCGGAGAGTTTGTCGATCGAAGCCTACGAGAACACGGCGCTGCCGATCGGTTTTGAGCAAACCATTTCGCAGCCCTATATGGTTGCGCTGATGAGCGATCTGCTGGATACGCAATCTAACCATCGCTGCCTGGAAGTGGGCACGGGCTCAGGTTTTCAGGCTGCGGTGCTGTCCCATCTGGTGGCGGAGGTCTACAGCATTGAGATCATCGCGCCACTTTACCGCCGCGCCAGCGAGCTGTTGACCTCACTAGGTTATAACAACGTGCATACGTTGCTGGGTGATGGCAATCTGGGCTGTGTAGAGTACGCTCCTTACGACCGAATCATTGTCACCGCCGCGGCGGAGCAGATCCCGCTACAGCTCGTCGATCAGCTAAAACCCGGCGGACGTATGGTGATCCCAATCGGCTTGCCGGGCCATACCCAAACCCTGTATCTGGTGCAGAAAAATGATCTGGGAGAGGTTGAGTCCAGGTCGATTCTGCCCGTGATCTTTGTACCGCTGATCGAACCTGAAGCCTGTTAAACAACGGTGAATGACCGAGGTTTACAGATCTTTGCACTCTCCATCGTCTTCTTTACATCGGGATCCGTATCCTCAACTAATACCCACATAAGAAGATCATAGATATGTTGAAGAAGATCCTGCTGACCTTTGTATTAGGTCTTTCCACCATCACAGCGTTTGCCCAGGGGGACAGGGCTGAGCGTATTGAGCAGCAGCTCACGGAATTGAAGCAGCGCCTTAAATTAAGTGACACACAAAGTGAGCAGATCCGTCCGATCCTGGAGCAAAGTGCTGAAGAGCGTCGCAGTATTTTGAAACGCTACGGTATTGATATGGAAAATAAGGATCCGGATACGCGCAAGAAACTGAGTTTCAGAGAGAAGCGCAAGCTCGGCGGGGAACTGCGTGAAGCCAAAAAGGAAACCATGGCGCAGTTGGATAAGCTGCTCAGCGCTGCGCAGATGGAGGAATATCACGCCATTCAGAAAGAGAGAAAGGATAAACTACGTGAGCACCTGAACAGCCTTCGTTAAAAAGTCAGCTGGGCTCTAGTTGTGGAGGTCGTCGGCGATCTGTTCCAGAGTTTTCAGCAGGGATTTACGTGCGGCCGGAGAGAGATGATCGAAGGCGCTCAGCAGACGCTGTTGTTCGCGGCTGAGCTGCTGGCCCTTATTGCTGTAGCCGTTGACGTAGTGATCCACGCTGATCTTATACAGGCTGCAAACACGCATCACATCGTCCAGGGTGGCCGGTTCGGTCCCCTGTGCGCTTTCCCAGCCCTTGATCGTAGAAACTGCTTTGGCCAGCTGGCGGGCAGCTTCAACCTGGGTCAGTTTCACGCGCTTCCGTGCCTGTTTCAGTCGTTCTGCACGTGTCGTCACGGTGGGCGATTCTCCCTTAGCTACTAACAAATGTCAGCAAAGGTACAGCTAGGACCTCCCTTAGGCGTGGCTGGGCATATCCTGCTTGGACCTTCAGTTACATCTCTTAACACTGTCAGTATAGTTTTCGCGCTCCCAGATTCCTGAGGATGAGGATGGGGAGCTGAATAAGGAGTATCACAAGGAGTTCAACTGCAAGGGACTGCACCCCAGCCTGCGGTTACGCCGGGGTGCGGGAAGTGAGTTTATTTGGCTCCCCGGTTGGTGAGTACCGCCGGAACGGTGAGTAGCAGGATTTTGATATCCAGCCAGAAGGAGAGGTTGCGGATATACTGGATATCCAAGCGGATCCACTCATCAAAACCGATGTTGTCGCGGTCGGCGATCTGCCATAGACAGGTAATACCGGGTTTCACCTCGCGACGCATCACATGCCATTGGCCCATCTGCTCGTCTTCACTGACCGGCAGGGGACGTGGTCCCACCAGGCTCATATCGCCTTTCAATACGTTATACAGCTGCGGCAGTTCGTCGATGCTCCACTTGCGGATAAAGCGACCGATAGGGGTGATACGCGGATCATGGGTCATCTTGAAGGCCGGACCGTCACGTTCGTTTTGTTCCATCAGCTTGGCTTTCAGGGCTTCGGCGTTAGTCACCATGGAGCGGAACTTGTACATGCCAAAGGGCGCACCACCGCGCCCCATACGAGGCTGAACAAAAAACGCGGGGCCCGGATCGGTGACCTTGATGATGATGTAGGTCACCAGCAGTAGCGGGGAGAATATTGCCAGTAGCAGTACCGCAGCAGTTTTATCCATCAGGGTTTTCCATAGTGGAATTTTCTTCAGGAAAAGATGCTGCGCGTTAGTTGTATTGAAGTCTTTCTGAAAAAGCGGCCTGTTCATCGATGAACTCTCCGATGTCCTGTACTGCTTTAGTTAGTCAAACTCTGAAATCTCTTCAGATCCTGGCTGTTATGGAACTGCACCGCCACGCCGTTATCGTCTGAGCGTACTACGCGACCGATCGCTTTCAGCGCAATATCACTGCCCTCCATCGGCGTCAGCTCTTCGAAGGGCAACAACACTTCGAGTTCGAGCTGCATATCGGGCGGCAGCGGCATATCGGTCAGTAGATAGGCGCCACTGGCAGAGATATCGCGGGTGCGGGTAAGAATAGGTGTTTCTTCCTGCTTGTGGCCGGCGACCGGCTGGATGGTGGCAACCAGATCCAGGTCGATACGTTCCTGGCGGCGGCGGTTGCTCGCTTCATCGTCGCTCTCATCGCCGCGGGGTTGTGTGTCCGGATACACCATAATCTGCGCATCGTCGAACAGTTCCGGTGCATCGATGCAGCTCTGGATCCGTTCGATCATGGTCTGTGCACCGGAGAGCGGTGTATTAAACAGGTAGAGGCCCAGGGTACCCGGTGCAAACCAACCGAGTTCGTCGATCATGCGGGTTTTGCTGTGGATCTGACTTGCCAGCGAGCGCAGTTTAGCGGGTTTCTGAAACTCTTTTGGCAACTGGATGACAACGAGGCTGAAGGGATTGCCCAGGCGGTCTGCGCGGAAACGCTCTTTATCGAGCAGACGGTAAAACTCTTGGGTCGAGAGCAAACTGCTGTCATCCGGATGATGCAGCTCAGGACGCTGAATAAAAAACTGTTTCAAAAAACGCAGCAGCTTCTTGTTCGGTTTCATCGATCTGTACCCGATGGGTTGGCGGAGAGCAAAGGCACTATCAGCTGAGTGTGCTTAGCGCTTATGCAGACGTCGACTTCCCTGTTTCAGCCGTAGCAGCCTCCCAGAATACCCGATTTTTGTAGGGAATGAACAGAAAAAACGCGGCTTATCTGTTTGAATCGGGTGGAGCGGCGGGAAGGTGGCGGGAAGGTTCGCAGGGAAGCGAGGGCACCGGACAGTTTGCCCGGTGCGAGGAGCGGAGCTCAGTTGTCCAGCTGTGGACGGTCGTATTCAGCGGGTTCGTCACTGTATACACAGACATTAAAGTCTGCGACCAGACCATCTTCTGCGACACATTGTGTTTCGAAGAATTCGACAATCTCTTTGCGCTGGCAGTGTGCTTCAAAGGAGGCCTGATCCTGCCAGATTTCGTTAAAGACGATCGGGAAACTGGTGCCTTCGGCAAACGGATTCGCGATATGGCGGGTTACCGTGTACTGGATGCAGCCATCTTCACGGTAGCTGTTGGGTTCAAGTGCTTTCAGCACTTCGAACAGCTCGTCGGTTTTTCCCGGCTTCGGCTGGAACTGAGCCAGACAGTAAATTTTCTTGGACATGGGGTTCCTTTTTCATCCTTGCCAGATACGCAGCCGCTTTGCTGTGCACCCGGTATAAATCTTCGTCACTGCAGCGCACACCAGATGGGCTCTGGCATGCACTGAACTACCCGGAGCTTGTGCACGCGGTTATCCACAGATCGTGGGGATAACCGACTGCGCTGCGGGGCGGTGTCTTAGCGCTCTCAGGAGTGCTCTTCCAGAAACTTCGGATCCAGCTTCAGCTGGTCGTTGGAGTTGACGCCTACGCCGCGGTCCTTGATGGCGCTGGCGATCGCTTTGGCTTCCTCCAGAGAGTGCATGGCGTAGGTGCCGCACTGGTATTCGTTCAGTTCCGGAATCTGGTTCTGGGACTCTACCTGCAGCACGTCATCCATCGCTGCCAGCCAGGACGCAGCAACCTTCTCCTCGTCCGGTGTACCGATCAGGCTCATGTAAAAACCGGTGCGGCAGCCCATTGGGGAGATGTCGATGATCTCAACATCCTGACCGTTAAGGTGGTCACGCATAAAACCTGCAAACAGATGTTCCAGTGTGTGAATACCGCGTTCAGTCAGGATCTCCTCGTTCGGACGGCAGAAACGCAGGTCAAAAACGGTGATGGTGTCGCCACCCGGAGTGGTCATGGTTTTGGCTACACGGACCGCAGGGGCATTCATGCGAGTGTGGTCAACCGTGAAACTATCAAGCAATGGCATAGCAGAAGCTCTCTATCTAACTGAAATTGTCTGACCGTATATCCCGATACAGATGGGACCGGATATCTGGTATTTTACGTGAAATACATGCGTTGGTCTGTCTAAGGAACCTGCGAGTTCAGCCGAAACAGTTCTGGTTATAAGAGAACCGTCTGAATCGGTTCTCAAGTATCCGACGCAGCCCCTGATCAAGCGCCGTGAACAAGCACGAGGCGGATCAATGAACAGGGTTTCAGGAATAATTATTATGCCATGTTACGCTCAGTATCCGATGTGGATCATCGAAACGAGATAATTAGGGGTAAACCCTTGTGCAGGGCGTTTAAAAATCCGGGAAACAGTGGTATTTCTCTGGGTTGCTCAATGGCAGTGGAAGTGGAATGAAAGTAAGAAATATCCTGTTCGCCCTGATAGCGATCTGCTGTATTGTCGCCTGTGTGAGCGTGTATCTGTATTTTCAGTACTCATCCGCACTGCTGGACAAAAACGCGCATGTGGAGCATCAGCGCAATGCTGAGCTTGTGGGCAGCAAACTCGACGTGTTTTTGGAGAGCCACAAGCGCGCGGTGGAAACCGCAGCCGGTCTGCCAGGACTGAAAGCCTACATGATGGACCCAACCTCCGAGCGGGAGTCGATGGGACGTCTGCTGTTGGACCTTATCTGTAATACCGAAGCGGCTTCCATCTGCTACCTCATGAACCTTGAAGGTACCATCGTGACCCACAACAGTGATGTGGGCGAAAGGGTACTCAAGGGTAAAAACTTCGCTTTCCGTCCCTACTTCACACAAGCCTTAGAGGGCAAAAGTACCGTTTACGCGGCGTTCGGTCTTACGACCCGTAAACGCGGCGTCTATATCAGCCAGCTGCTGCAGGATTCCACCGGAGCCTCATTGGGTGTCGCGGTGATCAAACTGCCCGCAGAAGCCCTGGATGAGGCCCTGGCAAGCGAGAAGGGCAATCTGATGCTGGTGGATCCGAACGAGATTGTCTTTGCTGCCAGCAATCCTGCCTGGTTACTGAAAAGCCTGTGGCCCCTGAGCGAACAGTCGCAGCTGGATGTGCTGGCCAGTCGCCAGTTTGGTGATACCCGTATTGAAAGCCTGGAGTTCAAAAAACTCGATGAGGAGGGGCATATTCAGGCGGGCAGTCATGAGTTCCTGATGGAACGTGCGCCGCTGGAACAACTGCCTGGCTGGGACGTGGTCTATCTGGGCGAAGGCCCATCGCCGATGCTGTTCTTTGCTGGCCGTACCATGACCGTGGTGGTGACCATCCTCTCGGTGTTGGGTGCGTTGGTGATGGGCGTGCTGTTTTTCTTCAGCCGCCGTGATGATATGCAGCTGGAGGCTGTGGAGGAGGAGCTGGTCAGCCGTGAGCAGCGTCTGCGCCAGCTGGGCGAGATCTCCAACGAGGGGATTGTGATTCACGCCAAGGGGCAGATCCGGGACGTTAACGGTGTGGCCGAACGTATGTTTGGCTACGAGCACGACGAGATGCTCCAGATGGAAGTGTGGGACCTGCTGGCGCCGGAAAGCATCTCTATCGGTTTCCACAACGTACACACCGGTGTGGAGGTGCCCTACGAAGTGAATGCACTGCGTAAGGATGGCACCGAATTTCCGATGGAGGTATTCGCGAAGAACAGTTTCGTCGATGGCGAGGATATTCGCGTTGCCTGTCTGCGTGATATCACCGAGTTTAAGCAGCAGGAGGAGACGATCCGCTACCAGGCGCAGTTCGATATGCTCACCGACCTGCCCAACAAGCAGCTGTTTGTCGAACGCCTCAAACGTGCGCTGGAACATGCGCGGGAGAGCCGGCGCGAAGTGGCGGTGCTCTATATCGATCTGGATGACTTTAAGAAGATCAACGACAGCATGGGGCACGAAACCGGTGACCAGCTGCTGATCGAAGTGGCGCACCGCCTGCTGAACATTACCCGGATTGGCGATACCCTGGCCCGTTACGGCGCTGATGAGTACGTAATGCTGCTCGATGAGGTAAATACCGAAACCGAAGCACCACGTATCGCTGAAGCGATCCTGCGTGAACTGGAACGTGAATTCGATATTGATGGCCGCCGCTTCTATATCTCCGGCACCGTGGGTATCTCAGTCTATCCACAGGATGGCCATGATGAGGTCAGCCTGTTGCAGCATGCGGATGTTGCCATGCACCGGTGTAAGAAGGAGAACAGCGGTAACAGCTACGGATTCTACCAATCGGCCATGACCGAAGACGCCGCCGTGCGGATCGAGATGGAGCGCTACCTGCGCCGCGCGATCTCCCGTAACGAACTGATACTGAACTACCAGCCGATCTTCGGCACCGACGACCGCTGTTTCCTAGGGGCTGAGGTACTGGTGCGCTGGCAGAGTAAAGATCTGGGGCTGGTGGGGCCGGACCACTTTATTCCGCTGGCAGAGCAGACTGGTCTGATCATCGAGATGGGGCACTGGATTCTGAGAACGGCCTGTGAACAGGGCCGCAAGTGGATGGACGAGGGGCTGAAAGACTTCTATCTGGCGGTAAACATCTCGCCACGCCAGCTGCGCAACCAGGATTTCGTTGGCTTACTGGAAACTGTGCTGGAAGAGACCGGCTTCCCGGCGCAGAACTTGGTGCTGGAACTGACCGAAGGTTTGTTGGTACGTAAGGACGCGGGGACCGCAGAGCAGCTGGATGCCCTGAAGGAAATGGGGGTTATGCTCTCGATGGACGACTTCGGTACCGGTTACTCCTCGCTGGCGTACCTGAAGATGTTCCCGTTCGATGTGATCAAGATCGACCGTAGCTTTGTCCGTGATCTGGTGGTGGATACCAGCGATCAGCAGCTGATTGTCGCGGCGATCGAGATGGCCAAGGCACTGGGCCTGAAAGTGGTTGCTGAAGGTGTGGAAACTGCCCAGCAGCTGCACTTCCTGCGTGATGCGGGTTGTTACTCCGTGCAGGGTTATTATCTGAGTAAACCGATCGACTCTCAGGTGTTCCACAAGGAGATCGTAGCGCCCCGTATCGGTAAAAAAGAGATGCCGGTATCGGGATGATTGTCCCACCAGAAGCTGCAGCTACAGAGAAACCACCCATTTGGGTGGTGTTTTGTAGGGGCACGGTTCAGATGATTAATCATGCTGATAAGCGTGAAGATGGCCTTAAGTCGGTTGATTTTTGAGCAGATTTCAGGGGGGAGAGGCCTTCTGACAAAAAACTTTTAAATCAGCGTGTTAAAGGTGTTGACAGAGAAATTTATCGAGGTAATATACGCGCCACTCCTTCGGAGGGATGGCTGAGTGGTCGAAAGCACTGGTCTTGAAAACCAGCGGTCCGAGAGGGCCCCAGGGTTCGAATCCCTGTCCCTCCGCCATTTGAAGGAGTATGAGCGCGTGTTCCTCGATAGCTCAGTTGGTAGAGCAGTAGACTGTTAATCTATTGGTCGCTGGTTCGAGTCCAGCTCGAGGAGCCAAAACGGGTCGTTAGCTCAGTTGGTAGAGCAGTTGGCTTTTAACCAATTGGTCATAGGTTCGAATCCTATACGACCCACCACTTTCTCGCGCTTTCTCTACCGGGTCGTTAGCTCAGTTGGTAGAGCAGTTGGCTTTTAACCAATTGGTCATAGGTTCGAATCCTATACGACCCACCACTTTCCGATCTTATCCCTATTACGTTGTTTTCGTATGCACCTCGCTCTGATTAAGATCAGGCAACAGACGCAGGGGTTAAGTATCGTCTGGCCGTTCTCCGTTTGTTCGCTTATATTCAAATAAATCCCGTTCCTGTCCGGAAGTCTGTTTTGAGTATTTCTCGTCGCCCATTGCACTGTCTGCTGATCTGCTTGGTTATGTTAGGTCAGTTTGCCGTGGCTGCGTCTCCCATGCCTGAGCTGCTGGAGAGCGACAGCGGTATGGTGATGGTCGAGTGTGAGCACCACTGTCCGGAATCCATATCGGATATAATGGTGAAGGCGGACTGCGCGGACGCAAGTTGTGTCGATCAGGGCTCCTGTTGTCAGGGGCAACCGCTGATGTTACCCGGGTCTTTATGGGCTTCCGCGGCTAATGGCCTCACAGACAGGCTGCACACCTCTCCGCAGCGGCACCTTCAACCCTGCTATCCCATCGATCATCCACCCAAGATACTCACCTGATTGTTGTTTCTTCGTGTGACCGCGAGGCCACACGCATTTGCACCGCTGAACTTAGTGCGTGCCTGATTGATCGATCTGTGTGAGTAAACCCTAATGAAAAGATTTCTATCGTTGCTGGCGCTGTGCGCGTTTCTATCCACCTCTCCTGTGCTTTGGGCGGCTAATCCTGTCTGGCTGGAGGAGAAAACTGAGCAGTCCTATGACGTCACGGTCTATCGCAGCGCGACCTGTGGTTGCTGTAAGGCCTGGATCAGCCACCTGAAAGATCACAACTTTGAGGTGAACGATGTGGTTGTGGCTGATGTGAATCCTTACAAACAGAAACTGGGCGTGCCGCAGCAGGGGGCTTCCTGCCACACCGCTGAAGTGAACGGCAAAGTGATCGAAGGGCACGTTCCGGCGCAGGATATCAAACGCCTGCTCCGTGAGGAGAACAACATTCGCCTGTTAACGGTGCCGGGGATGCCATCCGGTGGGCCGGGTATGGATATGCCGGGCTCCGCCAAGCAGGCATTCAAAGTCTATTCTGTCACCGGTGATAACAAGGTGGATGTCTACCAGAGCTACAGCGATTACTGAGTGGGTTGCCGTGCATGGATAAGACAATAAAAGCGTTGCTCTTACTCTTGCCGGTCGCATGGCTGATGGGCTGCGGCCCATCAGAGCCGACAGTAGAGGGGCGTTGGTACACCCAAACGCAGGTAGACAGTGGTAAGACGCTGTTTGCCGCGAACTGCGCTGTCTGCCACGGAGATCGAGCGCAGGGAACACCTCAGTGGCACAAACCTCTGCCCAACGGTAAGTACCCGCCACCGCCGTTAGATGGCAGTGCGCACGCCTGGCATCATCCGCTGCGTGGATTGAAGTCGAGTATCCAGAACGGCGGTGTTGCTCTGGGCGGTACGATGCCTGGTTTTAAAGGACGCCTGGATGAGGCGCAGCAGGAGGCGCTGATCGCCTACTTCCAGAGCCTTTGGAGTGACCAGATCTATCAGGTCTGGTTGCAGCGCGGTGGTTTGAAGTAACTCAGAGGTCTGTTTTATAGGCCTCATATTCGACGGCGACGATCTCATACCAGATCTCCTCGCCGTTGGGTTTCTGCAGCCAGATCTCGTCGCCGATCTCTTTTTTCAGCAGTAGCTTGGCCAGCGGGGAATCCATGCTGATGTAATCGCTGCCCGGTTCGATCTCGTCGGGGCCAACGATGCGGTAGCGGCTGCGGACCTCCTCTTCATCTTCGATGGTGACCCAGGCGCCGAAAAATACCTTGTCCCGGTTCTCCGGGATACGGTCGACCACGGTCATATCTTCCAGCCGTTTGGAGAGGTAACGCACACGGCGGTCGATTTCGCGCAGCTGTTTCTTACCGTAGATATATTCGGCGTTCTCCGAACGGTCGCCCTGGGCGGCGGCCTCTTTCACCGATTGGGTGATCTCCGGTCGTTTCACCTTCCACAGGTATTTCAGCTCGTCGTTCAGGCGTTTGTAGCCTTCGGCGGTGATGTATTTGGATTTTTTCGGTTGCGGTGGTCGCCAGCGTCCCATAAAGCTCCTGACAGCGCATCAAGCGGCTTACCTGATGAAAAGTAAGCGGAATGCGCAAATTTTATTGCAGAGTGACATAAAGAATTTTAGCCTGTCGCCGACTCTAAAGAGACAGCGCGCTGAAATCCAGCGCAGAGATAAAAACGTTTTTAATTATTAGCTGATATCAGGCCCGATGCAGACCGAACGTATTCAATCACGGATCGAGACGTACACCTCCAACCTGACCCAGGCGGTTCAGGGGGGCAGTGGTGCGCAATTCTCGTTGCTGTTGAGCATGATTTCGGCCAATCAGGATCTGTTTGCACTGGCTGAACCGCGTCCGACGGGTGAGGGTTTTGCATTGCCCGAGGGGCAGGTACGCTATCCCAATCCGAACGAGTTCTATGATGGCGAAGTGGTTGAACGCCTGAATGTCTCTGTGCACGAAGATCAGCGTGGCGAGTTTGCCTACGTAAATAGCTACATCGAAACCGGCGCCCGCACGCCGGTGGGTGCTCGCAAAGCGGTGGACCATTTGGAAAAAGTAGCGGTTCTGGCCGCCGGTGGCGCTATGCTGGATGAGATCAGCACATCCCAGACGCTGATCGGTACTGCGTAACCTTCAGGTTGGCACGCGTCTCTCTTTCCCCTTTTCTCTCCCGTTCCTGAACTGTAATTTGTTGAATTTGTTACCTTGGGCTGGCTTCTTGATCTGGCGCATGGAGTCTCCGTGGCGGAAAGATAATGATCGTCAGAGGTCTGATGGTATCCGGAGGCAATATGGACGCTCTGAAGAAGTTGAGCTGTGTGTTCCTGCTGTTCCTGCTGTTCCTGAGTTCTGCCCTGACGGCAAATGCCGGTGCGCTCGATAAGATCCTGGCGGACGGTGAGTTGCGTCATCTGGCGATCCCCTATGCCCGCTTTAACACCGGTGATGGTGACGGGTTGGATATCGAACTGATGCAGGGATTTGCCGCGCATCTGGGGGTGAAATACCGTTATGTGGAAACCGGCTGGTCGGCCGCGTTTGAGGACCTGTTGGGTGTGCAGGTGAAGCCCAACGGTGACGCTATCGAATATGGTGAGGTTGTACCGATACGCGGAGATGTGCTGGCCAGCGGTATCACCAAGCTGGAGTGGCGCGAGCAGGTGATCGCCTACTCTGATTCCACCTTCCCGTCGGCGGTGTGGCTGATCGCCAGGCCCGACCTGCCGCAGTCCCCCATCAAAGCCAGCGGTGATCTGCAGACGGATATGCAGCGCACCCGTGACAAGTTAACCCCGCAAACCCGTCTGTTGAGTAAACCCCGTACCTGTCTCGATGCCAGTCTCTACAAGCTGGATGGTCTGGCCCTGATCGAATACTCCAGCAAGATCGATGTGAACGAGGTTGCACCGGCAGTGATCCAGGGGGTGACCGACACCGCGCTGCTGGATGTGCCGGATGCGTTGATCGCGCTGGAGAAGTGGGCAGGACAGATCAAGGTGCTGGGGCCGATCTCCGGTCTGCAGGAGATGGGTGTGGTGTTCCGCCAGG
The DNA here is from genome assembly GCA_947501565.1 of uncultured Marinobacterium sp. GTDB lineage: Bacteria > Pseudomonadota > Gammaproteobacteria > Pseudomonadales > Balneatricaceae > Pontibacterium. The sequence continues at coordinate 62,534 of CANMWJ010000007.1, forward strand.
AGGATAATGCCTTGCGGGAAGCGTTTAACGCCTACTTCCGGGAGTTGGTGCGCACCGGGCGTTACCAGCAGATGGTGGATCGTTATTACCCCAATATCCGCCAGCACTTTCCTGAATTCTTCGCAGCGCTGGCGGCGTCTGCGGTTCAGTAACGGCGGGAGACAGGATGTTTCAACGATCTCTGCTCGGTAAATTCTGGCTGTTCTTTCTCTCCGCCGTGGTGATTATCTACACGGCGTTGCTGATCGGGCTGTCAGTGCAGTCGCAGCGGAGTTCTTATGATGCAGCGCTGGAGACCGCCAGCAACGAGTTTGATGCCCAGGTGCGGGTGCTGGATTACGAATATCACCAGTTGTCTGACCACCTCTACCAGCTGTCCGAGCTGAATGCTATCAACGTTTACTACGCCAACCTGATGCTGGGGATGTCCTACCGTTACGGCCTCAGCGACAGCCTGTTCAACATCTCCACTGATATCCGCGAAGTGCTGCTGAAGCACGATCTGGGCAGTCACGTTCGTGCCATCGAGTTTGTCGATGCGGTGGGTGGATACCGCCAGAATATCCGTTTGGTGGAGAGTGCAGGCCAGTGTGGACGTAAATTCTCTACGGTCACAACCCGGGAGCTGTTCTTTATCGGTGATGCGATCTGCTTGCAGGTACCGGTGATCTACAAGCAGCTGTCTCGCGGCGTGCTGCACGTGGAGTTGAGCGCCAGTATCTTCGATATCAGTAGTTTCTCCGGCAGTGGCCACTACTACCTGCTCGATCCGGCGGGGGGATATTGGCAGTGGGACCAGACCGGCAGACGCTGGCTGGCGACCGATCAGGGGCCGCCACTCAGTAACGATAACTTCCTCTTCAGCGCAGAGCTGACCTCCGGTGGTTTCGGCATGCTGCGTTCGCTGCCGAGTAATGAGCTGATCAGCTTTACCCAGACTACCGAGTTTATTATCGCGTTGTCCGGGCTGGCCCTGTTGGTCTGGATCGCCGGTTACAAGGTGGTGCGCTATCGCGAACAAAACCTGCTGCTGAACGCCGAAGTGGCGCAGGAGCGGCAGCATATCGAAAAACTCTCGCAGGCAAACAAACGTCTGGAATCGGAGATGACCCGCCGTGAGGCGCTGGAGCAGCAGCTCAGCTACCGGGCCCATCACGACATGCTCACCGGTTTACCCAACCGGGAGCAGGCGATTGCCTGCATCGATGAGGCGATCGCCAGGGCACAACCCAGCAGAAACCTGCTGGCGGTGGTGTTCTGCGATCTGGACCGCTTTAAACAGGTGAACGATACTCTGGGGCACGATGCGGGTGACTCGCTGATTACAAATGCCGCTGAACGCCTGCAGGCGGTGGTCGGCAAGAATGATATGGTGGCCCGTTTCGGGGGCGACGAGTTCCTGCTGCTGGTGGAAAGCTGCGATTCGGTGCATGCGGTGGAGCTGTTATGTCAGCGCCTGATCGGTGTCTTTCAGCAACCGTTCCACCTCATGGAGCACGAATTTACGGTGACCTGCAGCATGGGCGTAGCGCTGTTCCCCCGTGACAGCGCCAACAGCGCCGAGCTGATCAAGCAGGCGGATACTGCGCTCTACCGGGCGAAAGAGGATGGCCGTGCCGCCTGGCGCTTCTATCAGCCCGCGCTGGATATGCAGCTGCAGTCACGTCTTAATCTCGAACAGAAGCTGTTGAGCAAGGAGTGGGATGATCACCTGTGTCTGATGTACCAGCCGATCGTGCATGCTCAGACTGGACGGGTGGAGGCGATTGAAGCGCTGGTGCGTTGGCGTGACGAGGATGGCCTGATTATCGGGCCGGACCAGTTTATTCCGATCGCTGAGGATCTGGGACTGATCGGCGAGATCGGTGAATGGGTGCTGCGTCGAGTGGTGCGTGATAATCGTTGGTTTGCCAACCTGGGCATTACCTCTTTCGTGAATATCTCCCCGCTGCAGTTTGTCTGGAAAACCCCCTTACTGGAGCTGATCCGGCAGATCAGCCAGGAGGAGGGTGTAGCGATTCACGGTCTGGGGCTGGAGGTGACCGAAAGCTCTCTGGTACGCAACGTAGACGAAGTGAAGTTCACCCTCGACCAACTCGCCCGGGATGGCATGCATCTGGCGATCGATGACTTCGGCACAGGTTACTCCTCGCTCTCCTACCTGAAACGTTTTCCGTTTAACCGTATTAAGATCGATAAGAGTTTTGTGCGTGATATCTGTGATGACCCCGGGGACCTGGAGCTGGTACGGGCGATCATCGCGATGGCGCGGGCGATGAACTTGAACGTGATTGCGGAAGGGGTCGAGACCACGTCGCAGCTGGGCGTATTACGCGAACTGTCCTGTGATTACGTGCAGGGATACTTCTACAGCCGACCGCTGGTACTGGAAGAGATGATCGCGTTCTGCGAAGAGCAGAACGAGATGATGCCCGCCTGATTCAGCGCCCGCCCTACGGGGCATTCAGTGGTCCGTCACACGGGCAACCCGATCTCTGCGTTAGTGATTTACGTCCGGCAGGCGCCCTGAGGCAACCAGCATGGCTGTAATTAGCATGCCCTCTGGGTACACTGCCTTGATCTCGAATTACTCTGAATGCCAGAGGTGTTTCGGACTTGTTCGTAGGTTCCTTAGCTGGTGCGCCACTGAATCTTCTCCTGCTCGCCGTTCTCTACCTTCCACCACTCGTCCGGATCGTCGCCGTCGTTCCAGCCGCCAGCGATACAGCGGATCTGGGTCTCCATCTCGGATGCGGCAGAGAGCGCGCATTCCAGATCGGTGGCCCAGTCGGTCTGGTCAGATTTGAACCAGACGCTGGTCCAGGCTTTACCCACCACCTTTTCATGCACCATTACCGGTACCTTGGCGCCGTTTGCGCTGGCGCGGTACTCATGGATAGTGCCCTGGGAGAAATCGCGCAGCAGGTCGTCGAAGCGGCTGTTGAGCCACTGCTCGATCTGCTCCTGCGTGCGGTTTTTTACGTAGATCTCAATATCGGGATGGCGTTGTTCAGTCATCGGTCCGGTCATCATTAAAAAAGCGGAAAAGGCGAAGCACACTGAGGCAAATATAGCCGAAAGCGGCGGCGATGATACCGACTGCCACCAGAATAAGGCCGATCAGCGCCAGTGCCTCCTGTGCGACGGAGGCGCGCAATAGAAACTCGGCGGCACCGATCAGCAGCATACCCAGGAAAAAGGTGCAGAAGCCGCCGATCAGGATGATCAGGTTCTGGCGGTAGTTATCGGCGCGGCGGATCAGCCAGCGTCTCAGGGCTGGGGGTAACTTCATCGGCGGCGGAACAATCCCAGTTTGACGTCTAAGGTCAGGCTGAGATCGGTCAGCATCGCAAACTGATCGCGTTTGTGTTGCGGCATCCGCTGGCTGTGCGGGGTCATGCCCAGCAGCGTCTGAATGCTGTGGTTGTCGTTCAGCTCAAAACCGTAGCTGACGTCGGTGATCGACTCGAGCTGGAACAGTGGGTCCAGCTGTTTCACCGGATCGTAGTGGGAGGCGCGTACCTCGTCGTAGATCAGTTCGCGCAGTTCGATCAGGTGGCGTTCACCGGTCCAGGCCTGCAGCAGGAACGCATCCTGCTTCAGAGGTTTGGCAAAGGCGTCCGGCATCAGGCGGCTGAACAGCACCGTGAGGCCGTCCAAGCTCTCGGCGGGCACCGGAATGTTCGCGCCGGAGGCGACCAGCCAGTCGATCCCTTTGCTACGTCGGCAGGCGGCTTTTACCGCGTGCTTGGAGATATCCAGCCCGATCAGTTTGTCCTGCCGGCCCGCTTCCGACAGGGCCTGCTCCAGCGCGGCAGTATAGAAACCTTCACCGCAACCCATGTCCAGAATGCGTGAGGATTCTACCGGTAGGTTATCCAGTACCAGCTGGTTGATCTGTGCGGACAGCTGGCAGTAGTGGCCCTGATCGAGAAAGTCGCGACGTGACTGCACCATCTCGGCGTTATCGCCGGGATCTTTCGACTTTTTCTTGTGCGACAGCAGCAGGTTCCAGTACCCCTGTTTGGCACGATCAAAGCTGTGGCCTGCACTGCAACGCAGGTTGTTCTCCTGCTGCATCAACGGTTGTTGGCAGACGGGGCAGGCCAGCAGGTTGCTCATTACAGTGCTCATTCGGTCAGCAGGCGCGCCAGGATGTTTTCGTAGATGTCGGTCAGGGTATCCAGATCTTTCACGCTTACGCGCTCGTTCACCTGATGGATGGTGGCGTTGATCGGTCCCAGTTCGACGACCTGAGCACCGGTTGGCGCAATAAAGCGGCCGTCGGAGGTGCCACCGGAGGTGGACAGTTCGGTATCGATACCGGTCACCGCTTTAATCGCCTGCTGGCTGGCTTCGACCAGACTGCCTGCTGCGGTCAGGAACGGGTTACCGGACAGCGTCCAGTCGATATCCCACTCCAGACCGTGTTTATCCAGAATGTCGCGCACGCGGGCTTTCAGCTCGTCGGCGGTTACTTCGGTGGAGAAACGGAAGTTGAATTCAATATCCACATGACCTGGAACCACGTTGGTTGCACCGGTGCCTGCGCGGATGTTGGAGATCTGGAAGCTGGTTGGCGGGAAGAACTCGTTACCTTCATCCCAGACTTCGCCGGATAGCTCCGCCAGTGCTGGCGCTGCCAGATGGATCGGGTTTTTCACCAGATGCGGGTATGCCACGTGGCCCTGTTTGCCGCGCACGACAAGGGAACCGGACAGCGAACCACGACGACCGTTCTTGATCGCGTCACCTACCTTCGTGGTGCTGGATGGCTCACCCAGAACACAGTAATCGATCTTTTCGTTACGGGCTTCCAGATGATCGACCACGCGGGTGGTGCCATTGATAAATGGGCCTTCCTCATCGGAGGTGATCAGCAGGGCGATGGAGCCTTTGTGATCCGGGTGGTGATCGATGAAGCGCTCCAGGGCGACCATAAACGCCGCGATACCACCTTTCATATCAGCAGCGCCACGACCGTGCAGCATGCCTTCATGGATGGTCGGTTCAAACGGTGGATAGGTCCAGCGCTCCTCCGGGCCAGATGGTACGACATCGGTGTGACCGGCAAAGCAGAACAAAGGCCCTTCGTTGCCGCGACGCGCCCAGAAGTTACTTACCTCTTCAAACTGCAGGCGTTCGATCTTAAAGCCCATTTTTTCCAGGCGGGAGATCATCAAATCCTGACAACCTGCGTCCTCCGGGGTCACGGAGCGGCGCGAGATCAGGTCCATTGCAAGTTCTGTAGTCGGGGAGAGGTGAGACATCGGAAACGTCCTGTGATGGGATAGTTCGTGGGCCAATTGGGCAAAGGGAGCGTGACCAGAGTATAAAGAATAACCCGCCCTGTATCGCTACAGCGCGGGTTATCGGTCAGCGCTTAAGCAGTGCTTAGTTGTGCTTGTGCAGCTCTTCGTTCAGTTCGATCGCAGACTTGTTAGTCTTCACTTCGATGCGACCGTTCTGAGAGTTACGACGGAACAGCAGGTCTGGTTTACCCGCCAGTTCAGCTGCTTTCACTACGCTTACTTCGTTGTTCTGGTCGTCCAGTACGGTTACTTTGGAACCGCCGGTTACGTACAGACCCGCTTCCAGTGTGCAGCGATCGCCCAGTGGCAGACCCAGACCCGCGTTCGCGCCCAGCAGGCAGTTTTCGCCCACGGAGATCACCACGTTGTTACCGCCGGACAGGGTACCCATGGTGGATGCACCACCACCGATGTCGGAACCGTTACCGACCACAACACCTGCGGAGATACGGCCTTCAACCATGCTCACACCCATGGTGCCTGCATTGAAGTTGATGAAACCTTCGTGCATGACGGTGGTGCCTTCGCCCACGTGTGCGCCCAGGCGGATACGGGATGCATCACCGACACGGATACCTGCTGGTACCACGTAGTTGGTCATCTGCGGGAACTTGTCCACGGAGTAAACGTGCAGCATGCGACCCTGTGCGCGTGCCGCCAGCTGACGCTTGGACAGGTCGTCCATGGATACCGCACCTTCGGAGGTCCAGGCAACGTTTGGCAGCAGGCCGAACATGCCCGCCAGGTTCAGGCCGTGTGGCTGTACCAGACGGTGAGACAGCAGCGCCAGCTTCAGGTAAACCTCTGCGGTGGAGGATGGCTCAGCGTCGGTTTCCAGAATGGTCACGAACAGTGCTTGAGAGGTACCTTCCAGGATCTCAACGATCTCAGCCTGGTCTTCAGCACCTACGGACAGGAAGGCCGCTTCCAGCGCTTTCAGCTGGGATTCCTGAATTTCGATCGCTGCGTTGCCGCCTTCGTAACCGATCTTCTCGGCAACTGCTGCAACCATTTTCTCGTCAGCGTTCAGCAGTGGGGTGTTGTAGTACACCTCCAGCAGGTCACCCGTAGAAGATTTAGTACCTACACCCAGACCGAATGCAAAATTTGCCATCATGTGACTCCAATAAACTTGTATTAATCTCGATTAAATTCTGATCTTGCCGGGTGGCTCAGCGGCCCAGCAGGGATGCGTACTCGGCATCCTTAAATCCTACTTTGCGCACGTCGCCGGTATCCAGCAACGGTCGCTTGATGATCGCGGGGTTCTCCAGCATCACCTCAATGGCTGAGGCCTCATCAATGTTGTTCTTTACCTCGTCGGACAGCTGACGCCAGGTGGTGCCGCGTTTGTTCAGCAGCACTTCCCAGCCCAGTTCGCTCACCCAGCCTTTCAGCTGGTCGGCGTCCAGACCGTCCTTGCGGTAGTCGTGGAACTGATACTCGACACCTTCCGCTTCCAGCCACTTGCGGGCTTTCTTGATGGTGTCGCAGTTTTTAATACCGTACATGGTGATCATTACAGACGCCTGCTTTCAGTCTTTCAGGGACTCGACGTATGCGCGGATGCGTTTAGCGCCTTCCACACACTCTTCCAGCGTCGCAACCAGCGCCATACGCACGTAACCCGCACCCGGCAGTACACCGTCGGTTTCACGGGAGAGGTAACGGCCCGGCAGGACGGTCAGGTTCTGCTGCTCGAACAGGCCCTGCGCGAACTTATCGTCGTCGATCGGTGTTTTCGCCCACAGGTAGAAGCTCGCGTCCGGCTGCTGTACGTCCATCACTGGCGACAGGATCTCGATCACAGCGTCGAACTTACGACGGTACTGGTCACGGTTCTCCAGCACGTGGTCTTCATCGTTCCATGCAGCGATGGAGGCCAGCTGGTGCTGGATCGGCATGGAGCAGCCGTGGTAGGTGCGGTACTGCAGGAACGGTCCCAGCAGCCCAGCGTCACCGGCGATGAAACCGGAGCGCAGACCCGGCAGGTTGGAGCGCTTGGAGAGGCTGTGCATCACTACGCAGTTTTTGTAGTCGTCACGGCCCAGCTCAGCGCATGCCTGCAGCAGGCCGACCGGTGGGTTCGCTTCGTCGAAGTAGATTTCGGAGTAACACTCGTCGGAGGCGATGATGAAATCGTACTTATCGGACAGCGCGATCAGTTTCTTCAGCGTTTCCAGATCGGTGGCGGCACCGGTCGGGTTGCTCGGCGAGCAGAGGAACAGCAGCTGACAGCGCTGCCACACATCTTCAGACACTGCATCGAAATCTGGAATGAAACTATTTTCCTCCAGACAGTTCAGATAGTAGGGTGCGGCACCCGCCAAATAGGCCGCACCTTCGTAGATCTGGTAGAACGGGTTCGGCGAGATCACCAGCGCATCGTCGCTGCGATTAACCGCCGCCTGAGTGAACGCAAAGATCGCTTCACGGGTTCCGTTTACCGGCAGGACGTTCTGTTCAGCGTCCATGCTGCCTTCTTTCAGCTGAAAACGACGTTCGCACCAGTCCGCGATTGCGCTGCGCAACTCCGGCATCCCTTTGGTAGTCGGATAGTTGGACAGACGCGCCATGTTGTCGGCCAGTACTTCGGCCACAAATTCAGGGGCTGGATGTTTCGGCTCACCGATGGAGAGCGCAATGTGCTCAAGATCCGCCGGTGGTGTGACCTGCGCTTTCAGTGCGGTCAGTTTTTCAAACGGATAAGGCTGCAGAAGGCTGAGATCTCTGTTCATTGATAGTCCTGTTAGATACCCGTGAGAGACCGGGTTTTGCACGCGACAAGGTGCAAAATTATACAGAAATCATATTCATCCATTAAGAGTTGAAAGCATAAATCTGAGTAAATGAGTGGGGAATTGAGTCGAAAGTGGATTTTGCTGGCCCTGATACCGCGTTTGCTATGCTTCCATTAGTAAAAAGTGAGGAACAACAAGATGCATCCCGAGCTACGTTTACATCCGCGTATGCCTTTAGAAGCCCCGGCTGAAATGGTGTTTTCATCGGGAGATTCGGCGGACATTACCTTGCTGAGTCTGAGTTTGGGCGGGTTGATGACGGAGGGCGATGGCCGTGCATTCAAACTTCTCGAAGAGCATCGCCCCAGTTTCCCGGTGGAGGTGGATATGCACTTTGGACTGGGTGAGCGACCGGTGCGTTGTCACTGCCGCCTGATCCACACCCAGCGGTTGCGTCAGGATCTTTTCAGTTTTGGCTTCAAACTGCTGAGCCTGGACCTGCAGGACCAGCAACTGATCCGCGAGAAGGTGGAGGAGTACGAGCTGAGCCGCCTCTGATCTGTGGGGATCAATGCGGCATAGGGCAGATCGGGAGGCTTCTCTTTTTGCCCGCTGGGCTGATCTGGTACAGATAAATTACGACTTTCGCCGACCTGAACCTGCAATCAAACGCTTGTTTGCTATCCTGAACGGGGAGTTATTGCAGGAGTAAGTGATGCACGCAGATTTACGCATGCACCCCCGGATGACGACGGAGATCCCCGCGGAGATGATTTTATCCGATGAGGTCGCTGTCGATATCCTGATTCGAAATATCAGTCTGGGCGGGATGATGGTTGAGGGCAGCGACCAGATGTTCCAGGCAGTTCAGCAGCAGGTGCCCGCCTTTCCCGTGGAGGTGGAGATCCATTTTGGGCTTCAGGGTGCGCCGGTGCATTGCCACTGTCGGCTGATCCATACCACGCGCAAACGTCAGGATCTCTACCATATGGGATTTAAAGCACTCAGCATGGACGAACACTCCGCTGAGCAGATCCGACAGGTACTGGCGGAGTATGAAAAGAACCGAGGCAGCGCCTGAACCGGTAAGCCAGGGCCAGCTGATCATCAGCTGGCCCCGTTCTTGTTTCAGAGTGTCTTTTGTTTCCGGTGTTTCTCAGCTGCCGCTCAGGCTTCCACTTCAATCGACAGATCGGGTTTACGCCCGAACATCGCCCGCCCACCTTCGATTACCGTCAGCATCGACGGCACGAATAGCAGAATCAGCACCGTACCGTAGGCCAGACCGAAGACGATGGAGACCGCCATCGGAATCAGGAACTGCGCCTGCAGCGAGGTTTCGAACAGGATCGGTGTCAGACCGGCGATGGTGGTCAGGGAGGTGAGCAGCACTGCCCGCAGACGTTGGCACGCGGCCTCGATCACCGCTTCACGTACCTCCATGCCATCGTCGCGTAACTTCTTGTAGAAGGTGATCAGGACGATGGAGTCGTTAATCACGATCCCTGACAGGCCGAAGAAACCAAACAACGAAAGGATCGTCAGGTCGATGCCCAGCAGGCCGTGCCCCAGAATTGCACCGGTCAGGCCCAGCGGGATCGCCAGCATGATCGCGATCGGCCAGGTGTAAGAAGCAAACACCCAGGCCAGGATGATAAAGATCAGCGTCAGGGCCAGGAACACACCCATCTTCATATCGGCCATGGTACGGCGTTCACGTTTGTTGGCGCCCTCGAAGCTGGCCTCGATACCGTACTGGCTGGTGATGCTGTCCAGTTCCTTGGCTTTCAGCGACGCGATAATCTCATTAGCGTTAGCGACACCCTCATCCAGGTCGGCGGTGACGCTGATTGCCAGCTGACCGTCGACACGCTGCAGCGTATCCAGGCCCTGTTTCGGGCGGAACTGCACCACGTTGGCGAGCAGGGTGGTACCGCCGTTCGGCAGGATGATAGGCAGCTGTTCAACGGCGCGCAGACGGTCGCGCTCGGCATCTGGCAGTACCACGCGTACCTCTACCTCCTCCTGGCCGGTGTAGAAGCTCTGTACTTCGATACCGTCGAAAGAAGCGCGCAGCTGGCGGCCAACCGATTGCAGTGTCAGGCCTGCGGCTTTACCTGCCGGGGTCAGCTCGTAGATCAGCTGGGATTTACCGAACGGCAGGTCGTCATCCACGTTGGAGAGGCCGTTGTAGCTTTTCAGGACATCCTGCAGCTCCAGCGAAGCGGCTTTCAGGTTGTCCATGTTGGTGCCGCTCAGTTTCACCTCGATCGGTTTACCGGACGGACCAGAGCGGGCCTGATCGATAGAGAATTTCTCGATCCCCGGTGGCAGCTGGATACGTTTACGCCACGCGGCGATCAGCTCCTTGTTGGTGGTGTCGCGGCTGTCGGCGGAGAACACCTCGATTTTCAGCGCGCCGAACTCATCTCCTTTGAAGGAGTTAACACTGGTGCGGCTGAAGTCGGCCTGACGCTCCTGGGTAAAGGCGACCTTCACGATGTCGCCGCCGAGCGCATCGTTGGTCTGCCATAAGGTGTCATCCAGATGGTTCAGGAACGCCGAGACACTTCTGCGGTCGGTACCTGCGGCGAACTGCACATTGGCGGTAATGCTCTCACGCTCAACGGCCGGGAAGAAGTTGAACTTGATACGCCCGCCCATCACCAGTGCGATCGCGACGATAAAGATGGCGAAGGACGCCGCGATGGTGGCCCAGCGGAACTCCAGCGCACGGGTCACCAGCGGACGGAAGATGTGATCGCGGAAGTGCTCAAAACCGGCATCCAGGCGCAGACGCAGCTTGGACGGATGCAGGTCGGAGGCTCTGTGCAGGCTGTGGTGCAGATGGCCCGGCAGAATCAGGAAACACTCGATCAGCGAGGCGATGATCACGCAGATCACCACGGTCGGGATATCGATCAGGATGTTGCCGATACGGCCTTCCAGCAGCAGCAACGGCAGGAACGCGGCGATGGTGGTCATGGAGGAGGCCATAACCGGTGCCAGCATGCGGTGGGCACCGCCGATGGCGGCCTGCAGACCCGGTTCACCCTGTTTCAGGTGGGTCAGGGTGTCTTCACCCACGACGATGGCGTCGTCGACGATAATCCCCAGTGCCATGATCAGGCCGAACAGGCTGATCATGTTGATCGAACCGCCGATCAGGTGCAGTACCGCCAGGGTGGCAAGGAATGAGATCGGAATACCCACCGTTACCCAACCCGCCACGCGGGCGTTAAGGAACAGGAAGAGGATACAGATCACCAGCGCCAGACCGCCGAGGCCGTTTTTCAACAGCAGGTTGATACGCTCTTTAACCGGCTGCCAGCGCTCGTCAAAGGTGATGATCTTGATGTTCGGTGGCAGCAGCGGGCGGGTTTGTTCCAACCAGTTGTTCAGGGTCTCTGCGGTTTTCAGGGTGTCTTCGTTTTCGGTGCGTTGCACGCGGATCAGTACCGCCGGTGAACCCTGATAGAACAGCTCAATCTGTTTGTCTTTTGGACGCAGGTCGATGTCGGCCACGTCACCCAAGCGGATCAGACGACCGCTCTCGTCGGTGAACAGCGGCAGCTGGCGGAAACCTTCCACGTCACGTTGCTGGCTCAGGCTGCGGATCTGGCGTGAGCCGTCACCCTTGGCGGCGGTGCCCGCCGGCAGGTCGATACTGCGTTGCTGGATGTTGCCCGCGACGTCGTTGAGGGTCATATCCAGTTCATGCAGCTGGCGTGACGGCAGCTGGATGGCGATCTCCTGATCGGGCAAGCCGGTGAACTCGATCTTGCTCAGGCCGGTCTGCAGCAGCTGGTGTTCGAAGTCACGTACCAGTGGGCGCAGCTCATCCAGGCGCACGGTATCGCCGGTGACCAGCAGGCTGGCGACATTCTCGTAGCGGATGATCTTCTGCACCAATGGGCGGTCGGCATCGCCGGGCAGGTCCTGTTCGATGCTGTCGATCTTCTGCTTCACCTCATCGAGCAGGAAATCGCTGTCCTCGTTCTCCTTCACCTCCAGACGGATTGAGGCGATCCCCTGATTGGCGGTGGAGTAGTAGGTGTCGATCTGCGGCAGGGATTTCAGCTCCTCCTCAATCGGCAGGATGATCGAACGTTCGATATCCTCGGCTGCTGCGCCGCTCCAGGTGACCTGAATGGTGATCACATCCAGCTCAAAGTTGGGGAAAAACTGGGTGTTCAGTTTCTTGATACCCCAGACGCCGGCCAGGATCATCAGCACCATCAGCAGGTTGGCGGCAACCCGGTGGGAGGCAAATACCGCCGTCAGGTTCTGTAAGGGGCCCTGATAGTTTTTCATTGGCCCGCCTCACGTACTTTCAGGCCGGAGATTGCGTTGGGCAGTTGGGTGGTCACAATGGCGTCGCCTGCGTTGATCGCGTCGCTGCGCACCAGAATGCGGGTTTTACCCTCTGCCGTAGTGATATCCCCCACGCGTTCCACGCTGATCGCGTCCAGACGGCCGTCAACCATACGATAGATACGGTCGGTGCCGTACAGCGCTTGTGGTGGCAGGGCCACAACGTTGTGCTGGACCGGCAGTTTCAGGTCGATGGCAACAGAACGTCCCGGCTCCGGCAGCTGATCGCTCCCTTCAATACGGAAGAACGCGTCTACACCGGCGCGACCGCCATTCACCTCACCGGCGAGTCGGTCCAGCTGCAGAGTGAGGGTCTGGTCATCAAGCTGGCTGTCGGCGCTGATGCTGCCCCGGTCCTCCAGCGCGCTACGGATCAGCGGCAGGATGCGCGACGGTACCTGCGCGCGGACTTCCAGTCGGTCCAGACCGTAGACGGTCAGTAGCGGATCACCGCTGCGTACGCGATCTCCCGGTGCGACGTGCAGTTTGGCGATACGACCGGCAAACCGGGCGCTGATACGGGTACGTTCCAGATCCAGCAGGGCGGTGTCATGAAGTGCCTTAGCGCGCGTCAGGTTGGCGTTGAGCTGCTTCTGGCGGTTGGGGTGATCGTTGACCGCCTGCTGACGGGTGTTCAGGGAGAGGGCCTGCTGCTGCAGGCTGCGGCGTGCGGTATCCAGCTGGTCCTGGCTGGCCAGCTTACGCTCGCTGAGGTTCTCGATACGGCTCAGGTTCTGCTGACTCAGCGCCAGCAGGTTCTTTTCGATCTTCAGGGCTTTCAGATCGGCGCGGTGACGCACGTTTTCCGCCGCCAGCTGGGCTTCAGCATTACGCAGGTCGGCCTCGCGCTGGGCGACGATCAGGCGAATATCACGGTCATCCAGTTTCAGCAGGGTCTCATCGGCCTGAAAAGCACGGCCTTCATCGGTCGGTGCCTGGTCGACATAGGCGGTGACGGCCGCAGACAGGGTGCTCATACGGGGTGTTTCCACCTTTCCGTACAGCACCAGTTCGGGTTGGTGGGCTGCCAGGGTCGCTTTGGTCAGGCTGACCGCCCAGACCTTCTCTTGCACGGGACGTGAAGGCGCCGTCGGCTTGGTGGCGCGCATATATCCGAAGGTACCGACCGCGAGGGCGATAAAGAGCAGTGGCAGCAGCCATTTGAGAAGGGTGGCGGAGCGGGAGCGTTGCTGCCCGACCTCGGGTGCCTGCGTGTTAGGTGCCTGCGTCATATTGATCTGATTCCCTGAACGCTTCTGAGTGATAGTACAGTTTCTGTCTGCGGGCTTATATTAGCGGATATTAATACGGCTACCAGCCAACTTTACAATTCTTAACTGCATGTTACTTTAGAATTTTACGTCCGAACCCTGCTCCCGGTTCATTTATCTATTTCCGCTCGCCCGAAGCTTCGGAAATCTCATGGAGGTCTCAATGCACACGGATTCAGTTCTCTGTCTCAATGGACAGGGATTTCACCGAATGGTTTATCGCCAGTGGGGCAGCGCCGACAACGAACGGGTGCTGATCTGCGTTCATGGTCTGGCGCGCAACAGCCGCGATTTTGATGAACTGGCGACCGCGTTGGCGCGGGATTACCGGGTGATCTGCCCGGATATTGTCGGCCGTGGCAGCAGCGACTGGCTGCCGACCGGCCAGCCCTACGGTATTCCACAGTACCTCAGCGATATCACCACCCTGTTGGCACGACTGAACGTGGAGCAGGTGGATTGGGTGGGGACTTCGATGGGGGGTATTATCGGCATGTGTCTCGCGGCGATGCCGAATACGCCGATCCGCAGCCTGATCCTCAATGACGTGGGTAGTTTCGTACCTTCCACAGCACTGCAGCGTATCAGCGGTTATCTGGGAGACAAACGCTTCGAATCGCTGACCGAGGCAGAGCAGTTTATGCGCACCAACTATGTGGCGCTGAAGAACCTGGACGACAAACAGTGGCAGCATCTGGCGCAGCACGGCGTGCGAGAAACCGATGACGGCCAACTCGCGCTGCATTATGATCCCGCCATCGCAGAAGCTACCGCTGCTGCATCGGGGGAAGATATCGACCTGAGCGGTGTGTGGCAGGCGGTACGCTGCCATCAGGCACTGATCTGGGGACAGGCGTCCGATATCCTGACAGCGGACACCGTGGCGCAGATGCAGGCGCGTAACAGCGAACTGGATCTGCTGGCGCTACCGGACATCGCCCATGCGCCCTCCCTGATGGAGACAGATCAGATCCGCTGGATTCAGGACTGGTTGCGTCGCCACCGACATAATTAAAACAAAGGATACCGAGTAATCGATGAGTGTATTAACCCACTGGCCGGACGAACAGCTGTGCCTGAGTTACAAGGAGCGGCGTTTTGCCGTCGAAGCGGTGGAAAAGGCGTTTGCTTCCACCCTGGAATCCCTGAAGGTAGATATCGGCCTGGTGGAGATGTTCGAATCGATCTACGTACCGTTGGGGGCTTGGCTAGCGCGTCGCAAGCAGCTGCAGCCGGGGCCGCTGGTGGTTGGCATCAACGGTGCGCAGGGTGCGGGTAAGTCCACGCTGTTCAACCTGCTGGAGGTGATCCTCACCGAAGGCTTTAACCTGCGCGTGGTGGGATTCTCCATTGATGACCTCTACAAAACCCGCGCAGAACGCGAAGAGATCGGCAAGCGCGTGCACCCGCTGCTGCAGACCCGTGGCGTACCGGGTACCCACGACGTACATCTCGGCATCGATATCCTGAACGCGCTGAAATCCTGCGACGAAAACAGTGTGACCAAAATCCCGGTCTTCGATAAATCGATCGACGACCGCTGTCCGGCGGAAGTCTGGCAGGAGTGGCTGGGACCGGCCGACGTGATCGTGATCGAAGGCTGGTGCGTGGGTGCCGAACCGCAGCAGGCCGACGATCTGGCGCAGCCGATCAACGAACTGGAGCAGAGCGAAGATGCTGACGGCGCCTGGCGTGCCCACGTCAACGCACAGCTGGCGGCGGATTATCGCGACCTGTTTGCCATGATCGACGTACTGCTGATGCTGAAAGTGCCGAGTATGGACGCGGTATTCGAGTGGCGCTCCCTGCAGGAGAAGAAACTGGCTGAGCGGGTGAAATATATCTACGACACCCAGCAACCCACCGATCATCTGAGGATCATGGATGAAGGCGAGATCAAACGTTTTATCCAGCACTACGAGCGCCTGACGCGCCATATGTTGGAGGAGATGCCGGACCGCGCAGACGTGACCCTGCTGTTGAACGATAACCATAAAATTTACGATATCCAGATCAATCGTCCGCTGGAACAGACCCAATAGGATGGAAGGAAACCGATGAAACAGAAATTACGTGTGCTGCTGGGCGCATCCCTGCTGACACTGGTAACAGGTTGTCAGACCGCTTATTACTCCGCCATGGAGCAGGTGGGCGTGCACAAACGCGACATCCTCGTCGATCGGGTGGTGGACGCCCGTGACTCGCAGGCGGAAGCGCAGGAGCAGTTTAAAGACGCACTGGAGCAGTTCCGCTCCGTGGTGCAGTTTGACGGTGGCGAGCTGGATAAGGTCTACAACCAGTTGCAGGCGGAGTACGACGACAGCGTTGACGCGGCCGAGGATGTCAGCAACCGTATCGACAAAGTGGAGAGCGTGGCGGAAGCGTTGTTCGAGGAGTGGAACGAAGAGCTAGGCAAGTACAGCAGCCGCAAACTGCGTAACGAAAGTGCGCGTAAGCTGCGTGAAACCCGCGTACGTTACGCTGAACTGTTGCGCACCCTGAAACAGGCGGAGAAGCGTATGGCGCCGGTTCTGGCCTCCCTGCAGGACAACGTGCTCTATCTCAAGCACAACCTTAACGCCCGTGCTGTGGGTGCCCTGAAAGGTGAGTTCCGTGGCATCAAGCAGGATATCGACCTGCTGCTGCGCGATATGCAACGCGCGATCTCCCAGTCCGACCGCTTTATCCGCGAGATGGAAGACCGTCAGGGGTAACTGGTTCTTCTACCTGTAAAAGTTCTTACTCCGTTATCCGGCAGTAAGAAGCAAGGGGAGTCTCGGATTCCCCTTTTTATTTCTGAATAGCATGTATCTTTATTCCTGCAGGCGCTTTCCTGGCCCGTTATTTTGAGTGAGAAACGCAAGGCACCGGACGGAGTCCGGCAAGGAGGGGGCTGCAGAGCGGGCCGCGTAGGCGAATTGTTAAGGGAGGGCGCAGCCGCTCTCCCTTGACACATTAGATCGGCAGGAACGTCATCGACGCAGCGCGGTGCACCACATTTTTAATGGTGCGGTTGGTGGTGTCGGCGATGATTGATGCCAGCATATCCTGCAGTGCAATCATCTTACTCAGCGTGCGCTCAAAGCTGAGATTCTTGATCCCCTCTTTGGTTTCACCGTTGGCCAGCAGCAGTGGTTCACCGCGCAGGTCCTTCAGGTTATTCAGCTGCCAGGCGACCGATTCCAGATTGCGTGCGCTGTTGTAGAGTTTCTGCTGGTCCAATTCGTCGAGCAGGAAGAACTCATGTTTGTTGTTGAACGAGGCGCTGATCATTGAACGGATGCCAACCATCAGCGTGAATACCCGGTCCCCCTGATAATCGCGGGAGAACGCCAGACGCATCGCCGAGTTGCCCCAGCGTCCCTGCAGCTCCGGATACCCGTCAGCCGGAGGAGAGGCCATAATCTGCTGTACGCGCAGGTTGATGGTCATGCGAGGTACTTTCGCCAGCTCGCGCGGATTGCGCTTGTAGAGTTTGATGGTGAGTTTGCGGATCAGACGATCCAGTTCAGCACGGTGGGCGTCGGCGACCATATCGATATCGCTCTTCGCCAGATTGCGCACGTCAAAAGAGCGCACGTTTTCGGGACTGCAGCCGCTGAGAAAAAGCGCCAGAATAAGTGTAAGTGCAATTCGCATATTGGAAGCAGCAAGAGTTTTGACGGAGTGATTTCACATTATGCTATCGGACCCCGATCTACAAGTTTGGCTCGCCTCTCAGATGCTGGAGATCAACACCGCACGTCCGCTCTCAGGTGGTTGTGTGGCGAGTTGCTATGAGTTGAACCTGAGTGACGGTCGCGCCTGTTTTCTCAAGCAGCACCCCGGCGATATTGCTGGACAGTTTGCGGCTGAAGCTGCAGGGCTCAAGGCGCTGGCGGCCTCCAGCGGGCTGCGTGTCCCTGCGGTGATCTGGTACTCCGACAACAGCCTGCTGCTCGAAGACGTGCCGCCTGCTGCGACTCGCGCCGCTGATTTCTGGGAGCAGCTGGGGATTGGCTTGGCGCAACAACACAAGCAAACGTTGGCCCAGTTCGGGTTCCAGCGCGATACCTTCTGTGGCGGCACGCGTCAGCCTAACCCATTGATCTCTGACGGTTATCGGTTCTTCGCCGAACAGCGACTGCTCTATCTGGCAAAGATCGCTGTGGATAATGAACTGTTGTCCACACGGGCGTTTGCGCAGGTCGAGCAGTTATGTACACGCCTGCCGGAGCTGATACCTGAGCAGGCACCTGCGCTGCTGCACGGTGATCTCTGGTACGGCAACGTGCATACGGGGCCAAGCGGGGAACCGGTGCTGATCGATCCAGCGGCCTATCAGGGCTGGCCGGAAGCAGATCTGGCGATGACCTTGCTGTTTGGTGGTTTCGATGACCGCTTTTATGAGGTCTATCGGGCGCACCATCCGCTGCAACCGGGCTGGCGCGAGCGCGCAGCGCTTTACAATCTGTGGCATTTACTGAACCATCTCACCCTATTCGGTCGTAGTTACCTACAAGAGGTAGAAGCGACCCTGAGACGTTATGTCGGTTAACAACGAGACTGAATCTGTATGAGCAACGATTACACCAGCCTGCGCCGGGAATATCTGGCTAACCCCCTGCACCGCGAAGACCTGCTGGATAACCCGGTAGAGCAGTTCGCCCGCTGGATGGAGAAAGCGACCGAAGTGTCACCGGATGACTCCACCTCCATGACACTGGCGACGGCAAGCAAAGACGGTATGCCATCGGCGCGTATCGTGCTGCTGAAACACTTTGGCGCTGAAGGTTTTGCCTGGTACACCGACTACCGCAGCCGCAAGGGTCAGGAGCTGGAGGAGAATCCACAGGCGGAGCTTATGTTCTACTGGTACGGACTGGAGCGTCAGGTACGCATTCAGGGGACGGTAGAAAAGTTGCCGATCGAGCAGGGCAAAAAGTATTTCAACGAGCGCCCGGTGGGCAGTCGCCTGAGCGCTGCTGCATCCTGTCAGAGTGCGGTTGTGGATAGCCGTGAGACACTGGAGCAGCGTGTGGAAAACCTTTCCAACGCGCACCCGGACGGCGATATTCCCCATCCTGAAGAGTGGGGTGGTTACATCCTGAAACCCACCCGCTTCGAATTCTGGCAGGGGCGTGCAAACCGTCTGCACGATCGTTTCACCTACCGTCTGGAAAACGATAACTGGATCATAGAGCGACTACAGCCATGAGTGATCAATACCTTCCCTGCGTTACCGTTGAGCCAAAAAACGACGCTGACGCCTGCGTCATCTGGTTGCACGGCCTGGGTGCGGACGGCCACGATTTCGAGGCCGCAGTGCCGATGCTGAACCTACCGGAAAGTGCTGCGGTGCGTTTTATCTTTCCCCATGCACCCGTCCGTCCGGTAACGATCAATAACGGCTGGCCGATGCGTGCCTGGTACGACATCCTGGAGATGGATATTGAACGTAAGATCGACGAACCCAGCCTGCTGGAGTCGGTCGAGCAGGTAAATCGCCTGATCGCACGGGAGATCGAGCGTGGTATCGCGCCGGAACGTATTATTCTGGCGGGTTTCTCCCAGGGGGGCGCGGTGGTATATCACGCAGCGCTTTGTCATCCCCAGCCGCTGGGCGGTTTGATTGTGTTATCCACATACATGGCGACTATTCCGCGCATCCGTCAGGAGCGACAGGCGGTAAACGCAGAGCTGCCGATCTGGCTGGCGCACGGCATGATGGATGATGTGGTGCCGTTTTCACTGGGTGAGCAGGCGGTAGTCGAGCTGGAACATCTGAACTACAAACCCGAATGGCATACTTACCCGATCGCTCATGAGGTATCGGTAGAGGAGCTGGCGGAGTTGGGACACTGGATACAACAGGTTTTGGAATTTAAGGAGTCATTTGCATGAAGATCGCTAAAGACAGCGTAGTGCTGTTTCACTACGCACTGGTCGATCGTAAGAACAAGGTGCTGGACGGATCGCGTGGCGGTGAACCGCTGCCGTATCTGCACGGCCACAGCAATATCGTACCGGGTCTGGAAAAAGCGATGGAAGGTCGCGAAGAGGGTGAGTCTTTTAAAGTGACGCTGATGCCATCCGAAGCTTATGGCGAGCGCGATGAAGATCTGGTTGAGATCATCAACCGCGATGCCTTTGATGGTCTGCCTGAGCTGAAAGTGGGTATGCACTGTCAGGTGGAAGACGATAATGGCGAGTTGAAGCTGGTGACCATTGTCGAGTTCAACGACGAAGAGGTAGCCGTGGACGGCAACCATCCGTATGCCGGTAAGGCGCTCACCTTTGATGTGGAGATCGTCGAAGTACGTGAAGCGAGCGACGACGAGCTGGCGCAGGGGCGCGTGTCGTTCTAAGCGACTGAAACCGCTGCGCTTATTGCAGCGTCAGACCACTAAGCGCGGACAGTTTTCGGACTGTTCGCGTTTTTTTTGCCCGGTCGTCAGGGACGGACTGTCCTGCGCATCCCACTTCAGTCATCCGCACACGCTGGCGACAACCCGTTATCCAACCTTCTCACGCCACTTCAGATCGCCGATCTGAACATTCAGCCATTCAAAACCGATGCGACGGGCGACAGCTGCGGCCCCGTCGAGGCTTTTGAATTCACGCTCGTCCTTCGAACGTTGCAGCTCCAGCGTAATCACCTCGTTCTGTTTGGTGATGAATTTCAGCGTCCAGCCGCGTGCCATTGAGATCGGAATGGCCTGACAAGAATCGAAAACACCTGCCTTAAATAGCAACTTAATTTCACGTTCTTGCATTGTCTTATTCCTGATTTGAGTGATAGTAACTTATATATGATAAGTATATATCTAATGGTGAGTTATCTCAAATGAATATCGGGCTTTTTGTCCAAGTAACTCATTGAAATTAAAGGAAAAAATAATAAATATTTGCGACAGGTAAGAAGTGGGGTTTTTCGTATTTAACTTGTTGATTTATAAGGGTTTATTGTTGTGGATTGGTTAGAGTTAATTGTTATAAGGAGATAGGTTTTTATTGTGTTTAGGGGCGTTTAATCTGTCGTAATTGGATTTTGAAGAGTTTTACTGCGATTACGATGAAGGTGGTCAGTTTTGACGGCGAATGGAAGGAGGGAGGATTAGCCAAACGGCAGTTATCGCGAACGGCGCTAACTGCGCAAAAGAGGTTTCAGAGTCCGTAGGCTGTAACGGGGCTAGCCGTTATCGCTATGTGTTGAGTCACGAAGGGTTTGAGTTACGAAGGGTTTGAGTTACGAAGGGTTTGAGTTACGAAGGGTTCGAGTTACGAAGGGTTCGAGTTACGAAGGGTTTGAGTTACGAAGGGTTTGAGTTACGAAGGGTTCGAGTTACGAAGGGTTTGATGCGGGCGAGTAGAAGCAGGGGGTATCAGGCACGTGATAACCACCCCGCATTCAGGGAAAACTTAAAGTGTTGAGATGGTGACAGGGTTGTCCGGGAGCGGACTGGCTGTCCTCACTCCGGAATGAATGGAACGCTCAGCTCTTGCCCAGGCGATGCTTAATCTGGGCTTCGATGGTGTCCAGTTTCTCTTTCATCGCTTCTACCGTGCGATCGTTGTCGCTAAGTTCCGGGGAAAACTTGATGGTGTCCAGCAGGTCCACCAGGAAGCTCTCTTCGTTCATCTTGGTAACTTCTTCAGGGGTCCAGGTTTTCAGCAAGTGCGCCATTACCGCTCTCCTTTGATCCGGATGAGAAATGAGTCGACCTCCATCAAGCTTAGCAGGTTGCCGGTTAATCACGAGAAATGAGCGATTGATAAATTTTTTTGTTTCCGGGAGGGGGAACAGAAGGGGTAATAATTGAGCTAGCGCAATAGAAGATTGTGCAATCGATATACACCAATTCCTCATTGGTTTATTTCTTGAGTTATATCAATAACCGCTAATGTGAACCGATGTAACCTGCCTAGCAATTGTTGAGAACGACGAATTGTGAGGGTGACGTTATGTTGGATGCTTATACTATGGAGACTGTGATCCCAAGCCTGGTTATGGTTGCTGCAATGACCGGTGTGATGATCTGGGGATTCTTCAAAGTCCGTGCACTGATGAACGAAGATAAGAAGTAAACATCTTCTTAAAACGCCGCAGTTCTGGCGTTTGTACGAATGCCAAAGAGGCCGCTATATAGCGGCCTTTTTTACATCTGTAAGTTATGAAGTAAGTTGTGAAAATAGTGATGGCCGGTTTAGCGCACCGCTCGCAGAATCACGAATTTCTTGTTTGCCGCCACGGTATCGCAGTTACCGAATAGTTTTTTCAGCGCTACGTGGTAACCCAGATGACGGTTACCGATCACCCACAGCTCGCCATCTTTACGCAGGACTTTCTTTGACTCGCGAAACATCTGCTGTGCTATGTGGGTGCCCACCACATTTTGCTGGTGGAAAGGCGGGTTGTTCAGTACCAGATCGGCACTGTTTGCTTTGATCCCCTCAAGGCAATCCGTGGTGCGAAAGTATCCCCGGCGTTGATCACCAAATGCAGCTTCGAAATTAGCTTTGGCAGATGCGACAGCCATAAAAGATTCATCGACAAAACTCACCTCCGCCTGAGGATTTTGCTCCGCTGCGATCAGGCCGACTACACCGTTGCCACAGCCCAGATCGACGATATGTTTTATCTCCGGATTGGTTGGCAGGTTCGCCAGGAAGAAACGTGTACCTATATCCAGACTGTCGCGGGAGAACACACCGGCGTGGTTGATGATCTGATGATTTGTACCCTCCAGCGTGTATCTGGTCGGGTAGGGATTTTCAGGGATTGCCAAGGCCGGATCAAACTGCGGAAAGATCAGGCGTGCCTTTTTCTTTGCCAGCGAGGTGGTGGTCGGACCGATCAGTTTCTCGAACAGTTTCAGGGTGGAGGAGTGGATCGCTTTGACCATGCCGCCGCCTACGATGCGGCTGTTGCTGTGCAGGTGGGGGCGCAAACGGTGTAACTGGTCTTCCAGCATCGCCAGACTCTTGGGTACCTTGATCAATACTAGGTCAAAGGTACCTTGTGGTGGGGTGAGGCTGTCACACAGGGTCAGATTGTCGGTGTCGAGATGATTGTCGGCCAGATTGGCGACACTGCCCCGGTGGCTGAGCCATGAATCGGAGATCAGAGTGGGGCGGTTAGCAGACAGAGCCGTGGCCAGCGCGCCGAACTGGTCGTTAAGGATCAGAATCCGCGTGTCCGGTTGAACGCAGCCCTCTTCGCCAATCTGCTGCAGCAGATATTCATCGGCTGCATCCCAGGCGCGTAGCTTTTCGCCTTTGCGGCGGGGAAAACGGCTCAACTCAAAGGTGCCCTGGGGCGCGGACAATTTTTCCATGAATTAGATTCTCGACAGCGGACAGTTTGCGATCTGGTAGTTGCGGCGCATCTTACCATAAAGCCTTCTGCGCCAAGCCGAACTACAATCTGATAGGTAGATTGGGTATGAAATTATCTCAAGGTAATAAAAACGCTATTTATAATGCCGTAAGTCAAGGTGTGGCATAATCTCGCTGCTATATTTTTGATCGATCATTTTCTTAGATTTCAGGGAGAGGAATCACACAGCTGGCGAAGCGACAACAGGTAGGCGGGTACATATCGGTGCAGCGGTTTCTGAATAAACGGACAGGGCGTCCGGACAGCTCTTTTTTGCGCTCCCGCTTATTTGTCGGTGCTTTTGTCTTCTGTGCGCTCGTCTGGCTGCTGGACCCGTTGCTGAATCTGCTGCTGATGCAGGAAGCCTCGCCATCGATCAGTTTTGATCACTCGCCGACTGAACTCTACTTCCGTACGTTGTTATCCGCGCTGGTATTCGGCTGCGCTGTGGTACTGCGTATTGTGTTGCTCAAGTACCGGAGTCAGAACCGGGAGCTGAGCGAGCAGCGGGAGAATATGCAGCGGATTATCAGTTCTGAACCCGAATGCGTAAAAACCGTGGCGCAGGATGGTTCTTTGCTGGATATGAATCCCGCCGGTTTGAATATCATCGAAGCCGATTCTATCGATCAGGTGCGTTACGCATCAGTGTATGACCTGATCGCGCCGGAAAACCGGCAGGACTACATCACGTTTAACGAGCGTATCTTCCGTGGTGAATCCGGTTCCATGGAGTACGACATCATCGGCCTGAAAGGTGCGCGTAAATGCGTGGAAACCCACGCGGTTCCGTTGTTGGATGAATCCAACCGGGTGACGGCGCATCTGGCGATCACCCGTGATATCACCGCCTTTAAACAGTCACAGAAAGATCTGAAACAGTTCTCTGTTGCCGTTGAGCAGTGCGCCAGTGTGGTGATGATCACCGATACTCAGGCGCGGCTGACATATGTGAATCCCCGATTTGAAAGCGTGACGGGGTACAGCAGCGAAGAGGCGCTGGGCCAGACGCCGCGTATTTTACGCTCCGGCAAGTACAGTCCGGTGTTTTATCAGCAGCTGTGGGCGCGGATCGGTGCAGGCCGTTCCTGGCGGGGGAAGATGCAGAACCGCCGTAAGAACGGTGAACTCTACTGGGTGATGGCGGTGATCTCCCCAATCAAGGATGAGGCGGGTGATATTACCCATTTCCTCTGCACCCAGGAGGATGTGACCAACTCCCACAACCTGACCGAGCAGCTGGACTATCAGGCACGCCACTGCATGCTTACCGGCCTGATCAACCGTTACGAATTCGAGCAGCGCCTCACTCAGCTGCTGGAGCGGGCGCGCACCGACCACACCAACCACGCGGTCTTTTTCCTGGATATCGATCAGTTCAAGGTGATCAACGATACCTGCGGTCATATCGCGGGGGACCAGCTGTTGCGCCAGCTCGGCAGTGTGATGCAGGCCCACGTGCGCCAGCACGATTCGGTTTCACGGCTGGGTGGTGACGAGTTCGCGGTGCTGCTGGAGTACTGCGTGCCGGAGGAAGCGGTACGCGTGGCTGAGAAGCTGCGTCTGGCGATCGACGAGACCAACTTCGCCTGGGGCGATCAGGCCTTTCGCGTATCGGCCAGCATCGGGGTGGTCTGCCTCGATAGCAGTTCACCGGGCACCGCCGAGATACTGAGTTACGCAGATACCTCCTGTTACATGGCGAAAGAGCAGGGGCGCAACCGCATTTATCTCTATCAGGATGATGAAGCATCGCAACGCCGGCAGGGTGAGATGCAGTGGATCACCCGCATCCACGAGGGGATCGAAAAGAATCAGTTCTGCCTTTACGTACAGGACATTGTCGGCCTGCAGCAGGATAAAGAGCAGCATTACGAAGTCCTGCTGCGCTACCGTGAGGCCGATGGCTCCATTATCGCGCCCGGTGCGTTCCTGCCGTCTGCTGAACGTTACGGCCTGTCGCCCAAGCTCGACCGCTGGGTGATCAACCGGGTGTGCGCGTTCCTGGCAAAAACCGGGCGTAAAGACCTCAAACTGTCGATCAACCTCTCCGGCCTCTCCATCGCCGATACGGAGTTGCTGGTCTTTGTCCGTAAAACACTGCAGCACTATCAGGTGGAGCCGGCGCAGCTCTGCTTTGAAATCACTGAAACCGCCGCTATAAGTAACCTGGGTAACGCGATCCAGTTTATCAATGCGATGAAAGAGATCGGTTGCCGTTTCGCGCTGGATGACTTTGGCAGTGGCCTCTCCTCCTTTGGTTATCTGAAAAACCTGCCGGTGGATTTCGTCAAAATAGACGGCATCTTTGTGAAGGATATTCTGATTGATCAGGTGGATCTGGCGATGGTCCGCAGTATTAATGACATCGGTCATCTGATGGGTAAGAAGACCATTGCCGAATTCGTCGAAAATGCGAAGATTGCCGAAGAGCTTGCGGCACTTGGTGTTGATTATGGACAGGGTTACGGCATCGCCAAACCTTATTGCATCGAAGTGCTGAATCCAGATAAGCGTTAAATGGACGCAAGCAAACAACTCAACTGGCTCTAAATATTTATTCCGCCCTTGTTAGGCTGTGCTTAACTGAGGGGAGTTGCGGCCAGCGTCTGTGCGCTGCGTTGCCGGCCTACCGTAGGTTCTCTAAGTATCAAACTGCAGAAGGGGGAGTTGTTCTGACAGGTTTCGGTTGTTCCGGTAATTGTGGAGATTACCTAAACAGTCTGAACCTATGTTTGCTGACGTAATTTAATAGCCCGTATTCCCTCGAAGATTAAACAATGTGACGGTTCGGTTATTGCGGAAATTCTTATATAACGCCGCTGGATTGTTTTGAATCTCAGGGAAAGCTATTGTTACGGCAGGGGATAAGAACAACTACTAAAAAACTCTTTTAAGAGTGCTATCCGAAAAAATAAGAAGGGTTTATTCATGAATCGAATTACCAAGACACTGCTGACTTTTGGCTCGGCGGTTTGCCTGGCGGGTGCTATTAGCGCGGCGCAGGCTGAGACTCTGAAAATTGGTCTGGCAGGTCCGGCGACCGGTCCGGTTGCGCAGTACGGTGATATGCAGAAGATCGGTGTAATGGCAGCGATCGAAGATATCAACAAAGCGGGCGGCATCAACGGCATGCAGCTGGAAGGCGTAATCTATGATGATGCCTGCGACCCGAAACAGGCGGTGGCGGTAGCGAACAAGATCGTCAACGACGGCATCCAGCACGTGGTAGGTCACCTGTGCTCCAGCTCCACTGAGCCTGCGTCTGACATCTACGACGAAGAAGGCGTGCTGATGATCACTGCTGCGTCTACCTCTCCAAGCATCACCGAAAAAGGTTACCAGCTGATCTTCCGTACCATCGGTCTGGACAGCCTGCAGGGTACCCTGGCGGCACAGCACATCCTGAACAACGCTAAACCACAGCGCATCGCGATCATTCACGATAAGCAGCAGTACGGTGAAGGTCTGGCGACCACCGTTAAGTCTGTGCTGGAAGGCAGCAACGTAAACGCTGTGATGTTCGAAGGCGTAACTGCAGGTGACAAAGACTTCTCTGCGCTGATCGCCAAGCTGAAGAAAAACAACGTTGATTTCGTTTACTACGGCGGTTACCACCCAGAGCTGGGTCTGATCCTGCGTCAGTCCCGTGAGAAAGGTTTCGGCGCTCAGTTCATGGGCCCTGAAGGGATCGTAAACAGCGACCTGGCGAAAATCGCCGGTCAGGCAGTTGAAGGTGTACTGGCGACTGCGCCTAAGAGCTTCGACCAGAACCCAGTTAACCAGGCACGCGTAGACGCGATCAAAGCGAAAGGTGAAGACCCGACCGGTCCTTTCGTATTCACTGCATACGCTGCTGTTGAACTGATGAAAAACGCCATCGAGAAAACCGGTGATACCGATCCGGAAGCGCTGGCGGAACATATCCGCTCCAACCCGCTGGATACAGCGATCGGTAAAGTCTCCTACGACGAGAAAGGTGACCTGACCGAATCTACCTTCCAGGTTTACACTCTGCACACTGACGGCTCTAAATCTCCCGTTAAGTAAGCATCTCTGAACCTAAGAACACCTTGCCCCCGTGATCCGGGCGCGAGGTGTTCCCTTATTCGGGTCCCACAAAATGACCGAAAGTTTCCTGTACCTAATTCAGCAGCTCATTAACGGGCTGACAATCGGGTCCACATACGCGCTGATCGCCATCGGCTACACGATGGTTTATGGCATCATCGGTATGATCAATTTCGCGCACGGCGAAATTTACATGATCGGCTCTTACGTTACCTTTATCGTAATTGCGGGTCTGCTAGGCATGGGCTTGGTAAGCCTGCCGATCATCCTGATCGTCGCGTTGATTGTGGCCGTTATCATTGCCAGCACCTACGGCTGGACGGTGGAACGTGTTGCTTACCGTCCGCTGCGTGGCAGCAACCGTCTGATCCCTCTGATCTCCGCGATCGGTATGTCGATCTTCCTGCAGAACTACGTGGTTCTGGCGCAGGGTTCCCGCGACGTTGCGCTGCCACCACAGATCACCGGCGGCTGGACCTTCGGTGATCCAAGCGTGTTTGAGGTCTCCTTCTCCTACATGCAGGCGCTGATCTGGATCGCTACGTTTGCCACTATGAGCGCGTTGACCCTGTTTATCTCCCGCTCCCGTATGGGCCGCGCCTGCCGCGCCTGTTCCGAGGATCTGGGCATGACCAACCTGCTGGGTATCGACACCAACCGTACCATCGCGCTGACCTTTATTATCGGCGCTGCCCTGGCGGCCGTGGCCGGTCTGTTGTTGGGCTTGTACTACGGTGTGGTAAACCCGTTTATCGGCTTTATCGCCGGATTGAAAGCCTTCACCGCCGCAGTATTGGGTGGTATCGGTTCGATTCCGGGTGCAGTTCTGGGTGGCCTGATTCTGGGTGTCACCGAAGCGCTGACCTCCGCCTACTTCCCGTCTGAGTACAAAGACGTAGTCTCCTTTGGCCTGCTGGTGCTGATCCTGTTGTTCCGCCCATCCGGCTTGCTGGGTAAACCGGAGGTGGAGAAAGTCTGATGCAAAGCAATAAGTTATACAGTGCGATCTTTGCCGCCGGTATCACGCTGATACTGGCCTGCCTGATGATCGGCGTTAAGCTGGATACCGAAGGTACGCAGCTGGCGGTACGCGGTGCGACTGCTGAGCAGTGGACCTGGATCGGTTTGGGTGTGGGCCTGGTGTTCCTCTCCCAGCTGTTCTCTGCGCAGATCGATGCCTTCTTCGGCAAACTGCCGAAGCCGCAACTGGGCAAGTTGCTGCCGGAGGAGCGCAAACGCGCGACGCTGAAACCCTGGCTGATCGCTGCGCTGATCGTCGGCATGATCATCTGGCCGTTTATGGTCTCTCGTGGTTCGGTTGATCTGGCGACGCTGACGCTGATTTACATCATGCTGGGCTTGGGCCTGAACATTGTGGTGGGGCTTGCGGGTCTTTTGGACCTGGGTTTCGTAGCCTTCTACGCCGTGGGTGCCTACACCTACGCATTGCTCTCCATGTACTTCGGTTTGTCCTTCTGGGTCTGCCTGCCGATCTCCGCAGGTCTCGCGGCGCTGTTCGGGTTTATCCTCGGCTTCCCGGTCCTGCGTTTGCGCGGTGACTATCTGGCGATCGTGACCCTGGGTTTCGGTGAGATCATCCGTATCCTGCTGAACAACTGGACTGCGGTGACCAATGGTCCGAGTGGTATCTCCGGTATCGCCAAGCCGACCCTGTTCGGCCTGGAGTTCACCCGCCGTGCCAAAGGTGAAGATGCGCAGACGTTCCACGACTTCATGGGCATCTCTTACTCCAGCTCCTACAAAGTGATCTTCCTCTACCTGATCGCGGTGCTGTTGGTGTGTGTGGTGGTGTACGTGATCAACCGTCTGATGCGCATGCCGATCGGCCGTGCCTGGGAAGCGTTGCGTGAAGATGAGATCGCCTGCCGTTCATTGGGTCTGAATCGTACAGCGATCAAACTGTCCGCGTTTACCATCGGTGCGTCTACCGCAGGTTTTGCGGGTGCTTTCTTCTCCGCACGTCAGGGCTTTATCAGTCCGGAATCCTTTATCTTCATCGAGTCTGCCATCATCCTGGCGATTGTGGTGTTGGGCGGTATGGGCTCGCAGGTCGGCGTCATCCTGGCGGCGATTGTGATGACCATCCTGCCGGAGCTGGCGCGTGAATTCGCCGAATACCGCATGCTGATGTTCGGTCTGCTCATGGTGATCATGATGCGCTGGCGCCCTGAAGGTCTGGTGCCGATGAAACGTCCTCACCTGGAGCTGAAGCAATGAGCCAACTACTACTCGATGTACAAGGCCTCACCATGCGCTTCGGCGGACTGGTGGCGGTCAACAAGGTCGACCTGAAGGTCAAGAACCGTCAGATCGTATCTATTATCGGCCCGAACGGGGCGGGTAAGACCACCGTTTTCAACTGCCTGTCCGGGTTCTACATCCCGACCGAAGGCAGCGTCATGTTTAATGGTCGTGAACTGGCCGGGCTGAAGGACTTCCAGATCTCCCGCAAGGGACTGGTGCGTACCTTCCAGCACGTGCGCCTGTTCTCCAAGATGACAGTGATCGAAAACATGCTGGTGGCGCAGCATCGCCACCTCAACACCAACCTGCTGTCCGGCCTGTTTAAAACCAGTTCCTACCGCCGCCTGCAACAGGAAGCGATGGACCGTGCCGCGTATTGGCTGAAGGAAGTAGACCTGCTGGAATTTGCCAACCGCGAGGCCGGTAACCTGGCTTACGGTCAGCAGCGCCGTCTGGAGATCGCCCGTTGCATGGTGACCCAGCCGGAACTGCTGTTGCTGGATGAACCAGCGGCAGGCCTGAACCCCAACGAGACCAAGGAGCTGGACGAGCTGATCGTTAAGCTGCGTGATGAGCACGAGATCTCCGTGCTGCTGATCGAGCACGATATGGGGCTGGTGATGGGGATCTCTGACCATATCTATGTTATCGCTCAGGGTACGCCGCTGGCCGATGGCACTGCGGAAGAGATCAAGAACAACCCGGACGTAATCAAAGCGTACCTCGGGGAGGAATAAGATGCTGCGTATTGAAAATGTGAATACCCACTACGGGCCGATTCAGGCGCTGCACGACGTTTCTGTCGAGGTGAAGCAGGGCGAAATCGTTACCCTGATCGGTGCTAACGGTGCGGGTAAAACCACGCTGATGATGACCATCTGCGGCGATCCGCAGGCGACCTCCGGTAAGGTGGTGTTCGACGGTGAGGAGATCACCGGTCAGCGTACCTCCGACATCATGCAGAAAGGTCTGGCGATTGTGCCGGAAGGCCGTCGTGTGTTCAGTGGTATGACCGTGGAGGAGAACCTCTACATGGGCTCTTACCACCGCAGCAAGGCGGAAGCGGAGAAAACCGCTAAGCACGTGCTGGAGTTGTTCCCACGTTTGGAAGAGCGTTACGACCAGCGCGCGGGCACCATGTCAGGCGGTGAGCAGCAGATGCTGGCGATCGGCCGTGCGATGATGGCCAAGCCACGTATGATCCTGCTGGACGAACCGTCACTGGGTCTGGCACCGATCATCATTCAGCAGATCTTCGACATCATCCAGAAGCTGCGCGATGAAGGTGTGACCATCTTCCTGGTGGAGCAGAACGCTAACCAGGCGCTGCGTATCGCAGACCGCGGTTACGTACTGGAGAACGGCCGCGTAGTGCTGGAAGACAGCGGTGATGCGCTGTTGACCAACGAAGCGGTGCGTCAGGCGTATCTGGGCGGCTGATTCGGGTCTTATTCCAAACTCAAAAAACCGCCTTCGGGCGGTTTTTTTCTGCCTGCGAATTAGTGACCGGTAGGTTGGTGACGAGCGCCAGCGACTCCCAACATCAGATCTTATTTGGGTGACGTTGTTGGGAGTCGCTACGCTCGTCGCCAACCTACGGATAGCCAGTCCTTTAGCTCAATACCAGATCAAGCGTCTGCTGGTTCTGGCGTCGCAGGCGGGTATTGATCTCGCGGGTGGTGGCGATAAATTGCTCCTCAGGCACCGGTTTGCTGAAGAAGTATCCCTGCGCAAAGTCGCAGCGGGTTTTCTCCAGAAACGACAGCTGGGCTTCATTCTCTACGCCTTCCGCGACGACGCGGTAACCCAGGTTGTGGGAAAGGGCGATGATCGCAGTGGAGATCTGCTTGTCGTTGATATCAATCGGGATGTCGCTGATGAAAGAGCGGTCGATCTTGATGATATCCAGTGGCAGGCGTTTCATGTAACTCATGGAGGAGTAACCGACGCCAAAGTCGTCCACCGAGATCAGGTGGCCCGCTTTTTTCAGGGCATCCAGATGGATGAGGGTCTGTTCGGTCTGGTCCATCAGGTAACGTTCGGTAATCTCAATCTCCACGGAACGGGCATCCAACCCTTCGCGCTCGAGAATCGCCTGGAACCGCTGGGCCAGGTCACCTTTGTTGAACTGCACGCTGGAGACGTTGATGGCGATGGAGTTCAGCGCCAGCCCCTCGGACAGCCAGTGTTTGTAGACCTGACACGCATGTTCGAACACCCAGAGACCGATCTCGTGGATCAGACCGTTCTCTTCCGCTATCGGGATAAAGTACTCCGGAGACACCATCCCCAGCTCTGGGTGGTGCCAGCGCAGAAGGGCTTCGGCGTGGCTGACTTCAAGTGATTTGAGATCAACGATGGGCTGAAATACCAGCGAGAATTGGTTTTGTTGTAGCGCTTCACGCAGGGCCGATTCGGTCTTCAGGCGCCGCTCCGATTCCTCTGACAGGGACTGGGTGTAATAACGGAAGGTATTGCGGCCGCGCGCTTTCGCTTGGTACATCGCGTTGTCGGCATTTTTAATCAGTGCGTGGATATCGGTGCAATCATCCGGGTAGACGGCGATGCCGATGCTGGCGCTGATATTGAGGCGGTATCCGGATACTTCCAGCGGTTGCTGCAATACATCGATGATCTGTTGCGCGACTTTACCGGGTGAGTTGTCGTCAGCCACAGATTCCAGCAGGATCACAAACTCGTCGCCACCCAGTCGGGCCAGGGTGTCGGGCTTGCGTAATGTCGCCATCACCCGCAGTGCGACCACTTGCAGCAACTCGTCACCGATATGGTGGCCAAGCGAATCGTTGACGTATTTGAAGCGGTCCAGATCGAGAAAGAGTACAGCGACCTTGGACTCCTGCCGCTGCGCCAGTTTCATCGCATGGTCCAGACGCTCCAGCAGCTGGAAACGGTTGGGCAAGCCGGTCAGCAGGTCGTGAAACGCCATATGGCGTGCTGCTTCAGTCTGCTGTTCAAGTTGTGCATTGATCGTCGCCAGTTCGGTATTTTTCTCTTGGATCTCCTGGCGGTGGCGGGCCAACTGGCGATAGCGCAAGGTGAGCAGAAACAGGATAACGGCAAACACCGCCAGGGCTTTCCACAGAATTGAGTAGTCGATCGCTTTTTCGTAGCGTACCGCCAGCCAGTTGTTGCGGATACGGTGGTGCACCGATTCCGGCGTGGTGGCGACCAGCTGGTTGAAGATCAGTCCTAGCAGGGGTTCGTCGTTGCGGGTGGCGATCCCCACGTCCCAGTCGTAGTCGAATTTGCCGCTGATTTTGAGTTCGCCGGGGGATTCCTGCTGGATGTAATAACTCAGAGTGGCGACGGTATTGAGAAAACCGAGCAGCTTGCCTTCGCGCACCAGCGACAGCCCCTCCTCAATCGAGTTGATCTCGACCAGCTCGATCTGCGGGTATTGCTTGCGGATCACACCAGCAGGCGAGTAACCGTGGATGATGCCGACCCGTTCACCCTGTATCTCGCTGAAATCGGAGTAAAACCAGGCATCGTCACGGGTGGCCAGGGCGAGCGAGGTTTCAACGTAAGGTGGGGTGAAATCCATAAACTCTCGCCGTTCCGGGCGGTTGCTGGCCAGCGCCAGGATGTCGCATTTACGCTGTTTGGCATACAGCAGCGATTGTTTCCATGACTGGGTTTCGATCACCCGGATCGGGGTGTTCAGCTGTGCTGAGAAGTAGCGTAGGTAGTCTGAAGAGATACCGGTATTTTTACCGTTCACGAAACCTTCGTAGGGCATCCAGTGCGGATCGATGCAGGCGGTGATCTCGCCTTTTTCCTGCAGGTAGATACGTTCCAACGGATTCAAAACCAGGCTGTCCTGTGATTCGTCACTGCTTGCGGTAAGCGGCCCAACCCAGCGTTCCAGAATCTGCTTGCGGCGCTGGTGATCGATACTGTTCAATGCCTTCTGCAGGATATCGCGCAGTACCGGCCAGTCCTTACGACTGGCCATATGGATCTCGTTGATATCAAAACTGATCGGGAAGACCGGTTTTAATCCCTGAATGGTGTTTTCCTTTAGGTAATAAGCGATCAGTGGCGTGTTGGCGACCAGCGCGTCCACCTGTCCGGTCACCACCGCATCGATCGCATCCAGCATGGTGGGTACTTCCCGGATCAGGATCTGGGGGTGGGCCTGGGCGATCTTATTCAGCAGGGTATAACCCTTGGGGATGGCGATCTGCTTGCCGTAGAGGTCCTCGATATCCTTGATGCCCTTGCGATCACTCTGCACAAAGGCGTAGTGACGCAGGCGGATATAGGGCTGGGTGAAATGCATGTGCGGTGCACGATCGGTCGACCAGGAGAGCATCGGCAGCATATCCAGCTCCTGCGCGATAAACATCTGCAGCAGCTGCTCCCAGGTGTAACCGGTAACCACGTCAAATTTCAGGCCGGTGCGTTCGGAGATCAGTTCCAGATAGTCTTTGGCCACACCGCTGTTTTCGCCATGTTCGACGAAATCCATCGGCGCCCAATCCTGTTGTCCCCCCACAATGATGGTGGGGTGCTGGCGGATAAAGTCTTGTTCCTCTTTAGAGAACTGAAGTTCCTGGGCGTGGCTGAAAACAGAGAGCAGCAGGAGCGCAAGCAGCAGCGTGAAACGATGCAGTCCGTGCAAGATCCGAGGTGGGTGCTGTTGCCCTGGCATAAAGTCCCTATCGCTTCCTGAAGGCGGATAAAACGTGGGTGTATCCTTTGCATTATCTAAGCTCTAGGTCACATTGCAAGGATATTCATACACCTGTTTGGTTGCCTTGTGGCTGATCAAGGATTTTCGGGTGAAGCGGAGATTGCAGAGGAGCGTTCGGGAGGACGCTGCTGTCTGATCAGCTGGTTTCAGTCGTTTTTTCACTGCGGTGGTGGGAGGCAGCGGAACGGTCTGCACAGAGTTGATTGCGTCCCTGTTGCTTGGCTTTGTAGAGCAGGTCATCGGCGCGGGCAAACAGCTCCTCCGGGGTATCGCCGTGCTGAACCTGGGAGACACCGATAGAGACCGTGACCGGTACCGGGGTGCCTTTGAAATTGAACGGACTTCCGGCGATCGCTTTGCGTAGCTTATCCAGAATGCGGGCGGCCTCGCTGCAGCGAGTGGCTGGCAACAGGATGACGAACTCCTCGCCGCCGTAGCGGGCGACGTAATCGCTACTGCGCAGGCCGTTGGTCAGAACGGACGCCAGCAAGCGCAGGGCTTTATCACCGGCCAGGTGGCCATAATTATCGTTCACCTGTTTGAAGTGATCGATATCACACACGGCAACCGTGAGCGGACGGTTGAACTGCTCAAACTGCTGCAGCTCCTGTTCCAGCTGTTCGTTGTAGCCGGTGCGGTTAGGCAGCTTCGTGAGCGGGTCGATACGGGAGCGCAGGCGTTCCTCCTCGACACGGATCATGGTCCGTTGTGCCTCTTCCTCAACGGTTTTCAGTTGTACAGTCAGCTGCTCATGACGCTGCTGTGCTTCCTGCTGGCGCTGCAGCTCTGCTTGCTTGAGCTGCTTCACGCCGCTTTGTACCTGCCCCAGCTGGCTATTTACCAGACTTTTCAGCTGAATCAGGTCAGCTGAACGTTTAGTGGCGACCTGAAGGCTCTCCATCTCCAGCTGTAGGCGTTCGTTGAGGAAAATCTGGTCACGTCCGGTGGTTTGCAGGTCAGCGTGGTTACGGGCCAGGTCGCCCTGCATGCCGTTCAGCTGATCGCTGATCTCACGCAGGTAACGTTCAAAATCGTCGCTCTGGCTGCGGCTGCACTCCGCCACCAGTTTCACCACCCGATGCAGGATCTGTGGCAGTTCGCTGAGCGCAAAACCCTGTTCCAGCTGGTTGATCAACTGCTGGGCGCGGAAGCGGTTATCGATACTGGTCGGCAGGCCGTCGAGCAGGTCCAGCAGGTCGGTCGCGATATGTTGCAACATGATCTGCTGATCTTCATCCAGCGCCTGGATGTTCAGGGCCTGGGCGTTGGTCTCGTCATGCACCAGGGTGTCCATAATCTCCGACTGTAACGTGACCAGATTGCTCAGCAGGGCGGGCAGATCCTGATAGTGGCGACAGGCGTCGGTGCTGCGGTTTTTCAGCACATCAAGGGAGTTGAGCGTCAACTCCTGTTCGGTGATCGCGCGCAGCTCACTGATCCAGCGCCGTACGGTGGTGAGGATCTCTTCGGCGGACTTGTGGTGCAGATTGCGGGATTTCAGCAGCGCTTTATCCAGCTGCTTGGCCGCTTTCTGTAACGGTTTGCTCTGTTCGCTATTGAGTGCCTCCAGCAGGGTGTCGCAGGGCGCCACCAGATTAGGATCACTGTTCTGTGTCTGTAAGGTGAGCTGACGGATCAGCTGACGCAGTAGATCGAGCTCCTGCTGGGTACTTTTCTCCCGGCGGGATTGCTCTTTTTCCAGCTGTTGAAAGTCGCGGGTGAGTTGCTGATATTTGCGCTTCCATTCGGTCTGGTCCACGGTGCGTCCTTTCCTATTTGTTGCTGACAGGCGGGCTGTAAATAATAGACATCACTTTACGGTAGCGGCAACTTATCCTGATCCTTAAGGGGAGAACGTGAATTGGGTCTTATTCCCACGCCTGGAAAATGGTATGGTTCGCTCTTGTTGCAAAAGGAATTGAACGCGCTTGCACCGGAAGAGCAATCGTAGCAGACTTCTGTTTAAAAGTTAGCCAAGTTACTAGGGTCAGGGAACACATTCATGAACTGTGTGATGCAGGGAATCAGGTTCACGTTGATATTGATGTTGATATCAGCCCCTGTGCAGGCCCGTAATCTGGTCGCGGAAAGCTACGCCTACTACATGAACCTGATCTCTAAAGGGCAAACTGTTCAGGATCGGGACTTCTTCGGGGTGGAATTCGACACCCACAAAATCTACTACGACGGCTCGGCAGTCACTTTTCAGTATCAGCTGTGGAAGGTGCGTAAAGACTCCATCTGTGCGCAGGTAAGAGACGACCTGCCCGAGTACTTCAAATGCACGCAAGCGGCTAAATCTCTCTTCCGTCAGACCTGTAAATCCCTGCGTAAGAAACGTGCCGACGACTGGAAACACCAGCGTCTGGAGGAGCTGTACTGCGGTGCGGCGACCGACTTTGATCCGGTACGTGCCAATCTCGAGCAGGCTAACAACGTCGTCGATTACAAAGACCTGAAACGCCGTCAGCTCTGCGCTGTACTGCGCGTCAAAGCGATGACCCTGCAGGACGACAAAAGCGCCAAGGTGCGCGATGCCGTTTGTGATAACGGCGAGATTGATCTCTCCAACTTCTCCATTAGCGACTTCCTGGGCGGTGGTGAGAAGATGAATCTGAACCTCACCTGGTAATTCTTGTTACCTGATTTCCCTCTGATCGATTTCTCCGTTGTTGTGGCTGAAGCGGCTACGAAAAGCGCGGGGTGTAAGCCCTGTCACTTTGATAAAGGTTTTACGAAAGGCGCTGGTGTCTTCGTACCCCACAGCGGCAGCCACCTGCTCCACCGTAACGGGTGTGCTCTCGAGCATCTCACAGGCTTTTCCGATGCGCAGTTGTTGCAGGTAAGCCTTGGGTTTCAGTCCGGTTGCTTTGACGAAACGACGTAAAAAGGTGCGCTCTGTGAGGTGGATCTGTTCTGCCATCTCCCGCACGCTGATCGGTAACTGGAAGTCTCGTTGCAGGCGATGCTGGGTTTTCAGAATCAGAGTATCGCCGTGGTCCAGTATTGGCATAAAACGCCGGTAGTAACGTTGTTCACGGGGAGCGGTATCAACCACCAGTTGTGCGCCTAACAAACGCATCTGTGCGGGCTGACCAAACTGTGCAACCAGCTCCAGCCCCAGATCCATCCAGGCCATCAACCCGCCTGCGGTGATCAGATCGCCATCGTTGATCAGGATCTTGTTGGCATCCAATGTGACCTGGGGAAACTGCTGTGCAAAACGTTCGGCCAGCATCCAGTGGGTCGTGGCCGAACGCTGATCGAGCAGGCCTGTATGGGCCAAGATAAATGCCCCGGCGCAGACCGAGCAGAGCAGCGCCCCCGCCGCGTGCTGCTGACGTAACCAGGCGGACAGATTTGGTTGCTCGGTTTCGTAATAACTGCCCTCGATGCAGGGCGGTAGAATCAGGATCTGCCAGTGTTGTTCTGCGTCTTCTTCAATATCGGCGGTATCCAGCAGTGTTACCTCAAAGCGCGCTGCGCCCTCTTGCTCCGCAATACGGTTGGCCAGCTGAAAAAGCTCGCTCAAGCCGGCAACAGCGGTATGCATTACACCGGGAAAGGTCAGGATCGCTACCCGAATAGAGTTTACTGAGTTGGCTGTCATTTCTTGCCTGTAATGTGCCTGAGATGACACCAGTATAGTGGCGTGAGGTTATGTGTTACAGGACCTCACGCCCGCCGAACCCGCGGAGGGATATTGGGCGACAGGTGAACAGGAGCTACAGCGTGACGGGCATGCAGAATGTCGACGGGTTTGGTTTAACCCCGGGCAGCCAAGTGCTGGTAGTACTGACGGATCAGGCGGTTACTCGGGGCGACCGCGTGCGTGGCGCAGATAGTACGGTACACCTGACGGCGGCTGATCTTCACCTTGTGCTTGGGATCGAGCAGCTGCGGATCGTTGGCGGCTTGCCTCAATGTACGGATAGCGAAGTAAAGCGGCGTCAGGCAGAACAGACGGATCCGGTACTGGCGGTGTGGCAGATGGGTGCAGTAGCGTAGCGCGTCGTCTAAGTGTCGCTGCGCTTTCTCGATCAGGTAATTCATCACCTGTCCGGAGGCGTGCGAGTATGCCGGGTCGAGCAGATGCTCTAACTCCAGGCCGTGTTGCAGACAAAGCTGGCGCGGCACAAAGCTCCAGTTACGCTGCCGGTCGTCAGCGATATCTTTGATGATATTGGTCAGTTGTAAGCCCAGACCGAAGGACGTGGACAAGCCCTTCAATGCGTCGTATTCGGATTCGGACAGCCCATGATGCTGGTGGAACAGTTCGGTCAGCAGATGACCGACGGTCCCAGCGACGTAGTAGCAGTAGCGCTCCAGATCGGATTCGCTTTCCAACGCGCTCAGTTGGTTGTGTTGGGCACTGCCATTGTAGGTTTCTGAGAACCAAGCCATGCCGTCGCACATCTCGCTCACCCAGGGCAGGATCGCGGCTTGTTGTTCTGCGGGTAGGGCACGGTAGCAGCGTAACACCCGATCACACTCGCGACTCATCACTTCATCGGTGTTCTGCGGATCGGCAAAAGCAGCCTGAACAGCGGGGCAATCCTCGCCTTCCGTCAGGCTCATTTTGAACGCGGCCAGAAGGTCGCGTTTATCTTCCACAGGCAGAGTGGGGGAGTCTTCGACGGTATCAGCGATACGGCAGAGCAGATACGCCAGCAGGACGGCACGCTCCAGCGCGGGCGGCAGGAAACCAATACAGGCAGCAAAGGTACGGCTTACCCGTGGCAGCTGTTCTTCGCAAAACTGGTAATCCGCCTCACAGCCCGCGACAGTATCCGCAGGGGGACGTGCGTGTTGTCGAGCTTCCGAATGATCTAAATCCATGGCAATCCGCGCACGTTGTCTCAGAACTGGCAGCATAGAAGCGTGCTGGTTAAATGTCTACGAATATTGGTAGATCTCCTGCTTTTAAGCGCTGAACTGTTGGTATTTCCCTTCATTTGGCATGGGAACGTGCGTGCCCCTTGTATGGATGCAGGCAGCGAGAAAACACGCAATCTGGCCTAAGCTAACAACACCTGAACCGGATTTGGGAGGTGGTGATGTCCCGGCCCGAAATAGCCCATTTCTTTGATGCGACCACCGGCTCGCTCAGTTACGTGGTAGCCGACCCTGAAAGCCAGGCCTGCGCCATTATCGATCCGGTGCTTGGGTTTGATCCTGTTGCGGCCCGCGTTGATCCGACACCCGCAGCACCCATTGTGCAGTATGTGCATGCACAGGAATTGTCTGTGGTGTGGATTCTGGATACCCATGTGCATGCTGATCATGTCAGCGCTGCAGCTTATCTGCAGGAAGCGCTGGGTGGAAAGCTGGGTATTGGCAGCCGCGTGACTGAAGTTCAGAAGACCTTCGTCCGGTTGTTTAATCTGGACGGTGGTTTTGCAGCTGACGGCAGTCAGTTTGATCACCTTTTCACGGATGGCGAACACTTTCAGGTCGGTGGGCTGCAGGGCCGTGTTCTGCACACGCCCGGCCACACCCCCGCTTGTGTCAGTTACCTGATTGAAGATGCGCTCTTTGTGGGCGATACCCTGTTTATGCCTGATCTGGGCACCGCCCGGTGCGACTTCCCGGGTGGCAGTGCGGCGCAGCTCTACCGATCGATCCAGGGCCTTTATCAGCTGCCGGACAACACAGGGATTTATGTCTGTCACGATTACCCCGCGGACGGGCGTGAGCAGTACACCTATGCCACTACGGTGATGGAGCAGAAACTGCTCAACCAGCACATTCGTTTGGATACGCCCCTGGCTGTATTTGTTCAGGTGCGCGAGGCGCGAGACCGAACACTGGCGCTGCCCACCTTGATGCTGCCGGCGGTGCAGCTCAATATCCGGGCTGGGTGCTTACCTGAGCAAGAGGCCGACGGTGTCAGTTATCTGAAGCTACCGCTGAACCGGTTCTGAGGTTGGGGCGATGGGCAAACCGTTACGCCGTCTGCTGTTGACTACGCTGATGCCCCTGCTGCTGAGCGGTTGCACCGACAGCATAGTTAACCACTTCGCTTTCTACCCGATGCGCTTCAGCGCGGGCGACTATAACCTGAGCGGCAGTGGTATTGGTGATGTGGCGTTTAGCACCCAGGATCAGATCCGCTTGCACGCCTTTTATATTCCCCATCCGCACAGTAAAAAACTGGTGATCTTCTTTCATGGCAATTTTGGCCACGCCCTGCATCGGCTGAGTGCTGCGCAAAAGCTGGCGCGCACAGGGGTAAATGTACTGCTGGTGGGTTATCGTGGTTATGGCCGCAGCGAAGGCAAACCCAGCGAGACGGGAATCTACGCCGATGGCGAAGCCGCCCTGAAGTACGCTACCGAAAAGCTGAAGTTTGAGCCGCAGAACATCTTTATTCTCGGGCGCTCCCTGGGATCTGCCGTAGCGATCAATATGGCGCAGGATCGCACGCTGGGCGGTCTGATTCTGATCAGCACCTTCACCAGCGGACATGAGGTGATGACCGCTGCGGGTATGGGATGGTTGCGCTGGTTTGTGGATCGGCGCCCCTTCGATCAGGCCGCTAAACTGGACCGGGTTAATGTGCCTGCGCTCTTTATCCACGGCGAGCGGGACCGGGAGATTCCCTATCGCCTGGGGGAAGCGCTCTACCGTCTGTACCCGTCGGAATTCAAAAGCCTGCTAGGCGTATCAAACGCCGGGCATAACGATCTCTTTGTCGATTATGGCGAGGCCCTCTGGGCGCGTATCGCTCTGTTTATTGCACACCCCCAAGGTAACACCGGGCAGGAGGAGCGGTGGTGATCGTTACTTTGTCTGCATTCTCTTTTTATTGAATAAACGTTAAGTTAGCCTTTCTCTGTAAGATGGGGGTAGGAGTACTGTAAAAAACAGTACTCGCCCTTACGTCTGTTGCGCGGCCCGCAGATATTCTGGAGCAACTGCTTTGAAGAAACTCACGAATTACTATTACGGAAACCTGTTTACCCCCGAGACCAATGACCTGCTGGAGGTCCTCCAACCGGTCCTGGCGCCTTCGGCGGATCACTACGTAAACACCTTCTATTCGGAGTTGATGTCGGATGAAACCACCGCCCGTTTTCTTGATAACGAGCTGGTGGAGAAACGTCTGACAACGGAGCTGAAAAAGTGGCTGCTGCAGACGCTGTCGCCCAAGTCTGACAGCGAGATTATCGAGTCCGTGCGTTTCCAGCAGCGTATCGGCGAGGTGCACGCGCGGGTGGAGATCCCGATGTCCCTGGTGAACTCCGCGATGACCATCATTAAAGAGGAGATGTTCAAAACCCTGGTCTCCTCTGAACTGGAAACAGACGCCAAAGTTAACGCCGTTGTGCTGGTGAATAAGATCCTGGATGCGGCGGTCAGCCTGATCAATGACTCCTACCTGCGCGGCAAGGTGCAGAACGAACGCTCTTCGCAGGAGTACCGGGGTGCGTCATCGGCCCATGAACTGGCGCTGGAGATCGAGCGGGTGAAAACCAGCCTTTATGACTGGATGACCCAGAAGATGGTGCGCTACGTTGCCGGTGAAAAGGTCTTCTCCACTTCAGTGTTCTCCCATGAGTTCGGCTTGTGGATAAAACATAAGTTTCCGCTGATCTGCACCCACAGCGAGCGTTTTGATCAAGTATCGGATGCGCTGGAGCGCGCAGAACAGTTACGTCTGGAGTTAAATAGGCAACTGCCAAATGAGCGCAACCCCGCGACGCTGACGGCCTTTACCGACACTCTCAACGAAGTGGTCTGGCTGTTAACCGATGAAGCCAATTTGAGCCTTGCCAAGGAATCCAAGCAGGATGCGATCACTCAGCTGCTGGAGCGACGTTTCCTGAACCCGATCCTGCAGCAGGAGACCAAACTGGCGATCCAGTCGAAAACCATTTATTCGGTGATCATGGCCGATATCGACCACTTCAAGAAAGTGAACGACCTGTATGGGCATCAGATGGGAGATCAGGTACTCGGTGCGGTTGGCGCGCTGATCAAAGAACATATTCGCCTGACCGATTATGCCTTCCGTTACGGTGGCGAAGAGATTTTGATACTGGCCCCTGAATTGGATCAGGAAGGGGCCACGAAACTGGCTGAACGAATCCGGCACGCGATAGAAACCATGAGCATTCCACTGGGCAACGACCGCTCCATCTGCGTCACCTCCTCCTTTGGCGTTGCGTCGTTCCGTGGTCATCCGGACTTCCTGCACTTGATCAACGAAGCCGACGAAAAACTCTACGAAGCGAAAAGCTCAGGGCGCAACTGCGTACGGAATTGAATACGGAAGGGGACAGAAAAATAGATCTGTCCCCTTTTGTTCTAAACGGTGCTTTTCTCCGTGTGTCTGCGCGCTTCGCTTTCCGTCTGTGCACCCTGTTGGCGCGATGCGCTGCCATCGGTAACCAATGACTGATAATCGGCGTGGCGCACCGCGTCCAGCAGCTGGTCCACCACTGATTCCTCCACATTGATCATCTTCAGCGCTTCGCCGCCCAGATGCAGGCTGCTCTCCATCGCTTCTGGGAAGGCATGGGTGGCACCCGCTTTATAGAGGTCGTGGCAGGACTTCAGATCGCGTGCTCGGGAGATGATCGGCACATCCGGATAGTCACTGCGAATGTGACTGATCGCCCGCAACGCCGACGGTGTATGGTCGATGGTCATCACCACCAGTGACGCCTGCTCCATGTGCATCGCGTGCAGCAGGTGTGGATCACCGACGTCGCCGTAGAGCACCGGCATGTTGTGCTCCTGGCCTTTGGCGATATGGGTAGGGTTGGTATCAAAGGCGATAAACGGGATTCCGCGCGCCTGCAGCAGGGTTGCCACGGTGTAACCCACACGTCCGAAACCGCCGATGATGACACGGCCCTGAGCGTTCTCTTCTGGAATATCCAGTGCAGTCTGTGGAGCGGGATCGCGGGCTGGATTCTTCTTCGCCATCATCTCAGAGATACTGTCTGCCGCGCGTAGCGCCAGCGGTGTCAGTACCATGGAGACGGAAATAACACCCACCGCCAGTACAAAGGTTTCATCGCTGATCACCTGCAGGGCTTTGGCGGAACCGAAAAGTACGAAGCCGAATTCACCCCCCTGGGAGAGCAGCAGGGCGATACGTACCGCCAACGGTCGGGCGTAACCGAACGCCATCGCCAAACCCAGCAGCACAATAAACTTCAGTGCGATGATCACCAGAATATGCTGCATGAAGAGCCCCGCCTGATCGGCCAGTGCCGCCAGATCGATCGACATGCCCACCGCTACAAAGAACAGGCTCATCAACAGCCCTTTGTACGGCTCTACGGATGCCTGCACCTGCAGACGGTAGTCGGAACTGGAGAGCAGCATGCCCATAATAAAGGCACCC
The DNA here is from genome assembly GCA_947501565.1 of uncultured Marinobacterium sp. Lineage (GTDB taxonomy): Bacteria > Pseudomonadota > Gammaproteobacteria > Pseudomonadales > Balneatricaceae > Pontibacterium. The sequence goes on from CANMWJ010000007.1 coordinate 106,001, forward strand.
AGCGCCATGGATACGCCCGCGTAGTGCATCGACCAGGCGGCGAGAAAGACCGCCAGCATGACAACGAGGAAAAATCCCTCCTTGTTACCGCGCACTGTGAGCTGGTGCAGGGCGTAAGGCAGCATGTAACGGCCGAAGATCGCGATCAGCGCCAACATCCCTGCCACCGTCGCAAACTGCTGCCAGAGCGGTACTGACGCCGACAGTTGGCCGGTATCGGAGAGGATCGGCACCAGTGCCAGCAGCGGTACGATCGCCAGATCCTGCATCAGCAGGATGGAGAACGCCGCCGTACCGTGGCGGCTGTTGATCTCACCGCTCTCCTGCAGCAACTGCAGTACCAGTGCGGTGGAAGAGAGGGCGAAGGTCATACCGATCAGCAGTGCGCTGGTCCAGCTGGGCTGGAACAGATAGAAATAGGCACCGATTGCCGCGCCGGAGACCAGTATCTGCAACAGGCCCAGACCAAATACTTCGCGCCGCATCGTCCAGAGGCGACTGGGTTTCATCTCCAGCCCGATCAGGAACAGCAGCAGGACCACACCCAGCTCGGTGAAATGGCGCACCTCTTCGACATGGCTGGTGACATAAGGTCCGCCGGAGTAAGGGCCGACCACAATGCCTGCGACCAGAAGGCCGAGAATCGAACCGAGTCCAAAGTGTTTAAACAGCGCGACAGCAATGGAGGTCGCGATCAGCACCATCAGTGCCGAGGTAATAAAGTGATCCAGATGCATCCGAGAACCTGTTGGGTTAAGTGCAGGTGGTTGTTGAGTTACGGCCCCGAGTTATAAATGCAACTAAAGGCGTAATCAATACTTCTGAAGTGCCGGTTTTGCGCTGGGTGTGACTCTGCTGCGGCAGGGAGAAATAAATCAGTCCCCTTTTGAAAGGGGCACAACACTCCTGTTACTTGCCCTTGCCGCCGGATGTGGGTTTGCACTCGTCGGGTTTACGTCCGTCCAGGTCCGCTTCCAGACAGTGGGCGCGCTTGGTGCATTCCGGTCTTTGCTTCAGGTCTGCCACGCGCTCCCTCTGACGGGCGGTATTTTTTTGTTTTTGCTCTGCCAGACAGGCTTTCTCTTTGGCGTAATCCCGGCAACTGCCGAAGATCCCCTTCGTTTTTAATGAGCAGTCGGGAGTGGGGAAGAAGCAGGGTTCAAATTTACCGAAATCCATCGTCTCGTTGCAGCTCTTGCCGGGGGAGGGGGTGGATGTTGTACCTCCGTATTCGCCCGAGTAGGCCGGGGCGCTATAGAGGCCGGCTGTGGCGTAATTCTGCGTCAGGATCAGCGAACCGAAGCTGCCCGCCATCGGGTAGATCGGATAGCTGCGTGCTGCATTGCGTTCGGTCTGGCGCTGAAGGTCCTGCGCCATCTGCCCGAGTGATTGCATCGTGCGGCTGAAACCGCCGTCGCCCAAATCGTGCCAGTTGGGATCTTTGACCGCCTCAGAGCAACGTTTCCTGTAGGTTCTGCCGCGCCGGTCTTCGTATTGGCAGTAGTCATCCGGGCCAACGCCGTATTGTTCCCGGAATGCCTTGTCCGCTTGTGCTTTTCTACTCTCCCTGTCCCATTTACGCTCCCAGTAGCGGCCCTGTTTGCGGGCAGGTTTGATCCTGTTCTCTACATACTGATTCCATTTCCGGGTGTTTTTCGCGTATTGCTCGGTTTCCTTGGTGAACACCGAACCCTGAAGCGTTTGATACAGGGTCTCTATATCCTTGTCTGTGCGGTATGCAGCAACAACATCCGGCAGCATAAGTGGCGGCGTGTGCTTGCGGGTCTCGCGCTCGAACAGGTCGTTGAGAAACGGTGGGATACCGGCCAGCAGGTTGATACGGGTGCCCCTGATGCAATCCTGCAGGCGATCCTGTTCCTGCGCACTCCAGGTCTCAATCGCGCGCATGTCGCTTTGGTACAGCTCATCCTTGCCGTAATGAGGGGTTGATTTGATGGCGATGTCGCACGGGTAATGGGGCTTAAAGGTATTGGCGCCGTGAAGGATGTCACCCTTGATCCATGACCAGTGTGCCGCCAGGAGTTTGGGATACTCCTTTTCATACGGAAACTCCGCATTGCGCGTGCATGACCAGAGATACTGCTCCTCTTTGTGGGCCGTTTTCAGTGTGATCCGCCCCTGTTTCGGCTGATCGGGCGTCATCCTGCTAAACAGGCCAAAGAATATCGGCTGTTCCTCCGGCGTATCGCACCATGCCTGTACTTTTTCGTAACCATCCCGTGATGGAAAGAATCCGGGGTGTTCGCTTCGTGTGAAGATATATTCAACGACGATGGTGGTTTCGGCAGCGGGTTTTTCCTTGAGGTAGCCCTCATACCAGACCAGGAGAGCCAACACGGAGACCAGTGCCAATGCTGTCCATCCAGGCGTTGCCCGTATGGTCTGCCACCCGTTCCGTGTTGGCGGCTGATCAGGGGCGCTGGTGGGTGGGGATTCCGGTCGAAACGTTTTCTTAGTGGGGCTCTCTTCGCGATTAGAGTCTGGCTCCGGTTCGGATCTGTGTTGCGTTGTCGTGGTGTCGCCTGCGGATTGGCCCGCACCCTGTTCGGCGTGTTCTAAGTGCGCTTTCAGTATCTCTTCAAGGCGGGACATCTCGGTGGCGATCCCGGCTTCATCGTATCCGGCCGCATACAGCGCTTTGGTGGCTTCGCTATACAGCAGCGCCTTGCGGGCATTGATGATCTGCTCGCCATGCACTGCGTACACACCGGAGAAAATCTGTTCGCACAGGGATTCCAGATCAAAGGTATCGGGGCGGGAACTCATCGCTTATCTTTTCACCTGAGTTGAGGGTTGCACCAACGTCACCGTACCGCCAGCAGTACGGTAGGAGTCCAGTGCCGCGGCGCTGGAGGATTTATCGTGATCGCAGCGCCACAGCCATGATGACGCTGGCCGGGACTCATCTATGTAACCTCCTTGTTCCCGGTAATTCAGGTGCCTGCGCACCTGCTCGCAAAGGGCCGCTGTCACCGCGTTCGTTGCGGCGGTTTCAACCTGTATATGCAGTGGGTGGTTGCAGGAGATATAGAACTCCTCGACCAGCCGTGCCAGCGCCTGCTGGTGTTGCATAGCGTCAGCGCCGAAAACCAACGTTGTTTCCGCTTCCGTCAGCGGATGGCAGAACAGGCCGCAGGGATTATTGGTCGGATCGGCTTCAGCGATGGCGATGCAGATCGCTTCGATGGCAGGCAGGGGATCGCTGGTGGCCAGAAAGCCAGCGTCGATACGCACGCTGTTCTCCTCCGCCGAATAGGTGACGGGGTGGTGTGTGCCGGAATGAGGGCTAGGTTTATTCATCGCTGTGAGACTGCGGCCAGAGCACTGTGTTGATGCTGGGTGTGCCATCGTCGCTGAGCCGGTCGTAGGTCACTTTTAACCCGTTATCCAGTGGCTGGGACTTAACCCAGTAGGCACCGGTCACGCTCCAGATGGGCTGTTCCCGATCTCGCTGCGGGGCCAATACCTGCACACGCTGGCTGTGCGCGCCTTTATGGCAGATCACTGCAACGGCGGGTTCGTTGCCGGGCAGGTTGACCGGGTAAACCCCATCCTCGTCACAGTTATCCTCCTCACCGCTGCAGAACATGCATTCGCTGATATCGTAGACGGTGCGGTTATCCTGCGTATCTGAGAGCTGGATACTGTAGAACGTTGGATCGCTCAGCATCCAGTGCCAGCCGCTGTTGCCAATCGGATGGCTCTGGCCTGCAACGGGCTCTGCGGCAAAAGCCGGGTTAAACGGTATCGCCAGTAGAAGAAAGAGAGGTATCAGCAACCGATTCATATCTTGTCACTCGCTTAGTATCGCCCTGATATCGTCACGCAGCGCGCCGATTACGCCCTTACCGGAGGTGAATTCGCCATCCGGGTCGTGGTAACGATTAAACAGCTCATCCAGGCTTTGCAGCACCGCTTGCGTATATGCTTCACCGCTCAGCGATTCCGGAATTTGCATCAGTGTTTCGCGTGCCGAGAGTACCGCCAGCACACAGGTATCACGATCATAACCGCTTTGCTGCGCCTTCATTGAATGAGCGTTCAAAACAGACTCCACTTTGTCACGTTGTGGCATAAAAGTCCTCTCTTATCCTGATAATCAGCTACAAGTGAGTGGTCGATGCTGTAATAGCACGGTTCTGCGGAGTTTCTGATCGCCGCTCTGGGCTCAACCCTCGACTACATCTTCGTCAGGGGCGTGCATCAGCCCCTCCAGTGAATACCCTCGGGCCATCGCACTGTACCGGTAAAACGCGATATAACTTTGGCCGACCTGAGGTGTGGCAACTTCGGGCGAACGTTTAGTCATGCCCGGCATGGTCAGTGTGTCATCCGTCCAGTCTCTGTCAGACTGAAGCGGGAAGATCTGCTTGTCGATGCTGACCCGGTAGCGATCAAACATCCAGGTATCCCCGCCCTCAAAGTCGGCATACTCTGCTTCCAACACAGCGGTGATGGTGATTTGCAGAATGTAATCCGACTCGGTTGCAAGCCGTTCAAGGTCTGCTAAAGACAGCGACTCGGTCTTCTTGATAATACCGGCGGGACTGCTTTTCATCGCCTCTCCTTATGTAAACCTGAACGAGCGTTCCCTCCAGAATAGCGGAAACGCTATGAATTTGCGGACTGTTTTACAGGAGTGCCACTGGGGAGAGGTAGGAGCTTTAGGAGCTTGGTAAAGGGAAAATAGATCTGTCCCTATTATGCGTTGTCGAGAGCATGGGATTGGCTGTAGGGTGTCGTTAGCGAAGTGGTACTTCATCAGGGATTAATAACAAACAAGGAATCGAACCATGGAAGGTTGGCGTGTCGTTAAATTCTCAGGAGCGTTCTATCTACGCACGACGGTGATCGGGCTTTTACTCTGGGTGGTGCTGAATCTGCTCACGGGTAATCCTCTGCTGCAAGGACACTATTACGTACCGCTGTTTCTGCTGCTGTTTCTGTTCTTCCAGTTCACCTACCGTCTGGAGGTGAGGCCGGATGCGATCATCCTTTCACGTCTGGGCATGTCGTCTAAGGTTGGTTTGGACAAGTTACAGCGCCACGAGCAGGTGAAGGGAAATATATGGCTCTACCTGACCAATGGTGCCCGGCACAAAATCCCAGCCGCGCGTTTCAACCCTTACGATCAGACCTTTCTGCAGAACGCGCTAAGCGTAGTCACCGAAACACGTCTGGTTGAGCCGGAAGCGCCGGAATCGGCAGAAGCTCAGGAGATGCAGCCGTCAGAGGATGTCTGGAGTGACGCGGGTCAACTCTCAACTAAGCAGATAAAAGCGGAGATAGAAACGCTTCTGGCGGCGGGGCATTCGCGAAAAACGGTGTATGAGAGGTTAAAAGGTCGTGGCCTCAATAATGCCAAACTCGCTTACCAGATCGCTTCCACACCCGATGCAATGCTCTGCGCCCTGCACGATACTAAAACCAATGTTCTGATCTGGATTGTGATTATCCAGACCGTACTGGCGCTCTTGGGGATGTTGGTGGTGGTCGAGCCGGATGAATTCATCTGGGTGGCAGTGTATGTTGTCGGAATAAACGCCCTGTTTATCTGGGGGTTCTACGTACAGCGGTTGCTCGCCTACAGTGTCTTCATTCTGCTGAATGCTATTTTCCTGCCTCGCGATCTGATCACGTCATTAATCGCTCAGGACTATGTAGGGGCCGCTGCCACTATGGTGGCTGTTGCGACTGCCGCATACGCCTGGTACGTCCGCCGTAAACTCTTTCCCCACATTGCATTGTTTGGCCCCAGAAAGGATAAGCAGGGCGACTACCCGTTTGCAGAGTAAATGGAGGCAAAAATAGATCTGTCCCCTTTAAGCACTTAATCGTTCTTCAATCGCATCCAGAACGACCGCTGCTGCGCGTGGCAAACCCGCCTGATAGGGATGCAGGGCGAAGATCGGCACCGCCTCCAGTTGATAGTCAGGCATTACCTCCACGAGTGTATGGGGCTGCGCGTGTAACAAAAAGTCGGGGATCAGGCCGATCCCTGCACCGGATTCCAGCAGGGCCAGCGTGGTGTAGACCGAGTCCACGGTGCAGGCTGGGGTAAATGCCAGCGTTTGTGATGAGGAACCGGTTTTATGGCTCAGTTCATGCCGGATCTGTTTGCCCTGCCAGCGGTTGGCGATGTAACGCATGGTGCTGGTTTCCGTGTTATCCACATACCCCTTGCTGCCGCACAGCGTATCCCGGAACGTGCCGATCCGGCGCTGGCGATAGCTGCTCTGCGGTGAGCGCCCCACACGAATCGCCAGGTCGATCCCCTCCTGCATCAGGTTCTGCTGTTCATCACTGGCGATCAACTCCGGTTCGATGGCGGGGTAACGCTGCATCAGCTCACCGATCACCGGGGCGATCAGCGGACCCATCAGCGCGTGGGGTGCGGTGATGCGGATCTTGCCTGCCGGTTCAGACTGGGTGCGTTGCGCTTCCTCCCAGGCATCCTGTGCCAGTTGATTGAGTTGCTGGCACTTGGCGTAAAAGGCTTCACCGGCGGGTGTCAGGATCTGGCGGCGGGTGGTGCGTTTGAGCAGCGGCACACCCAGGTCGGCTTCCAGGGTTTTCAGGTGCTGGCTGAGCACCGACTTGGACAACTCCAGCGCTTCGGCGGCTGCACTGATCGAGCCGCTCTCAACGATGCGGGCGAACACCGACATCTGACGCAGGTTGTTCATAAAAGCTTGTTCATAAGAGTTTGTTCATAAAGATTGTCCGTATTAATCGAACAGTGGTTTTGATTGGCTTTGTTTTTCGATCATACCGCCCGCGCTACATTTATCCCATCAACGATTTATGGATGGGAGATCACCATGACCGACAGAAACGCAGTTCTCGACGCTTCCAAAGCCGCCATCGCACGCTGGCAGCAGGCGTTTAACAATCAGGATGCCGCAGGCTGTGCCGCGCAGTATGAGGAGGATGCGGTGATGCACGCACGTCCCTTTGGCACGTTTACCGGACGCGAAGAGATCCAGGCGTTCTGGCAGAAGATCATCGATGATGGCTTTCACAGTGTGGAGTACAGCGATGTGACCTGGACGCCGGGAGGAGAGGACGGTTATATCCTGAGTGCCAGCTGGACCATGAACAAAGCGTTTGGCGTGGTGCATCGTGAGCACTGGCTGATGCAGGCGGACGGCACCGCCAAGCTGCATGCGGATGATTTTGAGGTGCTGGGCGAGCGTTAAGCGTACAACCTGTAATATCAGGGCGGTGGTTTGATGATCGACCACCGTCCTGACCGGAACAGGTAAGTAAGTTGTTACTTACACAGCGCTTTATAACGCTGCGTGGCTTCGCGTTGTGCGATGCGCTCGCGCCACTGGTTGATGTTGCCGTATGCGCTCAGATCAAACTTGATGTCGTCACAGATCGCGACCACAAAGGCGGTGTTCAGGTCGGCTAGCGTAAAGCGATCTGCAACCAGATACTCTTTACCGTCTAGAGCGTTTTCCAGCGTGTTCAGCATCGCAGGCAGCTTTTCGAAAGCAGCTTTAATCACCTCTGCATCGCGGCGCTCCTCTGGTACAAACACCAGCTGGATAAACGCCTGGATCATCGGTACCTGCAGATCCGCCACCGACCAGATGCTCCACTGGCTGACCAGACCGCGTTCCTGCGCGGAGTTGCCCAGCAGTTCCGGTTTGTAGGCGTCCGCGATGTAGTTGTTGATCGCCAGGGATTCCCAGATGGTGAAATCGCCGTCGGTCAGTGCAGGCACCTTACCGTTCGGGTTTACCTTCAGAAACGCTTCGGACTTATGTTCACCAGCGCGGAAATCGATCGACTTGGCGGTGTACTCAACACCCGCTTCCTCCAGACACCAGAAACACCGGCCGGAACTGGATTTAGGGCTACCGTAAATTGTCAGCATTGTTATTCCTAATTTTTATCTGCGCTCACACGCATGAGATGGCTCTTGAAACAGGCGCGCATGCTATCACATGGCGGTTGAAGGTGGGTGGTGAGCTGGGCGGTGAAGTAGGGTGTTGTTAGCGAAGCGTAACGCACCGTCATTCTGAGCGGTGCAATATATTGCACCCTACACGACACTTACCCGGCTATTCCGCCTTCTTGCGGTACTCGTCGGGTGTCATATCCAGCAACCTGCGGAACATAGCGATAAATGCAGAGGCGGTGCTGTAACCCAGATCCAACGCCACGTTCTCAACCGTCATACCGGCTTGCAGCATCGGCATCGCCCGCACCACCTTCAACCGCTGGCGCCACTCACTGAGCGGTATCCCCAGATCCCGCTGCGCTTTGCGGGCGAGGGTGCGTTCCGTGGTGCCGAACCGTTCCGCCAGCTGGCGCACCGGGCGGTTGTCGCCGGGATGATCCTCCAGATAGGCCAGCACCTTCGAGAGCGCGGCATCGTTTGAGGTGGGCAGGTAGCTGCCCGTGCAGGGCGCGATCGCCAGTTGATCGACCACCACCTCCAGCAAGCGACTCTCTTCGGCGGTGTAGGGGGATTGCGGCGGTTTGACCCGCAGATGATGCAGCATCGCCCGTACCATCGCGTTGATGGTGAGCGCGCACGAGGTTTCGGGTAAACCTTTGGCGGCTGCGATTTCGGGTTCGATATACAGCGAGCAGTGCAGCGAGGCGGCACGGTTGCCGCCGCGATGTTCTGTTTCCGGTGGGTGCCACAATCCCTGGCCGGGAGGCACCCGGAACAGTGATCCCTCAGCGTGCAGCTCCAGCACGCCACGGAAGGAGAACACGAACTCACCCCAGCGGTGGGTTTGCGGTGGGTAGATGGAATCGCTGGGCATCACCCGCTCGAAGAAAAACACCGGTTCGGGCAGGACTTCAAAATCCAGCGGCTGGTGGATATGGGGGCCTTTGCTCATAAATCACTGGCTGATCTGCGCTATCGGATGTCTGATTCTAGCTCTATCGATAAATACTGACAAAAGATAATGGCGCCAGTTCAGCTCTCTTCAGTTCATTTATGTAAGCACCCGGAGGCGTCATGGGCACCCGACAATCCTTAGATTTCTTTGCCATTGGCTCGATGGTTATCTTCTGCATCGTGATGGCGTCACAGCAGGTGATGCTGAAAGCGGTGGCTGAGGATATCATGCCCGTCTTCCAGATCGCCCTGCGCTCCGGTATCTCCGCCGCACTGATTATCCTGTTGGTGTTGTTGCAGCGACAGCGGATGCCGCTGGCACCGGAGAACCGGATTCCGGCGCTGCTGATCGGGGTGTTGTTCACCCTGGAGTTCCTGTTTTTGGGTGAAGCGCTGAGCCAGACCTCCGCCGGTCACGCCACAGTGTTTCTCTATACGTCACCGATCTTTGCTGCTATCGGTTTGCACCTGAAGATCCCCAGTGAACGGATGAGTCGCGTGCAGTGGTTGGGCATTCTGGTGGCGTTCGGCGGGATCGTATTGGCCTTTCTCGGCGGCGATTCCACCGAAACACTCAGCAGCGCCGTGCTCTGGGGTGATTTTCTTGCATTGCTCGCCGGTGCCGCCTGGGGTTTAACCACCGTGGTGGTGCGCGCTAGCGGATTGAGCAGCTTGCCCGCCCGACAGACCTTGCTCTATCAACTGCTGGTGGCTTTTATCCTGCTCACGCTCTGGTCCTATATGACCGAGCAGGCAACGCTTAACCCAACCCCCGAAGTCTGGGGCAGCCTGGCGTTCCACGGCATCGTCGTATCCTTTATCGCCTATCTGGGTTGGTTCTGGCTGCTGACCAAATACAAAGCCGGGCAGCTGGGCATCCTCTCCTTTATGACCCCAGTGTTCGGTGTACTGATGGGCAACTGGCTGCTGGGTGAACGCATCGAATCGAACTTTATCGTCGGCTCCGGTCTGATCATCGGTGGCATCCTGTTGGTGAGCAGCCACGGTTGGCTGAGTAAGCGACGAGAGAAGGCGGGGAAGATGGTCTAGCCGAAGACTTGGATGGAGACTCTTGAAATCAGTTGGCTCTGGTGCAATACGCTCCGCTATTGCACCCTACGTGTTATTTAATCCGCTTCCTTAATTCTGCAAAGACCGTCTCTCCATCTCGAACGCGTCCAGCTTCAAGATCTGCCATACCTTCCTCGATAGCCGCTTTGAGCTGCTGTTCCTTGAAGGCTTGGTACTGCTCAAATTCTTCGTTGGATATCACCGCTGCCACGGGTTTGCCGTTACGGGAGATACGTACCGCCTCAGACTGGGCCTTTAAGATCAAATCACCAAACTCCCGCTTGGCTTCTGTTGCCGTAAGTTCCATAACTCTCGCTCATTTTGATCAATTTGCACGGTTTGATCATTATGGAATAGAACCTCTTCTGCCGCTTCGCGATAGGTAAGTATCGCTCGGCGAGTCCAGATCAAGACATAGGTAGAATCCGGTGTGCAATTACTTGCACCAAAATCGATCACGTAGCACACTGCTGTTCAATAACCGGCCGGAGTTCGTCGGGTAAGGATTGGATACAGGGTTTGTACGATGCATCGGATGCACCTCCTCGTTTTACTTCTACTGGTCTCTGCACCACTGCATGCGGGCAACGTGATTGCCCGCGCGTACAGCGACTTTATCCACACCCTCGCCTACAGCGTCACCTCCACCCACCGCGATATGGTGGGCATCGAGCTTGAATCCAAGCATGTGGCCTACAACGACCAGCCGGTCACCTTCCAGTACCAGCTCTGGCGTCTACGCAAAGACTCCGTCTGCGCACAGCTCAGACACAACGTATTGGAATACTCCAAATGCACCCGCGCCGCCCGCGCACTGTTCACCGAAACCTGCCGTCACCTGACCAACAACCCCAGCGACCACTGGAAACACCAGAAGTTAAAGAACCTCTACTGCGCCGCATCTGTGGAGTTTAAACCCGTGGTTGCAGAGGTAAGACGATCAACCGTAGCGGATGATCACGAACTGCAAAAACGGCAGCAGTGCTCGGTGCTAAGGATTCAGGCGATGAGTAGTAGAGATCCGAGGACAGTTCAGATGCGGGATGAGGTTTGTGGTGGGTGAGTGGGTAGGAAAATAAATCTGTCCCCTTTTTCGATTCAGAGGCGTTGTGGTGATTGGAAATAAAACAGTGTTGGAAGCGATAGAAACCGTTACGCAATATTTCGAGGATGGGAATTGGGTCGCGTTAACAATACTCAGCGTTTTTATCGCCATTCCCCTGTTTCGAGCAGTTCGTGGTGCCTATGTGGGGTATAAGGAACGCAAAACGAACGATCTAAAGAGCGCACTTGAAATTGAAGGGTTATCGGATGATGTGCGGTTTGTTGTTCAAGAAAGTCTAAACCGAACTTACTTCTACCGTGCGACAGGGTTGTCAGGTGATCACTACCTGAGAACGAAGGTAAGGGAATTCTTAGAATCGACCCGAGGAGATGTATCAATCTTCGGTGTATGGCGAGCTAGCGAGTACATAGATGTGGAGGATGGAAAGTTAGTAGTGCGGTTTTCATGGTATGACAAGATTCACTACTACGTACTAGCTGTATCCAGTTTTCTACTTTTCTTAATCAGCATCTTTTTGTGGAGCGCGTTGATCTATGTTTGGCAGGGGGCAGTAGTAGAGATATTGCCATTCGCAGCCCAAGCAACACTATGTTTTGTGATGTCGATTTGGTTCGCGTGGAGAGCGAGTAACCACTATATCGCTGAATACAAGATAAAGCCGGCTTTTAAAAAGTATCAAAATTGTGATGGAGCGGAAGTGAGGGAAGCGGCGAATGAGCAATGCTTAGAACGTTAACTGAAGAATAAACCTTCCACCTTTTATTTATAACCTGAGATTAAAGGTGCAATACGCTTCGCTATTGCACCCTACGCGCTGAGTGAATTGTAAGGAGTTGGTATGGATGCCAATGTCGTTTTAGCTGTTCTTTTTGGGATTGTGTTTCCCGTTTTTTGTTTGATCTTTCTATTAAGATTTCTGCGAGCTCGAAAGGCATTAAAGACCACAGAAGAGAGCTTGCTTGAAAGACAAAAAGCTTTGGATGAGTCCAAAGCAAAAGCTGCTAATTTAATAAGGCAGTTGCAAGAGGTAGAGAACGATCTTGAGACGAAAACTGCTGAAGTAGAGCAATTGAGTCCTTTTCGGGAAATTGTAGACGCAACATTAGAAGCCAAGAGAAGGCGAGATGAAGGAGAACGCTTAGCCAATGAGAGCATTGCTCAGGCACAGCAACAGGCACAGCGCTTAATTTCTGACGCAAAAATTGTTGACTCAAAGGCTCAAGCTGATCGCAATGAAATGCTGTCGGAAGCTCGGAGCCAAGCTAAAAAAATAAGGGAAAAAGCTGATAGGCAATTGGAGGTTGCTTCAACTCAAGCTACGGAGATTATCAAACAAGCCAACAGCGAGGCGCAGCAAATAGCAGGGGATGCTTTAAAGGCCAAAGGTCAGGCAGATCTTTTTGAATCGGCTGCCAAGGCTGCTAGGAATGTGATTAAGGGATATGGCGACGAGTATGTAATGCCTAATGTTTCCGTTTTAGATGATCTTGCTGAAGATTTCAGTCACAAAGATGCTGGGCAAAGACTGAAGGAGTCTAGAGCCTATAGTCAGACCTTAATAAAGCAAGGATTAGGTGCCGATTGTGATTATGTTGAAACTCATCGCCGCAACACAGCCATTCGATTTGTACTAGATGCTTATAACGGCAAGGTGGACTCTGCGCTGACCAAGGTTAAGCATGATAACTATGGGAAGATTGCGCAACATATAGAGGACGCGTTGCAGTTAGTAAATTACAACGGTGCTGCATTTCGAAATGCTCGGATTTCTGATGCCTTGCATAAGTCCCGATTGGATGAGTTGAAATGGGCTGTTGCAACGAATGAACTGAAACTTATTGAGCGGGAAGAACAGCGTGTTATTAGGGAGCAGATAAGAGAGGAAGAGAGGGCTAGAAGAGAGTTTGAAAGGGCGCGTAAGGAAGCTGAGAAAGAGGAAAAGATCCTTCAGAAAGCAATGCTTGAAGCGAGAAAGCACATGGAAGCAGCTAACGAGCAGGAACGTCAGACTTACCAGCAAGAACTGGAGCAACTACAAGCTAAGCTAGCTGATGCAGAAGAACGTAATGAACGTGCAATGTCTATGGCGCAGCAAACACGTGCAGGGCATGTGTATGTGATTTCAAATTTAGGTTCTTTCGGCGATGAAGTGTTCAAAGTTGGGATGACTCGCCGACTTGAACCAATGGATAGGGTGAAGGAGCTGGGGGATGCTTCAGTGCCTTTTTCTTTTGATGTTCACGCCATGATATACAGTGAAGACGCTCCTACTCTGGAAAAAGAGCTTCATCGTCGTTTTCATAATAGTCGGCTTAACAAGATAAATTTGCGTAAGGAGTTCTTCCAAGTCCCTGCCTTAACTATTCGTGAGGCACTGGAGGAAATGGAACTGGAAGTACATTTCACAATGTCGGCTGAGGCTAGAGAGTATAGAGAGTCTTTGGCGCTAGCTGTTTCTCAGGAAAATGTAGAAGAAGTTTCAGAGGTTCAGGAAACTATTGCTATGGCCTAGCGATGGTATTGGCTATGTGTCTATTTATGGCACGAATATAATCCCCCTTCTGCGCCGCCGAGCATTGCAGGATTCAATCGACGGGTGCGAGGACTGTTTGAGGACGCGAAGCGGCCGAGTTCCGCAGCACCGATTGAATCCGAAACGCACAGGGAACCGGACGAAGTCCGGCAAGTAGCAGGGGCGTGGGGGATTGTTAAGGGGAAAACGTTTTCCCCTTAACCACCGAAAAGGTGGTTAAGCACATAGCATCTAGCTCACTAGAACTATGCATTCCCACGCAGAACATGGGAACGAGTCGATAGGTCGAGCGTCGATGGATGTTGCGGTCGGAGACCGCTGCTGCAAGAGCATGAACACCACCCACAAAAAAGCCCGCAAAAATCGCGGGCTTTTCAGTTTAAGCGGTAAGGTTAGAAAACCTTACAACGCCTCAATCTTCGCATACTGCTCAGCCAGTTTGTCGTAAGAGGACTGCGCATCAGCCAGTTTCTCACGCTCTTTGGCAATGACATCTTCCGGCGCGTTCGCCACAAAACGTTCGTTGCTCAGCTTGCCTTCGAAGCGACCGATCTCTTTCTTCAGCTTGTCCAGAGACTTTTGCAGACGCGCCAGTTCGGCGTCTTTGTCGATCAGACCCGCCATCGGTACCAGCACTTCCATCTCACCCGCCAGCTGAGTGGCAGACATTGGTGCTTCGTCGCCGTCGTTCAGCCAGGTGATGGAACCCAGAGATGCCAGCTTGGACAGGAAGACTTCGTTGCGCTCCAGACGTGCTTTGTCGTCTTCGCTGCCGTTCTTGAAGAGTACGTCCAGATCCTTCGCCGGGGAGATACCCATCTCACCACGGATGTTACGGATACCGGTGATGATCGCCTGCAGCCACTCAACTTCCGCTTCTGCGTCGGCGTCGTGTTTGGACGCGTCTGCTTCCGGGTAGGCCTGCAGCATGATGGTGTCACCTTCAACACCTGCCAGCTCCTTGATGGACTGCCAGATCTCTTCGGTGATGTACGGCATGATCGGGTGCAGCAGACGCATGATCGCTTCCAGTACGCGAACCAGGGTGCGACGAGTGCCGCGCTTGGCTTCAGCGGAAGCGTTGTCGTCCCACAGTACTGGCTTGGAAAGCTCCAGGTACCATGCGCAGTAGTCGTTCCAGACGAAGTCGTACAGGGTCTGGGACGCCAGATCGAAGCGGTACTCTTCGAAGTGCTTGTTAACAGTGGTTTCTACGCTCTGCAGACGGCTGGCGATCCAGCGATCCGCCAGCGACAGCTCTACGTCGCCGCCATTCTGACCGCAGTCTTCACCTTCGGTGTTCATCTGCACGTAACGGGCAGCGTTCCAGATCTTGTTACAGAAGTTACGGTAACCTTCCAGACGTTTCATGTCCCAGTTGATGTCACGGCCGGTGGAGGCCAGTGCTGCCAGGGTGAAACGCAGGGCGTCGGTGCCGTGAGCCGCAATACCTTCAGGGAACTGCTTCTCGGTACGCTTGCCGATCTTCGCTGCCAGCTGTGGCTGCATCATGTTGCCGCAACGCTTATCCAGCAGGGCTGGCAGGTCGATGCCGTCGATCATGTCCAGCGGGTCCAGTACGTTACCCTTGGACTTGGACATCTTGTCGCCGCTCTCGTCACGGATCAGACCGGTGACGTATACGGTTTTGAACGGAACCTGTGGTTTGCCGTCTTCGTCTTTCATGAAGTGCATGGTCATCATGATCATGCGCGCCACCCAGAAGAAGATGATGTCGAAACCGGTAACCAGTACATCGGTCGGGTGGAAGGTCTTCAGACGTTCGGTTGCTTCCGGCCAGCCCAGGGTGCCGAAAGTCCACAGTGCGGAGCTGAACCAGGTATCCAGAACGTCGTCGTCCTGGCGCAGTTCGGTTTCCAGATCCAGACCGTATTTCTCGCGGGCTGCGTCTTTGTCGTGCGCAACGTAGACGTTGCCTTCGTTGTCGTAGAAGGCCGGGATACGGTGACCCCACCACAGTTGACGGGAGATACACCAGTCCTGAATGTCACGCATCCAGGCGTTGTACATGTTCTCGTACTGCTGCGGTACAAATTTGATGTCGCCGTTCTCAACCGCCTCTACGGCAGGTTTGGCCAGCGTTTTGGCATCGCAGAACCACTGGTCGGTCAGCATCGGCTCGATCACCACACCGCCACGGTCGCCGTACGGTACGGTCATGTCGTTCTCTTCGATCTTCACCAGCAGGTCAGCTGCTTCGAAGTCAGCCACGATCTCACGGCGTGCCGCGAAACGTTCCATGCCGCGGTATTTCTCCGGCAGGGTGGTGTCGATCTCGCTGTTCGGGGTGCCGTCGGTGTTGAACGCTTCCGCTTGGTCGCGGATATCGGCGTTGTAGGTCAGCACGTTGATCATCGGCAGGCCGCAGCGCTTACCCACTTCGTTATCGTTGAAGTCGTGTGCCGGGGTGATCTTCACACAGCCGGTACCTTTCTCCATGTCGGCGTGTTCGTCGCCTACGATCGGGATACGACGGCCAACCAGCGGCAGTTCGATCTCTTTGCCGATCAGGTCTTTGTAACGTTCGTCTTCCGGGTTTACCGCCACGCCGGTATCACCCAGCATAGTTTCCGGACGGGTGGTACCTACCACGATGAAGTCGTCGCCGGCTGCAGTCTGGACGCCATCTGCCAGAGGATAGCGCAGGTACCACATCTTGCCTTTGGTCTCTTTGTTCTCAACTTCCAGGTCGGAGATCGCGGTGTGCAGTTTCGGGTCCCAGTTGACCAGACGTTTGCCACGGTAGATCAGGCCTTCGTCGTGCAGGCGGATGAAGACTTCCTGTACGGCGTTGTAGAAACCGGAGTCCATGGTGAAACGTTCGGTCGGCCAGTCTACGGAGTTACCCAGACGGCGCATCTGACGGGTGATGGTACCGCCGGACTCTTCCTTCCACTCCCAGATCTTTTCGATAAAGGCGTCGCGGCCCAGATCGTGACGGGACTTCTCTTCTTCGGCGGCCAGTTTGCGCTCAACGACCATCTGGGTCGCGATACCGGCGTGGTCGGTGCCGACCTGCCACAGCGTGTTTTTACCCTGCATACGTTTGTAGCGGGTGAGGGCATCCATGATGGTGTGCTGGAAAGCGTGACCCATGTGCAGGCTGCCGGTGACGTTCGGCGGCGGAATCATGATGCAGTAGGAGTCACCTTCGCCGGAAGGCGCGAAGTAGTTGTTCTCTTCCCAGGTCTGGTACCAGGATTTCTCAATCTCGTGCGGCTGGTAGGTTGTTTCCATTAGATTCTGGCTTCTTCTAATAAACGTTCAAATTAATCGGCAAATTATACAGATTGCGGGCGACGGAATGTAGGGCTGAGTTTGCGGTCTAACTTCGAAATCAGTCATAGAGGGGTAATCCGTATGAATGATTGCCTGCGAACACGGGGTTTTCTGCCCGCAGAGGACCCGGATACCCGTTTAACTCTGGGCGCGAAGTACGAAATTATCGACCAGATCGGACACGATCTGCCCAGCTTGCTGCTGGAACCAGACTGCCGCGCTTACCTGAAAAGCCAGAATCTACCCGACTGGCCTCACACTAATATCCCGCCGCAACTGCTGCCCCAGGCGCATCTCTACTATGTGAGGCTGGGTTTTATCGCTTCCGGTTACATCAATCAGATCGGTCAGCCGACAACTCATTCGTTGCCCGCCAATCTGGCACGGCCCCTATGCTCCATTGCTGAGCTACTGGGGCGTCCGCCGATGCTCAGCTACGACGGTTATGCGCTCTACAACTGGAAACGATTTGATCCAGAGAAACCGGTAGCGCTGGGTAACATCGATACGCTGCAGAATTTCGTGCACCTGTACGATGAACACTGGTTTATCCTTGTGCATGTGGAGATCGAAGCGATCGCGGCCGCTATGCTGGATGCGATCTCCGCGCTGGATGATGCGGCCGGTTTCTGGGATCGCGAGCAGGTGGATAGCTGCCTGCAAACGCTGGCAGAGACGATGGAACGGGTCATTGGCGTGCTGAAGCGGATTCCGGAGAAGATGTCAGATGAACTCTATTTCAGCCGTTTTCGCCCCTATATCGGTCAGTTTCGCGACGTGACCTACGAGTCCATGGGGCAGATCCACAGCTTCCGTGGCGAAACCGGGGCGCAGAGTTCGGTGATGCCGACGCTGGTGGAGTTTATGAAGATCCCTCATCAGCCCAACCGGCTGATCCAGCATCTCAATGATATGCGCCACTACATGCCGCCTGAGCATCAGCAGTGGCTGGATCGGGTGCACGGGATGCCGGATGTCCGGCCGATCGCCACGGCCTCCTGCTTTAACGCAGTGCTGGAGCGGATGGCGGAGTTCCGCGAGATCCACTACCACTGGGCGATCAAATATATCGCGCGGCGCTGCAACGATCCGCAGGGCACTGGGGGTACACCGTACCTGAAGTGGCTGAAATACCTGATCGACGAAACCCGTCAGCACCGGTTGTGAGACAGTTGAGATAACGGTGGCGGTCAGTCGACCTGCGGCTGATCGCTACGTGGTTTAATCACCGTATTGGGCAGATACGCCACGCTGTTGGGGGGCACGTCGGTACGCACGACTGCGTTGATACCGATCTTGCTGCCTTCACCGATACGCACATCACCAAAGGCGCAGGCTCCGGCGAAGAACTCGCAATCATCGCCAATCTGCGGGCCTTTTCCGCCCCATTCCCCCAAGGTGACATGCTGAAACAGCGAGACGTTGCGGCCGATCTGCGCTTTGTCGGTGATGATCACCCCATTGGGGTGCGGCAGGCAGAAACCGGGACCGACGGGCACCGTTGCGGGTATGCGGGAGTCTGACGCCAGACGGCGTGGCAGCGCCAGCAGGATATCCAGCGGTAACAACAGCAAGCAGGCAGGCGAGCCGAATTTACGCAGACGGCGTATACGGTAGGAGAGGGTGACCCAGAATCCCTGTGCCTGATACCAGCGGGCGTAACGTCTGGTATCTGCACGGATCGCCTCCCAAGTTTCCTGGCAGGTAACAGTGGTACGGATCACAGGTACAGAGCGGTAGATGATTGCTGTTCTGTTAAGGGTAGTACATGGGTAGTGAGCAGGGGGGAGGGAAAGAGAGGAACTAGCCCGGAGGAACTAGCCCGTTGCCGCAGGGGAAACGGGTTGTTTGCAGAAGGATTAGCGGCGCATATCGTTCATGCGCGCAGGAATCCCTTTCTCCTGATAGAGGCGGTAGTTACGGCGGGTGGCTTCCAGTACCGGCGGATGTTGCACCACGATCTCCAGAATACGCTCAAACTCCAGCGCATCCTCGCTGATATCGGCGACCATATTGAGGAACACCTTTTTGTGGTTGGGGCGTTGATCACCCCAGCCGATGGTGATCGGTGCATCCGGCGTCTGCCCGATCAGGCTGTGGGGCAGGAAAGCTTCCGGCTTAAACTCCCACAACAGTTGATCGAGGCGTTCCGCGTCCTCTTCGCTGGCGCAGTGGATAAAGATCGGATGGCCGAGCCCTATCACCTTGTCACACAGGCGGCAGAGGAACAGGTTGCGGGCCTCCGGATCGGAGGCCGGCAGGACGTAGAAGTCCGCTTCCGCCATATCAGTCGTCAGCCGCCAGGTTCATCAGGTGCTGGGCCAGCAGCGGTACGCAGCGACCGGTAGCGCCTTTTTCCTTACCTTTTGCCCAGGCTACGCCGGCGATATCCAGGTGTGCCCAACGGTAGCTCTTGGTGAAGCGGGAGAGGAAGCAGGCGGCAGTGATAGTACCGGCTGGTGGTCCACCGATGTTGGCGATGTCGGCAAAGTTGGAATCCAGCTGCTCCTGATACTCATCCCACAGCGGCAGGCGCCATGCTTTGTCGGCAGCCTGTTCACCCGCCTGCAGCAGGCTGTTGGCCAGGTCGTCGTCGTTACTCAGCAGGCCGGTTGCCTGGTGGCCCAGGGCGACGATGCAGGCACCGGTCAGGGTCGCCACGTCAACCACGGTTTCAGGTTCGAAACGCTCGGCGTAGGTGAGGGCGTCGCACAGGACCAGTCGGCCTTCGGCGTCGGTGTTGAGGATCTCAACGGTCTGGCCGGACATGGTAGTCACGATATCGCCCGGTTTGGTGGCGTGGCCGCTCGGCATGTTTTCCGCAGCGGCTACGATACCAACCACGTTCAGGTCCAGGTGCATCTCGCACAGCGCGGTCATGGCGCCGATGACGGAGGCTGCACCGCACATGTCGAACTTCATCTCATCCATCGCTGCGCCCGGCTTCAGGCTGATACCGCCGGTATCGAAGGTGATGCCTTTGCCCACCAGTACGTGGTTCTTGGCATCGGCGTCTTCCGCGCCTTTGTAGTGCATCACGATCAGTTTGGATGGCTGCTCGCTGCCGTTACCCACGGAGAGCAGGCAGTGCATGCCCAGCTGTGCCATCTCGTCTTCGTCGAGGATGGTCACTTCCAGTGCGTCGTTCTCTTCGCCCAGCTTAATCGCCTGCTCCGCCAGATAGGTTGGGGTGCAGATGTTGCCCGGCAGGTTGCCCAGTTCGCGCGCGGTGCTGACACCGTTCACCAGAGCCACACCGTCCAGTACAGCGTATTCACCCAGCTCGGAGTCGTCTTCGCTCAGCAGAACACCAATTTTGTCCAGCGCCAGCGGGTCGGCTTTTTTGCTCTTGGTTTCGTCGTAGATGTACAGCTCGGCACCGGCCCACTCGATCAGGTGGCGGATCTGGCGATACTGGTCGTCATCGTTGCTGCCCAGACCGTCCAGTGAGAATACGGCGCTTTCGACTGAGACGCCTTTCACCGCAGCCATCGCCGCTTTAACGATCTTGCGGTAGTTGCGGTCGTTACGTTCGTCGGCTTTACCCAGACCGATCAGCAGTACGCGGCGTGCTTTAACGCCCGGTACTTTCTGCAGCAGCAGGGTTTCAGCGGTTTTACCCTTAATATCGCCACCATTCACGATGTCGCTGATATATCCCTGAGCGGCGCTGTCCAGCGCACTGGCGGACGGTGACAGCTGCGCATCGGCTTCTACGCCGACAATCAGACACTCAGTTTCACAGCTGGCTACATCGCCATTAACAATTTCAAAATCCATGCTGGCTCCAAACAAGACATTGCGTGCAGATTAAAGGATAATTATCGGCCCACTATAAACCATTTTTCAGGTTGTAACAGAGTAGCGGATGTGATCGTTTTTCGGTATCTGGCACGGGAAGTGCTCTCCAGTATGTTCGCCGTGACCGGCATTTTGTTACTGATTCTGGTCAGTGGCCGCTTTATTAAATACCTCGCTCAGGCTGCGTCCGGGGACCTCTCCCCTGACGTCCTGCTGGAAATTATGGCCTACCGTATTCCCGGTTTCCTGGAGCTGATTCTGCCGTTGGGCCTGTTCCTGGGGATCCTGCTTGGCTACGGCCGGTTGTATCTGGAAAGTGAGATGGTGGTGCTCAAGGCGTGCGGTATCAGTCAGAAGCGGCTGGTGAGTTACGCCATGGGCCCTGCTGTGTTTACTGCAGCGCTGATTGCCGTGCTGAGCCTGTGGTTGTCGCCGCTCGGTGCTGAACGCACGGTGGAGATCTTTAACGAACAGAAGTCCCGCAGTCAGCTGGAAAGTCTGACCGTCGGGCGTTTCCAGGAGTACGCCGGGTCGCAGAACCGGGTCTCCTATACCGATTCGGTGACCGATGACGGCGCGTTGGGGCGTGTTTTCCTGACCGAAGTGACCGACGAAGGCGTGCCGGTGGTAGTGGTGGCGGAGTCCGGTCGCAAAAGCCGCGAAGCGGAAGATGGGCAGGAGTATCTGGTGCTGACCAAAGGCGCCCGTTACGAGGGTATTCCGGGTGAAGCCAAGTACACCGAGTCCAGCTTTGGGCGTTATGGCGTGCGTATGCCGCAGCCGGAGATACGTTCGGGTGTTACCAAGGTGGCAGCCAAACCAACCGCTGAGCTGATCGGTTCAGAGAGTGTTGAGGATCAGGCGCAGCTGCACTGGCGCTTCTCCTTGCCGATTCTGGCATTGGTGGTCACCCTGCTGGCGGTGCCTTTAAGTAAGGTAAATCCGCGTCAGGGGCGTTACGCGCGTATGCTGCCATCGATCATCCTTTACCTGTTCTACCTGACCCTGCTGAGTACTGCACGCAGCCAGATCGAAGATGGCAAACTGGATGTCTACGTGCTGTACGCCGTGCATCTGGCCTTCCTGGTCCTGGCGCTGAATATGCTCTTCGCCGGACGTTATTGGGCCGCGGTGTATAACCGCTTGCCGATTCCACGTCTGTTCGGGAGGGCAAAAGCATGATGAACCGGCTCGATCTTTATATTACCCGCCACGTACTGGGCGCGATCCTGATCGTGATGCTGGTGATCGTGGGTCTGGATCTGCTGTTTGCGCTGGTCGATCAGCTGCCGGACCTGAATGACGGTTATAAGATCAAAGACGCAGCGATCTATGTGGGTTTGACCGCACCGCGGCGTTTCTATGAACACCTGCCGCTGTGCAGCCTGATCGGCTGTCTGCTGGGGTTAGGTACGTTGGCTACCAGTTCTGAACTGACGGTGATGCGTGCCGCCGGGGTATCCACGCTGCGCATTATCGGCGCGGTGATGAAACCGGTGGTGTTGCTGATTGCAGCCGGCTTTATGGTGGGTGAATACGTCGTGCCGACCTCTGAACAGACCGCGCAAAGTTACCGTACGATCGCCGTATCCAAAGGACAGGGCAGTGTCTCGCGATTGGAGCGGGGACTCTGGCACCGCGAAGGTGGAACCTTCCTGCACGTAAAAGCGGTGACGACTGAGGGTGAGATTTTCGGTATTACCCGTTACCGCTTCAGCGACAACTGGACGCTGGAAAGTGCTAGCGTGGCGGAGAAGGGGTACTTTACCGGTGATGGCTGGCGTCTGGAGAATGTGCAGGAGACCCGCTTCTACGCCGAACACACCGAAGTATCGGAAAAAATCGAAGAGAACTGGGCGTCCGGTATGACCCCATCTCTGCTCAGTACCCTGATTATGGAACCGGATAACCTCTCGGTTGCTGGTCTGAATACCTACAGTGACTATCTGGATGAGCAGGGGCTTTCTGCGGCGGACTATCAGGTCGCGTTCTGGTCCAAGGTACTACAGCCGCTCTCCATCGCCGGTTTGGTGTTGGTGGCGGTGTCCTTTATCTTCGGACCGCTGCGCAGCGTAACGGTCGGTCAGCGCCTGATCGCCGGTGTGGTGGTAGGGCTGGTGTTTAAACTGATGCAGGACCTGTTGGGTCCGGCCAGTACCGTGTATGGCTTGCCACCGCTGCTGGGCGTGATTGTGCCGATAGCGCTCAGCTTCCTGATCGGCTGGCGCTTGTTGCGTAAGGCGGGTTAAGTGCACGCGCAACGCTAAGAACAGACACTAAAAAGGCGGCTTCAGGGCCGCCTTTTTTACGTCTTATTGTTGGGCATCGCTTCGCGATGGCCAACCTACATCTATCCAATCTTACTTCTTCTTACCTTTCTTCGGCGGTTTCGGCAGCTCAACCACGCAGGTTTTGGATGCCAGATCGTGCCACGCCATCTTTTCGCGGTTGATGAACATCCAGATATAACCAACAAAACCCACCGCGATCGAGATGCCCGCAACCAAAAAGCGGATCAGCGCTTGCACCAGAGAGATGTGTTCCCCTTCCGGTGTCTGTACGCGCAGACGCCACGCCAACATCCCTAGCGTCTGCCCGGTGCGTACCCAGAAGAACGAAAAGAAGGCGAAGGTGGCAAGGAACAGGAAGGAGCTGAACAGCGGGCCGGTAACCGCTTCACCGTCGTTGGCCGCCACAGCGATAGCCCCGATTACCATCCACAGCGCTACGATCAGCATAAAATCGTACAGCAGGGCACCCAGACGTTTGAGAGGGGGAGCGGTTTTAACCTGATCGAAAGTTTCTGGATATGAACGACGCATTTTGGAATTCACGCTTTACCGGATTGGCTATTTAAATAGAGGCTTAAAAACTGCGCAGCATTCTAACAGGGCGCTGACGGAATAATAAGCGGGGAAGGGCTGCGCGATGCGAAGGTATAAGTATTCGCATCGCGCTTTTAAGGCCGAATCAGCAGGCCGAATCAGCAGCTGCTGCGGGCGGTGGTCTCGTTCGGCAATGCGAACAACGGACGCAGATACGTACCCAGCAGACTGCCGACAAACGCAGCGACCAGCCACAACCAGCCGTGCAGACTGCCAGAGACGATGCCGCCGAAGTAAGCGCCAATGTTACAGCCGAAGGCGATAGTCGCGCCGTAGCCAAGCATCAGACCGCCCAGAACTGCCGCGATCCAGTGCTGCCAGGGCAGGCGCCACTGCAGCGAGAACTTACCCGCCAGAGATGCCGCCAGCAGAGCACCGAGGATCACGCCGATATTGATGATGGAGAAGACGTCGTACTGCAGAGGTTCGCTCAGTGCCATCTCGCGGCCCGGCTGCAGCCAGTAGGTCCAGAAATCCAGTTCCAGTTCCAGCTCCAGCAGCATCGCCAGTTTGGCGCCCCACAGCGGATAGGCCACCGCCACCGCCCACGGCGAGCCGGTAAGGGCCAGGGTGGCGAAGTTCAGCAGGGCCAGTGCGATACCGCCCCAGACAAAGGGCCATGGACCGTGCAGTAGCCGCGCGCCAACGGAGAGGTCGCTGCCCGCGTCGTCCTTCTCCACGTTGCCGTGGTAGCGCTTTTCCAGCCAGCGGGTAAAGAACACGATGCCACCAAACAACAGCAGGTTTACCGCAATCGCAAATACCACGCCCAGCTCGTCGACCAGTGAAACCGGGGCAAACTGCGGCAGGCCGGTCCACCACTCGTAATCCTTGGTGGCCCAAAGAGCACCGACGGTAAAACCGATCATGCTTGGGATCGCACGGATCTGGCCGCCGCCGACATGGTAGAGGTTGCCCGACGCGCAGCCGTTGCCCAGCTGCATGCCGATGCCGAAGATAAAGGCACCGCAGATCACCGACCAGCCCAGCGGTCGTACAAATCCGCGGACCTCTTCGCCGAACAGTTCTCCGGCACTTAAAGCCGGAAAGAACAAGCAGACGCCGACCGCCAGCATCAACATCTGCGCGCGCAGCCCTTTGCCGCGGCGGTTAATAATGAAGTTGCGCCACGCGGTGGTGAATCCGAAGGCCGCGTGATAGAGCGTCATACCCAGCAGGGTACCGATCAGTAACAGCAGAGCCTGGGTCTCGCTGACCTCCTGCTGCAACCACAACATGCCACCGGCCAGCAGCATGCAGGAAAAGATCAGGATCATTTTAGAACCGAAGTTCCGGGTTTCCGTCGTATTGGAAACCGATATTTCCACACTACTCATTGAGTGTCTCGTCGCATAGAAAACTGTGATTTTGATTATATTTTTGGGGCGTGGATTCTAGCACAGTAATGCGGGGTGGTGAAAATTTAACCAGCGAGGAGTTTGCTGATCGGGACAGACGGGGAGGCGTGGATCAGGGAGGAGAGCGCGGCACCCAAAGGCGGGTGCCGCGAAAGGTATTACTTGTACGGTGCTACGTACTTGTCGAAGTAGGTCTGCGCCAGTGATTTGGCAGAGGCCAGGTCGCTGGAATTTAACTTCATCACCAGACGTTTTTCGATCGCCTGCGCAGTGTTGTTACCCAGCTGAGCGGCGTTGTGCATCCAGGCGTATGCGATCACATCGCTGTGGTAGCTCTTATCCATGCCCAGAGCGTTGGAGTACAGGGTACCCAGGAAGAACATCGCGTCGGTGTGACCCTGTGATGCCGCTTTCAGGTACCAGCGCTCTGCTTCAGCAAAGTTCTGGTTAACTCCGGTGCCGAAGTTGTAAGAACGACCGATGTTGTGCTGTGCCGCTACCAGACCTGCGTTAGCCGCTTTGCTGTACCAGTTGAAGGCAGCTGTTGGGTTGCGATCCATGCCGTAACCGAATTCGTTCATCTCACCCAGACGGTTCATCGCGTGAGCATCGCCGGATTCAGCCGCCGGTTGTACGGTTTTCAGCTCTTTTCTGTACTCTTTGTTTTTCAGTGCGCGCAGGCTGTTGACGCTTTTCAGGTGGCCGACGTTGGCGCCCTGTGTGTAGAGACGTTTTGCTTTTTCGACATCTTTATCCAAACCCCAGCCGTTTTCGTACATCTGACCAAGCAGGTTAGTTGCGTCAACGTTACCCTCTTTTGCAAGGGGCTCCAGTTCCTGTACGGCAGTTGCGTAGTCTTGTGCTTCAAAGGCTTTGATACCTTTACCCAGATTGGCAGCAAATACGGCAGTGGTGTTGATGCTGAGCAGCAGAGCTGCTGCAAGAAGAGTCTTTTTGTTCATCGAAACGTCGCCCATAGCTAGTTCGGGTTCGAAAATTTGGCGCCTATTATACCGGCGTCAGCCCTGATGAGAAATGAACAGGATCGACCGTAAAAGGGGGCTTATTGTGCCCTTCCCTGATCGAGGTGCTGTTTTAGCTTTTCCTAATATTGCGGCGATTCTACAGCAAAAGTGCTTTAAGTTGCATCTGCGTAAAGGCTCGGTTGTTGGATTGCTTGTATTTCTTGATATAAATCAGGACGATTTTTGTGCAATGCGGCGGCGTGTGGCAATTGGTCGCAGGGGCTGAGAACTGAGGTAGAGGGAGCTGAGGAATAGGGGGAATAACTAAGGGAAGAAGTAAGGATAAGCCCGGTCAGCTCCAGAGGATCTGCTCGACACCTTCGAACACCAGCTCTGAGCCGTCGGCAAAGGTGATGGTGCCCAGCGCGTCTGCTGGCAGCTCCAGCACACCGGCAGCCAGGTCGTACTCCAGCAGGCTGTCGTTGAGGCTTATCTGCCAGGGATTGTCGGCGTCATATTCGAGGAAACTCTGGGTTTCGATCCAGATCCGATCTACGCCGTTATTGTCCAGACCGCCGTCGCTGTCGCCGTTGAAATAGTCGCTGCCGCTGTTGGCAGAGACAATATAGGTATCGTTGCCGCCGTTGCCGTGGTGTTTATCGTTACCTGCACCGCTAAGAATCGTATCGTTGCCGTGGCCGCCACTGATCAGATCGTTGCCAGCGCCTGCAGCCAGATAATCGTCCCCGTCACCGCCGAAGATCCGGTCGTTGCCGCTGCCGCTCAGTACCCAGTCATCTCCGTTGCCGCCGTATACCAGGCTGGTTACGCTGCCTTGCTCTTCCTGGGCTCGGTAGTGGTCGTTGCCATCGCCCAGCGAAACCTCTTTGTTGCCTGCGCGGGCGGTCACAATGTCATTACCGCTGTCGGCGATCAGAATATCATCGCCAGTACCTGCGCTCAGGTGGTCGTCGCCCCAACCACCGTGCAGGTAGTCATCGCCCGCGCCTGCGTCGAGGAAATCGTCGCCTTCGCTGCCGTAGAGGGTATCGTCACCGGCGCCGGATATGATGCTGTCATCACCTCGACCGCCAACCACATGGCTGCTGCCGGTGGCGTCACGTTGTAGCAGGGTAAAGCTATCGTCGCCGTCTCCCAGCGAGACCTGGTTGTTGCCACTCTGGGTGACTACGGTGTCGTCGCCGTCATGGGCGATAAAGATCTGGGAGCCGACACCGGCGCTGAGGAAGTCGTTGCCGTCGCCGCCATGCAGGTAGTCATCGCCGTCGCCACTGTCGATATGGTCGTCTCCCTCGCCGCCGAAGATAGTGTCATCGCCGTGTCCGGTGATGATCTCATCCTGCCCGCTGCCGCCGGTGACAAAGGAGCTGCCGCTGGCGTTGCGTGTCTGTACGGTGAAACTGTCATCGCCGCTACCGAGAGAAACCTGATTGTTGCCGGAGTGTACGATCACAGTGTCGTTACCGTCGTGGCCGATCAGCACATGCTCACCACGCCCGGCAATCAGGATGTCGTCGCCAAAGCCACCGTGCAGGTAATCTTTGCCGTCGCCACTGTCGAGGTAGTCTTCCCCCTCGTCGCCGTAGAGGGTGTCATCCCCGTTGCCGGAGATGATCAGGTCGTTGCCGTTGCCACCGCTGACATAGCTGTCGCCGCTGCCGCTTATCGCTCCGCGATCAAGCAGGATGAAACGGTCGCTGCCGTTGCCAAGGGAGACCTGGTTGTTGCCCGCGAGGCTGAATACCTGGTCGTCGCCGTTATGCCCAATCAGCACATGGTCGCCACGGCCAGCAATGAGCAGGTCGTTACCGTCACCGCCATGCAGGTAATCGTTGCCATCGCCGCTGATCAGGGTGTCGTCCCCCTCCAGTCCGAAGAGAGTATCGTCCTCATCGCCGCTGTTCAGGTTGTCATTATTTGGACTGCCGACCAGTGCGTTTTCATCCTGGGGTGTGCGCTCAGTTTGCAGGACTGCGTTGTTGTTATCCGTTGCGGAAAAGGAGGGGCTGAGCGGAACGGGGGCTTTATGGTCGTTCGGCAACAGCGCATCCCCGGCGGTGCCGGTGTGCGAAGTTGATGACTGTAAGTGGTTATCCACCGACATAGAAACGACCTTTCCCTAAGTAGTCTGCTGGTAGAGATTGATGACGATTAAACGCAACTGCGCAAGGTGCCCTGGCTGGTTTGTACATGTGCCAGATGCTCTGGGCACTGTTAAAACCTGCGCTCCTGCTATCTCGCCACATCCGTCAGCGGTTATCCGGCTGACGCGGTTGATCTGTTTAAATCCTGACTTGAAAGGACACTATTCTGGCTGCTTTGCGAGTGTGTGTGTTTGAATATGGGGTTTTTCTGATTCTGAGTCAATGGCTTTAGGTTGTTTTGTTTGAAATTGTTAATAAGTGCCCTATTTATTGAGGTTTTGGACTATAAAAAGTGTTTGAATTTTGAATGAGGTGAATGCCTAAGTGAATGCCTGTACTATGTGCTTGCGCTTCGTGGGGGTTTATTTCCGGGCGGCGCTGCCGATTGTATATGGGTGCGGTGAGTAATACCGCCTCCCACGCCGCAGTTAACGCTCGCGGACCAAAGCAGTAGATGGAGACTGTAGCTACCGATATGACAAAAGAGTCAGGGATTAGTATTCCGCGCAACTGGTTACGTGCCGATGTATTTCTGGCGTCATTGGGGATCAACCTGCTGGCGATGGCGATGCCTATTGTGGTGCTGCAGGCCTACGACCGTATCATTCCCAATCAGGCGCTGGACACCTTTGTTGTGCTGGTGGCAGGCGTTGTTGGCGTGGTACTGCTGGAGATGATCCTTAAGATCCTGCGCTCGGTGTTGCTGGCGTGGAGCGGTGCGCGTTTTGAACACGAAGCCAACATGAACGTCTTCGCGCGGGTGCTGTATGCCGATTCACTGGCCTATAACCAGCACTCGCAAGGTTTTTACCTGTCGCGTATGCAGTCGGTGGAAGACCTGCAGCGTTTCTTCTCTGGTCAATCGATGTTACTGCTGCTCGACCTGCCGTTTGCGCTGCTGTTTATGGTGCTGATCTTCTATATCGGTGGTGCGCTGGTGCTGGTGCCAGTCACGCTGATGATTCTGTTTGCCGTGCTGGCGGTGGTTGTTGGCAAAAAGCTGGAAAAAGCGCTGGAAGTGAGCCAGCAAACGGAGCAGCACCGGCAGAACTTCCTGATTGAATCCCTCAACAATATCCACACCATCAAATCGATGGCGATGGAATCCCTGATGTTGCGCCGTTACGAACGTTTGCAAGAACGCTCGGCTGAGAGTGTGTATGAACTGGCGCATATCAACAGCGTGGTATCCGGTTTTGGCAGCACCTTTTCGCAGGCGGCGATGGTGCTGGTGGTGGCGATCGGCAGTTTGTCGGTGCTGTCCGGCGATCTGACAGTGGGTGCATTGGCGGCGGTCACTATGTTGACCGGCCGTGCCCTGCAACCGGGTCTGAAAGCGATGGGGTTGTGGACCCAGCTACAGAGCGTACAGATGTCCAAAGAGCAGGCGCAGGAGTTGTGTTATCTGCCGGAGGAACGCAGTGGTGAACTCGTACCGGAAAAAGCGTTGCGTGGCGAAGTCAGCGTTGAGGATCTCTGGTTCCGCTATCCGGAAGAGGAGGAGTGGCTGCTCAAAGGCGTTAATCTGCAGATCCCAGCCGGCGGGGCTGTGGCGATCACCGGTCGTAACGGTGTTGGTAAAAGTACCCTGCTGGAGCTGATCGCAGGACTGACCGCGCCTGAGAAGGGGATGGTGAAGATCGATGGCAAACCGCTGGCGGAGTACGAAGCGGAAACGCTGCGTCACTACATCGGTTATGTGCCCCAGTATGGCACCCTGTTTGAAGGGACCATACTGGAGAATATGACCCTCTACCGCAGCGGTGAGGTGATTGATCAGGCGCTGGCGCTGGCGAAACACCTGGGTCTGGATGAGATCGTGGCACGTTTCCCGGACGGCCTGGATACCCAGGTTGGCGGCGCAGCGGTTGATCCACTTTCCGAGGCGGTAAAACAGAAGATCCTGATGGTACGCTCGCTGGTGGGCGACCCACGCCTGATGATCCTGGATGACGCCAACGCCAACTTTGATATTAAAAATGACGCCAAGCTGCTGGAACTGCTGGTGAAGATCAAAGGCAGTCGTACCCTGTTGATGGTCTCCTACCGCCCATCCTTTATGCGTATCTGTGACCGCGCTTACGAACTGAAAAACGGTGAACTGATCCAGCTGAAACGCCGCCGTGAGGTGGAGGCGCAACAGAAAGCGAAGCAACAGCAACAGGAGGCGGTGAAGTAGATATGGACGCAACCGCTCAACGCAGATCCGACGCGCTCAGCGAGATGATTGCGGATGCCCTGCGCTCCGACTCATCGCTCGACGATTTTCAGTTTAACTCTCCCTATACCGCGTGCCTTTTACCCCTGCTCAGGGCGCTGGGCTGGAATCAGTACGCCCGCGAACTGATCGAGGCGTTGCCGCACTTTTCCGATCAGCTGGAGCTGGTGGACCTGCGTAATATTCTGGTGCGGTTGGGCTATGAGAGTATGCCGCAGCCCTGTCGGCTGGATCAGCTTTCGGATGAGCTGTATCCCTGCCTGTTTGTGGATGAAGCAGGCGATCCGCTGGTGCTGCTGCGGGTAGAAAATGACCAGGTGGTGTACTTCGATGCCGAGCATGGCGAAGAGCGCACCGGTGAACTGGAGGCCAAAAAAGGCTGCGCCTACCTCTTCACCCATATCGATACGGCGCACGGTCAGACCATCTCGACCAAATCCAGCGCCGACTGGTTTGATCTGCTGTTGCGTCGCTTCCGCAAGATGACCATGCACCTGCTGGCGATGACCTTCCTGATCAACTTGATCGCTATGGCGGTACCGCTGTTTATCATGATGGTGTACGACAAGGTGATCGGTGCTGAATCGATCGATGCACTGCCGATGATGGTGGCGGGGATCGTGCTGGCGCTGGCGGCGGATGTGTTCCTGCGTTACTTCCGCGGCCGCCTGATGGGCAATATCGCCGGGCGTATGGATTACCTGATTGGGGTGGAAACTTTTAAGCAGATCATCAGCCTGCCGCCAATCATGACGGAGCGCTCCACCATGGCAGCGCAGCTGTCGCGCCTGAAACAGTTCGATAGCGTGCGCGACTTCTTTACCGGTGCCAACGCCTCCACCATGCTGGATCTGCCCTTTATTCCGTTGATCATCGCGCTGATTGCGGTGATCGCAGGTTGGGTAGCGGTTGTACCTGTGGTGATGTTGCTGCTGTTCCTGATCTTCGGATTGCTCTGGTTGCCGGTCAGCGCCAGCCGCATTCTGCGTACCGGGCAGGCGCGTAACGACAAACAGAAGATGCTGATCCAGAGTCTGGCGGGACGCAGTGAGATCAAAGGTTCGGCGGCGGAGCAGTCCTGGCTGGGCCGTTTCCGTGAATACTCCGCCGAGTCGGCTACGGCCAACTACCAGGCGGCTGCGGCCAGCGCGGTGATCAACGCGGTATCCCAGGCGGGCGTCGCGATCGCCAGTCTCGCGGTACTGGTGATCGGGACCTATTCGGTGATGGCCGGTGATATGACAGTGGGTGCGCTGATCGCCACCATGGTCCTGATCTGGCGGGTGTTGTCGCCGATTCAACAGACCTTCCTCAGTTTCAGCCGCTTTAAACAGGTGATGTCGGCGGTGAAGCAGATCAACCAGCTGATGAAGCTGGAGGTGGAGCGCAGCGGCCGTGCTTCCTCCGTGATGCTGGAGAACCTGCGGGGCCGGATTGGTATCGACCGTGTCAGCTTCCGCTATGCGGCCAACAGCGATCCGGCGCTGACCGGTGTCTCACTGACCGTAGAGCCGGGTGAGATGGTGGCGATTACCGGTGATACCGGTTCCGGTAAATCAACGTTGGTGAAACTGGTGGCGGGGATGTACAAACCGCAGGCCGGTAGCCTGACGCTGGATGATCTGGATATCCGTCAGCTCAACGTGAAGGATCTGCGCCGGGCGATCGCTTATGTGCCGCAGAATGCGCAGCTGTTCCACGGCACCATCGCGCAGAACATCCGTATGAACAACATTCTGGCGACCGATCAGGATCTGGAAGAGGTGACGCGGGTGGTGGGTATCTACGACGATATCATGGCGTTGCCGAATGGTTTTGAAACCCCGCTGGGGGATGAGCTGACCCGCCGCCTGACGCCGGGCTTCCTGCATGGCATCTCGATGGCGCGTGCGTTTGTCTGCTCGGCGCAGATCATCATCCTGGATGAGCCGGGGGCTGCGTTGGATCGGGAGGGCGATCATAAGTTGCTTTCCCAGCTGAAAGCCTTGAAAGGCAAGAAAACGATTCTGGTGGTGACGCACCGCCCAAGCCATATCCGCATGGCGGACAAGGCGATTGTATTGGATAAAGGTATGCCGCTGTTTGTCGGTGAACCGGATAAAGCGTTGCAGGCATTAGTAGGGGGCCCGCGTGCAGGACAATAAAGTAGATTTTGCAGCCGAAACAAAAGCGACACTGCCGCGTGCCAGGGCGCGTTTTCTGGCGCAGGCGATACAGCTGGAAGAGCCGTCGCCGACCTTTATCGTGCCAGCGTCGATTGTGGTGGGGATTCTGCTGCTGGTGGCGTCAATTGTCTGGAGTGCCTTCACCGAAGTGAACGAGGTGGCAGTGGCGCAGGGCGAAGTGATCCCGGTGGGGTCTATCCACGATGTACAGCATCTGGATGGCGGTATTGTCAGCAAGTTGCACGTGCGTAACGGTGACAACGTCAAAGCCGGTCAGCTGATCCTGAGTTTAGACCCGGCAAGCTCGGAGTCGGAGTTACAGCAGATGCTGAACCGCCGTGTCAGCCTGCAGCTGCAGGGTGAACGTCTGAAAGCGCTGATCGACCGCCGCCCGCCAAGTTTTGCGCGTGTTGGACCGGAATACCGGGATCAGCTGGAGCAGCAGCGCACCATCTATCTGGCGCAGGTGAATAGCCACAACAGTGAGATGGCAGTGATCGAAAGTCAGATTCAGCAGCGCCGCGACGAACTCAAGCGGCAGCGTAACCAGGCTGCATCCCTGCGTAAGGAGCTGGCGATCCACCGCGAGCAGGTGGAAATCCGCGAAGCGTCAGTGGTGAAAGGTTCGGTGTCCAAATCTGAGCTGCTCTCGGCGAAAGCACGGGAAGCGGAAGTGGAGAACGAACTGCTGCAGACCGAAGACGGTATCACCGTCGCGCAAGCGGCGTTGAAAGAGAATCAGCAGCGTAAACGCGACCTGATCGCACGCTTTAACCGCGATATCGAACTGGAAGCCGGTCAGGTGACCAGCGAGCTGGCAGAGGTAGAGAGTACCCTGATCCGTTTGCAGGCGCGGGATGAGCGTCAGGAGATTCGTGCGCCGTTGAGCGGTATTGTGCAGGGACTGACAGTAAGCAGCAACAACGCGGTGATCGCGCCGGGTCAGGTGATCATGCAGATCGTTCCGATTGGTGAGGAACTGATCGTAGAGGCGAAAATTCTGCCGCAGGATATCGGTCACGTGCATAACGGACAGAGCGCAAAGCTGAAGTTTGTCAGCTACGACTTCTCACGTTTCGGCAGCCTGGATGGCACCGTAAACCAGATCTCCGCATCCACCTATCTGGATGAAGAGAACCAGCCCTACTACCGGGCGGAGATCAGCCTGACCAAAAGTTATCTGGGGGAGCGCCCGGGAGAACTGAATATCCTGCCGGGGATGACGCTGACCGCGGATATCCAGACCGGTCAGAAAACGATTCTGGAATACCTGCTGCGTCCGGTTACCCGTGGTTTCGATAACGCCTTCCACGAGCGTTAATTCTCAAATGTTATTGCGGCGGCCTAGGCAGGTCGCCGCGCATCCCGCTAGTACTTTCTTTTTAGCTCTCGTCTCTATCAACGCCTGTAAGGCGAGGTCTATCGGTCTGATCACTAGCTTGGCCATCGCGGGCAGTTTCGGTTTGAGAGTCAGGGATTAAGCCTGTCGATTGGCACGAGTTTAAATCCCCTCTACGCAGCTGAGTATCGCAGCGCGAAATAGATGAAGTACTCGGTTGTTTGAGGGCGCGTAGCGGCCGAGTTTCCGAGTACGCTATTTCGGGCGAGAAACGCAAGACACCGGACGCAGTCCGGCAAGTAGCGGGGCTGTGGAGCGGGCCGCGTAGGCGGATTGTTAAGGGAGGGCGCAGCCGCTCTCCCTTGACGCTTCAAAAAGGGGAAGTGCGTTCGGGTTTCTGTTTCTCCCGGTTCTGACGAAGAGTCCTATTTCTTGCTGCCCAGCAACTCAATCATATAACCGTCCGGGTCTTTCACGAACGCCAAAATGGTCGAGCCGTGTTTCATTGGTCCTGCATCGCGCACCACTTCGCCGCCTTTGGATTTGATCGCATCACACGCCGCGTATACATCCTCCACCTCAATCGCGATATGGCCGTAAGCATTACCCAGTTCGTAACTGCTTACCTCCCAGTTGTGGGTGAGTTCCAGCGCGGTGTTTTCCGACTCGTCGCCGTAACCGAGAAACGCCAGGGTAAACTTGCCATCAGGGAAGTCTTTGCGGCGTAGCAGGCGCATCCCCAGAATATCGGTGTAGAAAGAGATGGACTTCTGCAGGTCGGCAACCCGCAACATGGTATGAAGAATACGCATAGGATTGTTTCTCGCTATTCTGGTACATTGATCGAACGTTGTGTCGATATTGTCAGAGTGTTTTAGTATAACCAGTATGAAACTGATGTTTTATTAGAGTGAAGGGAAGGTGTGGTTATGTTTCAAGATATGAATAAAACATTAAGCCAGTCGATGGAGCCGTTTAAAGATCTGGTAAATATTCAGACCAAGATGCTGGAAGAGCTGACCCGCCAGCAGATGGTATGCACCAAATCCTGTATTGAAGCGACCATCCAGCAGACCAAAGAGATGCAGAAGTGTCAGACCCCGGCTGATCTGATGGCGCTGCAGCAGTCCTATGCCAAGCAGCTGGAAGATACCCTCAAAGGTGCCAGCGAGCAGAACCTGCAGGCGCTGGGTGAAGCGCGTGAGGCGATGGAAAA
Source organism: uncultured Marinobacterium sp. (assembly GCA_947501565.1). GTDB lineage: Bacteria > Pseudomonadota > Gammaproteobacteria > Pseudomonadales > Balneatricaceae > Pontibacterium. The sequence continues at coordinate 140,970 of CANMWJ010000007.1, forward strand.
GCTGACTCAGGATGCGTTCGACGCTTTTGCAGCAAAAAAATAGATCTGAAGCGTTTTCTAAGACGGTGAAAAAGCAGCGATTTGGAGCTGCTTTTTTTATGTCTGTTATAATGCGCCACCCAAATGTTATTAGCGGATATCTGAAAGTTCATGAGTAACACCATCGGCCTGTTTTTTGGTACCACCACCGGCAACACGGAAGAGGTTGCCGGGCTGATTGTGGATAACCTCAGCGGTTATGACGTGCAGCAGCACGACATCGCAGAGGAGGGCGTATTGGCAGCGGCCAATTACGATTACTTGATCATCGGTATTCCGACCTGGGATTTCGGCGAGTTGCAGGAAGACTGGAACGATCTCTGGGATGAGGAGCTGGCACAAGTCGACTTCACCGGCAAAACCTGCGCCCTGTTTGGTCTGGGCGATCAGGTGGGATACGGCGAGTGGTTCCAGGACGCGATGGGGCTGTTGCACGATAAGCTGAAGGCTCAGGGTGCGACTATGGTGGGTTACTGGCCTAACAGCGGTTACAAGTTTAAAGCCTCCAAGGCGCTGACTGAGGACGAAAGTCACTTTGTGGGTCTGGCTGTGGACCACGATAGCCAGTCGGCCGAGACCGAATCCCGCGTTGAAAGCTGGGTGCCGCAGGTGCTGGCTGAGTTCGATCTGACCTGAGCCGATATCCGCTACGCAGCTGATCCTGTTAGCCTGTCAGGCTTTTTGAATCAGCTGCTAAAATTCTGTTGAACAAGATTCAAACAGTGCCTGTGTTCAGGTAAAATGTCCGCCTTTTTTTCGAATCAGAGAGTTTGAAGCCCAACGATGGAAATCAATCCGATCATCAACGCCCTGAAGGATATCACCGAGCGTACCTCTGTACTGCGCGGCTATCTGGATTACGACGGCAAGAAAGAACGTCTGGAAGAGGTTGAGCGTGAGCTGGAAGATCCGGCTGTATGGAACGACCCGGAAAATGCCCAGAAGCTGGGTAAAGAGCGCTCTACGCTGGAAGGTGTCGTAAAGACCGTTGATGAGCTGGAAGCTGGTGTTGTTGATGCCCGCGATCTGCTGGATATGGCAGTGGAAGAGGACGACGAAGACACCGTGGCTGAAGTTGAGGAAGAAGTGGCGGGTCTGATGGCCAAGCTGGAAGTCCTCGAATTCCGTCGTATGTTCTCTGGTGAAGCTGACGCCAACAACGCCTTCCTGGATATCCAGGCCGGTTCCGGCGGTACTGAGGCGCAGGACTGGGCTAACATGATGCTGCGTATGTACCTGCGTTGGGGTGAAGACAAAGGCTTCAAGACCGAACTGCTGGAAGTCTCTGCCGGTGATGTAGCGGGTATCAAGTCCGCAACCATCCGATTCGAAGGTGAATACGCCTTCGGTTGGCTGCGTACTGAAACCGGCGTTCACCGTCTGGTGCGTAAGTCGCCATTCGACTCCGGCGGCCGTCGTCATACCTCATTCTCCTCCGTGTTCGTCTCTCCGGAGATCGATGACAACATCGAGATCGAGATCAACCCGGCCGACCTGCGTGTCGACGTATACCGCGCATCCGGTGCCGGTGGTCAGCACGTAAACCGTACCGAATCTGCGGTACGTATCACCCACGAACCGTCCGGCATTGTGGTGCAGTCCCAGAGCCAACGCTCTCAGCACCAGAACAAAGACACCTGTATGAAACAGCTGCGTGCGAAACTGTACGAGATGGAGATGCTGAAGCGCTCCGAAGCTGCGCAGGAGATGGAAGACAACAAAGCGGATATCGGCTGGGGCAGCCAGATCCGTTCCTACGTGCTGGATGACCAGCGCATCAAGGATCTGCGTACCAACGTGCAGTCTTCCAACTGCGACAAGGTTCTGGACGGTGATCTGGATCTGTTTATCGAAGCCAGCCTGAAAGCTGGTCTGTAAGTTTTACGTAAAGAATTCTTAAGGGTTTTGACTCAATGTCTGACAACACTCAGCAGCAAGACGAAAACCGCCTGATTGCCGAGCGCCGTGAAAAACTGAACGCGCTGCGCGAAGAGGGTAACGCGTTTCCTAACAAGTTCCGCCGTGACAGCTACGCGCAGGACCTGCAGGACAAATACGGCGAGATGAGCAAGGAAGAGCTGGCCGAAGCCGGTATCAAGGTAAGCATCGCCGGTCGTGTGATGCTGAACCGTGGTGCTTTCGGTGTGATGCAGGATATGTCCGGTCGCATCCAGTTCTACGTGAACAAAGAAGCGCGTAAGTTTGCCAAGAGCCTGGACCTGGGTGACATCATCGGTGTGACCGGTGAGCTGCACAAGTCCGGTAAAGGTGACCTGTACGTGGACCTAGGCGAATACGCGCTGCTGACCAAGAACCTGCGTCCGCTGCCGGACAAACACAAAGGTCTGCAGGACACCGAGATCCGTTACCGTCAGCGCTACGTGGACCTGATCACCAATGAACAGTCCCGCAAAGTGTTCGAGACCCGTTCCAAGATCGTTTCCGGTATCCGCAACTACCTGACCGAACGTCGCTTCATCGAAGCCGAAACACCAATGCTGCAGGTGATCCCGGGTGGTGCGACCGCACGTCCATTCATCACGCATCACAACGCGCTGGACCGCGACATGTACCTGCGTATCGCGCCGGAACTGTACCTGAAGCGTCTGGTTGTCGGTGGCTTCGAGCGTGTATTCGAGATCAACCGTAACTTCCGTAACGAAGGTCTGTCCACGCGTCACAACCCAGAATTCACCATGATCGAGTTCTACCAGGCGTACGCGGACTACCGTGACCTGATGGACCTGACCGAAGATATGCTGCGTACCGTTGCGCAGGACGTTCTGGGCACCACAACCATCGTTAACACCGTGCGTAACGAAGAGGGTGAAGTTCTGGAAACCTTCGAATACGACCTGGCGAAACCGTTCCAGCGCCTGAGCGTGTTCGACTCCATCCTGCACTTTAACCCGGACATCAAAGCGGAAGCGCTGGCCGACGATCACGCTGCGCGCCAGATCGCTGAACGTCTGGATATCGAAGTGAAAGACAGCTGGGGCCTGGGCAAGGTACAGATCGAGATCTTCGAGAAGACCGTTGAGCACCGTCTGGATCAGCCGACCTTTATCACTGAGTACCCAACCGAGGTGTCTCCACTGGCACGTCGTAGCGACGACAACCCATTCGTAACTGACCGTTTCGAATTCTTCGTCGGTGGCCGTGAGCTGGCGAACGGTTTCTCGGAGCTTAACGACTCTGAAGACCAGGCTGAGCGTTTCAAGGCGCAGGTGGCTGAGAAGGATGCGGGTGATGATGAAGCGATGCATTACGATGCGGACTACATCAACGCGCTGGAATACGGCCTGCCGCCAACTGCAGGTGAAGGTATCGGTATCGACCGTCTGGTGATGCTGTTCACCGACTCCCCGTCTATCCGTGACGTCATCCTGTTCCCGGCGATGCGTCCACGCAACGTCTGAGCGATCAGAGACTAGAAAAGGCTGCCATGGGCAGCCTTTTTTGTTTCTGCGCCAGGATCAATTTGGCCAACGGTAAACCTGGCCCGGAAAATGGCCAAGCAGAGAGAACTCACTCGGTGGCACCAGAGCCAGAAGCTGCTGGTGTTGCCGATTATCCAGCGGTAATGGTGCCGCTCTGTTGTCTGGCGTGTCCCGGTCAGGTTTGCCACGCCAATAGTACTTCAGGGTACTCTTCAGTCCAGACAACGTACCGCTACACGGCAGACCAAACCTCCCAGCTTTGATCATCTTAATTCTCCTCTTATCGCCATTGCTTAATACCATTGGCGTCAGTGTAGGGAGTCCTTTTGATGATAAAAATTGATATTATTTTCTGAATTTATGAATTCCTATCATGGTTCTTTATGCTTGAGCGTCACCATCTATCTATAATCCGCGAAATACACCGGCGTGGTTCGCTTACCGCTGCAGCCGATCAGCTCTGCTTAACGCAATCAGCCGTCAGCCACTCCATCAAACGGTTGGAGCAGCAGTTGGGAACGGCGCTGTGGATAAAATCCGGTCGCCGTTTACAGTTCACCCAGGCGGGACGTTACCTGTTGCAGATGGCTGAGCGGGTCCTGCCGCAGTTTGAAAACGCTGAAGCGCAGGTACAACGTTTCGCGGAAGGACAACGAGGTACGTTGCGTATTGGCATGGAGTGTCACCCCTGTTACCAATGGTTGCTGCAGGTCGTTGCTCCTTTCCTCAAAACCTGGCCGGATGTGGATGTCGACGTTAAACAGAAGTTTCAGTTTGGTGGTATGGGGGCACTGTTCAGCTTCGACATCGACCTGTTGGTCACACCGGATCCGTTATACAAAGCCGGTATCAGTTATCTGCCGGTCTTTGATTACGAATTGGTGCTGGTGGTTGGCCGTGAGCATAAACTGGCGGGGGAGTCGTGGATCGAACCTGAACAGCTGGTGGATCAGGTGCTGTATACCTATCCGGTGGAAAGTGGCCGGCTGGATATCTTTAACCAGTTTCTGACACCCGCGCAGTGCAGTCCGCGCCAGCACAAACATATAGAAACCACCGAGATTATGCTGCAGATGGTCGCCGCAGAGCGCGGTGTGGCGGTGTTGCCAAAATGGCTGGCCGAGCAATACGCTGAGGAGATGCCGATCTGCACTGTGGCGCTGGGGGCTGAAGGGATCGACAAAACCATTAACGTAGCTGTGCGAGATTCAGATCTGGAGATCCCCTACCTGCAGGGTTTTGTCGAGATGGCACGTTCTGCAGCGGTTTTACGTGGTACGACCTGACGCTGAGTGCGCTCTTTTTTAAGGTTGTGTCAGATGATGCTTGACCTGCTGTGATGGAGCTGGAAGCTATAGCGGTAGCGAATCGAAGTGATCAATGGATAACAGAATGAATTGGTTGTTCCCTATAGAAAAGCGTGACTTTGCCGGTCGGCGCTGGCTCAGCATCAGTATGCGCACCCTTCATCTGATGGGCATCGCGGGTCTGGCGGGTGCCTACCTGTTCCACCTGCCGGAAGCACAGTGGATGCCTTACCTGTGGATGGCGGTGATCAGTGGGGTGGTGATGGCCTGCACCGAGGTGTTTGTGGATGGCATCTGGTTGCTGCAGGTACGTGGGCAGGCGATCTTCGTCAAGCTGTTGTTGTTATCCACAGTGTTCTGGCTGTTCGATGAGCCGCAGAGCGGGATCTATCTGCTGGTTATTCTGATCTCCGGGGTGATCTCTCATGCGCCGGGCAAAGTACGGTACTATTCGGTCTGGCACGGTAAGGTGCTGACCAAAGCTGATCTGATCAATAAAAATTGTGGGGAGTCCTGAGAGTATGGTTCTGGAAGCGGCGCCAAGCTGGCAACAAGGTTTGGATGTAGAGTTTGAACAGCCTTATATGGTGAACCTGAAGCAGTTCCTGCAGGAGCAGAAAGCCAAGCGTAAAGTGATCTATCCACACTCCTCAAAATGGTTTCATGCGCTGGAAACCACCCCGCTGGATCAGGTGAAGGTGGTGATTCTGGGGCAGGACCCCTACCATCAGCCCGATCAGGCGCACGGTCTTTGCTTCTCCGTACGGCCGGGGATCAAGATCCCGCCGTCACTGGTGAATATCTACAAGGAGCTGAACAGTGACCTGGGCGTGGCACCGGTCGGGCACGGGTATCTGGAGAGCTGGGCGCAGCAGGGTGTATTGCTGCTGAACAGCGTGCTGACCGTTGAGCAGAGCCAGGCGGCGTCGCATCAGGGTAAGGGCTGGGAGCAGTTTACCGATCGTGTGATTCAGCTGGTAAACGAACGCTGCGAAAACGTGGTGTTCCTGCTGTGGGGCAGTTATGCACAGAAAAAAGGCGCGGTGATCGATACCCAGCGCCATCTGGTTTTGAAAGCACCCCATCCGTCGCCGCTGGCCGCGCACCGTGGGTTCTTCGGCTGTCGTCACTTTAGTCAGGCGAATAGCTACCTGCAGCAGCACGGCAAAGCGCCGGTTAACTGGCAGTTGCCTGCGGAGGTAAGCGAAGCCTGACACGGCTCCGCTACAGATACAAAAACGCCCTGCACCGTTTCCGGTCAGGGCGTTTTTTGTTTCGGAGACGAAGCTGAATCAGAGTCGGGATTTCGGCTCGAACATCTTTGGATCCAGTTCGTAGGGCAGCTCCAGCAGTTCCGCCACCGGACCGCTCTGGGATGCCAGATGCAGCGTCTGGTTATCTGCCTGATCTTTCACCACAACCGCCAGCAGCTCGATCGCATCGCCATTGCGTGCGGCGAAGACCACCTGGCCGACGTTTTCCTTCGCATCACTGTGGATTGCATCGCCCGCTTGTGGCAGCTCAGTGCCTGTTGCCTTAAGGCGGTACATCGGACGTTTCAGCTGACCACGGTGCTGCAGTCGGGTCACTATCTCCTGACCGGTGTAACAGCCCTTGGTGAAGCTTACGCCTTCCAGTGCCTGCAGGTTGGTCATCTGTGGGATGAACGCCTCGGAAGTGCTGCCGCGCAGGTCTGGAATAGCGGCGTGTACCTCAGACAGCAACCAGCTGTTGCTGTCGGTCAGTGCGGCATGTTCCAGCAGTTGAGGCATCAGTTCCAGCGCTTCTGCTTCCGGCAGCCAGAGTTCGAAACGGTCGCCCGGTACGCGGATCAGCAGACGGTTGCCGTTGATCACCACACCATTATCTTCTGAAGGCACCTCAGAGGTCGCCAGACGGCCCAGTTCGGCCGCTTTGGATCCCAGCAAGCCAAGACCCACCATATCCTCAGAACGGCTGATCTCCGCCTTGGAGAAGATAATGTATTTCGCCAGCGCGGCCTGCGCGGTTTCCAGCAACTCGTGGTGCAGGCGCAGGTGTGCACCATTTTCGATGGCGATCAGTCTGAACAGGCTGATCATGTGGCCCTTCACGTTGCAGTGGGAGGCCATCAGGCTGCCCTGAGTGCGTGCCTGATTCAGGTCGCAGCTCAGCTGGCCCTGGAGGAACTTGTCGGTATCCGGGCCCGTAATGGTTAGCAGGCGCTGATGCAGCAGCGGAGCAATACAGCCGCTCTCGCCATTTTCAACTGAGATCTCGGTCTGCTGGTCGTTCAGTTCAGCGCCCAGTGTTTTCAGGTAGTCAGTCCACTTGCTCATACGATCATCTTTTCTGTTGTCTGATGCCAAAATATTAGGCGATTTTGAGCGCCACTACAGCGGATGTTTTGTAGGGGCTTTATGCCTCGACCGCAGTTTCCTCTGCATTTTTCTCGGCAATACGCTCGCCCAGACGCAGAGCACTGTTGGCTTTAAGGCTCTGTTGCCAGTTCACAGCGTCCTTGCCGAACAGCAGGACAACAGTGGAACCCAGCTTGAAGCGGCCCATCTCTTCGCCTTTCTGCAGGGTGATTGGGTCCGGATTCTGCGGCTGGAAGTTACGACGCACGGTTTCACGCAGACGCGGTGCTTCATGTCCGGACCAGACGGTTTCGATTCCGGCAACGATCATTGCACCAACCAGCACCATCGCCATAGGGCCGAACTCGGTGTCGAAGATGCACACCAGGCGTTCGTTGCGGGCGAACAGCTGGTCGATATTTTCAGCGGTGGTCTGGTTAACCGAGTAGAGGTCGCCCGGCACGTAGATGGTTTCACGCAGGGTGCCGGTGACCGGCATATGTACGCGGTGGTAATCACGCGGTGACAGGTAGATGGTGGCGAAGGAGCCGTTAACAAAGGTGTTGGCCAGATCCTGATCGCCGCCCAACAGGGTGCTCAGGCCGTAGCAGCGGCCTTTAGCCTGGAAGATACGGCCATGTTCAATGTCGCCCAGCTGGCTGACCGCACCGTCCGCAGGACTGACGACCGCGTTTTCGTCGGCATCGATGGTACGCACGCCTGGCTTCAGCTCACGAGTGAAGAACGCGTTGAAGTTCTCAAACGCCGTCGGATCTTCGATCAGCGCTTCGGACATGTTGATGTTGTAGCGTTTGGCAAACCATTTGATAAAGGTGTTTTTCACCCAGGGATTGGTGCACTCCGCGATACGGCCCACTAAACGGGAGAGCAGGTGCTGCGGCAGCAGTTTCTGGGAAAGAATAAACAGTGTGTCTTTCAAAGTGAGTTTCCGTTTCAGGTAATTACTTTTCGACGGGGGTATCGGCTTGGTTGCCCCATTCAAACCAGGACCCGTCGTAGCAGCGGATCTTGTTAAAGCCCAGGTGTTTGGCGACCAGATAGGTCAGGCCGGAGCGGCGGTGGGTCTGGCAGTGGGTGATCACCTCCTTGTCGGTGGTGATACCTGCAGCCGCCAGTTCTGTGCGCAGTTCATCGGCAGGACGCAGGCGCGTATCCTCCGCTGAGCGGTGCACGTTGGTCCACTCATACAGCTTGGCGCCTGGAATATGGCCGCCTTTCTGAGCGTTCACTATTTTCTCACCGCTGTACTCCTCTGGCGAGCGCGCATCCCAGATCACCTGTTGTTGCAGATCAATCTTTTGGGTCAGGAAAGGGATATCGGCCAGGTAGCGCTCATCGATACTGGCGCTGAAAGGCGCGGCGGTAGGCAGATTTTCAGTGGTTTCCAGCGCGTATCCGGCGTCTGTCCAGGCCTTGAGCTGACCATCCAGGTAGGAGCAGCGTTCATGTCCGACCAGATTCAGTGTCCAGATCATACGGCCCGCCCAGGGACCTTTCTGGTTGTCGTAAACCACCACGTCGGTATCGTTGCTGATGCCCAGTCCGGAGAATAGCTGGCTGAGTTGTGCTGCGGTTGGCAGTTTATTCGGTACCGGGCCGCTGCCCAGCATCAGGCGGGCTGTATCGACATAGACCGCACCCGGGATATGCCCCTGCAGGTAGGTCTCCCGATCGGAGAGGTCGATGATTAACAGGTTGGGATTGTCCAGCGCGGTGGCCAGTTCCGATGCATCGATCACCAGTGGCAAACTCATGTACAGACTCCGTGGTTTACGCAATGAGACGCTGCATCATATAGCAAATGGCGGATAATCACAGCCGCCTTGGGGGACTTAGCTTATAGCGAGTTAAAGCTGTTTGAGGTGGCGCATCGCCTGTCCGGCGGCAGCGCAGAGTTGGCGAACACGTTTGTTGTGGGATTCCTGAATGATCTTGGCGCTGTCGCCGTTGTCCGCATGGATGATCGCCAGCGGATGGCCGTCGAAGAAGATCGACATCAGTATCGCGCCTTCACCCGGAATGTGTTCCTGATAACACTCGGGCAGGGCCTTCATCAGTTGTGCCCGGTTCTTCTGATCGATCCAGAGGCAGCCGGGTTTGTCGCACAGACGTTTAAACAGGCTGGGTATCTCAAGATTGAACTGATACTGGGCCAGGGGGTGCAGATCGTCCACGCCATAATTCAGGGTGCTGATCATGTTGTGGTTCTTGATGTGATGGAGGATGACGCGTTCCATGCCCAGCCCTTCATGCAGGGCTTTAACGGTGGCCTGCAGAACCTGGGTGGGCATTTTTATCTGTGTGGAGCCTTTACTGAAAGCGTACGCCAGCTTCTTGAACAGGGTTTCGTTCTTGAACTCCGGCATGATGCTCGGTGCAGCTTTTTGGCGGACTTTCTGTTGTTCCAGTGCGGCGGGGCGCGGGCCTTCCGGTAGTAGCGCACGCAGCTCTTTTTCAGAGACCTTGTAGTTCGGATGCAGGTCGGAAGGTAGCATCAGCATCTCTGCTGCCGGTGCCAGGGTACCGGGAACGTTAAAGATCTGACTCGATTCGGCGCATTGGCGGTGCAGAGAGATCATCACTTCGGCGGTTTCTACACCCAGATAATCACCGATGATCATGCACAGCTGTTTGGTTTTTTTCTGATACCAGCCGAACGAGGAGGTGATCGCTACCCAGTTGGACAGTTTTACCGGGAAAAACTTCTCCTGCACCATATGGTTCAGCAGGCGCAGTTCCTCCTCTTCGATACTCGGGTCACGCAGGGTGCGGCGGTGCATCAGGTCGATAATGTCGCGGCTGGGGGAGGTATCGTGATCGAGCGCTTCAATGGTCAGCGTCGTCAGCTCCCACTCCATCGCCAGGTCGTGGGAGATCTCCTGCAGGGTACAGCCCAGCACATCGGTTTCGGCCAGGACTACATCGATACCATGGACGCGGATCTTCTCCTGGATCTGACTCATGTGCAGCGGGGCATAGAGCCACATCATCCAGTGACCGACCGCGTAGAACAGGGCGGCCAGTTGTGATTCTTCGCAGAACAGCGAGTTGCGCTCACTCAGCCAGTCTTTCACCTGCACCGAGGCGAAGTGGCTGTTGGCTACCGAGCGGAAAAACATCTTCTGTGAGACTGCGTTGGCGTTGAGGCGGATCACCTCCAGCCCATCAACGACCTTTTCGATCCGGTCAAAACCCAGCGAGTGGACGGCGTGTTCCATGCCGGTGACCTGCTTGCCTTTTTCGCCGTGCAGCTGGTTGGCAACACGTACCATATGGAAGCAGACGACGGGATCGGTTTTAATCAGGTTGCTGATGGAGTTGAGCGTGGAGCGGTCGTCGTGAATCGCAGCTTTCAAGCGCTTCTGCATGCTGCTGCGGATCGGCAAGGGTCTGTCCTTGAGATACTCAATCCAGCTTTTCAGATCCTGCGGCGACTCATGCAAACTCATTGGCGTCTATCCGTTGCTCAATTGCTCTGCGTCTTTACTGTTCATCCAGCGAAGCGAGGATATGGCGGAAACTGTTCCAGCGCGCTTCGCTGATAAGGCCTTCGGCCACTGCATCCTTGAGGGCGCAGCCAGGCTCCTGTTCGTGTTTACAGTCGCGGAAACGGCAGTGGCCGGTATATTCACGCAACTCGCGGAAACCTTCGATCAGGTCGCTGGGTTCGATATGCCATAAACCAAATTCACGTATACCCGGTGAATCTATCAGGTCTCCGCCGTCCGGGAAATGAAAAAGTCGCGCCGTTGTTGTGGTATGGCGCCCTTTTCGCGTCAGTTCCGACAGTTCGCCGACCTTAAGATCGACACCCGGTAGCAGGGTGTTGATCAGGGAGGACTTGCCTACGCCGGACTGGCCGACAAACACGCTGATGCGGTCTTTGAGCAGCGTTTTCAGCTCGTTAAGCCCATCCTGCGTGGAGGACGAGGCGAACAGTACCCGGTAACCGATCGTTTCGTAACGTTTCAGCATAGTATCGATTCGCTCACGGTTCCCGTCGTTGAGCAGATCGATCTTGTTCAGCAGGATGACCGGTTCGATACCGCTCAGCTCGGCGGCAACCAGATAGCGGTCGATCAGCTGCGCGTGAGCGATCGGCTCCACGGCAACAGTGATAACAATGAAATCGATGTTGGCAGCGACCGGTTTCATCTCGCCGTAAGGGTTTGGACGCACCAGTTCGGTTTTGCGCTCTGAAGTGGCAACGACCACACCGCCGTCAGGGTTGGGGCGCCAGATAACGCGATCGCCGGTAACCAGCTGGCCCAGGTTGGTACGCATATGGCAGCGGATGATTTCGCCTTTGCGTTCACCGTCGCAGGCTTCCACATCCACCTGACGACCGAAGTGAGAGATGATCAGGCCGTGCTGTTCCGGTCCCAGATCCCCGCCCTCGACCTGATCGTCGATGGTGGCATCCCGTTTGGCGGCGCGTGCGGCGCGCTCTTCCTGAATCTTCTGTACACGCCAGGCCTGGCGGCGGGTCAGTTTACGTTTTGCCATGGGATGGGTATCGGTCGCCTTTCTATGTTAAATTCGCCAGCACCGCCTGCGTTTCCTTCTATGGTCGGGTGGCGAAACTGCTTTGCTAAGGTATTCTAACGTAAACGAAAATATTAACGAGTCTTTTGCGGAAGAGGCTCGTTGCCAATAATAAAACCGCGGAGGTATCTGAAGGGTGCGTAAGAGTAATCTGGTCTGGATTGACCTGGAGATGACGGGGTTGGACCCGGATAACGATTACATCATCGAGATCGCAACGATCGTCACTGATGCCGATCTGAACGTGCTGGCGGAAGGGCCTACGATGGCGATCCATCAGCCGGACTGCGTGCTGGATGCGATGGATGAGTGGTGCACCAATCAGCACGGGAAGTCCGGACTGACCCAGCGGGTAAAAGAGAGCACTATCACCGAACGTGAAGCGGAGCAGCGTACCATCGAGTTCCTGCTGGAGCATGTGGATAAAGGCGCGTCACCGATCTGCGGTAACAGCATCGGACAGGATCGTCGTTTCCTCTACCGCCATATGCCGGAGCTGGAGCAGTTCTTCCACTACCGTAACCTGGATGTGAGTACCATCAAGGAGATTGCGCGTCGCTGGAAGCCAGAGGTATTGGACGGTGTGCAGAAGAAAGGCAGCCACCTCGCGCTGGACGATATCCGTGACTCCATCGCGGAGCTGCAGCACTACCGTGAGGCTTTCTTTAAGCTCTGAGCGCTGTTAACGCAGCGTACAGAGACTCAGTCTTTAATCCGCTTCATCCCCGGATGTTGCCGGATCGGCAGGGGCGAAGGACCGTTTCGCTCCTGCAGTTGTTTTAACGCCCATTCGATATGCTCGCGCACCATCTCGGAAGGATGATCGCGGCGCGCTTCCAGACTATCAACCACTGCTTCGCCCCCTGCGCTGTTACCCAGTGCGACAGCGATGTTGCGCAACCAGCCCTCGTGTCCGGTACGGCGGATCGCAGAGCCTTCGGTTTTTTTCAGGAAAGTTTCCTCATCCCAGCTAAAGAGCGTGAGCAGCTCCGCGTCATTCAGGTTGTTACGCGGCATAAAGTCCTGCTCATCGGTAACGTCGGAGAAGCGGTTCCAGGGGCAAATCATCTGGCAATCGTCACAGCCGAAGATGCGGTTGCCGATCTTTGGGCGCAGCTCTTCCGGAATGGACCCTTTCAGCTCGATGGTCAGATAAGAGATACAGCGGCGCGCGTCGAGTACACCCGGTTGCGGGAATGCCTCAGTCGGGCAGACGTCAATGCAGGCGGTGCAGCGGCCGCAGTGGTTCTCCGTTTCCGGAGGATCAATTGGCAGGGGTAGATCGATAAACAGTTCCCCCAGCAGAAACCAGGAGCCCGCTTCGCGATTGAGTACCAGGCCGTGTTTGCCGATCCAGCCGATGCCCGCTTTCTGCGCCAGTGGACGTTCCAGTACCGGTGCGCTGTCGACAAACGCGCGGTAACCCAGGTTATCCACCTCGGCTGCGATCTTCTTACCCAGTTGCGTCAGACGTTTGCGCATCAGTTTGTGGTAGTCGCGGCCCAGGGTGTAGCGGGCGATATAACCCCGGCTTGGATCGGACAGGGTATCCAGTTTACGGGTATCCGGGGGCATATAGTTCATGCGCACACAGATGATACGTTGCGTACCCTCCACTAGTTGCGTGGGATCGATCCGTTTATCGAAGTGATTCTCCAGGTATCCCATCTCACCCTGATAGCCTTCATCCAGCCAGGCGCGAAGGCGCTCGCGCTCCGCACTCAGGTCGGGTTCGGTGATGCCGCATTGCTGAAAGCCAAGTTCACTGGCCCAGTGTTTAATGTTGTCGGCCAGTTGCTGCAGTGTGTCGGCGGAAGGCGTAGGCATAATCGTGCGGAACGTTGCTCTATAATGGGGGCGAAAGAGATTATCAGTGCGAATTGTACAGGAGTCCGAACCATGTCCTTGGACAGAACCCAGCTACCGGCCACATTATACACGGCTGATCAGAGCCGCGCTCTGGACCGAACCGCGATCGACGAATTCGGTATCCCCGGTTTTAAGTTGATGCAGCGTGCGGGGCACGCCACGTTTGTGGTGATGCTGGAACGCTGGCCGCAGATGCGCTCGGTGACATTGTTGTGCGGCGGTGGCAACAACGGTGGTGACGGTTTTGTGATGGCGTCACTGGCGGTGCAGAAAGGGTTGTCTGTACAGGTGCTCTATCTGGGCGGGGCGGACTTTGCCGCACGTCTGCGCGGTGAAGCGCTGGAGGCCTGGAATGCGATGACCGCACAAGGGATCGGCGCACAAGCTTATGAGCCGGGTATGGCCCTGAGCGGTGACGTTATCGTCGATGCGATGTTGGGTACGGGGCTCGGTGGTGATGTGCGTGGATTGGCGAAACAGGCGATCGAACAGGTGAATCGCAGTGGTAAGCCGATAATCGCGGTGGATATCCCCTCCGGCCTGTGCAGCGACAGTGGAGCAGTGCTGGGTGCCGCGGTCGTAGCAGATTGCACGGTGACCTTTATCGGTGTGAAGCAGGGGCTGTTGACCCATGAGGCAGTTGATCATGTGGGCCAGCTCTATTTTGACGACCTTAAGTTGCCGGATGAGGTTTACGAGCAGATCCCTGTAAGTGCGTTTCGTACCTCGCAGGAGGACGTGCGTGAGCTGTTGCCTGCACGTGCCCGCTCTGCCCACAAAGGTCATAACGGTCACGTCCTGATTATCGGTGGTGATCAGGGCATGGGAGGCGCAGCGCTGATGGCGGCGGAAGCAGCGGCGCGCTCGGGCGCAGGTCTGATCAGTCTGGCGACGCGGCCTGAGCATGTGGCAGCGGCGCTTGTGCGTATGCCTGAAGTGATGTGTCGCGGTGTGACCAGCGCAGGGCATCTCGACGCGTTATTGCAGCGAGCGGATATCGTGGTGATCGGGCCGGGACTGGGGCAGGGCGCCTGGGGACAGCAGATGCTGCAAAAAGCGCTGGAAACTGAAAAACCGCTGGTGATCGATGCCGACGGGCTGAACCTGATCTGCCGTTGGGGGCTGGCGAGCAAACGGCGCGATAACTGGATATTAACCCCGCATCCAGGGGAAGCAGGCCGTTTGCTGGATGAATCGGTAGCGCAGTTGCAGGAGAACCGGTTCGGTTCAGTGGAGCGTTTGCAGCGTGCCTGCGGTGGTGTGGTGGTACTGAAAGGCGCAGGGAGCCTGGTTTCTGACGGCGATGCCCTCTATCTGTGTAATAAGGGAAATCCGGGTATGGCCGCAGGTGGGATGGGCGATGTACTTTCAGGTATCATTGGCGCTTTGTGGGCACAGGGCCTTGAGGCAGTCGATGCGGCACGTATCGGTGTTTACCTGCATGCCAGCGCGGCCGACCGCGTAGCGGCCCTCCAGGGGGAACGCGGTTTAGTCGCGACGGACCTGGTTGGTATGTTGCCCGCGATTATCAATGATAAGTGATCAAGCTTAAGTACACATCTTTAAGTAAAAATCGGAAAACAGAAACAGATGCAGTATCAACGGGAGCTGGCTGACGAGGCCGCGATGGTGGCGTTTGGCGCCGAACTGGCAAAGGTGAGCGCTGGGCGCGGCGTTGTCTTTCTGGAAGGTGACCTGGGCATGGGGAAAACAACCCTGTGTCGTGGTGTGCTTCAGGGTTTTGGCCATAAAGGTGCGGTTAAGTCACCGACCTATACGCTGGTGGAACCCTATGAGCTGGCCGATCAACAGGTCTATCACTTTGATCTTTATCGCTTATCTGATCCTGAAGAACTTGAGTATCTCGGCATTCGTGATTATTTTGACAATCAGGCGTTGTGCCTGATCGAGTGGCCTGCACGGGGAGAAGGGGTTTTACCCACGCCGGATCTGACGTTACATATCGAAGTTAAGGGGTATGGCCGTCTGATCACCTGGCAAGCGGGTACAGCGTACGGTGAGCAGTTAGCCGATCAATTGGTTCAGGAATACGAAGAATAATTTCAGGATGTCGGTTTTTCAGTCAGGAATAAGACTCATATTGCTGTTGCTTGTCTGGGCGGTGACGGCAACGGCGCAGGCGGCCAGCGTACAGAATGTGCGTATCTGGATCGCGCCGGATCACGCACGTCTGGTGTTTGATCTCAGTGGGGCGGTTGAGCACAAGGTGTTTACCCTGAAAAAACCGGACCGCATCGTGCTGGACGTGCCCTCCTCATCCATCAGTACCGATCTTACGAAGCTGAACCTTAAAAAAAGCCCGATTACGCGGGTCCGTAGCGGCAAAAACGGCAGTACGCTGCGTCTGGTGCTGGATCTGAAACGTCCGGTACGGCCGAAAAGTTTTGTGCTGAAGCCCAACCAGCAGTATGGCCACCGCCTGGTCGTGGATCTGTACGATGAGCAGAAAGCGACCTCCGTGGTAAAAAAAGTGGTGCCGCCGAAGGCCAACGGCAGGGGGCGTGACATCATCGTGTCGATTGATGCCGGACATGGGGGTGAGGACCCAGGCGCGATAGGTGCTGGACGCGTGCGGGAAAAAGACGTGGTGTTGGCGATTGCCAAAGACGTCAAAAAACTGTTCGACAAAACACCGGGTTACAAAGCGGTGTTAACCCGCACCAGTGATTACTACATCAGTTTGCGTAACCGCACCAAAAAGGCGCGTAAGCAGAACGCCGATCTGTTTGTCTCCATCCACGCAGATGCGTTTAAAGATGCCCGTGCCAAAGGTGCTTCGGTCTGGGTGCTTTCTCCGCGAGGCGCGACCAGTGAAGTGGGTCGCTGGTTGGCACGCAAAGAGAACAGTGCCGATCTGATCGGTGGTGTTGGCAGTGTGAGCCTGGAAGACAAGGGGGATGTACTGGCGGGTGTTCTGCTGGATATGTCGATGACGGCCAGCCGTGCTGATAGTCGCCAGGTTGCGCGGAATATTCACAAAAATATCGGCAGCTTCGCTAAGATGCATAAGCCACGGGTGGAGCAAGCCGGTTTTGTGGTACTCAAGTCGCCGGATATCCCATCCATCCTGGTGGAAACCGGCTTTATCTCGAATCCGGGCGAAGCCAGGAAACTGAAAACCCGTAAGTACCAGCAGAAAATGGCCAAGGCGATCCACAAGGGGATCACCTCTCATTTCGCGCGTAAACCGCCGATGATGACTTACGTGGCCGAGCGTCAAAAACCGCAAAACAAGCCTGTAGCGGCAGCTAGTGTGCCAGCGGCAAGTGTGCGGACCTATAAGGTGGTGCGGGGTGATACACTTTCCGTGATCGCTTCGCGTAACGGCATTCCGTTAAAATCCCTGCGTAAAGCCAATAAGCTGAGCAGCGACCGTATCTGGGTAGGCCAGGTGCTGCGTATCCCGTCAAGTTAGTCTGGATCTGTTACATGAATCGAATCCATCTACTCTCGCCGCGACTGGCCAACCAGATCGCGGCGGGTGAGGTTGTAGAACGTCCGGCATCCGTCGTGAAGGAGTTGCTGGAAAATAGCATCGACTCCGGCGCGAACAAGATCGATATCGAGGTAGAGCAGGGTGGCGTTAAGTTGATGCGACTGCGCGACAACGGTGGCGGTATCGCCAAAGATGACCTGCCGCTGGCGCTGAGTCGGCACGCCACGTCGAAGATCATCGAGCTGGAGGATCTGGAAGCGGTTAATACACTGGGCTTCCGTGGTGAGGCGCTGGCCAGTATCAGCTCCGTGTCGCGTCTGACACTTACCTCACGTCCGCCGGAAGAGAACAATGCCTGGCAGGTACAGACCGAAGGACGCGAGATGTCCGCGGTGGTTGCTCCTGCTGCCCACCCGGAGGGCACGACGGTTGAGGTGCGCGACCTGTTCTTTAACACCCCGGCGCGTCGTAAGTTTCTGAAAACGGAAAAAACCGAGTTCAAACATCTGGAAGAGGTGGTGAAACGCCAGGCGTTGGGGCGTTTTGACGTAGGTTTCCAGTTACGCCACAACGGCAAGGTGATCCATCAGCTGCGTCAGGCGGATTCTGAGATCGAACGTGAACGTCGTATTGCGTCGGTATGTGGTTCGGCTTTTGTGGATAACGCCATGAAGGTGGATATGGAAGCGGCGGCTTCAGGTCTGCGTTTGTGGGGCTGGATCGGTATGCCCACGTTCTCGCGTAGCCAGGCGGACCTGCAATACTTCTTTGTGAACGGTCGTATCATCCGCGACAAGGTGGTAAGCCACGCGGTACGCCAGGCGTATCAGGATGTGCTCTACCACGGTCGCCATCCAGCGTATGTACTCTATCTGGAGCTGGATCCGGCGCTGGTGGATGTAAACGTACACCCGACCAAACATGAGGTACGTTTCCGCGAGAGTCGTCTGGTGCATGATTTCCTGTTCCGGACCATTCACCGGGTTATCGCCGATGCCCGACCAGAGGAACAGGTCGAGAGTATGCAGACACCGACCGGTGCGCTGCACAGTCCTGCCGGTTCAGTGCCGCAGCCTGAGCAGGCTACGATGATGAACTTTGAGCAAGGGCGCATGCCGCTCAGCCAAAGCCCTCGTCCTTCGGGCTCGGGAATCAGAGAGCAGATCGGCGGTTACGCTGCGTTGCATCCTGACTCGACCTCAGCCGCCGCGGCGGTTGAACCTGTGGCTGCAGCCGCGGTGAACATGCCCTCCTCCCCGAATGTGATGCCTGAAGCGCAGGCGGAGGAGTGCCCGCCGTTGGGATATGCCGTTGCGCAGTTACATGGGATCTATATTCTGGCGCAGAATGCGCAGGGTATGGTGGTGGTTGATATGCATGCGGCCCACGAGCGTATCGTCTATGAACGGATGAAAAGCGCTTACGAGACTGAGGTTGTGCGCAGTCAGCCGCTGCTGGTGCCGCTGAGTATGGCGGTGAGTCAGCGTGAAGCGGATTGCGCCGACGAGCAGCGGGAAACATTTAAACGATTGGGTTTTGAGATCGCCCGTATGGGTGAGGAAACCCTGGTGATTCGTCAGGTGCCGGTAGCACTGGCGAAGGGTAACGTGGAGCAGCTGATCCGCGATGTGCTCGCCGATATGCTGGTGCACGGTATGAGTAAGCGTATCGAGCATCACATCAATGAAATTCTGGCGACCATGGCCTGTCACGGCGCGGTCCGTGCCAACCGCCAGCTGACGCAGCCGGAGATGAATGCGCTGCTGCGCGATATGGAAACTACCGAACGCAGCGGGCAGTGTAACCACGGCAGACCGACCTGGGCGCAGCTCAGCATGGCCGATCTGGACAAACTTTTTATGCGGGGTCAGTAATTGAGTAAGCAGCAACTGCCAGTCATCTTTTTGATGGGGCCCACCGCCTCGGGTAAAACCGCGCTAGCGATGGAACTCTACGACCGTCTGCCTTGCGATATTGTCAGCGTGGATTCAGCGATGATCTACCGCCAGATGGATATCGGTACGGCCAAGCCTGATGCCGAGATGCTTGCCCGCTACCCACATCGGCTGATCGATCTGCGTGACCCCAGCGAAACCTACTCCGCAGCCGAATTTCGTGCTGATGCACTGCGTGAAATCGAAGAGATCCATGCGCAAGGGCGGATTCCTCTGTTGACCGGCGGAACTATGCTCTATTTCCACGCTCTACTGAATGGCCTCGCGCAACTGCCTGAAGCCGATCCTGTGGTGCGAGCGCGGTTGCTGGAAGAGGCTGAACGCCTGGGCTGGCCTGCGATGCACGCACGCCTGGCCGAAGTAGATCCGCAATCGGCATTACGCCTGAACCCCAATGATTCGCAACGATTGCAGCGGGCGTTGGAGGTGTATGAGCTGACCGGACGCTCAATGACAGAGTTGTGGGCGGAGCAGGAGAAACAGAAACTGCCGTATGAGGTGGTTTCCATGGCGGTCATGCCGCAGGAGCGCTCCGAATTGCATGATCGTATTGAACAACGTTTTCAGATCATGCTGGATCAGGGGTTTGAAGCGGAAGCGCGTGCGCTATGGGAGCGAGGGGATCTGGATATCTCTATGCCTTCGATCCGCTGCGTTGGGTATCGCCAGATGTGGGAATATTTTGCCGGCAACTGGGACTACGAAACTATGCAGTTTAAGGGCATAGTGGCGACACGCCAGCTGGCAAAAAGGCAGGTAACCTGGTTGCGAAGCTGGAAGAATCTGCACTGGTTAGATACAAATGATGCAGATATTGTTTCTAATGCCTTGAAATTGATTGAACCTGTCATTATATAATGACAGGCTGTCTGTAGAATTTGGTTTTCCAGTGCCCCTGCGGTGGGAAACGGCAGACAGAAATTAAAAAATTATAACGAAATATATAACTAGAATTTTTTCAGGAAGGAGTTTGTAATGTCAAAAGGGCAATCTTTACAAGACCCTTATTTAAACGCACTGCGTAAGGAAAGGGTGCCGGTATCTATCTTCTTGGTAAACGGTATTAAGTTGCAGGGCCAGATCGAGTCTTTCGATCAGTTCGTGATTCTGCTGAAAAACACTGTAAGCCAGATGGTCTACAAACACGCTATCTCCACCGTGGTTCCGGCGCGTCCGGTTAAACTACCACCGGCGGAAGAGTCTAAACCTGCCAGCTGAGGTAATCATTGTTCTTCGAGCGTCCCAAGTCTGGTGAATTAGCCATACTTGTTCATGTTGATTTGGCCGATGAGGCCGAACAGGAAAGTCCCAGAGAGCTCGAAGAGCTCGCACTTTCAGCCGGTGCAGACCCTGTCGAATTTCTGACAGGGTCTCGATCCCAACCCAATCCCAAATACTTTATCGGTGCCGGTAAACTGGATGAGCTGCGTCAGCTTGTACAGATGCATGGTGCTGAGCTGGTTATCTTTAACCATGCGCTGAGTCCCGGTCAGGAACGTAATATCGAACGCGAAATTAAATGCCGCGTTTTGGACCGTACGGGACTGATTCTGGATATCTTTGCACAACGTGCGCGTACCCATGAAGGTAAGTTGCAGGTCGAGTTGGCTCAGCTGGAGCATATGTCGACCCGTCTGATCCGTGGCTGGACCCACCTTGAGCGACAGAAGGGTGGTATCGGTTTGCGTGGTCCGGGTGAGACCCAGTTGGAAAGTGACCGCCGAATGTTGCGGGCGCGGATAAAAAGTATCCACAAACGTCTGGAAAAGGTCCGGAAACAGCGTGATCAGGGGCGTCGCTCCCGTCAGCGTTCGGAAATTCCGACCGTGTCGCTGGTGGGGTATACCAACGCCGGTAAATCGACCTTGTTTAATCAGCTTACCGAGTCGGAAATTTATGCGGCCGATCAGCTGTTTGCGACCCTGGATCCGACCTTGCGACGGATTCAGCTGGACGATGCCGGTCCAGCGATTCTGGCGGATACTGTAGGATTTATTCGTCATCTTCCGCACAAGCTGGTGGAGTCTTTCCGTGCAACCCTGCAGGAAACGTCTGAAGCGACCCTGTTGTTGCACGTCATCGATTGTTTTGACGATGAGCGTCACGACAACATCCGTGAGGTGGATAATGTCCTGAAAGAGATCGGGGCTAATGAGATTCCGCAGCTGCAGGTTTATAACAAACTTGATCTGCTTGAAGGTCAGGCGCCGCGTATCGATCGTGATGAAGAGGGGCGTCCGGTCAGGGTCTGGTTATCGGCGGTAACCGGGGCTGGTACCCATCTTTTGTTCGACGCAGTGAACGAATTGCTCGCCGATGACGTATTTCATGAGACGATCAGTTTATCTCCCCGCGATGGCAGCCTGCGTGCGCGGTTGTTTGAACAGGGCGCTGTACTGAATGAAACATATGACGATCACGGGCATATGCAGCTTGAGATCCGATTGCAGAAGAAAGATTTACTACAACTTTTGAGTCGTTTGGATATTCCAGCTGAACGCTATTGTTCAGTTGAGGTCCACCAATAATAGCCAGGTAACAGCCCGGGCTGTGTGTGCATTACGAGATGTTTGCTCTATCTTTTAGGGGATATGGGTAATTGATGCTTGCACTGCTATGGGGGGGTACCTACAATTTTCCTCAGCGAATCAAGCTTTTGGAACGGAGACACATAATGGCTTGGAATGAGCCGGGTGGTAACGGCAACAATAATGATCCTTGGGGCGGCGGTGGTAACAACCGTGGCGGTAATCGTGGCGGTGGTGACCAGGGGCCTCCAGATCTGGATGAGGCACTGCGTAAACTGCAGGATAAGCTGAACAATATCTTCGGTGGTTCTGGCAAAAAGCCGAACAGCGGAGGTTTTGGTGGTGATGGCGGTGGCTCCGGCTCCGCGTCCGGTTCCAGCTTCTTCTGGGTGGCACTGGTCTTGATCGCTGCAGTTTTCTATGTGGGCATGGGTGTTTACACCGTCGACCAGCAAGAACGTGGTGTGGTGCTGACGCTGGGTAAGTACTCCGAAACAGTTGGGCCGGGTCTGCAGTGGAACCCGCCGCTGATCGATGACGTGCAGCTGGTGAACGTGACTCAGGTACGTAGTCGTAATCACCGCGCGCTGATGCTGACCAAAGATGAGAACATCGTTGATGTGAACATGGCGGTACAGTACGTCATTACCGATCCACGTGACTTCCAGTTGAGCGTTCGTGACCCGGAAGCCAGTCTGTCGCACGCCGCTGAGTCCGCGCTGCGTCATGTGGTAGGTTCCACCGAAATGCACTCTATCCTGACCCAGGGGCGTGAAGCGCTGTCTGTTCAGGTGCAGGAGCGTCTGCAGGGTTACATGAACGACTACAAAACCGGTCTGCAGATCTCCAAGGTCAACGTGAAGGAAGCGAAAGCGCCAAGTCAGGTGCAGGATGCGTTTAACGACGTAATCCGTGCACGTGAGGATGAGGTGCGCGTGAAGAACGAAGCGGAAGCCTACGCCAACGGTATTATCCCGGAGGCGCGTGGTCAGGCGCAGCGTATGGTTGAAGAAGCCAACGCTTATCGCGAAGAGGTGATCGCAAAAGCGGATGGTGAATCTCAGCGTTTCACCGCACTGCTGGCAGAGTACGAAAGGGCACCGGTAGTAACGCGTGAGCGTCTCTATCTCTCAACCATGGAAGAAGTGTTGGGTAACAGCCCGAAAGTCCTGGTGGATGTGGAAGGCGGTAACAACATGATGTACCTGCCGTTGGATAAGTTGGGCCAGCCGGGTGCGGCGGCACCGCGTATCGAGGTAGATAGACCGGTACGTCTGGACAATCAGAGCCTGCGTGAAGTGACTGATCAGGTCATCGATCAGCTGCGTCAGCGTCAATTGAATACTCGTCGGGAGGGCAGATAATGAGACCTTCTTCTATGTTTGTCCTGGTCGTGCTGCTGATTGCAGTGATGATTGGCTTTAAATCGGTTTATATCGTTAAGGAAACCGAACGTGGTGTTTTGCTGAAGTTTGGTGAGATCGTTAATCCGGATCTGGAGCCGGGTCTGCACTTCCGGGTTCCTTTTGTGAACGCAGTGCGTCTGTTTGATGGCCGTGTGCTGACCCTGGATGCGGCGCCGCAGTCCTACCTGACACTGGAAAAGAAAAGTCTGATCGTGGACTCTTTTGTTAAATGGCGTGTGGATAACGTTGAGAAGTTCTACACCGCAACATCCGGTGATGAGTTTAAGGCGGCGCAGTTGCTGTCTGACCGCGTGGATACCGGTCTGCGTAACCAGTTTGGTGAGCGAACGGTAACGGAAGTTGTATCCGGTGAGCGTGAGCAGCTGATGAAAGAATTGCGGATTAGTTTGAGTGCCATCGCTGAGGCGGAATTTGGTATTAAAGTGGTAGATGTGCGAGTTAAGCGTATCGATCTGCCGCAGGATGTATCGGAATCTGTGTATGCGCGTATGCGTACCGAGCGTGAGCGAGAGGCGCGTGAACTGCGTTCCCGTGGTAAGGAGCTGGCGGAAGGTATCCGTGCGGACGCTGATCGTCAGAAAACCGTTATCGAAGCGGAAGCTTACCGAGAGGCTGAGCTGACACGCGGTGAAGGTGATGCGCAGGCGGCACGTATCTACGCAGAAGCCTACCAGAGGAACCCAGAGTTCTACTCCTTCCACCGTAGTCTGCAGGCGTACCGTGAATCCTTTAAAGGCAGCGGTGACATGTTGCTGCTGAAGCCGGACAGCGATTTCTTCAAATACCTGTCGGAGCCGACAAGCCGCTAAGCGGATCACGAAGTAAACAAAAAACATGTAATCGGGACTCCAATCGTCCCGATTACATGGTAATATACGTCAACCGGGTTTCAGCCCGGTTTTTTTATGTAAATTGGCTTTCGAAAACGGCGAAGCGTGTATGTCATCTGAGTTTCTGCATGAACTCGCCATCGGTTTTTGCCTGATGCTGGTGCTGGAAGGGATTATCCCGTTTCTGTATCCGCAGCGTTGGCGAAACCTGGTTCAGCAATTGGCGCTTGTGGATAACCGCAGCCTGCGATTTATGGGGCTTGCCAGTATGCTGATCGGAACGTCGATTTTGTACGCGATTAATTAACATCTATTTCGATATCTGTTGGAGTACTGCATGGCGTTGGCAGATCGTTGGCTGTTACCGGAAGGTGTAAAAGAGATTCTTCCTCCGGAAGCCAGCCAGATTGAGGCGATGCGTCGCCGTTTGCTGGATCTGTTTGATAGCTGGGGATACGAGTTGGTGTTGCCACCTCTGGTGGAGCATCTGGATGCACTGCTGACCGGCGTTGGTGGTGAGCTCGATCTGAACACATTTAAGCTGACCGATCAGCTCAGTGGTCATACCCTGGGTATTCGGGCAGATATCACCCCTCAGGTGGCGCGTATTGATGCCCACCGCATGCGTAACGAAGGGCCGAGCCGTCTGTGTTATTGCGGTTCTGTCATGCACGCCCGTTCCACTCAGCCGTTGGCACCACGCAATCCCCTGCAGATCGGGGCCGAGCTTTATGGTCATGCTGGTGTAGACAGCGATGTTGAGGTGATCACACTGATGATCACGACATTGCAGAGTGCGGGTGTATCTCAGGAGCTGAGTCTGGATCTGGGGCACGTGGGTATCTTCCGTGCACTGATGCAGGATGCGGGTCTGAGCGAAGCGCAGCAGTATGAATATCAGAGTATGTTGCAGCGTAAAGCGTTGCCTGAGATCGACAAGTTCCTTAATGAGCTGGATGTCGATGCACGCCTGCTGGATCGTCTGTCCGAGTTGCCGCGTCTGCACGGTGGTGTTGAAGTTCTGGCGCGTGCAAAAGAGCTGTTTGCTGATGCACCTCAGGCGGTTCTGCAAGGTGTCGAGTATCTGGAGACCTTGTCCTCCCGTATCGCGAAGCGTTTCCCAGCACTGGATCAGTACTTTGATCTGAGCGAGCTGCGCGGGTACAACTATCACACCGGTGTGGTTTTTGCGGCATATACACCGGTATACGGTCAGGCGATCGCCAAAGGTGGTCGTTATGATGATATTGGTCGTGACTTCGGTCGCGCTCGCCCGGCAACGGGTTTCAGTGCGGATCTGAAGACACTGGCCGATCTCACAGCAGCAGTTGCGCAGAAGGCGGCGGTTGTTGCTGCGCCTGCAGGTGAAAATGCGGCGCTGCTGGAAAAAATTGACGAACTGCGTGCCCAGGGTGTGCGTGTGGTTCAGGCGCTGTCTGGTGTGGATCAGGCGGTTGAAAACGGTGCCGAGTTGGTACTGGTGGATGGTGAGTGGGTCGTAAAAGGCCTCTGATCTCGTTTCGATTAATGAACAATCTCAAGAAGGCAACAATGGGTAGAAACGTCGTTGTTCTGGGTACCCAGTGGGGTGATGAAGGTAAAGGCAAGATCGTAGATCTGCTGACTGATCAGGCTGCTGCGGTAGCGCGCTTCCAGGGCGGGCATAACGCTGGTCACACACTGGTTATCAACGGGGAGAAGACTGTACTGCATCTGATCCCATCCGGTATTTTGCGTGAGAACGTAACTTGTTTGATCGGTAACGGTGTCGTGCTGTCACCGGAAGCGCTGCTGAAAGAGATTCGTGGCCTGGAAGAAGCGAACGTTCCTGTTCGTGAGCGTCTGCGTCTGAGCCCTGCTTGTCCTCTGATTCTGCCTTATCACGTAGCCCTGGATCAGGCGCGTGAGATTGCGCGTGGTAACTCCAAAATTGGTACTACCGGTCGTGGTATAGGGCCTGCTTACGAAGATAAAGTAGCGCGTCGCGGTCTGCGTCTGGGTGACCTGATGGACACCGAGCGTTTCGCTGCCAAGCTGAAAGAAGTGATGGAATACCACAACTTCCAGCTGGAGCACTACTACAAAGCTGAAACCGTTGAATACGATGCGGTTCTGAAAGAAGCGCTGGAGATGGGTGAGCAGCTGCGTCCGATGGTTGCTGATGTGACAGCAATGCTGCACGACCTGCGTAAAGCAGGTGAGAGCATCATGTTCGAAGGTGCTCAGGGTTCCCTGCTGGATATCGACCACGGTACCTACCCATACGTAACGTCCTCCAATACAACTGCAGGTGGTACATCTACCGGTAGTGGTTTTGGTCCTCTGTACCTGGATTACATTCTGGGTATCACCAAGGCATACACCACCCGTGTTGGTGGCGGTCCATTCCCGACTGAGCTGGATTGTGAAATCGGTACTCGCCTGGCTGAGCGTGGCCACGAATTCGGTTCCACTACCGGTCGCGCACGTCGTTGCGGTTGGTTTGATGCGGTTGCGCTGAAACACGCGATTCAGGTGAACTCCATCTCCGGTATCTGTCTGACCAAGCTGGACGTTCTGGATGGTCTGGAAACTATCCGTATCTGTACCGGTTACAAAGATGCTGAAGGCAACACGGTTTCCACGCTGACTGGTAGCGAAGACTACGAAGCGGTTACCCCTGTCTACGAAGAGATGAAGGGGTGGGATGGTTCTACCGTAGGTGCTCAAACTATTGAAGAGCTGCCTCAGGAAGCGCGTGATTACATCAAACGTCTGGAAGTACTGATTGAAGCGCCTATCGATATCGTTTCCACGGGTCCTGACCGTGTTGAGACTATCGTCCTGCGTAACCCGTACGACGCCTGAGTCTTAAGCGCTTTATAAATTAAAAACCCGGCGAATGCCGGGTTTTTTGTGCCTGCAGCGCAGGAAGCAGAGATAAAAAAACCGGCATTCGCCGGTTTTTTAAATAATGAGCTGTAGGTTACTGCATATCCGGGCTCAGGGCAGGGCGCATGCTCTGCAACAAGGCTTTGAACATCTTCGGGTTGCCTGCAACCAGGTTGCCGTTCTGGCGGAAGTTGTTGGTGCCAAAGCAATCCGCTACCAGACCACCTGCTTCCTGCAGAAGCAGTGTGCCAGCTTCGATTTCGCTTTCGTTCAGGCCCAGCTGATAGAAGCCGTCCAGTCGGCCAGCGGCTGTGTATGCCAGGTTCAGCGCAGCGGAACCGCCGTTGTAGTGGCTGCCGCCTGCCAGGGTGATGTTTTTGACCATCTCCTGGTGTGCGGAGAAAAACGCTTTATCGCTGGTGCGGTTAAAGAAGCCGGTACCCACCAGGGCGCCTTCGAGGGTTTTACGGTTGCTGACGCGCAGGCGTTTGCCGTTCATCTGGGCTCCGTTGCCGCGGCTGGCTGTAAACTCTTCACCAATCAGAGGGTTCAGGACGATTGCGTGCTCGATGCGCTCGTTCTGGTAACCGGTGATGCTCAGGGCAAAAACCGGCAGGCCGTTGGCGAAGTTGGAGATACTGTCGATCGGGTTGACGTGCCAGGTGAATGCCGGGCCCTCTTTCAGAGCAGGGTGCGTGCCTGAGTACTCACACACAACGGTGTGGTTTGGGTAGGCTTTCTGAATGGTGGACACGATGGTCGATTCAGCCTGTTTGCAGGTATCGCTAAGGAATTTAGCTACATCGTTCTCTTCGGACTTGATCAGATCCAGCCGTTCTACGGCACGAGCGATTTGTTCGCCTGCAATGCGTGCGGCACGCAGGGCAATATTAACCATGGGTTGCATGATGATTAGAACCTACAAACTGTTAGGGAGCGGAAAACGGCCATTATACCCGAGGTGCTTTGCGGTTTTAATGTAAAGAGGCTGTGGAAAAGCCAATTTTGTGCATCTTTTTATACTTTTGTGGATATTGTTGTCGTAAACACTGTAGCAGGTGGGTGAGCAGCGGATGAACCGTCGGTGTTTGCTCTGTTAGAATAGCCAGCTTTCAGTAGCAAGACGTTGGTGAACCAGGCGATGTTAGAGAACGTGCGTGTAGTACTAGTGAATACCACTCACCCGGGAAATATTGGTGGCGTTGCGCGTGCCATGAAAAACATGGGATTGCATGAGCTCTGCCTGGTAGCACCCAAGGAGTTTCCGAGCGAAGTGGCAGATGCGCGTGCTTCCGGGGCATTGGATGTGCTGGGCGACGCAGTAGTCGTACCGGACATTGCAGAGGCGATTGCGGATTGCCAGCTGGTTGTGGGTACCAGCGCACGGGAGCGACATATTCCCTGGCCTATTGTTAATCCGCGTGAGATGGCGGCCATTGTCGCGCCTTCGAAGCAGAAGGTCGCCATACTTTTCGGTCGGGAAGATCGTGGTTTAACCAATGAAGAGCTGCACCTCTGCCACCATCATGTGCATATTCCCTCCGTGGAAGGTTTCAGCTCGCTGAACATTGCAGCAGCGGTTCAGGTTATCGCCTACGAGTTACGCATGGCTGAGCTGTACCCGGAGAATCTGGAGCAGGAGCGCCCTAAGTGGGGGACGGATTGGGATATCGAATTGGCCGACCATCAGGAGCTTGAACGGATGTTTGTGCATCTGGAAGAAACTCTGGTAGATATCGAGTTTCTTGATCCCGAAAATCCGCGTCAGTTAATGCCTCGCTTACGTCGGCTGTTTATGCGTGCGGTGCCGGACAAGGTTGAGGTTAACGTGATGCGCGGCATCTTGAAAGCGGTTCAGAAGAAGCTGAAATAGGTCTCAAGCAGGGTTGTTTGTCCGATTTCTGTGGGGCGTGATAGAATATCGCGCCTCAAATGTAAGTAACCGACAAAAAAGGTTGGTTAAATACTTGATCATTTTGGTCGGGTATCGCATAATCTTCCCACACTCGCCGATGAGCAGCGACGGAAACTATTATGCGATTAACCACCAAAGGGCGTTATGCCGTAACAGCGATGCTTGATCTTGCATTGCATGAAGGAAAAGGGCCGATCAGCCTTGCCGATATTTCTGAACGGCAGGGGATCTCACTGTCTTACCTTGAGCAGCTGTTTGCCAAACTACGCCGCAACGAGCTCGTACGAAGTGTACGTGGACCTGGCGGTGGTTATCAGTTAAACCGTGAGCCCGCAGGTATCAATGTCGCTGAAGTAATTGATGCTGTCAACGAGTCTGTTGATGCTACTGGTTGTAAGCACAATGGCGGGTGCCAGGGCGGAGAAGTATGTCTGACACACCACCTTTGGTGTGATCTCAGCAGTCAGATCCATAACTTCCTGAGCGAAATTACACTGGCGGGCCTTGTGGCGCGTCGGGATGTACGAGATGTAGCTGAACGACAGGATCGTCGTCAGATGGAACATATTATAGTAGGCACCGATTCCAGTCCGGCAGAAGCTGGCGAACCGGTTGTCTGAAAGGGGAAGGCTCGGAGATCGAGAATGAATAAACCGATTTATCTGGATTACTCAGCAACTACACCCGTAGATCCGCGTGTTGCGGAGAAAATGGTTGAGTGCTTAACGATGGAAGGTAACTTTGGTAACCCGGCATCGCGCTCTCATCTTTTCGGTTGGAAAGCTGAAGAGGCAGTGGAAACTGCCCGTCGGCAGGTAGCTGATCTGATTGCAGCGGACCCGCGTGAAATCGTCTGGACATCCGGTGCAACCGAATCAGACAACCTGGCTATTAAGGGTGCGGCCCACTTCTACCAGAAGAAGGGTAAGCACATCATCACCTCCAAGATTGAGCACAAGGCGGTACTGGATACCTGTCGCCAGTTGGAGCGTGAAGGCTTTGAAGTAACTTATCTGGATCCGAACAGCGACGGTCTGATCGATGTGTCCATGGTGGCGGAAGCGCTGCGCGATGACACCATTCTGGTTTCACTGATGCATGTGAACAACGAAATCGGCACCATCACCGATATCGAAGAGATTGGTGAGCTGACCCGTTCCAAGGGCATTATCTTCCACGTCGATGCCGCACAGAGTGCTGGTAAGGTGGAGATCGATATGTCGCGCATGAAGGTTGATCTGATGTCCTTCTCTGCACACAAAGTGTACGGTCCTAAAGGCATTGGTGCGTTGTACGTACGCCGCAAGCCGCGTGTGCGTCTGGAAGCGCAGATCCACGGTGGCGGTCACGAGCGTGGTATGCGCTCCGGTACTCTTGCTACCCATCAGATCGTTGGTATGGGCGAAGCATTCCGTATCGCGAAAGAGGAGATGGGTGCTGAAAACGAACGTCTGATGGGATTGCGTCAGCGTTTCCTCGACGGCATCAGCGATATGGAAGAGGTATTTGTTAACGGATCTGAAACTCAGCGCGTTGCAGCTAACCTTAACGTGAGCTTCGCTTTTGTAGAGGGTGAGTCGCTGCTGATGTCCATTAAGGATCTGGCGGTTTCCTCCGGTTCTGCGTGTACGTCTGCGAGCCTGGAGCCGTCCTATGTGCTACGTGCACTGGGTCTGAACGATGAACTGGCACACAGCTCCATCCGCTTCTCATTCGGACGTTTTACAACCGAAGAGGACATTGATCGCGCTGTAGAGCAGGTTCGTCAGGCGGTGGAAAAACTGCGTGAGCTGTCTCCGTTGTGGGATATGTACAAAGACGGTGTCGACATCAGCAAAGTAGAGTGGGTTCACCACTAATCTGCATCGCAGAGAATTCGGGAGGTTGTTATGGCTTACAGTGATCAGGTAATCGATCATTACGAAAATCCGCGTAATGTGGGTAAGATGGATGATAAAGACGAAAATGTCGGTACCGGTATGGTGGGTGCGCCTGCTTGCGGTGACGTTATGCGTCTGCAGATCAAAGTTAGTGATGAAGGTGTTATCGAAGACGCCAAGTTCAAAACCTATGGTTGTGGTTCAGCGATCGCTTCCAGCTCACTGGTAACTGAGTGGGTGAAAGGTATGACGCTGGACGAAGCGGCAGAACTGAAAAATACCTCCATCGCAGAAGAACTGGCCCTGCCGCCAGTTAAAATTCACTGCTCCGTATTGGCTGAAGACGCGATTAAAGCGGCTGTAGCTGACTACAAAGAGAAGCAGGACAAGAAATAATTGAATGAAGCTGCCGTCACTCCGTGGCGGCAGCAGGATGTGGGTCTATGGCAATCACAATGACTGATGCTGCGGTTCAGCACGTAGCGCGCTATCTTGAAAAACGTGGTCACGGGTTTGGAATCCGCTTGGGTGTGCGTACCTCCGGCTGTTCCGGTATGGCATATGTGCTCGAGTTTGTGGATGAGAAACAGGATGAAGATCAGGTTTTCGAATCTCAGGGCGTGCGTGTGGTAATCGACCCGAAAAGCCTGCTGTACCTTGATGGTACCGAGCTGGACTTCGTGAAAGAGGGGTTGAACGAAGGCTTTAAGTTCAATAACCCGAACGTAAGCAGCGAGTGTGGTTGCGGCGAAAGTTTCAACGTTTAATCCATACCGGGCAGTGTAATGGACATTAGTAAGAACTATTTTGAGCTATTTGCTCTGCCGGTATCCTTCCATATCGATCTTAATCTGCTGTCGGCCCACTATCTGGAGTTGCAGAAAACACTGCACCCGGACCGGCATGCTCATCTCTCTGATCGGGAGCGTCGGCTCTCCGAGCAATATACTGCATTTCTTAACGAGGCCCTGACGACGCTCAAGTCGCCTCTGCGTCGTGCGCAGTATCTTCTGGGATTGGTTGGCTTGGATGTGACCGGCGAGAGCTCTGTCGCGATTGAACCTATGTTTCTGATGCAGCAGATGGAGCTGAGGGAACGGCTGGAAGAGATTCCTCAGCAGGCTGATCCTTTTGAGGAGCTTGATGAGCTCTCCGATGAAGTGGACGCAATGCTTAAGCAGTTGCGCGAGGCCTTTGCGGGCTTGTACGCGGAACAGAAGTTTGAGGATGCTGCGGCAAACGTTCGCAAAATGCAGTTTTTGGAAAAGCTGGCGATTGAGATCGAGAATCTCGAAGATCGGCTGGATGACTGAGCAGAAAAATTATGGCGCTGTTACAAATTGCAGAACCTGGCCAGAGTGCCGCTCCCCATCAGCATAAGTTGGCTGTGGGTATTGATCTGGGAACCACCAACTCGCTTGTGGCGACGGTTAAAAGTGGTGAGGCCGTTACGCTGCCTGATGAGCAGGGCGGGCATATCCTGCCGTCCGTTGTGCGTTATCTCAGCTGCGGTCGGAAAGAGGTCGGTGCTAAGGCGCGTGAAGCAGCGTCAGAAGATCCGTTTAATACCATCGTGTCGGTTAAGCGCCTGATGGGGCGTGGTGTAGAGGATGTGCGTTCACTGGGTAGTGAAGCGCCTTATCACTTCATCGCCGGTGAAAACGGGATGCCGTTTATTGAAACGGTTGTCGGTAATAAAAGCCCGGTGCAGGTGTCTGCAGATATTCTCAGCGTGCTGCTCAATCGTGCGGAAGACAGCCTGGGTGGTGAGCTGACGGGTGCGGTGATC
Organism: uncultured Marinobacterium sp.; assembly: GCA_947501565.1. Classification (GTDB taxonomy): domain Bacteria; phylum Pseudomonadota; class Gammaproteobacteria; order Pseudomonadales; family Balneatricaceae; genus Pontibacterium. The sequence goes on from CANMWJ010000007.1 coordinate 173,182, forward strand.
ACCGTGCCTGCTTATTTTGATGAAGCCCAGCGTCAGGCAACTAAAGATGCCGCAACCTTGGCGAACATCAAGGTGTTGCGTCTGTTGAACGAGCCTACGGCTGCTGCCGTGGCTTATGGGCTGGATCAGGGGGGTGAAGGCGTCATTGCGGTTTATGACCTGGGTGGCGGTACCTTCGATATCTCGATTCTGCGCTTGAATAAAGGTGTGTTTGAGGTCTTGGCTACCGGTGGCGACAGTGCGCTGGGTGGAGATGATTTTGATCTGGCGCTGGCGCATTGGCTAGCGGACCAAGCGGGTATCGGTGCAGACATCGATACGGCATTGGCGCGTTACCTCACAGAAAAGGCGCGTGACGTTAAAGAGGCACTGACTGATTCTGACGCGGTCGTTGCTGATCTGAATTTTGCCAGACACAGTAGTTCCGTTGCTGTGACGCGCGAGCAGTTTGATGCTCTGGTCGAAAAGCTGGTGTCTCGCACCTTGCGTGCCTGTAAGCGTACGCTGAAAGACTCTGGTGTTGATGCTGGTGAAGTGCAAGATGTCGTTATGGTGGGTGGTTCCACCCGCGTCCCGCTGGTGCGTGCGAAGGTTTCAGAGTTCTTTGGTCGTGAACCGCATATCGATATCGATCCGGACCGCGTAGTGGCGATTGGTGCTTCTATCCAGGCGGATGTGCTGGCAGGTAACAAGCCAGACAGTGATATGTTGTTGCTGGATGTGATTCCGCTGTCGCTTGGTTTGGAGACTATGGGTGGTCTGGCCGAGAAGGTTATTCACCGTAATACATCGATTCCGGTAGGTCGGGCGCAGGAATTTACCACCTATCAGGATGGGCAGACCGCGATGGCGATCCATGTGGTTCAGGGTGAGCGCGAGATGGTTGAGGATTGCCGCTCACTGGCGCGTTTCGTGCTGCGGGGTATCCCTCCGATGGCAGCAGGCGCCGCCAAGATTCGCGTGACCTTCCAGGTGGATGCTGATGGCTTGTTAAATGTGTCGGCGAAAGAGTTGTCCACAGGCACTGAGAGCAGCATTCAGGTGAAACCGTCGTACGGTCTGAGTGATGGGCAGATCGCGACTATGCTGCAGGAATCCTACAGCACTGCGCAAGAGGATCTGGATAAGCGTCGCTTGCGTGAACAGCAGGTTGAGGCAGACCGTCTGTTGGTGGCCCTGGAGCAGGCGATTGAAGCCGACGGTGATGCGCTGCTGAATGATGAGGAGCGTGCGATGCTGCAGAGTGAGATGGCTCAGTTGCTGAAGTTGCGCAACGGTGCTGATGCTGATGCTATCGAGAAAGGTATAGTTGTGCTCTCCAATGAGAGTGATTTCTTTGCGTCGCGTCGTATGGATCACGGTATCCAGAAAGCCCTTCAGGGCCATACGATCGATGAGATTGAGGAGAAGAAGTAATGCCGCAGATTATCTTTCTGCCCCATGAAGAGTTGTGTCCGGACGGTCAGGTGATCGACGTGGAGCCGGGTGTCACCATCTGTGATGCGGCGCTGCAGCACGGTATTGAGATCGAACACGCGTGTGAAAAATCCTGTGCGTGCACAACCTGCCATGTCATCGTACGTGAAGGTTTTGACTCAATGGAGGAATCCGACGAGCTGGAAGACGATATGCTGGATAAGGCCTGGGGGCTGGAGCCGGAATCGCGTCTGAGCTGTCAGGCTGTCGTCGCCGAAGAGGATCTGGTGGTAGAGATCCCGAAATACACCATCAACCAGGTGTCTGAACGTCACTAATGTAAGACGGAGCGCAAGGTATGAGCTTAAAATGGGTTGATGTACTCGATATCGCTATCGAGTTGTGCGAAAAATATCCCGATCAGGATCCGCTGACAATCAGCTTTCCTGATCTCTATGAAAAAGTGATGGCGCTGGATGGTTTTGACGACGATCCGGACCGTTGCGGCGAAAAGATTCTGGAGGCCATACAGGCCGCCTGGATCGACGAGCAGGATTGAGCAGGAAGCCCGGATAACCCCGGGCTTTTTTATGCGCTGCTGTAGCGCTGTTCACCGCAATGAACCTCGCGTATAATTGCGCGTTTGAATTTTGGTATGTCCTTAAATACTTCGGGGATTAAGAAACAATGGCAATCGAACGTACTCTGTCCATCATCAAGCCGGACGCAGTAGCTAAAAACGTAATTGGTCAGATCGAAGCTCGCTTTGAAGCGGCTGGTCTGAAACTGGTAGAAATGCAGATGAAGCAGCTGTCCCAGGCTGAAGCTGAAGGTTTCTACGCTGAGCACAAAGAGCGTCCTTTCTTCGCTGATCTGGTTGCTTTCATGACTTCTGGCCCTGTTGTTGTTCAGGTTCTGGAAGGCGAAAACGCAATCGTTGCTAACCGTGACCTGATGGGTGCGACTAACCCACAGGAAGCGGCTGAAGGTACTATCCGTCGTGACTTCGCTGAGTCCATCGACGCGAACGCTGTACACGGTTCCGACTCTCCTGCTTCTGCAGAGCGCGAAATCGCTTACTTCTTCGGCAAGTAATTGTCGTCCGACCACTCTGCGTCGCAGGGTGGTCACTCGCTTTACACCTAACTGAGTTTTAAGTTCTATGACTGAATCCACCACTAAAGTTAATCTGCTTGGCCTGTCGCCATCCAAGCTTGAAGACTTCTTCGAGGAGATCGGGGAGAAGCGTTTCCGCGCCACGCAGGTACTGAAATGGATTCATCAGCTCGGTGCGACGAACTTTGACGAGATGACCAACATCTCCAAAGCGTTGCGTGCAAAACTCAGTGAGATGGCAGAGATCCGCGATCCTGAAGTTGTTCTGGAGAATATCTCCAAAGACGGTACCCGCAAATGGGTGATCCGTACTGATGGCGGTTCCTGTGTTGAGACTGTGCTTATTCCGGAAAATGGCCGTGCGACCCTGTGTGTGTCCTCACAGATCGGTTGTTCCCTGGATTGTAGCTTCTGTTCTACCGGTAAGCAGGGGTTCAACCGTAACCTGTCTGCTGCTGAAATCATCGGTCAGGTGCGTGTTGCAATCCGCTCCTTCGGACCGTTTGATCCATCCGGTGATCGCCGTGTAACCAATGTTGTACTGATGGGCATGGGCGAGCCGTTGATGAATTTCGAAAATGTGGTTGATGCGACTCAGCTGATGATGGAAGACAATGCTTACGGTCTCTCCAAGCGTCGCGTGACCCTGTCCACAGCGGGTGTTGTTCCCGCACTGGATAAACTGGCAGAGGTCAGTGATGTATCACTGGCGGTCTCTCTGCACGCACCAAACGACGAACTGCGTAATCAGTTGGTGCCGATCAACCGTCGCTACCCAATCAATGAGCTGATCGATTCCTGTAACCGTTATCTGAAGAGTCTGAACGATAAACGCGTTGCAACCGTTGAGTACACCCTTATCGCGGGTGTGAACGATCAGCCAGAGCATGCGCGCCAGTTGGTCAAGCTGCTGCGCCGTCTGCCGTCCAAGCTGAATCTCATCCCATTCAACCCGTTCCCTAATTCGGACTATGAACGCCCGAGTGAGAGTGCCATCCTGGCATTTAAGCAGGTAATGCTGAACGCGGGTATTCTAACCACGGTACGTAAAACACGAGGTGATGACGTGGATGCTGCCTGTGGTCAGCTTGTGGGCCAGGTTGCAGACCGCACCCGTCGTAGTCAAAAGTATATTCCTGTGGTACAAGAGGCTTCTCCATCGGAGTTTAGCAAGCCTCAGTAGGAGCGTTGAGTGAACGGGTTGCGTCTTACATTACTGTTTTTCCTGGTATTGGTTGCCGGTTGTGCGACCAATGAGACGCGTACTGCTGGCGCTGATAAGCCCGCTGTTCACACTGCTTACACCCGTCTTGGTATTGAATACCTGCAGGCAAGAGATCTGCAGGGGGCCAAGAATGCATTCCAGAAAGCGCTAGAGATCGCCCCTGATGACGGGGAGGCCTACAATGGCCTGGCGCTGACCTTCCAGATTGAAGGTGAGGCTGAGTTGGCGGAAGAGTACTTTCGCAAAGCAACCCGTTATGCGCCTCAATCTGCGATGATTCACAATAACTTCGGGGCGTTTTTGTTCTCTGCGCAGCGTTACGAAGAGGCGTGCAAAGAACTGGCGCGTGCTACCGAAGATCCTTTTTATAATCGTCGCTCCCAGGCGTTTGAGAACCTGGGGCGGTGCTACCGCCTGCTCGATAAATCCGAAGCCGCTCAGCATGCGTTTTCACGCGCATTGCAGATCAGTCCTTCGCGTATGATTTCGATGATTGAATTGGCGGATCTGTTTATTGCGCAAGGAAAATATGACAAAGCGGAATCGCTATTCGAGCGGTTCTCGGCGTTGGTAGATGCGAAACGTGTGGAGCACTATGCCGGTAGCCTTTGGGTCGGTATTCGACTGGCGCGACACAGTGGAAGATCATCGCAGGCGGCAACGTATGCGTTGATATTGAAGAATCTATTCCCGGATTCGGCAGAGTATAGGATGTATGAGGAGTCACACGGTGAGTAGTCAGGAACAACTGGAGCAGGAAGAGGTTGTTACACGCTTTATTGGGACAGAGTTCGTTGTCGCGCGTGAAGCAAAAGGCGTAAGCATCGAATCGGTTGCATCTGATCTGAATTTCTCGGCCAAGCATATTGTGGCCATTGAAGAAGGGCGCCTGGAAGACCTGCCGGATCGTGTATTTGCTTTAGGTTATCTGCGTGCTTATGCCCGTTACTTGGGGTTGAGTGAGCAGGAAGCGGTTGCGGCCTATGAAGAGGTAGTAGGCGGCGGAAGTAGCAGCAGTAAGGTAAAACCGGTAGGTACGGTTAACACGCATTTTGATGCGTCGGAGTCTAAATCTTCAGCGGCAAAATGGGTATTGCCTGCCGTGCTGGTTGTGATTGCTGCGGTGGGCGCCTTTTGGTGGCAGGGCCAGTCGGTAAATGCGCCGGTTATCGAAGCGCCGGTCGTTGAAACACCAGTGGCCGATGATACCAATGCTCAGGTTGTGGTGAATGAGCCGGTTGTAACAGATGAGGCTGCATCGGGCGTAGAAACTGTGAACCCTGACGGTACAAACATGTCTGAGGCTGTGGTTGAAGCTCCGGCCGTTGAGAGCAATGGCGTGGAAGCGCAGGCGGTAGTTGAGAGTGCTGTCGTTCAGGCTCAGGAAGATACCTCAGGGGCTGCTCAAGCGGAGAGTCCGATCGCTGTCGATGAGGCGGTCGTTACTGTTAGCAGCAGTGCTTCTGAAACTGAACCATCAGCAGCGGAGCCGCTGTCCGCTGTGGTTGCGGTGAGCGAGCCGGTTGTCGGGCAAGCCGCTGCAGTTTCTGCAGAGCTCGCCGGGCAAGGTGCGTTGAAGATCGAGTTCAATGCTGATTGCTGGGTAGAGGTGCGTGATAGTGCCGGTAAGTTGCTGGTTGCAAGTGTGCGTAATGCAACGCGTGGTGTGGACGTGGTTGGCGTGCCACCGATCAATGTAACCATCGGCGCGGTATCTGCAGTTAATCAACTGAGTTATAACGGCGAACCGGTGGCATTAGCTGCACGGGGGCGTGGTAATGTGCTGCGCCTGACCCTGCCGGTCGCTGAGTAAAAATAGAAAACTTTTCGGGATCAGAGAGTTGGCCAAAGTTAAAGCCATTCGTGGGATGAACGACATCCTGCCAGAGCAGACGCCAGTATGGCAGTACCTGGAGGGCACCGTAAAATCGGTGCTGTCCGCATATGGATACAGTGAAATTCGTATGCCGATCGTTGAGCAGACTGACCTTTTCAAACGCTCAATCGGTGAGGTTACTGATATCGTTGAGAAGGAGATGTACACCTTTGAGGATCGTAACGGTGAGAGTTTGACGCTGCGTCCTGAAGGTACTGCAAGCTGTGTGCGTGCAGGTGAAGAGCATGGTTTGTTGTTCAACCAGACTCAGCGTCTGTGGTACACCGGTCCGATGTTCCGATACGAAAAACCTCAGAAGGGGCGTTACCGTCAGTTCCATCAGATCGGTGTCGAGACGTTTGGTATGGCGTCTGCAGATATCGATGCAGAAGTGATCATGCTCAGTGCGCGCCTCTGGAAGCAACTCGGCATCCTTGATGCAGTTACGCTTCAGTTGAACTCTCTGGGTTCTAACGAAGCGCGTGCCGAATACCGTGCGGCGCTGGTTGAGTATCTGGAAGCGCGGAAAGATCAGCTGGACGAAGATAGTCAGCGTCGCCTGACGTCTAACCCTCTGCGTATTCTGGACAGCAAAGATGCCGGTACTCAGGCGTTGCTGGATGATGCTCCGACGCTGAGTGACTATCTGGATGAAGAGTCGCGTGCGCATTTTGCGGATCTGTGCGCAATGCTTGATGCTGCTGGCGTAAAGTACGAGATCAACCCGCGACTGGTGCGTGGACTGGATTATTACTGTAAAACCGTTTTTGAATGGGTTACAGATAAGCTGGGTGCTCAGGGTACTGTCTGTGCCGGCGGTCGCTACGATGGACTGGTCAAGCAGTTGGGTGGTCGTCCAACCCCGGCGGTAGGTTTTGCGATGGGCGTGGAGCGTCTGATTCTGTTGCTGGAGACGCTTGATGCGATTCCGACAGATGTGCGTCAGCCTTTCGATCTCTACCTGGCTGCAGATGCTAAGGGGATTCAAGCGCAGGTCATTGCGCTGGCAGAGCAGCTGCGCGATGAGTTGCCTGGTTTGCGCGTACGCGTGCACTGCGCCGGTTTGAAGAACATTGGTGCGAAGGCGCGCCAGACTGGAGCACCGCTGGTCGCGTTGGTAAAACCTGCCGACACCGGTCTGGTCGCTACATTGTGGCAGGGCGAGGAACCTCGCTTTGATATTGAGCAGGCTGATCTGGCCTCCGTCATCAAAACCGTCTGGAATGCCTGACGGATCACGTATAACAGGAGTAAAGCGTGTCAGAGATGCGTACTGAAGAAGAACAGGTTCAGGCGATTAAATCCTGGTGGAAAGAAAACGGAAAGTCCCTGCTGCTTGGTATTGGTCTGGCGGTAGCGATTGTCGTTGGCTGGCGTGGTTGGCAGGAGCGTCAGGCGGTCGAGTCTGAGAATGCTTCTATCCTCTATCAGAATATGGTGGAAGCCGTTATCGCCGGTATGGGTGCTGAGAACAACGAAGATCAGCTTGCTACAGCAGCGCACCTGGCTGAACAGCTTAAAGGCGATTACGAAGATTCGACCTACGCTAAATTCGCAGCGTTGATTCAGGCGCGTGTTGCTGTCGACGCTAAAGAGTTCGACAAAGCGATTGCTGAGATCGATTGGGTGTTGGGCCGTCAGCCAACTGCTGAGATGAGAGTGATCGCAACAATGCGTAAGGCGCGTCTGCAGGCAGCCGGTGGTGATGTGGACGCGGCGTTGGCGTCACTGAGCGGTTTGAGCGCGGGTAAATTTGAAGCGACGCTGGGCGAGTTGAAGGGTGATCTGCATCTGATGAAAGGTGATACAGACGCTGCACGTGCGGCTTATGCATCTGCGCTGAAAGCCGCAGAGCAGGGTGGGGCGCGTCCATTGCTGGCGATGAAGCTGGACGACCTGGCGGTAGAGGGTAAGTAAATGAAATTGCTTGTACGCGGTGTTGCTGCGACGGCATTGGCCGTTGCCATTTCCGGATGTGGCTTCTGGGGTGACTCCGAAGAGGAGGTGCAGCCGAATCCTCTGGTTTCCTTCGCCGAGGAGAAAGAGGTTGAGGTGCTCTGGAGCGCTGACGTAGGCAAGGGTCTGGGTGAGAAATATCACCAGTTCACACCGGCGTTATGGGGTGATCAGGTTTTTGCGTCTGATAGTCAGGGGCGTGTACAGGCATATGCGAAACGGGATGGTCAACGCAATTGGGATGTTGAACTTAAAGAGACCATCAGTGGTGGTGTCGGTGCTGGATTTGATACCGTCGTAGTTGCTACTGAGTCCGGCGAAGTAATCGCGCTAAATTCCAAGAGCGGCGCCGAGCTCTGGCGTGAGCAAATAAGCACTGAAGTGGTGTCTGCCCCGCAGGTCAATAACCAGCTGGTTGTGGCTCAACTGATTAATGGCAAGTTGGTTGCTTTTGATCGAATCACCGGGGATCGTCGTTGGACATATGATGCCTTGGTGCCGCGTCTGACGCTGCGTGGTACAAGTGCGCCGATCGTGACGCAGAATGTGACGCTGGCCGGCTTTGCTAATGGCAAGGTTGTCGCGATTGAGAACAGCACTGGTCGTGTGTTGTGGGAGCGCCGTGCTGCATTGCCACAGGGGCGTTCGGAGCTTGAACGAATGGTCGATATCGACGGTAAGCCATTGCTTGTTGGTAATCAGTTGTTTGTCACCAGTTATCAGGGGCGCCTGGTATCGATGGATCCGCTCAAAGCGCAGATTGTGTGGTCGCAAAATGTTTCGAGCTACCGGGGATTGGCAGCTGGGTTCGGTAACGTTTACGTGAGTGAGGCCAGCGATGCTGTTCAGGCATTTGATCAGGCTAACAGCGCGAGTGTGTGGCATCAGGATGCGCTGGAAAATCGCGCAATCACATCTCCTGCCGTATTAGGTAGCAGTGTTGCTGTGGCGGATGGCGAGGGTTATATCCACTTCATGTCTCAGGTGGATGGGCGCTTTGTTGCGCGTTACCGTGCCGACGCTGATGGTGTCGTTGGCGATATGCTGGCTGCTGATAACGTTCTCTATGTTTTGGGTAATAGCGGTCGCTTGGTCGCCCTGAAACTGAACTGATATTGTTAATTAATTTTCGGGCGACTACCTGTTGAAGCGGGTAGTCGCCGTTTTATTTTTACCTGCCAACTAGCAGGAGTGAGTTGATGCTTCCCGTAATTGCACTCGTGGGTCGACCGAATGTCGGCAAATCTACACTTTTTAACCGGTTGACCAAGACGCGTGATGCTCTGGTGGCAGACTTGCCGGGTCTTACGCGTGACCGCAAGTACGGCGAAGGTCAGATGGGCGACAAAGACTACATTGTCGTAGACACTGGGGGTATTACCGGCGACGAGCAGGGTATCGACTACGAGATGGCCAAGCAGTCACTGCAGGCGGTCGAAGAGGCTGACATCGTGCTCTTCATCGTTGATGGGCGTGCAGGATTGAATCCGGACGACGAACGTCTTGCTGACTACCTGCGACGTAGTGAGAAAGAGTGTTTTCTGGTCGTCAATAAAACAGATGGCATCGACCCGGATGTTGCGATGAGCGACTTTCATGGTCTGGGTCTGGGGGCTCCGACTCCGATTGCGGCGGCACATGGTCGCGGTGTAAAAGCGCTAATCGAATATGTCCTGCAGCTTGTTCCTGAGGTTGAGGTAGATGAAGCGCTGGCGGAAGAGATCGATCGCAGTACCAAAATTGCGATTGTTGGGCGTCCTAACGTAGGTAAATCCACGCTGGTAAATCGCCTGTTGGGTGAAGACCGTGTTGTGGTGTACGACAAGGCCGGTACGACCCGTGACAGTGTGTATATCCCCTACGAGCGAGAGGGTACCAGTTATACCTTGATCGATACGGCGGGTGTCCGTCGTCGTAAGAATATCAAGGAGGCTGTAGAGAAGTTCTCCATCGTAAAAACGCTGCAAGCGGTTCGTGACGCTAATGTGGTTGTGCTGGTGATTGATGCACGCGAAGGTGTTACCGATCAGGACCTGAGTATGCTCAGCTTCGTGATGGATACCGGCCGCGCGTTGGTGATCTCGCTGAACAAGTGGGATGGCATGGATGGTGAGCAGAAAGAGCGGGTGCGCGAGCAGATCCGTCGCAAGCTGGAGTTTGCAGGTTTTGCGCGTATGCACTTTATCTCTGCTCTGCACGGCAGTGGCGTAGGGGATATGTATGGCTCGATTGATGAAGCCTATGCGTCTGCGATGGAGAAGTGGTCTACCAGCCGTCTGACTCGCTTGCTCGAAGATATGGTGGCGGATCACCAGCCGCCAATGGTCAGCGGACGTCGTATCAAGCTGCGTTATGCGCACCAGGGTGGTTCCAATCCGCCGATCATTGTTGTGCATGGTAACCAGACTGACTCGTTGCCAGGGTCGTATAAGCGTTACCTGGAAAACAAGTTTACTCAGGTACTGGCGATCAAAGGAACGCCGGTGCGCTTTGAGTTTCGCACCGGTGACAACCCTTATGAAGGTAAACGCAACGTTCTGACGCCGCGACAGCAAGCGAAGAAAGAGCGTCAGCGCCGTCATATCAAAGATCTGAAGCAGCAAGCGCGTAAGAAATCGCGTAAGAAAAAATAAGTCATGCAAGATCGGTCATCGCTTCCTATTGGTGTTTTTGACTCTGGGGTGGGTGGCCTCACCGTTCTGAATGAGCTTCGCCGTGTGTTGCCGCAGGAAAACCTGCTTTACCTCGGCGATACTGCCCGCGTGCCTTATGGCACCAAAAGCGCGCAGTCTGTAACCCGCTATGCGGAGCAGGCGGCGCGCGCGTTGTATAGTCGTAATATCAAAGCGCTGGTGATCGCATGTAATACCGCTTCGGCGGTGTCGGTAGAGCACCTGCGTCAGCTTTATCCCGATATTCCCGTCATTGGTGTAATCGAGCCCGGCGCAGACGCGTGCTGTGCGGCCAGTCTCTCTGGTCGGATCGGTATCATTGCAACGGAAGGTACCGTTAACAATCTTGCCTATCAGGCTGCAATACTGGCGCGTCGACCGGATGCTTCAGTAAAGGCGCAGGCGTGCTCGTTATTTGTGGCGCTTGCTGAAGAGGGGTGGCATAAGGGGGAGCTCGTTGAGCAGATAGTGCGGCGCTGTATGCAGCCGCTTCTGGAAGAGGGCTCCTCAAAGATAGATACGCTGGTGTTGGGCTGTACTCACTTCCCGGTATTGCGAGGCGTGATTGCATCTGTTGTCGGTAGCGGGGTCAAACTGGTGGACTCGGCTCAGACGACGGCCGAGGTAGTGGGTCGGGCGTTAGATAAAGCATCGTTATTGACGAAACAAAACGTGGCGGGCAGTACCGAATTCCTGGTTACGGATGGGCCGGATCGTTTTGCGCGTGTTGCGGGCAACTTCTTCTCAGAAAGAGTGATGGCTGGAGAGGTTGAGGTTGTGGATATCCAGCACTTTTGATCTGCGAAATTTATTTTAAATAAGTGCTTGACGCGGCGCTGCGGATCTATAGAATACGCCTCCACATTCACGGGGTAAGACGCAGAGATGCGATCGGAAACGTGGACTTGAAAATTAAATAACTCATTGATTACATTGGTTTTTCTTGAGATTATTTAAGGGTCGAAAGTCGGCGGTGAGGGCTTCGAAGTTTGCTAAAAACTTCTGAAAAAACTTACCAAAAAATGCTTGACACCGACGCGGCGCACAGTAAAATATGCGCCTCGCTTGAGACGAAACGCAAGCGACGCTCTTTAACAAATTGATCAGATAATTCG